>NZ_JBHTZE010000008.1:0-55111 GCF_042790415.1 Microbacterium sp. NPDC056736
GGGGCGTCGGCGCGGCCGCGGGCGTCGTCGGCGCGTCCGCCGGCGCCGTCGGGTGCTGCTCGGCCGGGGCGGCCGAGGGAGCCGCCGGGGCAGCGGGAGCGGGAGCGACGGCCGGGACGGGAGCGGCGGCGCGGGCCGGGAGCTCGGCGGGCGCGGCATCCGCCCCTCTGGCGAGCACGCGGGCGACCATGAGCTCGAGCTGCAGGCGCGGCGAGGTGGCGCCGGTCATGTCGTCGAGCGTGCCCACGACGAGGTCGGCGATGCGCGACAGCCGCGACGAGCCGAAGGCGTCGGCCTGTCGACGCATGCGGGTGAGGTCGTCGACCGAGACGCCCCGCAGGACGGCGGCGGCGTCCTGGCCGGTCGCGGCGACGACGATCAGGTCGCGCAGGCGTTCCAGCAGGTCGTCGACGAAGCGGCGGGGGTCCTGACCTGTCTGCACGACCCGGTCGACGGCGGCGAACGCCGCCGAGGCGTCGGATGCGGCGAAGGCGTCGACGACCTCGTCGAGCAGCTCGGCGTGCGTGTACCCGAGCAGGGCGACGGCCCGTGCGTACCGCACGGTCATCGCCTCGGACCCGGTGCCGGGGTCGGAACCGGCGATGAGCTGATCCAGGAGCGACAGCGTGTCTCGCGGGGAGCCGCCGCCCGCGCGGACCACGAGCGGCAGAACGCCCTGCTCGACCTCGACGCCCTCCTGCGCGCACAGCTGCTCGACGTACTCGAGCATCGCCGCGGGAGGCACGAGCCGGAACGGGTAGTGGTGCGTGCGCGAGCGGATCGTGCCGATGACCTTCTCGGGCTCGGTCGTGGCGAAGATGAACTTGACGTGATCGGGCGGCTCTTCGACGAGCTTGAGCAGGGCGTTGAAGCCCTGCGGCGTCACCATGTGCGCCTCGTCGAGGATGAAGATCTTGAACCGGTCGCGGGCGGGCGCGAACACGGCACGCTCGCGCAGATCGCGCGCGTCGTCCACGCCGTTGTGACTCGCCGCGTCGATCTCGACCACGTCGAGCGATCCGCCGCCGCCGCGCCCCAGCTCGACGCAGCTGTCGCACGTGCCGCACGGGGTGTCGGTCGGACCTTGAGCGCAGTTGAGGCAGCGGGCGAGGATGCGGGCCGACGTCGTCTTGCCGCAGCCGCGCGGGCCCGAGAACAGGTACGCGTGGCCGACCCTGTCGCTGCGCAGGGCGGTCATGAGGGGTTCGGTGACCTGCGACTGCCCGATCATCTCGCCGAACGACTCGGGCCGGTAGCGGCGGTAGAGGGCGGTGGTCACTCCCCCAGCCTACGGCGTGCGTCCGACATCCCGGCGGCCGGATCGGGGGCGGTCCCGTCGGCACGCGGGATCTCGCCGCGCCGGCACGACGCGTCTCGGCGCGGGCTCAGACGTCGACCCCCTGCTCGAGGTCCGCCGCCCCCACCACGATCGGGATGGACGAGGTCACGGTGGGCACCGACGCCGACAGCAGCGAGCCGTCCTCGCGACGCGCGTCGCCCAGCTCGCGCAGCGTCGGGCGTCCCGAGATCACCGGGCCCTGCCCCTCCAGCGCCACCACGACCTGCTCTCCGGCGCCGACCACGTAGCCGACGCCGCGCACGCTGAAGCCCACCGGGTCGCCGGCCCCCGCGCGCACCCGCAGCTCGTCGCGCGTGACCGTCACGGTCAGCGGCGTGCCGTGCCAGTGCACCACGAATTCCAGCGACGGCCACGCCGCGGGCAGACGCGGGTCGAACGACAACTCGCCGAAGTGGTCGCGCATGCCGCCGAAGCCCGAGACGAGCGCCGTCCACACGCCGCCCGCCGACGCCACGTGCACACCGTCGGCGGCGTTGTGGTGCAGATCCCCGAGGTCGACGAAGATCGACTCGCGGAAGTACTCCAGCGCGAGGTCCTGGTAGCCGACCTCCGCAGCGAGGATCGCCTGCACGACCGCCGACAGCGTCGAGTCGCCCGTGGTCAGCGGGTCGTAGTACTCGAAGTCGGCGAGCTTGTCCTCCGCCGAGAAGTGGTTCCCCTGCAGGAACAGCGCGAGCACGACGTCGGCCTGCTTGAGCACCTGGTACCGGTAGATGACGAGCGGGTGGAAGTGCAGCAGCAGCGGCCGCTTGTCGGGAGGGGTGTTCTCGAGGTCCCAGATCTCGCGCTCGAGGAACACATGGTCCTGCGGGTGGATGCCGAGAGTCGGGCTGAACGGGATGTGCATCGCCTCTGCGGCCCGCTCCCAGGCGTCGGGCTCGCCGGGCTCCAGCGACAGGCGGTCGACCATCTGGCGGTACACCTCGCCGTCGATCTCTGCCATCTCGCGCACGGTGCGGGCCGCGAATCGGAGATTGAACCGCGCCATGACGTTCGTGAAGAGGTTGTCGTTGACGACCGTCGTGTACTCGTCGGGGCCGGTGACGCCGTGGATGTGGAACGAGTCGCCCTCGCCGTCGATGACGCCGTCGTTCGAGCGCCAGAACCCGAGCGTCGCCCACAGCCTCGCCGTCTCGACGGCGATGTCGACGCCCTCGCGGAAGAGGAACTCCTCGTCTCCCGTGGCGCGCACGTACTTCGCCAGCGCATAGCTGACGTCGGCGTTGATGTGGTACTGCGCCGTGCCGGCGGCGTAGTAGGCGGATGCCTCTTCCCCGTTGATCGTCCGCCACGGGAAGAGCGCCCCCGCCTCGTTCAGCTGGAAGGCGCGCCGACGCGCGGCGGGGAGCATGAGGTAGCGCATGCGCAGCGCGTTGCGCGCCCACAGCGGGGTCGTGTACGCGAGGAAGGGGAGCACGTAGATCTCGGTGTCCCAGAAGTAGTGGCCCGAGTACCCCGACCCCGTCATGCCCTTCGCCGGCACGCCCTGACCGTCGGCGCGGGCCGACGCCTGCGCGAGCTGGAACAGGCACCAGCGGGTCGCCTGCTGCAGGTCGTCGTGTCCGCCGATGCGCACGTCCGACCGCTCCCAGAACGCGTCGAGCCACGACCGCTGCTGCGCGCGGATCGCGTCCACGCCCTCGGCCAGCGCACGGTCGAGGGTGCGACGGCAGCGGTCGACGAGCTCGCGCGACGGCACGCCGCGCGACGTGTGATAGCTGACGAGCTTGGTGACGCGGATCGGCACGCCCGCCTTCGCCTGCACACGGAAGACGTTCTTGGCGATGTCGGGCTCGATGAGGGTGCGCGAGGTGTGCTCGTTGGCGGTCTCGACCAGGTGATCGGCGACGATCGCGATCGTCATGCCAGACTCCGTCGCGCGGTACGACAGCGCGGAGCGCAGCCGGTCCTGCCAGTACTCCTGCGGCTGCAGCACGCGCTCGTGGAACCGCTCCGTCTTGCGCGGATCGAACCCGGCGCGCTTGGGCGCCGAGGGCGTGCCGCCGTAGACGTCCTCGCCGTCCTGACGGTTGATCATCTGGCAGCTCACGGTCACCGGGGCGTCGGCGTTGAGGACGGTGACGTCGATCGTCATGACAGCGAGGTGCTTCTCCTCGAAGGGCACCATCCGCTCGAACTCGATCTGCACCTCCTTGCCGGACGGGGTCACCCAGATGAGATGGCGACGCAGCACGCCGTCGCGCATGTCGAGGACGCGCTCGTACTCGCGCAGGTCGGCCACGTCGAGCGACAGCGGCTCGTCGTCGACGTAGACGCGCATGATCTTCGCGTCGGGCGCGTTGATGATCGTCTGCCCCACCTCGGCGAAGCCGTAGGCCTGCTCGGCGTGGCGGATCGGGAACGTCTCGTGGAAGCCGTTGATGAACGTGCCGTGCTCATGGGCGAAGCGACCCTCGGGGTGGTTGCCGCGCATGCCGAGGTAGCCGTTGCCGACGGCGAAGAGCGTCTCGGTGACGCCCGCGTCGTCGATGTCGAACGACTTCTCGACGAACCGCCAGGGGTCGACGGGGAACCGATCGCGGTTGATCATCGCGCGAACTCCTCCAGGTCCTGCACCACCACATGGGCGCCGGCGTCCAGGAGGTCGTCCTCCCCGACACCGCGATCGACGCCGACGACGAGCCCGAATCCGCCGGACGCGGCCGAGCGCACGCCGCTGATGGCGTCCTCGACCGCGGCGCTTCGGGCGGGCTCGACGCCCAGCATCTTGGCGGCCTCGACGAAGACGTCGGGCGCGGGCTTGGACGCCAGGTGGTCGCGCTCGGCGATGACGCCGTCCATCACGACGGTGAATCGGTCGCGGATGCCGGCGGCGGCGAGCACCTCCTCGGCGTTCTTCGAGCTCGAGACGACCGCGACCGGAGTCCCGGCATCCGCCAGCAGGTCCAGCACCCGCAGCGACCCGGGGTACGGGGCGATCCCCTCGGCGCGCAGCACGCGTTCGAAGACCGCGTTCTTGCGGTTGCCGATGCCGCACACCGTGTCGGCGGAGGGATCGTCGGACGGATCGCCCCACGGCACCTCGACGTCGCGGGAGCGCAGCAGGCTCGCCACCCCGTCGTACCGCTTCTTCCCGTCCAGGTAGTCGAAGTAGTCGCGCTCCGTGTACGCCGGCGTGATGTCCCAGGCCGCGAACAGCTCCTCGAACATCGTCTGCCACGCGTGCATGTGCACTTCGGCGGTGGGCGTCAGCACGCCGTCCAGATCGAACAGCACGGCGTCGAAGGCGGTCAGATCGGGCAGGGCGTCGGGAGCCACAGGACCTCCGGGGAGCGAGGGGAGCGGGTGGATGCGTCGGCACTCCGTCGCGCCGCTCAGCAAAGCGTAATGCGGGCGGGAGCCCAGCCGACACCCCGTGACGTTCAGGGACGGGCGACGCCCAGCGTCTGCCGGGCGATCTCGAGCTCTTCGTCGGTCGGCACGACGAGGACGGTCACCGCCGAGGCATCCGTCGAGATGATCCGGATGCCGCGCTCCTGCGCCTCATTGCGGACCGGATCGATCTCGACTCCGGCGAAGCCGAGGGTCTCCAGCGCGCCCGCCCGCACGTGCGGCGCGTTCTCGCCGACGCCCGCCGTGAACGAGATGACGTCGGCGCCGCCGAGCTGCGCCAGGTAGGCGCCGGCATAGGCGCGCAGCCTGTGCACGTACACCTCGAAGGCGAGGATCGCCCGCTCGTCGCCGCGTGCGACGGCGGCGCGGATGTCGCGCAGGTCGTTGGAGCCGGCGAGCCCGAGCAGCCCGCTGCGCTTGTTCAGCAGGTCGTCCAGCTCGTCGATCGACAGACCGGCGCGACGGGCGAGCTGGAACAGCACGGCGGGGTCGATGTCGCCCGACCGAGTGCCCATGACCAGTCCCTCGAGAGGCGTGAAGCCCATCGAGGTGTCGATGGAGCGTCCGCCGTCGATCGCGGTGACCGACGCCCCGTTGCCCAGGTGGAACACGATCTGCTTGAGCTCGCCCAGCGGGCGCCCGAGGAAGGCCGCCGCCGCCTCGCTGACGAACTTGTGCGAGGTGCCGTGGAAGCCGTAGCGCCGGATGCGGTGGGATGCCGCGACCTCGGTGTCGATCGCGTACGTGTAGGCGGCGGGAGCCAGCGTCTGGTGGAACGCGGTGTCGAACACCGCCACGTGCGGGACGTCGGGGAACGCGTCGCGCGCTGCCGCGATGCCCGCGAGGTTCGCGGGGTTGTGCAGCGGGGCGAGCACGGCGAGCTCGTCGATGTTGATCTCGACGAGCGGCGTGATGAGGGTGGGCTCGAAGAACCGCGCCCCGCCGTGGACGACCCGGTGGCCGACCGCGACGGGCGGCGTGTCGGTCAGCGAGGGACCGTCGGAGGCGAACGCGTCGAGCATGACGGCGAAGCCCGCGGTGTGATCGGGGATCGGCAGCTCGCGCGTGCGGGTGGCGTCGAGGAAGGTCGGCGAGGCGCCGTCCGTCGGCGCGGCGTACACCGTGTGCCGCGCGACGCCGACGGTCTCGCCGATCCGCTCGACGAGGCCGGACGCCAGCGTCCGCTCGGTGTCCATGTCCAGCAGCTGGTACTTGAACGACGACGACCCGCTGTTGATGACGAGCACCGGTGTCATGCGTTCACTCCCCCTGCGCCTGGATCGCCGTGATGGCGATCGTGTTGACGATGTCGTCGACGAGCGCCCCGCGCGACAGGTCGTTGATCGGCTTGTTCAGCCCCTGCAGCACCGGTCCGATCGCGACCGCGCCGGCCGATCGCTGCACGGCCTTGTAGGTGTTGTTGCCGGTGTTGAGGTCGGGGAAGACGAAGACCGTCGCGCGGCCGGCGACCTCCGAGTCCGGCATCTTCGCCGCGGCCACGGCCGCGTCGGCGGCGGCGTCGTACTGGATGGGGCCTTCCACGAGCAGCTCGGGGGCGCGGGAGCGGACCAGGGCCGTGGCATCCCGCACCTTCTCGACGTCCGCACCCGATCCGGACTCCCCCGTCGAGTACGACAGCATCGCGACGCGGGGCTCGATCCCGAACTGCGCCGCCGTCGCGGCGGACGAGATCGCGATGTCGGCGAGCTGCTCGCTGGTGGGGTCGGGGATGACCGCGCAGTCGCCGTAGACGAGCACGCGGTCGGCGAGGGCCATGAGGAAGACGCTCGACACGACCGAGACGCCCGGCTTCGTCTTGATCACCTCGAACGCCGGCCGGATCGTGTGGGCGGTGGTGTGCGCCGCCCCCGAGACCATGCCGTCGGCGAGCCCGAGGTGCACCATCATCGTGCCGAAGTACGAGACATCGGTGACGGTGTCGGCCGCCTGGCTCACGGTGACGCCCTTGTGGGCCCGCAGCCGGGCGTACTCCTCGGCGAACTTGTGCACGTGGACGGCGTCCAGCGGCGAGAGCACCTCGGCGGCCTTGATGTCGATGCCGAGCTCGATCGCGCGGGCGCGCACCTCGAACGGCTCGCCGAGGATCACGAGGTCCGCGATGCCGCGCTTGAGGACCGTGGCTGCGGCGCGCAGCACGCGGTCGTCGTCGCCCTCGGGCAGGACGATCCTCTTGCGCTGCGCGCGCGCCCGCTCGATGAGCTGGAACTCGAACATGAGGGGCGTCACCACGGTCGCGCGGGCGACGCCGAACGCCGTGAGCAGCTCGTCGGTGTCGACGCTCTGCTCGAACAGCGCGAGGGCGGTGTCGTAGCGGCGCTGCGAGTCGGCGGCCAGGCGGCCGCGCGTGCCCATGATCCGCACCGACGTCTCGTACGTGCCGAGCTCGGTGGTGATGATGGGGACGCTGGAGCCCAGGCCCTCCAGGAGCCGCGTCACCGGCTCGGGGATCTCGAAGCCGCCGTTGAGGACGATGCCGGAGATGGACGGGAACGTGCCCGACGCGTTGGCCAGCAGCGTGGCGAGCAGGACCTCGGAGCGGTCGGCGGGGATGACGACCACCGCACCCTCCAGCAGGCGCGGCAGCACGTTGACCATGGACATGCCCGCGACCACGACAGCCAGCGCCTCGCGCGTGAGCCGGTCGGGGTCGCCGCCGATCAGCTCGCCGTCGACCGAGCGCATGATGCCGCGGATCGACGGGGCGACGAGATAGCGGTCCTCGGGGAGGGCCCACACCGGCACCGTCTCGCCCGAGGCGCCGGCGGAGGTCTCGTGGGAGTGCGCCTGGATCGAACGTCGCAGCGCGGCGATGGTCTCGTCGAGCCGCTCGGGATCGGCACGGTTCGCGACGACGGCGAAGAGCTTGGCGCGGCCGTGCTGGAGCTCGGCGAGCGCCAGATCGGCGATCTGCCCCACCTCCTCCGGCGTGCGCGGCAGCGACGAGCCCAGCTGCTCCGGCTGGGTCTGGTTCTGAGCCGACCGACCACCCAGCACGAGCAGCACGGGGGCGCCGAGGTTCGCCGCGATGCGCGCGTTGTACGCCAGCTCGGCGGGGCTGCCGACGTCGGTGTAGTCGCTGCCGAGGATCACCACCGCGTCGCACTGGGCCTCGACGGCCTTGTAGCGCTCGACGATCGTAGCGAGAGCGGCATCCGGATCATGGCGGACGTCGTCATAGGTGACGCCGAAGCAGTCGTCGTACGCGAGATCCACCCCGTCGTGGTCCAGGAGCATCTCGAGCACGTAGTCGCGCTCGATCGTCGAGCGCGCGATGGCCCGGAACACCCCCACACGCGGTGTCGCGTGGCTCAGCGCGTCGAGCACGCCGAGCGCGACCGTGGACTTCCCGGAGTGGCCTTCGGCCGACGTGATGTAGATGCTCTGCGCCACCGGTCCAGCCTACGGGCGGGCCGGAGTGCTCGGCCAGGCAGGCGGCCGCATCGGGCGCCGGGGCGGGGGCGCCGGTGCGCTCGGCTACCCTCGGGACATGGATGCGCCCCGGCCCGGTATCGACGTCCCCGACCACCGCGGCAGGACAGGGCTCGACCGCACGGGGCGCGACCTCGACCGCAACCCGGACGTGCGGGTGACCGAGGTGGAGGTCCTGGCGTCCGCGTGGCACGTGCTGCGGCGCACGACCCTGGACTACCGCACCCCGTCGGGCCGCTGGGAGACGCAGCAGCGCGAGACGTACGATCGCGGCAACGGCGCGACCGTGCTGCTCTACGACCCCGCCCGCCGCACCGTGCTGCTGACGCGGCAGTTCCGCTACCCCGTGTACGTCAACGACCACCCGGACGGGATGCTGATCGAGACGGCCGCCGGCCTCCTCGACGAGGACGACGCCGTGACGGCCATCCGGCGCGAGACCGCCGAGGAGACCGGTGTCGACATCGGCGAGCTCGAGCACGTGTGGGACGTGTACATGAGCCCCGGGTCGGTCACCGAGCGCCTGCATTTCTTCGCCGCGCCGTACGACGCCTCGACGCGGACGGGCGACCGCGGCGGCGTCGAGGAGGACGGCGAGCACATCGAGCTGCTCGAGCCGCACATCGACGAGGCGCTCGCGATGGTGCGCGACGGGCGGATCCAGGACGCGAAGACCATCATGCTGCTGCAGTGGGCGGTGCTCGACGGCCCCTTCGCCGCCGCAGGCGCCCGGAAAAATTAAGACTCTCCGCGAACCCGGCAGAGCCTGGTTACCCTTGCTACGTTTCCGTCCTGGGGGAGTTGGCCTGGATGCCGCCTCGCGGAGAGCTGCCTACAGTCTAACCCGCTCGCAGCATGACGCGAGCCACGCGCACGGCCGCTCAGTCGGCGAGCGGCACCACCCGCACGCCGCCGGCGGACTCGGCCAGGACGAGCACCCGCGGCGCGGAGACCTGCTCCAGCGCGGCGAGCACCGGCGCGGGGTCCGCTGCCAGGGTCGCCTCCCCGTCCGCCGCCGGCCACACCGACACCGCGGCCCCCGTCGCCGAGCGGACCGCGACGCCCAGCGACGACACGTCGCCGCCCGAGACGAGGATCACCCGCCCGATCCGGCGCCGCGCCGACCGGGGCGCCGCGGCACGGTCGCGTCGCCAGATGGCGAAGTGGTACGCGAAGACGACGGCGGTCGCACTCAGCACGCCGAGGGGCGCCCGGATGTACTCCAGCAGGCCGCCGGGCTCCCCCTCCCCCAGCGCGAACTCGAAGAGGCGGTAGCCGATGAGCAGGAGCGTCACCACGGCCGCGATGGCGCTGGCACCGAAGATCACCACGAGATAGACGCGCCGGCCGGCGTCGGCCGCATCCGCAGCCCCGCCGCGGTCGGGCCGCCATGCCGCCCACCACGCCGCTCCGCCCACGAGGAGGGCGCTGATGCCCCCGAGCAGAAGGTTCAGGCTCTCGTCGTCGACGAGCGACGAGGCGACGCTCGCCAGCAGCGCGTTGACGATCACGCCGAAACCGCTCGCGGCCTGGATGAGCGCGATCGCCGAGACCACGAGACGCCCGGCCTGACGTGCGCCGTCGGGGCGCGAGCCGAGGACGCCCGCGTGGTACACCCATAGGACGGCTCCGACCGCGGCAGCCGCGACGGCCATGTCCAGCGGGGCGAGCACGTCCGCGGTGGCGCCGGAGACGAGCATCCTCAACACGGTGTGGAGGGTGTTCGCCAGCGCGATGAGCGTGGTGGCCGCCGCGGCGCCCACCACGATGACCAGGAGCACGGCGGCGAACAGCCCGGGCGCACCGCGCGCGCCCTCGCGGTGCCAGTGCCACCACCAGATCCCCGCGCCGAGTGCGAGCCAGACGAGCGACTGCAGGACGGTCTGCCACCAGAGTCCGCCGCTCGCGAGCAGGCCGGCTCCGCCGGTGAGCGCCCGAGCGATCAGGGCCGCGATCGCGGCGACGGCCCCCAGGGCGCCGATCACGAGTCCCCAGACCGCGCTGAGCTGCACGGGGAGGTCGGCGAGCCGTGTCGGCGCCGTGCGGGCGTGCCGGCGCATCCGCCGGTGCCACACCCACACGCCGCCCCACACCAGCGCCGCAGCGGCGTCGTCGGGCCGCCATTCGCCGTCGATCCCCCCGTTCGCCGTCAGCGCGAGCGACACGGTCGCGGTCACGAGCGCCGTCAGCGTCATCGCCGTCAGGTACAGCGTCCACACCAGCGACGCCCGCTCCGCCGGCTCCGCGAGGCGCCGACGCTGCCACCACCACAGCGCTGCGGCGAGGGGGGTGCCGATGACGGCGAAGGCGAGCGAACGGGCGAGGGATGCCTCCCCCTCCGCGATCACCTGCTCGAAGCCGATCGCCCGCGCCAGCAGACCCGAGATCCCGATCGCCGCCACCGTGATGAGGGCGAACAGGAGCGACAGGAGGATGATCCGCCGCACGACGGCCCCGGCGCCGCCGCCGGCGCGCGCGGGCGCGGGTGCAGGTGCCGGTGCGGGTGCGCCGGTCACAGTCCGAGCTCCCCGCACAGCGACAGCTGCCACGGCGCGCGCTCGATGAGCCACTCGCCGTCCTCCTGCACCAGCAGGAAGCTGCCCTCGGACTCCGACTCCCCCGGGCCGAGCAGGCCCGACCCGTATACGGCGGTGATGAGCACGTCGACCGTCGTGCCCGACTCGCGCTCGGTCGTGCGGACGAGCGCCACCCGGTAATCCTCGGCAGCGAACCAGTCCCGCTCGCAGTCGTCGGCGATCTCGGGTACGACATACTCGAGCGCACCCTCGAAGTCCCCGTCGATCAGGGCCTGCGAGTAGCGCTGGACGACGCCTTCCGGCGTATCGGCCGGGTACTCCTGCGGGCCGCCGCGCGCGACGATGACCACGACGGCGATCACGACCACCAGGCCGATGCCGATCAGGAGTGCCGGGAGCGCCCAGCGGCGGCGAGGGGCGTCTTCGCTCATGCTCACATCATGCTCCCCCCGGCGGTCGTGCCGCACCTGCGCGGGATCCGGCGCGCGGGACGGTATCGCCGGGCGCGCGGCGTGGCTCCTCGAGCCCACGGCATCCTCCCAGTGCCGCCCCGCCTGCGCGCGGATAGGATCGAGCCGTGGGCGAGGGAGCCCGCTCTCACCCGCCGAACCGCTCGGACGAGCGGACCAGGAGGCCTCGATGGTCGATACCGCCATGACGGATGCCGGACCCGGCGCGCACGGGGCCGGGCTGACGGCGGACGGGTTCGCGCGCATCACGGACGCGATCCTCGACGCGGTCGGCAGCGTCATCGACGGAAAGCCCGAGGCGGTGCGCAGCGCGCTGGTCTGCCTCCTCGCAGAAGGCCACCTGCTCATCGAGGACGTGCCGGGCGTCGGCAAGACGATGCTCGCCCGGGCGCTCGCGACGTCGGTGGATGCGACCGTGCGGCGGATCCAGTTCACCCCCGACCTCCTGCCGGGTGACGTCACGGGGGTGAGCGTCTACAACCCGGTCGACCGGGAGTTCGAGTTCAAGCCGGGTGCGATCTTCGCCAACATCGTGATCGCGGACGAGATCAACCGTTCCTCCCCCAAGACGCAGTCGGCCCTGCTCGAGGCGATGGAGGAGCGGCAGGTCACCGTCGACGGGCGCACGCACTTCGTCCCCGAGCCGTTCCTGGTGGTCGCGACGCAGAACCCGCTGGAGATGGAGGGGACGTACGCCCTTCCCGAGGCCCAGCGCGACCGCTTCATGATGCGCATCTCCATGGGATACCCCGACCCCCGCTCGGAGGCGCTCATGCTCCGCCAGCGCGACACCGTGAACCCGCTCGACCAGCTCGCCGCCGTGGTCTCGGCCGACGAGGTCTCGGGCCTCATCGGATGGGCGCGCGCGGTGCACGTGGCGCCCGCCATCGAGGACTACGCCGTCGGACTCGCTCAGGCGACCCGCAGTCACAGCGACCTGCGTCTGGGCGCCAGCCCGCGCGCGACGCTGCAGCTCGTCCGGGCCGCCAAGGTGTGGGCCGCCCTCGACGGGCGGGCGTTCGTCATCCCGGACGACATCACGGCGCTCCTCGCGCCCGTGTTCGCGCACCGTCTCATCCCCACCCGTGCCGCCGGCGGCGCGCGCGGCGGCAATGCGGCCGACGCGATCGCCACGATCCTGGAGCGCATCGCGGCGAGCGTGCGAGTGCCGATCGCCTCACGTCAGTGAGTCCGCCGATGAGACGAGTGTGGCCGCTGACAGTCCGGGGCACCGGCGCGCTCGTCCTGGCGATCGTCTGCCTCGTCGTCGCGCAGGAGGCGAGCCTGGCCGAGCTGATGTACTTCGGCATCCTGCTGCTTGCCGTCGTCGCGGCGAGCGTCGCGTCACTCTATGCCGGCCGCCGCACCGAGTCGGTGACCCGCTCGCTCTCGCCCGACGTCGTCTCGGTGGGGTCGGAGGCCCGTGTGGCCGTGCGCGTCGGCGTGCGCACGGCGCTGCCCACCGCGCCGGGGACGTGGCGTGACGCGCTTCCGAAGGGACTTCGCGGCAAGGCCGCCGGCGCCTTCCCCGCGCTCGGGTCGGGGTTCCTCGGCGGCGAGCGCGGCGGCGCCAGGAGCATCGACCTCGTCTACACCGTCACCGGCGCCAGGCGCGGGGTGCACTCGCTGGGTCCGCTCACGGTGCAGTCGTCCGACCCGTTCGGGCTCGCGCGGCGCACGGTGGTGTTCAGCCAGCGCACCCCGGTGACCGTCGCCCCGGCGGTCGTCGACCTCGCCCCGCTGATCGACTACGCCGGCGCGACGGGCGGCCTGCTCCATACGACGACGGACCAGCTGGGTCAGGGCGCCGACAACCTCGTCGCCCGCCCCTACGCCTCGGGCGACTCCATGCGCCGCATCCACTGGCGCGCCACCGCTCACCGTGACGAGCTCATGGTGCGCCAGGAGGAGCAGGAGTCCACGCCCGAGGCGGCGGTCGTGATCGACCGGGCGGCACGTCGGTGGTCGCCCGATGCGCTGCAGGCGCCCGGCGCCGACCCCGGCTTCGAGGCCGCCGTCTCCGCGTGCGTGTCCGCCGTCGCCCGCCTCGTCCACGACGGCTACGCGGTGGAGGTGCTCGACACCGAGGGCACGGTGCTCATCGATCGCATCGACGGCGGCGACATGATGTCCGTCGACGGACTGCTCGTGCAGTTCGCGAC
This sequence comes from Microbacterium sp. NPDC056736, assembly GCF_042790415.1. Lineage (NCBI taxonomy): Bacteria > Bacillati > Actinomycetota > Actinomycetes > Micrococcales > Microbacteriaceae > Microbacterium > Microbacterium sp. NPDC056736. The sequence continues at coordinate 13,334 of NZ_JBHTZE010000008.1, forward strand.
GATGACGGCCCGACGCGACGATGATCTCGCCCGGCTGCCCCGGCTGTTCGCGGGCATCTCGACCGGACCGATCGTCCTCATCGTCGGCCGCTTCGATCCCTCCGACGCGGCGGCGGTCGGACCTGTCGCCCATCACAGCACGCTGCCGGTCCTCCTCGCCGCCGCCCCGGCCGCCGGCGCATTGGACCTCGCCGCCGACCACGGCTGGCACGTGGCGGCCATCGACGCCGAACGCGACCTGGCGCCCGCGTGGGCGAACGCGATCGGGCGGGGGGCGCACCATGTCGTCGGCTGACGCGGGCCGCGCGACGCGCGCACGCGGCGGAGAGAAGCTGCTGACCTTCTCGATCTTCGCGGCGCTGCTCGCGGCCCTGCTCCCGGTCGTGCGCGTCATCGACTCCGGCTGGTGGCTGCTGGCGGCGCTGCTGCTGGCCGCGCTCATCCTCGGCGCAGGCTACACCGCGCGCCTCTACCGCCTCCCGGCGGTCGCCGTGACCCTCATCGAGGCCACCCTGTGGGCCGTGTTCCTGACGCTGGTGTTCCTCAGGGACACCGCGCTGCTGTGGGTCATCCCGACCCTCGACACGATCCGCAGCGTGCCGCTGCTCGTGGAAGCGGCGATGGAGGAGATCAGGCTCGGCGCGGCGCCCCTCGAGGGCTCTCTTCCGCTGGCCTTCGTGGTGGTCGGAGCGATGGGCCTGCTGACGATCATCGTCGACCACGTCGTGGTGACGGCACGGATGCCGCTGCTGGCGTCGGTCGGCATCGTCACGGTGTCGCTGATCCCGGCGATCGCGGCGCCCGCTGCCGTCGACGTGATCGGGTTCGTCTTCCTCGCCGTGACGATCCTGTTCCTGATCCGCTCCGAGACCCGTTCGCGCGAGAAGCCGATGGAGCGTGAGGAGGAGCGCACCGCCGGCGTGCCGGCCACGGCGCTCGGCATCGGCGCGATCGCCATCGTGGTCGCCGTCGTGGTCGCGCCGGCGCTGCCGCAGCCGGGGGCCCGCGCGGGCACGGGACTCGGACCAGGGCCGGGGATCGATGCCACCCTGCAGCTCGGCGACGACCTGCGCCGGCCGCAGGAGGTGGAGGTCATCCGCGTCCGTACCGACTCGCCGTCGGTGCCGTACCTGCGCGCGACGACGCTGAGCCGGTTCGAGGGCGGCATCTGGGAGCCCGACCGGGCGCAGACCGTCTCGCTCGAGAGCGACCGGGCGTTCGGCGAGATCGACAACACGGACGAGATCCGGATCTCGGAGTACACCACCAAGGTCGACGTGGTGAACCTGGACTCGCCCTGGGCGCCGGTGCCGTATCCGGCGGTGGGGGTCGCCGGGCTCAGGGGACTGTGGGGGGCGGTGCCCTACAACCACACGGTGGCGACGACGAGCGACTCGACGATGGGCCAGTCGTACGAGGTGCAGTGGACCCTCCCCCGCCCCTCACTGGAACAGGTGCGGGCGGCGACGGCCGTCGGCTCGCAGGTCCGCGACGAGACGACCGAGATCCCCGCCGACATCCCCCCGCAGATCGCCGAGCTCGCCGTGGAGGTCACCGCCGCCGCGACCAACGACTACGACCGCCTCACGGCTCTGCAGCGGTGGTTCCGGGGCGGCGACTTCGCGTACTCCCTCGACGCACCGGTCGAGGAGGGCTTCGACGGCAGCGGTGCCGAAGCGGTGGCACGGTTCCTGGAGGTGCGCCAGGGCTACTGCGTGCACTTCGCCTCCGCCTTCGCACTGATGGCGCGCACCCTCAACATGCCGTCGCGCATCGTCGTGGGCTACCTCCCGGGCACGCCGACGACGGACAGCGTCGACGGGCAGCCGGTGTTCACGGTGTCGAGCTCGCAGCTGCACGCCTGGCCCGAGGTGTACTTCGAGGGCATCGGCTGGATCCCGTTCGAGCCGACCACGGGTCTGGGCACGCCGACGATGTTCTCGTCCGCGGCGACCGCGCCGGGCGAGACGACCGACCCCGGGAGCGTGGGCTCGCAGCCGACGGCGACGCCCACCTCCCCTGGGGACCGCGCCGAGATCGATGCGGAGGAGCAGCAGTCGGCGAATGGGATCGGTGCGGCGCGCGACACCGTCGACCCGCTCCCCCTGCTCGGCATCGTGACCGCTGTCATCGTGCTCCTCTCCCTTCCGCTCCTGGCGAAGGAGGTCCGCCGGCGCCGGCTGGATGCCGCGGCCCGCGCCGGTGACGCCGCCGCGGCCTGGCAGTCGGTGCAGGAGGCAGCCATCGACGTGGCCATCCCCGTGCCGGCCAGCGAAACGCCGCGCGCCTTCGCCCGGCGACTGGTCGAAGAGCACGGGGTGGCGGCATCCGACATCGATACCGTCCTCACCGCGATCGAGCGCGTCAGCTACTCCCGTGCGGGGACCCGCTCGTACTGGATGGGGGATGCCGCGGCCGACGCGGCCGCCGCGGTGCGCGCATCGCTGCTGACGTCGGTGCCGGCGTCGCGGCGGATCCTGGCGCTCGCGGCCCCCCGATCCCTCATCATCCGTCCCGGCAGCGTCTATGCCGGAGCGGCTCCGGTTCGGGTGCGGTAGCCGAGCAGGGTAGGATGGTCGGCGGCCCTTCGGGGCCTCCTGGAGGATTCGCCTAGTGGCCTATGGCGCACGCTTGGAAAGCGTGTTGGGTGCAAGCCCTCGGGGGTTCGAATCCCCCATCCTCCGCACCTGTGATCCCAGTGTTTTCAAGGGATCGCGACCCGTTCGAAATCTCGTGGCACAGTTCGTGGCACAGTTATCGTTCACATTTCGTCTCCGAGAGGCCCGGAATTCCGCGGATCTCGACCACGCTGATGCGACGGTGGTGACATGACTGCCTCATGTCACCACCGGCGCTAGCGGTTTTCGGACTCACACCTCGCGCTGACCGCCGCGCCCGCCTCCTGCGTTTCGCGCTAAGGCCACGTGCAAGCCGCCGCCCGATCGGTCAATAACTGTTCAGCGTTCAATGTATAGTCAGCGTGTGCTGACTATTGCTTCGCGGCTCGATGTGATGAACCGGCTTGGTCGGGCGATGGCGGATCCGACCCGCTCGCGGATCCTCCTGACACTGTTGGACGGGCCGGGTTATCCCGCGGAGCTCGCCCAAGCCCTGGATCTGTCTCGCACCAACGTGTCGAATCACCTCGCGTGCCTGCGCGGGTGCGGTCTGATCGTCGCCGCCATCGAGGGCCGCCGCACCCGCTATGAGATCGCCGACCCCCATCTCACACTGGGCCTCATGCATCTGCTCGACGCGGTCGTCGCGGTCGACGAAGGCGCGCCGTGCATGAACGAGACCTGCGAGTGCTGCGAATGAGCGAGGAGTGCTGCGGGCCGGACGAGCCCCGAAAGCCCTCCACGGTGCGGCGCATTGAACTCACCGGGATCGAGCCGAGCGCGGACGCGTGCTGCGCGCCCGAGCCGGCATCGGCGCCATCCACCGTCCATGTCGAGGGTGATGCCTGCTGCGGCCCCGCCGAATCGTCTGGCCCAGTTGCCGAGCATGAGGTCCGCCCGCCGTGGTGGCGCGACACCGCGCTGCTGCCCTCTGCACTCTCGGGCGTCTTCCTGCTCACCGGCTACGTGCTCGGGTGGACCGGCCTGCTCATTCCTGCGGTGGTGCTGCAGGCCGTGGCACTGCTCGCCGGCGCGTACACCTTCGTTCCGGGCGCGATCCGACGCCTGCTCCGCGGCCGGCTCGGCGTCGGATTGCTGATGACGATCGCCGCACTCGGCGCGGTTCTTCTCGGGCACGTCGGCGAGGCAGCGGCCCTCGCGTTCCTGTTCTCGCTCGCCGAGGCGCTCGAGGATCGTGCGATGGATCGTGCTAAGGAGGGGCTGCGAGCGCTGCTGTCACTTATCCCCGACACCGTCCGCGTCTCGCGGCTCGCGGGCGAAGTGACCGTTCCGGCCGCCGACGTCCGCGAGCTCGACATCCTCGTCGTGGGAGCCGGTGAGCGCGTCGCCACGGACGGTGTCGTCGTCGACGGCCGGTCGAGCCTCGACACCTCCGCGATCACCGGCGAATCGATCCCGGCCGAGGTCGGACCCGGGGATGCCGTAGCCGCAGGCTCGGTGAACGGCTCCGGCACGCTGCGCATCGAGGCGACCGCCGACGGGCGCGACAACTCCCTCACCCAGATCGTCACGCTCGTCGAGCAGGCCCACGCACGCAAGGGCGATCGTGCGCGGCTCGCCGACCGGATCGCCCGCCCCCTGGTCCCCGTCGTGCTGATCGCCGCCGCGCTCGTCGCCCTGTTCGGCATCCTCGTCGGCGATCCATCGACGTGGTTGGAGCGGGCGCTCGTCGTGCTCGTGGCGGCATCGCCGTGCGCGCTGGCCATCGCGGTCCCCGTCACCGTCATCAGCGCGATCGGCTCCGCGTCGAAATTCGGCGTCGTGATCAAGTCCGGCGAGGCCTTCGAGCGGTTCGGAACCATCCGCACCGTCGCGCTCGACAAGACCGGCACCCTCACGCGGAACGAACCGACGGTCGTCGACGTCCGCACGATCCCCGGTGTGAGCCGGGACGACGTGCTGTCGTGGGCGGCAGCGCTCGAAGCGTCGAGCTCTCACCCGCTCGCGGGTGCCATCGTGGCCGCAGCGCCGACGGTTCTCCGGGCGAACGACGTCGTGGAGCGGGCCGGGCACGGCATCACGGGCACCGTCGGCGCCAGCTTGATCCGGGTCGGCAACGACCGCGCCGTCGACCCCGCGGATCTCCATATCGCAGCTGAGGCAATGGCCGCCCAGGGCATGACGATCGTCGTCGTCGAAGCAAACGGGGTCGCCTGCGGCGTCATCGGCGTGCGCGACCAACTGCGACCCGAAGCGCCCGAGACCGTGCGGATGCTCGCGGCACAGGGAATCGACACCGTCATGCTCACCGGCGACAACGCACGCACCGCCCAGGCCATCGCTCACGAAGCCGGCATCGCCGACGTGCGCGCGGAACAGCTGCCCGCCGACAAGGCGACGGCGATCGAGAGCCTCGTCGCGCACCGACCGACCGCGATGGTCGGCGACGGCATCAACGACGCCCCGGCACTCGCGACGGCGACCGTCGGCATCGCAATGGGTGTGAGGGGGTCCGCTGCCGCCGTCGAATCCGCCGACATCGCATTCACCGGACATGACCTGCGCCTGCTCCCGGGCGCGATCGCCCACGCGCGGCGTGGGCGCCGCATCATGACCGTGAACATCGGCCTCGCCCTCGCGATCATCGTCGTACTGTTCCCGCTCGCGCTGTTCGGCGTACTCGGACTCGCGGGCGTGGTCCTCGTCCACGAGGTCGCCGAGGTCATCGTCATCCTCAACGGTGTCCGCGCCGCACGCCGCCCGGCATCCGTCATCAACACCAAGCCTCAGATCCCCGCACCCGCAGCGACCGCCGCATAACCCTCCCGCGCGGCGGACTCGCCGCAGCATCTGACCCGAGAGACCCGATGAAGACCCCTGTGAAGGTGACGCTGATCACCGCTGCCGTCGTCGTTCTGCTCATCGTCGCCACGATCGTGATGGTGCTGGTCAGCCGACCTGCCACGACCGACGCTTCGACACCCGCTGGCGAACTGCCGGCGACGCGGGCAGACACGCACGTCTTGGACGAGGTCGGGGCCGGCGCGCCGACGCTGGTCGAGTTCCTCGACTTCGAGTGCGAGGTCTGTGGCGCGCTCTACCCCTACATCGAGGAACTCCGCGCGCAGTACGCGGGCGATATCAATTACGCGTTCCGCTACTTTCCGTTGCCTGGGCACGCCAATTCCATGAACGCGGCCCTCGCCGTGGAGGCCGCTGCCCAGCAGGGGCGCGTTGAAGAGATGTTCCACAAGATGTTCGAGACGCAGTCCGAGTGGGGCGAGCAACGCGAATCGAAAGCGGCTTTGTTCCGCACCTACGCAGAAGAACTCGGGCTCGACGTGATGGCGTACGACGACGCGGTCGCCGACCCAGCGACCCGAGTCCGCATCGAGAACGACTTCAACGACGGTCGCAAGATGGGAGTGGGCGGCACCCCGACCTTCTACCTCGACGGTCAGCGGCTCGAACTGAACAGCCTCGACGACCTCACCACCGCCATCGATCGTGCCTTGGGGCGATGACGCCGAGGCTTGGCCGTGCGAACGGGGATCTAGTCCCGTCGCTTGACGACACCCTGCCCGCAATGTCGGCTTCGGAGCATGATGGCGTTGTGAAGGTTGAGCTGCTCTACATCGATGACTGCCCGAACTGGGTCGCCGCAGCTCGCAACCTGCGCAAAGCGCTCGATGCCGTCGGGCTGTCGCAACTCGAGATCAACTACCGCATGCTGGGGTCCGGAGAAGAAGCGGATCAGGTTCCGTTCGCCGGTTCGCCGACGATTCTTCTCGACGGTGCAGATCTGTTCTCCGCCGAGGGCAAGTCCTACATGGCGGCGTGCCGCCTCTACTCGACCCCCAGCGGCCCCGCCGGGTCGCCGACGACAGAGCAGCTCGCGGAGGCGATCGCAATTCATGGACGCTGACGCTCCCGTCCATTGCGCCTGTTGCGGCAGGACGCTGCCGCGCCGCAAGGTGCACGCGCTGGGCGACGGCGCGACCTTCGTCTGCCGGCGGTGCGGCCTGTGGATCGCGCTGCGCCTTCATTCGGACCCGGGCACCCGGCACAAGCGCGGCGATTCGTGACCGTGCCAAGCATCCCGTGAGCGCCATGTCTGATTGGCTGATCGTCGCGCTCGGAGTCGTCGCCGGAGTCCTGCTGCTGTGGGTTGTCCTGATCGGGCTGCTGTGGATCCAGCAGCGTCGGACCGGATCGACCGTCGACTGGCGCGCGATGATGCGGCTGGTCCCCGACGTGATCCGGTTGGTGAAGCGGCTCGCGACCGATCCGACGGTGCCCCGGGGAACGCGATGGTGGCTGCTGGCGCTGCTGGGCTACTTGCTGATGCCGTTCGACCTGGTACCTGACTTCATCCCGGTGCTCGGATTCGCCGATGACGCAGTGGTCGTCGCGATCGTGCTGCGGTTCGCGATCCGCCATGCCGGAATCGATGCCATCCGGCGCCACTGGCCAGGTACCCCGGATGGGCTCGCCAGTGTGCTCACCCTCGCCGGCCTTCCCTCCACACCGCCGCCCAACTGACCAGGAGTGTGAGGGGCCTGCCTCCGACAGTGAGAGGGTGGCAGACGTCGAACGCCTCCGGTCCCTCCGCTCGCTCTTTGCAGACTCCGCCCTCCGCTGCGCTGCGGGCTGCGCATAGCAACCGCTCACAGCGGGCACTGCGCCGCCCCCCGCCTGCGCGATTGCTGATTGTCGGAGCGAGGGTCAGAACCGAGCCGAGGCCGAACTAGACCGGTTGGTCTACCGCCACCGGCGCGAGGAGCGCGCCCACGAGGTCTGCGGCGCCGCGCTGCAGCGTCTTCACGGCGTGCGAGTACGTGTTGAGGGTCGTCTGAATGTCCGCGTGCCCGAGGCGTTCCGACACGATCTTGGGATGCACGCCGGCGCGCAGCAGCAGCGTCGCGTGGGTGTGCCGCAACTCATGCAGGTGCAGAGCATCGAGATCCGGGTGCGTCTCGACAGCTTTGGCGACCCGCTCCCGCCACTGGCGCGAAAACTGCGTCGGATTGTGCGGCTCCCCGTATCGATTGCAGAAGATCAGGTGTTCGCCTCGGGCATGCTCTGGCGAGACGGCACGGAGCATCTCGTGCTTCGCGCGGAACGCGTCCGCAAGGCGGGCATCGATGTCGACGTTGCGGACACGACCGCTCTTGGTTGCTCGGAAGTCGATCACCGGCCTGCTGCCCGCCTCCTTCACGTACGACATGGCGCGGGCGATCGTGATCACGTTGTTGTCGAGATCGAGATCCTTCCATCGGAGGCCGAGGATCTCGCCACGCCGCATCCCGGTGCCGAGAAGCGTCAGCCAGGCCAGCCACAGGTAGTCCCCCGACGACTCGGACCAATCGAGGAAGAGCCGTGCATCCTCCGCCGACCACGTCGTCATCTCCGGTGGCGCGGCCTCGAGCTTCGTCGGCGGCGACGCACGCTTCGCAGGGTTGAAGCGGATCAACCCGTCCTCGAGCGCGTGCTGCAGGACTTGCGAGATCAGCACATGGACATGCCTGACCGTCGCAGCGCCAAGAGGGTCCCCAACGTGACCGCGATCCTTCCGGCCTGTCCGCTCGAGCTGTCGATAGAAACGGTTGAGCTGGTCCTTGGTGATGTCGGCGATGGGCGCCCGACCGACCGACGACGGAAGCACGTGGACACGGAAGTGCTTGCGGTAGCCGGCGAGGGTGGTCGGGCGCACGCGCAGCGAGTCGAAGTACTTCTCGGCAAAGGCGTTGAAGGTCTCGCGCGTTTCGTCGACGTGGACGCCGCGACGGATGTCGACTTGCACCTCGACGAGCGCATTGAGCGCGTCTCGCTCGTTAGCGAACCCGCGCCGGAATCTGCGGACGGAGTCGCCATCGGGACGCTCGACCCAGTAGGCGACTCGGTATCTCGTCTCCCCCGACTGCGTCGTGTACGACGACACCGTGCCGTCCTGATTCGATCGCCGCTGCATCCGTCTTCCCTTCAGCCGATCGTCGGACCACCCGGAGTCGGCGCGTTGATCACCGGCCCCGTCGCCGACGGGTCAGGGAGATCCACTCCCGGCGCGAGACCCGCAAGACGAGCTCGGTTCATCAGCCGTGTCGCGGTGCTCTGACTGACGCCGAGGCAGTCGGCGACGGCCCTCAGCGGTGGCAGATTTATGGTGGCCGCTAGTCGGTACGTCGTTGATGCGTCCACCACGCTCGCAATGAGGTCGCGCCCCTCGCGTCTACGCATGCGCCGAATGTAGTCCCCGCCCGAGCAGATCGCGTGGTCCGGCTCCTCAACTGTGGAAACCTTCAGGCCACTCACTTGCAGAGCGGTTTGGACACGAACCTCTCGTAGGGTGAGGCTCGTCACCTCGTCACCTTGACCACTGCGAGTCACGCTGACCTCTGTCGCCACGATCCGGCCGAGGGCTGCATCGTATGCGGCGCTGACACGGATCTCGCCAGGGACGTCGGGCTCACTCCGCAACACGACGGTCCAACTCGCCGGGACGCTGACGCCGTTGCCCACCGCGACGCGTTCGTCGCTGACGTCGACGTTCTCGAGGTCCACCATGCACGCCAGTATCGCAGGCAGGAATTCGCTGAACAAGGTACGACATGACGCATTCATGACTTAACTGGCTCACGTTCGTGCTACCGTGTGCGCATGCGATGACATTGGTGGCTCACGAAGGAGAAGCAGATGAACCGCTCGCCGAACTCACTCGCTCTCACGTACAAGGACGCGGCCGCACTGGTCGGCGTCGAGTACCGCACCATCAAGCTCGGCGTCGAACGGGGCACGATCCCCACCGTGCAGCTCGGGCCGCGCCGGATGATCCCTCGCGCCGCGCTGCTCAGGGTATTCGGCGTCGAGCCCTGACCTCGGCGGATCCGATCGTCATGGTCGACGCCCGCCTTCCCGCCGAGTGGCTGGGGAGCATTCGCATCGACAATCTGAGTGACCGCGCCTTCCGCGTGCTCGCCGGCGCGCTGATGTGGTGCAACGGGCAGGGCACGGATGGCGCGGTACCTGCTCGGTACCCCAGATACCTGCACCCCGACGGCGACGACCCGGCCGCGTTCGAAGAACTCGAGCGGGCGGGCCTCTGGGAGCACACAGACGATGGCTACCACCTCGTCGGCTGGACGAGCGCGCTCCGACAGTCCACGGCCGAGGAGGTCGAACGGTACCGCGATGGCGCGAGACGTCGACAGAAGGAGTATCGCGACCGGCAGCGCGCAACGACGGCCACTTCCCCGCCTCGCGGGATCGGTGGGCGATCGAGGCCGGACGTGACGCATAACGCGACGCGTGACGTGACGGCGAACGTAGGCTCAGGCTCGTTAACCGAGGCGATGAAGCAGAAGAGCGCCTACGCGACGCGTGACGCGACGGGCCACGTCACGCATAACGCGGACTCGCCGTTCTGCGCGAAGCACCCGGGCGGCACCTCCGAGCCCTGCGGCGCGTGCGCCCGCGCCAGGACCGCGCAGGAGGCGCGCCAGAACCGGCTCACGATCCGCGGCTGGGACTGCACCGTCGACGGTCACAAGCTCGTCACCGACGGAACCTGCGCTGTCTGTGCCTTCCGCCCAGACAGGTCAGTGGCATAGCAGGCCTGGTGTGGCTACCCCGGACCCTGCTGGGCCGGATCAGCCGAGGGAGCCAACTCGGCGCCGAGGGCTGCCGAGAAATCGAGGGACCAGCGCAACCATGACGACCATCGCGACGAGCTCGACGAGCGTCTGAGTAACCACGACCAGTGGGGCGACCGCGAATGACGATGGCAATGCGAGAGCGAGAGGGAGCACGACGAGCGAGTTGCGGGTGACACCACTGAACACGACTGCCCGCATGCCAGGAACGTCCAGGCGTGCAACCGATCCGACGAGCACGCCGAGCGGCCCAGCGAGCAGCACGAAGGCGACATAGATCGGAACGACACTGATCAGCTGACCAAGGGCACCAGCGACCGCGTACACCTGGGAGCCCACGACGACAGCGAGTGTCAGCATCATGAGCGGGACCATCGCGGCTAGTGCAGCGTGTTCGACGGCGCGGGCGGCTCGCCACCGCTTCGCGAGCAGTTGCGTGATCACGGCCATCGCGAGCGGCAACACGATGAGATGCAGGAACGCCTCGACGAACGGCCGGACCTCGAACGCCGAAACGACGTCCGGTCCCGCCATGAGCCACAAGTACACGGGCAGGAGCAGAATCTGCAGGAACATCAGAAGTGGCGTCGCCGCGAGCAATCGCTCCTTGGCACCACCCGCTAGCCCGGCGAAAACGATCACGTAATCGACACACGGCGTCAGCAATACGAACAGCACGCCAACGAGCAGGGCCTGATCGGTCGCCACGAAGCGACTGAGCGCGAAGACGACGACCGGTATGAGCACGAAGTTCAGCGCGAGCACGGCGGCGAGGAATCGCACATCCCGGAACGCCGCCCCGATCGCGGTGAACGGAACCCCGAGGAACGTCGCGTACAGCAGTAGGCCCAACGTCGGGTTGATCGCGAGTTCCAGCGGTTGGGCGAGGCCAGGCAGAACCAACCCCACGCCAACGCCGACGAGGATAGCGCCGATGTACAGCGCAATCTGACGGCGCTCCCACCAGGCGACGGCTCTCCTCATCTCCCCACCCTGCCGGGCCCGCCCTCCGCATTCAAATCTGCGGGATCACTCAACAGTTGCATCCCGCGTCACCGCAGCCGGAGGCGGCTGCCCGCGCGCGACGACGTGCGTGCAGCCACCACAGCCCCAGAGCAAGTGCGGCCGATCCCGCCGCTGCAGCGATGAGCATCTGCTGGGCGATGGCCGCGCCCGCAACGGTGAGGAATCCGGCCACGATCAGATAAGGCAACGCGCAGCAGCCGACGCACGCGACAAGCGCGAGCGCCCCGGCCAGCTTTGCGGGCAACGGTGCCCCAACCGAGACCTGGGTTCGCTCACATCGTGACGGGTTCGAACTCATACCTGGCCGCTCTCGGCGATCTCGACGAACGGAATGGGGCAGTCAGGGCAGGTGCAGCCCTCGAGACTGGTGCATCCCGCTACGACGACCTGCTGCAGCGCGTCACGGATCGTGACGAGATCGTCGATCCGGTGCTGAACCTCGAGGATCTTCGACTCAGCTCGCGCACGGAGATCGGGCGTGACATGTCCGCGCCGACGGGTGTCGATCAGCTCGGCAACTTCGTCGAGGGTGAACCCGAGTCGCTGTGCTGCCTTGATCACGCCCAGCAATTGGACAGTGTCGTCCGGGTACGTGCGATGTCCGCCCAGCGTGCGCAACGGCGGCGCGAGCAGGCCGCGCCGCTCGTAGTAGCGGAGCGTCTGAAGGTTCACTCCCGCACGACGAGCGACCTCCCCGCTGCGCATCGTCACCGCGCGCTCCCGGCAAGACTCGTAAGTGCGGTGAGCAGGTCGCTGTACTGTGCGGGAACGCGGATGGTCATCGCGGTGTGATCGCCATCGGGATCGACCGTGAAGTCGAAGAACGAGCAGCACGCCGCCTCTCGTGCGGCCAGATCCCGCGCCGTCTCTAGCCGGTCTCGCGGAAGCAGCACCCGAGCAACCGTTAGCGAGGTTCGCTCGACCCCCTCGACGGCTGTGGCGAACAGCTCGGCGAACTCGGTGACACGCAGCGGCCGCGCCGCCGTCGGCAGAGTGCACGCGTCCGGTGACTGCGCGAGGAGGTTCTCGAACTCGATCATGCCTCAACGGTAAACCTGTACCTGAGTACCGGATACAAGCGGGGTTCTCGAGATTGTCAGCCATGGTCTGGCGCGACGGCGGCGAGTAGATCCGCGCCGAGCTGCGAGCGCCTGGCGTTGTGCTCGCAGACGAATAGCACGGTGGGAGAGTTGGTTATGCGGGAGCCCAGCGGGGAAGGGTGGGCTCCGAACCACGCCTGCGTCGCCGACCGTGCGACGCCCCGTGTGACCCAGCCGGTGTGATGTAAGGCAGATCGTTGATCTGTCGATGGCCGCCGCACGGGTGGCTAGGACTCTGGGATCCCGCGCATCGATGGCGTTCGCGGTGGTAGTGGTTCTGCTCGTACTCGCGGCGGGATTCTCGTCATGCGCCGCTGATCCGTTTGTAGCTCCACCAACCGTGAGCCTGGCGCGAATCGGGCGCGCCTTCGGACCGTGCATCGGTGAACCTCACGGAGAGTTGATCTGCCGTAGGTGGTCGGCGAAGTCTGCGCGCGCGTTCCGTGCTCGAGATTCAACCGCGACGAAGCCGTCAGGCCTGACGAGGTAGCACCCGTCGGGGCGAAGTCTGTGGTTTCGTACGACGGGAAAGAACAGCACCCGCAGCCCGAGACGGGCGCCGACGCGGCGGAGCGCGCGGCGATCGACGCCGCCGTATCCGTGCACCTGCCAGGTCATCGTGCGCAGCGACTCGTAGTTGTCGCCGTTCCATGGGAGGCGACGGCCGACTACCCGTCCCCGCCGTCCGCGCGCGGCGGTTCGCTGCTGCTCACTCATCCAGTAGTGGATCCGTGTCTGCGACAGATACTCGAAGATGCGCGGCGATCGGACGACTCGTGGCACGAGCGACGCGCCGATGGGTGCTGCGAAGCGGACGACGAATCTCCGGAGAGCTCTCGCGACCGGCCGGTCGGATGTGATCATCGCGAACATGGCATCGGTCGTGGAGACGAGCCTTCGCGCAACCGGCCTGCGCTCAGCGGAGTACCGGTCGAGATAGGCATCGCTCGCCCTGCCCGCAACGACGTCGGCGATCTTGCAGGCGAGGTTGTGAGCGTCCTGGAGGCCCGTGTTCATTCCCTGAGCACCCACCGGGGAGTGGACGTGGGCCGCATCGCCTGCGAGGAACACAGGGCCGTCGCGAAACCGGGCCGCTACGCGGTGGTGGACGCGGTACGTCGAGAACCACCGCGAAGACCCGTACGTGACGGCAAAGACGCGCCGAAGCATGCTTCTCGCGGAACCCTCGGTGACGGCCTCTGCGGGGCCGCGAACCACGCCGAGCAGTCGATGGTCGGCCTCGCCGCCCATCGGAAAGGCGAGGAGGAAGTCGTCCACCCCGAATCGCAGATTGATCGCATCCGCGGGCAAGCCTTCGACCTGGGTGGCATCGGCGACGTAGAACGTGTGCACGTTCGTCTTGCCTTCGAACGGGATGTCCAACAGTTCCCGCACCGCCGACGACGCACCGTCCGCACCGACACAGAATCTTGCACGGACCACGCCCACCTCGTCCCCGTCGGTCACGCAGTCCAGACGGCCGTCGGCCGTCACTGTCATCGACTGAAGCCGATGGGACCACCACACGTGCCTGCCGGCCCGCTGGAGGTGGTCGACCAAGAGGCGCTCATTCCTGCTCTGCTCGAGCACGTAGAGGTGGGGATACGGCGTCGTGCCGGTCGCGAGTCGCTGAAGGTTGATCGCCCGAAACCTCCGGCGCTCGAAGCCGGGAACGATCTCGCTCGCGATCTCCGCCTCGGCAAGCACCTGATCAACGAGACCGATCTGGTCGTAGATCTCCATCGTGCGGGCCTGCAGGACGAGCGCGCGAGACTCGCGCGTCGGAGCCGACTTGCCATCGATGATGATGCAGCGCACACCTAGCGTCGCGAGGCAGGTCGCGAGCATGAGCCCGGTGGGGCCGGCGCCGACGACGAGCACATCCGTTTCGAGTGCGTCCGTCATGCCCGCCTCCTCCCTCGCGTCTCGCACAGCAAGTCAAGCGTGCTCCGGCGATGCGTGAAAGAACCCAGCGGCGGACCTCGGCGCTACTACGAGCCAACCGATCCAGCCAGCCCAACCGACGAATTGACCCACGTCGGCAGATGCGACTGATCACGAACGATCCTGGGAAGCGATTAGAGGCAATGCACGCAGGCACTCTGGAGTGGCACGCTCGGATACCTTGAAAACACTGGAATCGCATGTCAACCTGGTTACATGGCTCGCGGACGCCGGAACGCAAAGCGAGAGGCAGCCCTCGTCCGCAAGACCGAGGACGAGGAACATGCCGTCGCGGAGCGACACGCTGCTGACGCCAGAGCCGTGTTGGAACGGCGACTCCTCAAGCGCTGGGGTAGCGCACGCGGCGCTCTGGAGCGGCTCGGATCTGTCTCACGAGAGTTGGAGCGCCTGCACCGCGAAGAAGCATCGCTTCTGCGAGAACGCGATGACCTAGTCGATCTCCTCCGCTCGACTGGCCAGAGCTGGAACGTCCTCAGCGCACGAACCAGGCTCAGCCGCCAGGCTCTGATGAAGAGAACCACTAAGGCCTCGCCACCGGCAGGGTAGGACACAGCCGTCGGGAGCGTCCGGGGATCCATCCAACCCTGTCCGACTATGCAAGAATCTACGTATGAATGCAGATAGTCGACTAAGCAGCGGACTGGCCGATGGCGAATTCGTCGAACTGGCAGTGGAAGTGTTCGCGATGCTGGCCGATGCGACCCGGGTTCGCGTGATTCTCGCGCTGCGCGAGGCGGAAGAGCTATCCGTTAACGAACTGGCTGATGTCGTCGAGAAGAGCCCGGCGTCTGTGTCGCAGCATCTGGCAAAACTCCGGCTGGCGCGGATCGTCTCCACCCGCCAGGACGGCACCCGCGTGTTCTACCGACTCGAGAACGAACACGCGTCGCAACTGGTACGCGACGCCATCTTCCAGGCGGAACACAGCCTTGGTGGGGTCCCACGCCACCACCGCGGCGACGAGGCGAAGCAAGAATCAGGCGTGACCGCGTGAGGCTCGTCGCTCTCCGCAACGTCGGCGTGCAGGCTGCACTGGCCTCTGCCGTGCTGTTCGGCGCCAGCACGCCGCTCGCGAAGATCCTGCTCGGCGACGTGAGCCCCTTCATGCTTGCCGGACTGCTCTACCTCGGATCCGGCGCGGGTCTCGGCCTATACCGGCTCGCGCGACGCGCGCCCCGAGTGCGGATTCATCGACGTGAATGGCTGCCGCTGGCCGGGGCGATTGCCAGCGGCGGAATCGTCGCGCCCGTGCTCTTGCTGGTGGGCCTGAGCGCGATGCCCGCATCGGGCGCATCACTCCTACTCAACCTCGAGGGAGTGTTCACCGCGGTACTCGCTTGGGTCGTGTTCAGGGAGAACGTCGACCGCCGCGTGCTGCTCGGCATGATCGCTATCGTGGCTGGTGCCGTCGTGCTCAGCTGGGACGGCAGCGCATCCTTCGCCGACGTCTGGCCATCCCTCGCGGTGATCGCCGCGTGCCTGGCATGGGGTCTCGACAACAACCTCACCCGAAAAGTTGCCCTGAACGACGCCACCTGGCTGGCCGCAGCCAAGGGGATGGTCGCCGGGCCGGTGAACCTGGCCCTGGCGTTTGCGCTCGGCGCCAGCCTGCCGGCGATGGGTGTCGTGTTCGGGGCGATGGCTGTCGGGGTGATCAGCTACGGAATCAGCCTGGTGTTGTTCATCGTCGCGCTGCGACACCTCGGGACGGCCCGCGCGGGGGCTTACTTCTCAATCGCTCCTTTCGTCGGCGCCGCGATCGCACTCGGCTTCGGCGCACCCCTCACATGGCAACTCGGTGCCGCCGCCCTTCTCATGGGCATCGGTGTTTGGTTGCACCTGACCGAACGGCACGACCACATCCACACCCATGAGCCCATCGAGCACAGCCACTGGCACACGCACGAGGACGGCCATCACGAGCACGCCCACGAGCCACCGGTACCGGTCGGCACCAGCCACCGGCACGCTCATGTCCACGAAGCCGTCACTCACAGTCACCCGCACTACCCCGACGCCCATCACCAACACCATTAGCTCCCCATACCCCTGAGGGGTATGGTGAGGATGGGAGAGATGACTTGAGTACTCGAGCCGCACGACGCGTTCCACTGCCGAACCTCGGGCAGTGGGCGTTGACCGTGTTGTTCGCCGCAGCAGTGATCATCGGGCTGTTGGGCATGCATTCGCTGACATCGGGGCACTCGGGGTCGGTGGCAGCGTCGAGCATGTCCATGGCAGCCGAGCATGGTCACGTTGCCATCTCCCACTCGCCTGTGACAGCGGAACCGGCATGTGCGGACTGCGGATCCGGTGGGGCGCACGAGGCGATGATCATCGCGTGCGTGCTCGGGTTGCTGGCTGCGATCGTGTTGATCGCCCGCTCGACGCCGAGCGTCGTACGAAGCCGAGGCCGCACCAGCGTCCCCGCGATGCCGTACCCGTTGATCGATGCCCCGACGCGTCCCCCCTCCCTGATGGAACTGTCGATCAGTCGTAGGTGAATCCCGACTCTCCCGGCCTCCACGGGCCGGGCCTGAGCCATGCCCGCTCGCGGGCAGTATTCACCGTTTCGATTGAGAAGGACAGATTGCTATGAAGAACTTCCGTACGTCCGGGTTGGCGGCCGTTCCGCTCGCCCTCGCCCTCGCTTTGGCGGGATGCTCTGGGGCCGGCGACAATTCGATGCCCGGAATGGACCACGGCGAGGGAGACAACACGTCGTCGGCGTCACCCTCGGTCGAGGCACACGGCGAGTTCAATGCTGCGGACTCCACGTTCGCGATGATGATGATCCCGCACCACCAGCAGGCGGTGGAGATGAGCGAAATCATCCTCGGCAAGAGCGAGGTCGATCAGCGCGTGTTGGAACTCGCACAGCAGATCAAGGACGCGCAGGCTCCTGAGATCGAGCTGATGCAGTCGTGGCTCCGCAGCTGGGGGACGCCATCGGCGGGAGACATGGATCACGGTGACGGGATGATGTCCGAGGACGACATGACGGCGCTGGAAGCCGCGAATGGCGCCGGGGCGGCGCGGATCTTCCTCGAGCAGATGATCGTGCACCACGAGGGTGCGATCGAGATGGCGCAGGCCGAACTCGAGGACGGGATCAACCCCGATGCCCTCGCACTCGCGCAGACGATCATCGACGCGCAGACCACTGAGATTGCGACCATGCAGGACCTGCTGACCCAGATCTGACGCGCCCGCGAGGGGTGCCGCCGCCGTGCGGCACCCCTCGCTCATCTAGAGCGGCGAGTCGAACCGCGTCCGCATTGCTCGGTGTCCGCCCGTCGCTTCGGCTCGCAGACGGTGCATGCAGCGACACCGCACATGTTGACGTCAGAAGGCAGTACCAACAGCTGCACTCCTACCTGTTGGCATCGACTTCAGTCGAACAACGGTCCGCGCGATAGCGCGCCAGTTACGGTCCTGCTCGCAGACCGCAACAGTTACCAACACTTATTGCTATAAATGTTGGTATACTGACGAGATGCCTACACGTGCCACCGACACGATAATCCCCATCGACGGGGTCTCCCACGAGACCTACGACTGGATGCCCCGGGCGCCAGAGATGCACTCGCGCGCCGAGGTGCTTCGCCAGACGGGACCGTACGACGCGATCGTCACGGCACCGATCCTGGACTGGGATCCTCAAATTTCGAGCAGTGTCTCCGCCGATGTCGAGGACGCGACCCGGGAGCTCGTTGCGTTCGACAGGCACGCGCGGAGCCGGTTGGGCACGGACAACCCCGCGCTAGGGCCAATGACGGCGATCCTGCTGCGTACAGAGTCGGCGTCGAGCTCGCAGATAGAACAGCTGACAACGTCGGCGAAGCAGCTCGCCCTCGCGGAGATCGACGAAGGCGACAAGGCGAATGCGGTTACCGTCATCGGCAACGTACGTGCCATGGAGGCCGCACTGCGACTGTCAGACGACATCAGCGAGGACTCCATCCTCGCGATGCACAAGGCACTGATGCTCCACCAGCGGGGCTTCGAGCAGGACGCTGGTCGCTACCGCTCCGAGCAAGTATGGATCGGCCCCGGAGAGGCTGGCCCCCGCCTAGCGGAGTTCGTAGCGCCCCATCACGACCGCATTCCGGGTGCCATCGCGGACCTTGTGGGCTTCGTGAAGCGCCAGGACATCTCTGTTCTCGTGCAGGTCGCCGTCGCACACGCCCAATTCGAGACCATCCACCCATTCCCCGACGGCAACGGCAGGACCGGGCGCGCGCTCGCCCAGTCGATCCTCCGCAACAAGGGACTCGTCGCGTCGACCGCGGTGCCGATCTCGGCCGGGCTCCTCGTCGACACCGACCGCTACTTCGCAGCGCTGACAACGTTCCGTTCCGGAGACGCAGGGCCGATAGTCAGCGAGTTCGCCTCGGCGAGCCGAATCGCCGCCGCCACGGGTACCCGGCTCGTCGACGATCTCGTGGCGCAACTGGAAGACTCTCGCCAGAAGATGAACGGCCTACGCTCGGATGCCGCCGCGTGGAAGGTCCTTCCCGTTCTCGTAGGTCAACCAGCGATGAACACGAAGTACCTCATGAGCACCCTCGGCTTGGGTGAGATGACGGCGCTTCGCGCGTTGGACGCTCTCGCCGATCGGGGGGTGCTGACGGAGAGCACGGGCAAGAGCCGCAACCGCGTGTGGCAGCACCGCGGGATCTTCGACGTGCTCGACGGCTACGCCGAGACGATCAGGCGGATGTCGGCGCGCTGAATTTCGACGTCGTCGTCGACGACGACGACGACATCATCATGATCGTCGTCTTCATCGCGATCATCATGATCGTCATCTTCGTCGCGATCATCATGATCGTCATCTTCGTCGCGATCATCATCGTCGTCATCACCATCATCGACATCGCCGCAACGGCAGCGGCATCCCCTCGGAGGCTTCGCGGCGGCCTCGGCGTCGGCGGTCTCGGCGCCGGCAGCCCCGGCACCGGCAGGCTCGGCGTCGGCAGCCTCGGCGCCGGCGTCGGCGCCGGCGTCGGCAGCCTCCGCGCCGCAGGTCTCGCCGTCGGCGGCTCTGCTCGGCGTTCGACCAGGTTGCGTCCCAACAGCGCTCGGTGCAGGGCACGCAATCAGGCGACCGCGGGCAGCAGATCAAAAGTCGACGGAGTCACCGCGCGGACCCCATCGAGGCCGGAGAGCGAATTCGACAGCGCACCCCACTCTCCGCAGCCCGGGCAGGACCCGCACGCTCGCACCTGCTCAGCGAGCGATCGAGTTCGTGGCACAGTTAAGGCACATTAACCGGCGACACGCCGTGCATTTCGATGAAGGAACATGCTGGCGACCGTCAGTGGCGGCATCCCGAAAAGCGCGGAATTCCGCGGCAAAACGGCCCATTCGCGCCTCAGAGAATGAGAGTTCGAATCCCCCATCCTCCGCACCTGCGATCCCAGTGTTTTCAAGGGATCGTGCCTCATTCCAACTCTCGTGGCAGAGTTATGGTTCACTTTCAGGCGTCGAGAGCCCCGAATTCCGCGGATCCGGACCGACTTACTCGGAGACAGCGCCGTGTGCGCACGTCGGGTCGCGCCAACCCCTCGCCGACTCACGATTCGGGAGTGCTCGACGGACTCGGCGCTGGGCTCTCTGTCGGCTCCGCTTCTGCGAAGTCCGCGAGTGCTTGCTGGAAAGCGCTGACGGTGGCGGCGTCCACGGCACCCGTGGGCTCGACGCCCAACTCGATCTGGAAGGCCTTCACCGCCTCCGTCAGGGCGGGAGTCCACACTCCGTCGACGGGTCCATCCCAGAACCCGACGAGCTTGAGAGTCTGCTGAACGGCTGCGGTGGTCGCGATCGACTCCTGCGCGGCGGCACCTCCGAGCGCCAGCAGTTCCGCCTGGAGAGCGGCGGAGGTCGCGGCATCCATCGTGCCGGTGATCGGCAACCCGTTCGCTTCCTGCAGTGATTCGACCGCCCCGACGGTCTCCGGCCCGTACACGCCGTCGACGGCACCGGCGTAGTATCCGGTTTCGGCGAGATCCTGCTGCAACGCCGTTGTATACGCACTCGCCGCTGCCTGCGCGTTCACTGCTTGCTCGTCCGAGATGCACCCGGCATCCACGAACAGTCGCAGCCATGCGAACTCGAGAGCGACCGCGGCGCTGTTGAACTGCTCGGCTGCGTCCGCCAACGGCGTGTCGTCGGTGATCGCGCCCTGCGCGTCCGCGAACTCCGACTCCGCCTGCATGACCCGCTCGACGCTCAGGGCGGGGGCCAACGGGGCCGGCGTCGCCGGCGACGAATCGGATGGACTGGGTTCGCCCGAGGGGCTGGCCTTCACGCGCTCCAGCTCCGCGCGCGCCTGCGCCAACTCGTCCTCTGCGATCGCGACCTGCTGCTGGGCTTCGACGGCCGCCTCCGCCCCTTCGAACGCCTCGTCCTTCGGCTCCGCGAGATCCGCCCCCGCGTCTCTGACGTCGCCGACTGTGGGTGCCGTGTCGTTGAGCACGTCCCCGTAACGGTCGAGCGCCATCACGTACGTCTTGCTCGCGGCGCAGAAGTTCGCCGAGGCGTCGGCGAACTGCGCCTGAGCCTCGGCCAGCGCGTCCTCATTTGCAGCGACCCTCGACTCCGCAAGGTTGACGCCCGATACCTCGGCCTCGCAACCGGCGAGTCCGATCGTCAGAACCGCGATGCCGATCGCGATGGCGCCCGGAACAATCCGCCGCCTCATGCTCTCCGTGCTCACAGCAGCCTCCATCGAAGCGGTCGGTCCTTCAGCGAGTGGGCCTTTGCATCGGCGCTCCGTTCGTCGACCCTCAGCGTCGAGGATCGAGAGGCCGTTGAGATCAGACGATACCCAGCGCACTCCCTGACGCGCCAGGTCCGTTCCCCGCATACCCGCGGACGGCGCTCGTCGCAGATCTGCCCCTATCGCGGTGGATCTCCACGATGCCAGCATGGGTGGTTGATGGCGTGGATGCGCACGGACTTCACGCGCCGCGAGCGCAGGATCTTGTGGTGCGCCGCGGCAAGCGCCGAAGTCATCCTGCTCATTGGCGCCGGCGCGGCGGCGTCGGCATCCCAGCCCCCTTCGTACGCGACGGCGCAGACAGCGCTCGCGGTTGCGGACACGCCCGTCCCCTCGCCGTCCCCGTCGCCGAGCGACGAGCCGGCACCGACGCCCACGCCGACCCCCACACCGACAGCGGCAACCCCGCCGCCCGACGTGGAGCCGACCGCCTCCCCCGACCCGACGCCGGCGCCCTCCGCCACCGCGACCCCGGATCAGACGGCGACGCCGCAGCCGACGCCGACCCCGACGCCGGCGACCGTGCCGGCGATTCCGCCGGCCGTGGCCGGCTCGACGGCCACGCTGCCCACGCTGCTGATCGCACTCGGCGTGCTGCTCGCCGCCGCCGTGATGCTGTGGCTGCTGCTGCGGCGTGAGCGAGCGCAGGGCACTGCGGAGGCCGGCGATCGCGTGGTGGGCACGGATCCGCCCCCGGTTGTGCTCGATGCGATGGCGTCACTGGGCACTGCGATGATCGACAGCGGCTATCCCGTCGGGCTGGTGCGCAGCGCACTGGACGATATGGCGAAGGTGAGTGGTCTCACCGCGGCAGAAGCGGTCGTGTTCCCCACTTCCATCCTCGTGTCATCGGGTGACGGCGGCTCGGTGGAGACGCGTGCCGTCACCGCCGGCGACAGCTCGGCGTTGCTCTACCAGGTCGACGCGGTGGATCGCATCGCCGGGGTGGCGCGCACCCGCGCGAACAGCGCGACCTGGGTACGCAGGCAGCTCGCTCGCGTCAAGACGCTGCCGCCGCCGTTCACTCGTGTGCAGCGGATCGGTGCGTACGCGCTGCTGTCGGCCGCGCTCAGCGTCCTGCTCGGCTCCTCGTGGCCCGGGGTGCTCCTCGCGGGGGCGCTCGGCATCGGCGTGGGCGCATTGCTGCTCGCGACGGAACGCCTCGAAGCCGCGTACCAGGCGCTCATCGTGGTCGCCGCGTCTCTCGGCGTGGCCAGCGCCGTCCTGGCCGTGGCGCATCTCTTCGATGCGGGAGTGCTTCCTGCGATCGTCGCACCGCTGATCATGCTGCTGCCCGGCGGGCTGCTGACGATCGGTGTGATCGAACTGGCGACCGGGCACATCATCTCGGGCGGTGCCCGCCTCGCTGCGGGAGGGATGCGGCTCATTCTGCTCGCGACCGGGATCGTGGGCGCTGCCGCTCTGCTCGGCGTGCCGCCGCTCACCACGACTCAATGGCCGATCGGACCCGTCGCCCCGTGGGTGGCGGTCGCCGCCTTCGGCGTCGGCATCGGCATCTACCAGTGCGCCAAGCCTTTCTCCATCGGCTGGATACTGATCGTCCTGTACGTCGCGTACGGCGCCCAGGTGATCGGCGACGTGCTCTTCGACGGCGTGCTCTCGGCACTCGTCGGCGCCGCCGCGATGACGCCGGTCGCCGTCGTCGTCGCTCGTCAGCGCACCGGCCCGCCCGCGCTGGTGAGTTTTCTGCCCGCGTTCTGGCTGCTCGTGCCGGGGGCGCTCGGTCTCATCGGGGTGGCCAACGCACTCGAGGGCGATTCGTCGGGGACGAGTGCGATCATCACCACGATCGCGACCATGGTGTCCATCGCACTAGGCGTGCTGCTGGGGCTGGTCGCCTCGGGCTCCACCCGCGGATTCCGAAGCGCTCCCCTCGCGGATTGGATGCGCGAAGACACCGACGAACTGAAGTGACGGCTGCTCCGCCGCGGAAGTCGGCGCTGTACCGCTACGCGCGGGACGGACTCCGACTCAGCTGGACTTCCCGTACGCGCGGAGGAAGAGCGCCTCCGCGACCGCGAGCTTCTCGATCTCACTCGGGTCGACGCTCTCGTTGGGTGCATGAATGAGGGCGAGCGGCTCTTCGACCCCCATCAGGATGATCTCGGCTCCTGGGTAGGCGTCGGCGAATACATTGCACAGCGGGATCGACCCACCCTGCCCGAGAGTCGTCGGCTCCACGCCGTACGCCGCTTTCAGCGAGTCGGAGAAGATCCGATACGCCGGACCGTCGGTCGCCGCTCGAAAAGGCTCCCCGATGGCCTCGGTCTCGACGTCGACCTGCACATTCCACGGCGCCTGCCCGCGAAGGTGAGAGACGAGCGCGTCATGGGCATCCCGTGCGCCCATCCCCGGCGGCACCCTCAGATTCAGGCGGGCGGAGGCGCGCGGAACGATCGACGCCGTCGACCCCACGACCGGTGGGCAGTCGATGCCGAGAATCGTCAGAGCCGGGCGGGCCCACAGCTCGTCGGCGACGGAACCGTTCCCGAGGAGGTCGACCCCCTCGAGGACACCCGCGTCCGCCCGGAACTGCTGAGCGTCGTAGGGGGCCCCGGGCCAGGTCTGAGCGCTGTCGAGCCCTTCTACGACGGTGTTGCCGTCGCCTGTGCGCAAGGATGCCAGGATCGCCACGAGCGCGGCCAAGGCGTCAGGAGCCGGGCCTCCGAACATGCCTGAGTGGATCTCGGACTTCAGCGATTCGACGTGGACGACCACGTTCGCGAACCCTCGGAGCGAGATCGTGGCCGCCGGACGCCCGACAGCGGCGTTGCCCGTATCGCACACGAGGATGACGTCGGCGGCCAGAACCTCCGGACTCGCCTCGACGAAGCGCTCGAGCCCGCCCGTCCCCTGCTCTTCGCTGCCCTCGACGACGAGTTTGAGGTTCACCGGGACGTCATCGCCGAGTCCGCGCAACGCAAGCAAGTGCATGAGGATGTTGCCCTTGCAGTCCGCCGCGCCACGGCCCGCCCACCGCCCGTCGACGTCGGTGAGTTCGAACGGCGGAGTCCGCCAGGCGGACTCGTCCAGTGGAGGCTGCACGTCGTAGTGCGCGTACAGCAACACGGTCGGAGCATCCGGATCAGACGTCGAACGGGTACCCACCACCGCGTCGCTCCCGTCTGGGGTGCGCACCAGCCGCGCGTCGGCGAAGCCGACCTCTGCGAATCGGGCACGCACCCATTCCGCTGCTTTCGCGCACTCCTCCGGCGGGAACTGGCGGGGATCGGCGACCGATCGAATCGCTACGAGCTCGGCGAGTTCGTCGCGCACGGCCGGCATCATCGCGCGGATGCGGTCGCGGATCTGCTCGGTCACGTCCCGTCACCCACCGTTTCGAGGCTGTCGACGAATTGCTGGAACTCCTCCGCCTCCTCAGGACAGTACGTCTCGATGATCAGCAGCTGGCCCTGAAGCAGCCGGGACTCCACGATCGTCGCACGAAGCCCCGGTCCGCCCGCGCCGTTGGACAGGCTCGCGAGGAGCGTCGAGCGGGCCAGCGCGGAGTTCGGGTCGGCGCACGTCGCACCCCCGTCGTCGCCCAGAACCTGCGCGACCTGCTCGGGTGTGAACGACACCGCTATGCCGGCATCCGCGAAAGAGTCCAGCAGCTGCTGCGCCTTGTCCACGTCGCGGGCCTCCTGGCGCGCCCCGACAAACAGCACCGTGGCGATCACGGCCAGTGCCACGAGTACGACGATGGCCACGATCGTGATGACCGAACGCTCACGTGGGGTCTGGGTCTCGTTGGCGGTGCTCATGATTCACTCGCCTCCGCGTGCGCAGGCTGTTTCCACGACGGCTTGCGGAATCGGTAGAAGAGGAACGGCACCAGCAGCCCGAGCCCGAGCGCACCCCCGCCGACGATCAACAGGTAGGTCCACGGACTGTCACCACCGAACTGCGACGGCGGAATGAATCCGACCAGCAGCGCGGCGAGTGAGGCCGCGAAGCCGACCCCGCACAGTGCCACCAGCATCGGGGCGCGGTATCCCCGCGGGTGGTCGGGGTGCTTCCGCCGCAACCGCACCGCGGCTACGAACATCAGCAAATACATGATCAGGTACACCTGCGTGGTGATGACCGAGAAGATCCAGTACGCACTCGAGACGTTCGGAATGAGCGCATAGCCCAAGGCGATGATGGAGGTGATCACGCCCTGAGTCACCAGCAGGTTCTGCTGCACGCCGTTCTTGTTCAGCTTCTGCAGAAACGGCGGAAGGTAGCCCTCTTCGCGGGAGATGAGCAGCAGACCCTTCGACGGACCTGCGAGCCAGGTGAGCATTCCGCCGAGGGAAGCGGCGACGAGCATGATCCCGACGATCGGTGTGAGCCACGTGATGTCGAACGTCGCGAAGATCGCATCGAACGCCTGCATGATCCCCGCCGTGAGCGAGATCTGTTCGGCAGGGACGATCCAGCTGATCGCGAGCGCGGGGAGGATGAAGATGAGCAGGACCAGGCCCATGGCGAGGAAGATCGCCTTCGGGTACTCCTTGCCCGGATTCTTCAGCGACGACACGTGCACCGCGTTCATCTCCATCCCGCTGTAGGAGAGGAAGTTGTTCACGATGAGCACGAGACTTGCAAGGCCCGCCCACTGAGGAAGCAGATTGTCCACGGTCATCGGCGCGGCCGATGGGTTGCCCTGCCCGAGGAACAGCGCGCCCAGCAGCACGAGCACGGCGCCGGGGATCAGGGTGCCCACGATCAGCCCCCAGCTCGCCAGGCCCGCGACGCCTTTCGTCCCGCGCGACGAGACGAACACGCCGGCCCAGTAGCAGACCATGATCACGAGCGCCGTCCACACACCGTTGGACGCCAGTTCTGGATTGATCACGTACGCGAGCGTGGACGCGACGAAACCGAGCAGAGTCGGGTAGTAGAAGATCGTCATCGCGAACTGACACCAGATCGCGAGGAAGCCCATCGGCTTCGAGATCCCCTCCGACACCCACTTGTAGACCCCGCCCTTCCACCCCGACGCGAGCTCAGCGGCCACGAGCGATGTGGGCAGCAGGAAGACGATTGCGGGGACGATGTAGAGGAAGATCGAGGCCAGCCCGTAGACGGCCATCGTCGGCGCCGGACGCAGACTTGCCACCGAGCTCGTCGTCATCAGAGCGAGCGCGATCCACGAGATCCAAACGGGCGCGGGAATCCCCGTCGCCCGAGAACTGACGGGCCGGGAGCCCACCCCGGACGAACTCATGATTCGCCACCGCGGTAGTTGTCCTTCTTCGACATCACAACTCCTCCCAGCACCGTTGCCTTCGTGAACCCGATGTACCTCGTGCCGAGAATAGCGCCGGTTCGCACCGGATTACATGGCATCCCGCTCGCGAGTTCAACACCCCGCTGCGCGGCCTTGCGCTCCGCCCCGGAACGGTGGAAGGTGTCGGCCATGCACTCGTTGCCTGATCCGACGACCGCCCGCGGACCGGCCACCCCGACCGCCAAGGGGACCCTCTACGCGACCTGCTTGTCGACCCTCGTAGTGAACGCGAACACCTCGGCGGTGAGCATCCTGCTCCCTGCAATCAGCGAGGACACCGGCACGTCAGTCGACACGCTGCAATGGGCGGTCACGGGCTACTCCTTGATGGGCGCGGCGGTCATCGTCACCGCGGGGGCCATGGGCGACGTCTTCGGCCGCAAGCGGGTGTTCCAGCTCGGCCTGCTGCTCTTCGTCGCCTCCTGTGTGTTCATCGCGTTGTCGACCACCGGTACAGCTGTGATCGCGGGGCGGATCATCCAGGGCGCGGCTGGCGCAACGATCCTCGCCTGCGGGCTCAGCCTGCTCACCGTGGCGAACAAGGGTCAGGAGCAACTGCGCGCTGTCTCATTGTGGGGGGCCGCGGCCGCAGTCGGCGCAGCGGCAGGGCCGCTGCTCGGTGGCGTGCTCGTGGACGTCAGCGGGTGGCAGGGTCTGTTCTGGATCGACGCGGCCGTCGCGGTCGTCTGCATGGTGATCGCCTACCGAGGAGTGCAGGAATCACGAGACGAGAACCGCTCACGGTCGATCGACTATCTCGGCGCGGTGCTCATCGCGCTGACCCTGAGCCCGATCCTGCTGGCCACCAGCATGGGCGCAGAGTGGGGCTGGTTCTCGGCGCCGACCCTCGCCTGTCTTGCGGTGGCAATGGCCAGCGGTGTCCTGTTCGTCGTCGTCGAGCGGCGGGTGGCGGTTCCGCTGCTGGATCTCAAGCTGCTTCGCAACGTGGTGCTCGTGGCGTCGACCGTCGCGATCCTCATCGGCGCCGGCACGATCAACGGACTGATGTATCTGCTCAGCCTCTACTTCCAGAACTCCGACGGCCTCGGGTTCACGCCGCTGCAAGCAGGGCTCGCGACACTCCCCGCGACGGTGGGGCTGGTCCTGATCGCACCCGCGGTGCCGAAGCTCGCGGGCAGGATCGGAGGTCGCCAGGTGGTCGGGATCGGCTTCCTCCTGACCGCGATCGGGTTCGTTGTCGTCGGGTTCGTCGAATCCTCGTGGAACTACGCGATGTTCGTTCTGCCCCTGCTGGCGATCGCCGTCGGTATGGGGCTCTCCAATGGCCCGTCCTCCTCCGCCGCGACAGCCTGCGTGCCCCAGGAACAGGTCGGCTCCGCATCCGGGGTCTCCAACATGGCGCGGTACGTCGGCGCGGCTGTCGCCACCGCGCTCGCTGCGAGCATCAATGCATCCGTCGTACAAGCCAACACCGCCGCGGGCGCGGCGATGTCCGATGCCCTGGCGTCCGGTCTGGCGGCGGCATCCTGGGTCATGGCCGGGCTGAGCTTCGCGGGCGTCGTCATGGCAGTGCTCATGAGGCGTCATAAGCTTGCGCGGGGAACGCTCCAAGATGTCGCAGCATCCGCTGCCGCTCACACCCATACGCTCCCGACGACGGCATCGGGATCCGGTGCGGCAGCCTGAGCCGTTCCCGGTCCGCGCGCCTCGTCACCCGACGATGACGAGCCCGCGGTCGGTGTTGTTGAATCGTTCTCCGCCATCGGCTGTGACGGTGACGATGTCCTCGATCCTGACGCCGAATGAGCCCGGAAGGTAGATGCCGGGTTCGATGGAGAAGCACATGCCAGGCACGGTGAGTCGCTCCTCACCCTCGACCATGTACGGCGGCTCGTGGGTCGTCATCCCGATCCCGTGCCCGGTGCGATGGATGAAGTTCTCGCCGTAGCCTGCCTCGGTGATGATCCGGCGGGCGGTGCGGTCGATCTCCTGGCAGGCGATCCCCGGACGCACGGCATCGAACGCGGCCTGCTGCGCCGAGCGCACGATGTCGTGCACCTCGCGCATCTGCGTGGTCGGTTCCCCCACGCAGACGGTGCGCGAGGTGTCCGAGCCGTAGCCGTTCAGCAGTCCACCGAAGTCCAGGACCACCATGTCGCCGGGGAGGATGGTGCGATCGCCCGCTTCGTGGTGAGGATTGGCGCCATTCGGTCCGGACCCGACCACCGTGAAATCAACCTGCTCATGCCCGAACTCCCGGAGCAGCCGCGCAAGGTCGGCGGCCACTTCGGTCTCCTTGCGTCCGGCGAACAACACATTGACGATCTCCCGGAAGGCGGCGTCTGCCGCTGCCCCGGCTGCCGCCATCCTCGCCAGTTCGTTCCCGTCCTTCACCGCCCGCAGCATCGGGATGCGTTCGGTGACGGAGGAGAACTGCGCCCGCTCCAGCCGCCGCTGCAGACCGAGCAGATGCATCGCCCACGCCGAGTCGGACACCGCGTACTTCCCGCCGGCTGCGAGCAGGCGGGCGGCCGTCTGGTAGGGATCATCGCCGTCACGCCAGTCGGTGATCGTCATCGCTTCCGCGCCTGGTGCCGCCTCGGCATCCGGCCGCTCCAGCTTCGGCACCAGCAGGCGAGGATAGGCGTCGCTGCTGAGCACGAGCAAGGTCAGTCGCTCGGTGATCGCGGTGGGCTGGTAGCCGGTCAGCCACAGTAAGTCGGGCCCCGGTGTCACAAGCAGCCCATCGAGGCCCTCCGCCGCGGCGTCTTGCGTTGCCCGCGTCATCCGAGCCCGGAAGTCTTCCGCGGTGAAAGCAATCGGCGTGAGAGTCATGACGCACCTTCTTTCCGCGGTGACACCCTGCACCGGTGAGATAGCCCCGGTCAATGAGGTGACGGTGAGCCAGGACAGCGCGAGGCTGGACGTCGGCCCGCTGCCCGACCGGTCGACGCAGCTGCGGCTAAGAGTTGATCTGCTCGACGACGTCGTCGGCCGACTCCTCTATTGCCTTGCGCAGCTTCTCATAGTCGTCGGTCTCGATCGCCTTGCTGATGCGCTTGTCGGAACGCTCCAGCGCCTTCTCGACATTGTCGGCCCACTTGTCGTCGACGACAGCCACGACCGCCGACGTGCCGGGCGCGAGGTATTCGTCGACATCGACGCCGAACTCCTTCTCCTCGTGGTTCTTCTTGATCTTGCCCAGGACGGCACCGATGCCGGCGCCGACGGCGGTCGCGGCCAGCAGCGGGGGCGCGAACAGGCCGACCACGACTCCGGCGCCAGCGCCCCACGCGGCACCCTTGCCTACGGACTTGTCACCGTGCTCCTTCACCTGAACCTTGCCGTCCTTATCGCGGACC
The DNA here is from genome assembly GCF_042790415.1 of Microbacterium sp. NPDC056736. Lineage (NCBI taxonomy): Bacteria > Bacillati > Actinomycetota > Actinomycetes > Micrococcales > Microbacteriaceae > Microbacterium > Microbacterium sp. NPDC056736. The sequence continues at coordinate 43,059 of NZ_JBHTZE010000008.1, forward strand.
AGCACGACGGCGCCGACGATTTCGTATCCTCCTGCGTCTTGACCGCTTCGGAGGGCCTTGTAGTCGTCGGAGGCTGCCGCGGTGTCATCGTACGAGCCGACGACCAGCGCAAGGTTCTTCATACCCATCGATCCGTCTCCTTCAGTTCATTCGCGAGGCGACCGGTCGGTCGCTTCAGGACTCTGAGTCATCAGGGTGCTGTGATCCTATGCCTGACTTCAGCGCGCCAGCCAGGCTCAAGACGATGAACGTTCCTCGACCTTCGATGACGTGGTCGCCCCGCTGCGAGCGTCGCGCCGGGCGCTCTAGGATCAGTCGCGACATCGTTTGCGAACGAGTCGCGACTCAGGACTTTTTCGGGGTCAGTCGTGGGTCCGCTCCAACGACTCGAAGACGACGCGCTCGACGGTCTCTTCGTTCACCATCCCCGCGAACTGCTGGGCGAGGCGCTCAGCGGCCCGGTGAAGCACCGAGTCCGGCGACACCAGCGCGCCTTGGCCTGTCGGGTTGATCATGCCGCCCCGCGCGCCGGGAGGATCTCGGAGATCAGCGACTCCACGCGAGCCCGGATCTCGTCTCTGATCGGACGCACCGCGTCGATGCCCTGGCCGGCGGGGTCGTCCAGCTCCCAGTCCTCGTAGCGCTTGCCGGGGAAGATCGGGCACGCGTCACCGCAGCCCATGGTGATGACCACGTCGGATTCGCGGACCGCATCGACCGTCAGCACCTTCGGCGTGTTCCCGGCGATGTCGATACCCTCCTCCGCCATCGCTGCGACGGCGACCGGGTTGATGGTGTCCTTCGGCGCCGAACCCGCCGAGAGCACCTCGACGTCGTCCCCGCCGAGTGCACGGAGGTAGCCGGCGGCCATCTGGGAGCGACCCGCGTTGTGCACGCAGACGAACAGGACGGTGGGCTTGTCAGCCATGTGCGGCCTCGCTTTCTCTTCACAGAAAGCATAGACCGTGATCTATCTAATCGGGAACCTTACCAGGTGAACTGTCGGCCAACAGTTCTCCGAGAAGTCGGCGGACGTGCGCTTCGATGTCATCGCGAATCGCGCGGATCTCCTCGGGCGACTTTCCGACGGGATCCTCCAGATCCCAGTCGAGGTAGCGGCGGCCGGGATAGATCGGACAGGCGTCGCCGCAGCCCATCGTGACGACGACATCGGCCGCTCGCACCACGTCGTCGGTGAGCGGCTTCGGGAACTCACCCCCGATCGAGACCCCGATCTCATCCAGAGTCGCGAGGATGCTGTGGCGCACATCGCTCGCCGGCTCGGAGCCCGCCGTCCGCACGCTCACCTTCCCGCCCGCCAGTTGCCGCAGGATCCCCGCGGCCATCTGCGAGCGCCCGGCGTTCTGGACGCAGACGAAGAGCACATTCGGGACACCGGACGGAGCGGCATCGGCGCGCTGCAGCGCCTCCAGGCGCGCCGCGGCGAATGTCGCCGTGCGACTGGCGAGCATCGGCGAGCGGGAGCGGCTCGCGAGGAGGAGGTGGCTCTCCTCGACATAGGCGCGCACGCTCTCGGGACTGAACACGCCGGCGAATCGGACGGCGAGATCCCTCGTGATGCGCTCGAGGTCCGGCTCCGGGGAGGGCAAGTCTGTCCCGCCCAGCAGAGCATCGACTCGCGCAGCATGGTCGGGTGCGATGGAGTACCAAACCCGGCGCCCCTCGGGCTGGCGAAGGACGATCCCCTCGTCATGCAGGGCCTTCATGTGATGGCTGACCGTGGGCTGCCGCAGGTCGAGGGTCGCAGCCAGGCGCCCGACCAGCTCGCGCCCGTTCTCCGCCCCGCGGATCAGCCGGAGGATCCGCGCGCGCGTGGGGTCACCCAACGCCGTCAGATCCGCCGCCTGATTCATAGATCGAAGTCTATCTCTCGACGACGAGTGATGGCCCGTGCCAGCTCCCCCCGATCTCATGCACTGTCAGCCGGCTCCACGGTGGCGCTGCGGCGCTCGATGAGGACGGTGTCGCGCCAGGCACCGGCGTGCGGGCCGACGGTCGATCGCGCGATGCGCTCGCGCCGTCCGACGACCCGGAACCCGGCCGCCTCATGCAGCCGAAGGCTCGCGGCATTCTCGGGGAAGATGCTCGACTGGATCGTCCAGATCCCGGACCGCTCTGCAGCCTGGATGAACGCGTCCAGCAGTACGCGCCCGATCCCCTGCCCGCGGGCGCCACGGTCGATGTAGACGGAGTGCTCGACCACGCCACGGTAGGCCGGTCTCAAGGACACGGCAGATCCAGCGACCCAGCCCACAACGACATCGGCCGAGTCGACGGCCACGAAGCGCATGCCGGGCAGCCTCCCCGCGTCGAAGGCCGACCAGTCGGGCGTCGCGGCCTCGAAGGTCGCCTCGCCGTCCTCGATGCCCTGTGCGTAGATCCGCTCGACCGCCGGCCAGTCGTCGGGCGTCATCTCGCGTACAGCCGTCATGAGCAGCATCCGCCGCCATTCCCGGCGTCGGTCGAGCACACGCCCGTGGCGGGAAGGACGAGCTCGACGTTCGAGGCGGATGCCGTGTCACCGGCGAGCCACGCCGTCACCGAGCGCACCTGCTCGTAGCCGGTCGCGAGGAGGAAGGTCGGCGCGCGCCCGTAGGACTTCATGCCGACGATGAAGAACCCCTGCTCGGGGTGGGTGAGCTCGCGGAAGCCGTGAGGCTCGACCGTGCCGCACGAGTGGACGTTCGGGTCGATGAGCGGGGCGAGGCGCTTGGGCGCCTCGACGATCTCGTCCAGCTCGAGACGGATCTCGCGCAGCATCCGAAGGTCGGGGCGGAACCCGGTGGCGTTCACCACGATGTCGGTCTCGTGGGTCATCACCTCACCCCCGCGGTGGCCGACCAGCTCCACGGCCTCGCCCGCGCGGCGCGCGCGGATGATCTCGAAGCCGTCGACGACGGCGACGTCGCCGCGTTCGACGGCTCGGTCGACGCGACTGCCCAGGTTCGCACGATCGGTCAGCTCGTCATCGGGCGAGGACGAGACCCGCACGGCCTTGGCGTTGCGGATCAGCCAGGTCACCGTGGTGCCGGCCTCCTCCCGGGCGAGCTGCACCAGGGCGAGAAGCGTGTTCGCCGCGGAGTGGCCGGCGCCCACGACCGTCACGCGGCGGCCCGCGAATTGCGCGCGATCCCTGCCGAGGACATCGGGAAGCGCGGCCGTCACCCGGTCGGCGATGTCGGACATCCCCAGCAGCTCGAGCCCGCTGGAGGAGAGTGAGTTCGGTGAGCGGTATGTTCCCGACGCGTCGATGACAGCGCGCGCGGGGACGTCCTCGATTCCGCCTCCGGCCGTGCGGATGCGCACGGCGAACGGGGTGGCGTTGCGCCGTGCCGTGCGGGTGCGATCCATCCCCTCGCGCGTCACGCCGATGACTTCGACACCGGTCCGGATGCGCGGGGCGAGTTCCTCGAGGGCGGCCAGCGGCGCCACATACCGCTCGACGAGCTCGGCCCCGGTCGGCGCCCGCTCGGGGTCGGGCAGCACCCATCCCGACTCCTCGAGGAGACGACGGGAGGCGGGGTCCACCAGGTGCTTCCACGGGGAGAAGAGGCGGGTGTGCCCCCACGAGCGCACGCTCGCCGCAATCTCATCGCCCGCTTCGAAGACGACGAAGTCGATACCGCGCTCCAGCAGATTGGCAGCGGCGGCAAGCCCGATAGGGCCGGCACCGATGATCGCAACCGGCAGCGTCGAGAGCCGGCCGGCTTCAGCGACGCGGGGTGTCAGGTCGAGCAGGGTCACAGCATCCTCCACAAGATATCGACGAACTTCGATGCCCTGATTCTGAACCCATCTATCGACATCTGTCAATATCGAATACTCTCGATGCATGACCACGATGCTCGACGTCACCGACATCACCGCCGGCGTGTGCTGCGCCCCCCTCGTCCGCGAGCCGCTGACCGCCGAAGAGGCCGATCAGCTCGCCGCCACCATGAAGGCCCTTGCCGACCCGACTCGCCTGCGCCTGCTGTCGATCGTCGCCGCATCCGAGGACGCCGAGGCCTGCGTCTGCGATCTGATCGAGCCGGTCGGCCTCAGCCAGCCCACGGTGTCGCACCACCTGAAGATCCTCACCACCGCCGGATTCCTCACGCGCAGCAAGCGCGGCACGTGGGCGTACTTCAAGCTCGTGCCCGGCGCGCTCGACCGCGTCTCGCAGCTCCTCGTCGCCTCGTGACGCACACCGTTCGCGCCGCTGCCGGTGAATTCCTCGGCAGCGCGGGGCTCGCCGCTGTCGTCATCGGCTCGGGGATCGCCGCCCAGCGCCTCTCCCCCGCCGACGTCGGCCTCCAGCTCTTCGAGAACGCCTTCGCCACCGCTCTGGGGCTCGCCGTCCTCATCCTCGTCTTCGCGACAGTGTCCGGATCGCACTTCAACCCCGTGGTCACGCTCGTCGACATCGCGCTGCACCGACGGAGCTGGACCATCGCCGCGGTCTACCTGCCCGTGCAGGTGCTCGGATGCATCGCCGGCGCGGTGCTCGCCAACCTCATGTTCGCAGCCCCGGCGATCGCCTGGAGCACGACCGACCGCTCGGCATCACCCCTGCTGCTGTCCGAGGTGGTGGCGACCGCCGGACTCGTGCTACTGATCTTCGCGCTCGTGCGAACCGGCCGCTCGCATCTCGCGGCCCTGGCGGTCGGTGCCTACATCGGTGCGGCCTACTTCTTCACGTCGTCGACGAGCTTCGCCAACCCGGCGATCACGATCGGGCGCATGTTCACGGACACCTTCGCAGGAATCGCCCCGGCGTCGGCGCTGCCGTTCATCGCCGCACAGCTCGTCGGCGCGACGCTGGGATTCGGGGCGGTGCGGGTGCTCTTCCCCGTAGCGGCGCCTGAGCCCGCTGTCTCGCGAGGCTGATGGAAGGACCTCCGCGCAGCGGCGCCCGGCTGACGGCGCTCGCTTTCGCACAGATCGTCGCATGGGGCGTGCTCTACTACGCCGTCCTGGTGGCCGCACCCGCGATCGCCGCCGATACCGGCTGGAACGAAGAGGCCGTCTTCGTCGCCATCACGCTGGGACTGCTGGCATCCGCCGTGTGCGCGATCCCGGTCGGCCACTGGCTGGATCGTCATCCGAGACGAACGATGGTGATCGGCGCACTCATGGGAGCCGTGGCACTGATCGCAGCAGCGGCGGCACCCACGATCCAGGTCTTCGCCGCGGCGTGGATCGTCTGCGGCGCTGCTCAATCCGCCGTGCTCTACCAAGCCGCCTTCACGGTGATCACCCATCGCTACCGATCCGCTCGACGCGGGCCCCTCACCCTGGTGACGCTCGCCGGAGGGCTCGCATCCACGATCTTCGCTCCACTCACCGGCTGGCTCGTCGTGGAGTCCGACTGGCGGGCGACGTTCGTCATCCTCGCCGGGATCCTGATCCTCGTGCCGCTTCCCACGTACGCGCTCACCGTGGAGCGCGGCTGGCACCACCTCGATGCGCGAGCTGCCGGCAACGGCGGCGCGGCACGAGTGCTGCGCACTCCGCGGTTCTGGATCGTCGCGGGCTCGTTCGCGCTCATGTCGTTCTCACTCCATGCGGTGACCCTGTCGGCGGTCCCCGCCTCGGTCGAGAAGGGCCTGGATCTTCAGACCGCCGCCTGGGTGCTGGGAGTCATCGGCGCCGGCCAAGTGCTCGGCCGACTCGTCTACCTGGCGATCCCCCACACCGCCGCGCCGTGGATCGCGCCCGCATCGGTCGGTGCCCTCGGGGCGGCCGCCCTGACCACGTACGGGATCGCTTCGGGCCCCGCGCTCATCATCGCCACCGGGGTCGTCGCCGGCGCCATCCGCGGCGCGCTCACACTCATTCAGGCGTCCGCCGTCGCGGATCGGTGGGGACCGGAGTCCTACGGCACACTCAACGGCGTGCTCGCGGCACCGGTCACGGCGGTCGCTGCGCTGGCCCCTGGAGCGGCGGCGCTGCTGGCCGAGTCCCTCGGTTCGTACAGGTGGATGGCGCTCGCGATGGCGGTGGTGTGCCTGCTGGGCGGCGTGCTGGCGATTCGCCGCTAGCGGATCGCATCCCCTGCACATGGCCTCAGATGAAGAGCGTCGTGCCCGACTTCTCGGCCTCACCGATGCGGGCCGAAGGTACCGCGTGACGCGACTCGACTTTGTGAGGGGGGACGAAGGTCCTCGTGCGTTCCGTCGCCGGCGCTTATGTTCGGCTCACGGCCTGGAACAGGAAGGTACGGAGCGGGCATGGAGGGGCTGAGCCGGCGCGGCGTCCTGATTCCGTCAGGGGGAATGATCTTTCACCCGAGATGAGAAGCGACATGAGATTCCTCGAGCACCTTCCCCGATTCCTCTTCTTCACCGGAAAGGGCGGCGTAGGCAAGACCTCGGTCGCATGCGCGAGCGCGGTCCATCTCGCAGACGCCGGCAAGGACGTGCTGCTCGTCAGCACCGATCCCGCATCGAACATCGGCCAGGTCTTCGGTCTGGCAGTAGGTAACACCATCACGCCGATCCCGGCGGCGCCAGGCCTGTCAGCGCTGGAAATCGATCCGGAATCCGCCGCGGACGCCTACCGTGAGCGGATCATCGGGCCCTTGCGCGGCTCCCTTGCGGACGCCGAACTGGACGGTGTCCGCGAGAGCCTGTCGGGATCGTGCACGACTGAGATCGCCTCTTTCGACGAGTTCGCCGAGCTGCTGACCGATGACACGCGGTACGCGGCCTACGATCACGTCATCTTCGACACCGCGCCGACCGGTCACACCATCCGCCTGCTGCAACTGCCGGGCTCCTGGAGCGAGTTCCTCACCCGCGGCGGTGACGCATCCTGCCTAGGTCCGCTCTCCGGGCTGGCGCGGCACAAGTCGACGTATTCGAAGGCGGTGAGCGCCCTCACCGACGCGACCCTCACCAGGCTCGTGCTCGTGACTCGCGCCGAGCGTTCGGCCCTGGCGGAACTCGAGCGCACCTTCGATGAGCTTCACGCCATCGGCATCCCGGACGGACACGTGGTCGTCAACGGGATCCTGCCCGACCACGCCGATGACGAGCCGCTCTCACGCGCCGTGCGGCGCCGGGAGGCGGCAGCCCTCGCTGCGATGCCGGCCGGTGTGGCAGCGCTGCCGCGAGACTTCATCGAGCTGAGGCCGGACAACGTGGTCGGGATCGAGGCCGTCCGGGCGCTCCTGAACGACGCGACCAGCGCCCCATCCACCGACGTCGGCGAGAGCGATCCCGTGGCCCAGGACGCACCGCTCTCGGCGCTCATCGACGCGATCGAGGCAGACGGTCACGGCCTCGTGCTGTGCATGGGCAAGGGGGGCGTCGGCAAAACCACGATTGCGGCCGCCATCGCGAACGGCCTTGCCCGGCGCGGCCACGACGTGCTGCTCACCACCACTGACCCCGCCGCCCACCTCACGCACACATTGGACGGCGCCGCGGTCGACCGCCTGACGGTATCGCGCATCGATCCGGACGCGGCGATCCAGGCCCACCGCGCCCGGGTCATGGCTTCGAAGGGCAAGAACCTCGGCGAGCAGGCGCGGGCCGCTCTCGCCGAGGATCTGATGTCACCGTGCAACGACGAAGTCGCCGTCTTCCATGAGTTCTCGCGCGCGATCTCGGAATCGCGTCGCACCTTCGTGATCATCGACACGGCCCCGACCGGCCACACCCTGCTCCTCCTGGACGCCACCGGCTCCTACCACCGGGAGATCACCCGGCAGATGGGCGGCGGACTCGATATCGTCACGCCTCTCATGCGATTGCAGGATCCCGGCCTCACAAAGGTTGTGCTCGTCACGCTCGCCGAGACCACTCCCGTCCTCGAGGCCGAGGAACTCGCCGGCGACCTCCGCCGAGCAGGCATCGAGCCATGGGCGTGGGTCGTCAACAGCTCGATCGCGGCCGCGAACCCGACGTCGCCCTTCCTGCGGCGGCGCGCGCGGAATGAACTCGAACACATCCACCGCGTGAAGGAGCTCTCGTCCCGGGTGGCCATCATCCCGATGCAGAGCGAGGAGCCGATCGGACCATCGCGGCTGACGGCGCTCAGCGAGCCGGCCGGCGAGCAGATACACGCCTCGCGGTCCTGAAGACCGGCGTCTCCGGCGACGTCCACCGGAGGGCGCAGACTTTCGGCGCCTCCGTCATCGCACGTGGATGGTCTCTGGCTCCCAATACCGCCGATGGCGGATGGCCCGCCTCCGGATGGCCAGGCCGCCGATCGCCGCCACCACCGCGACGGCGAGGAGCACTCCGACCGCGCCGGGCAGGCTGACCGCGCCGACCCAACCGGCCAGTGGATAGGTGATCAGGAAGCACGCGTGCGAGAAGGCGAACTGTGCGGTGTAGACGAGATTCCGGTTCCCGGGCGTCGACGCGTCGGCGAGCAGCCGTGACGACGGTGTGTTGATCAGCGAGATGCCCGCCCCGAGCACGATCCACGTGAGCAGCAGCATCCACCATCCCGCTCCGCGCGCGACGGCGGCGACCGTCACCCCCACCGCGACAGCGAGTCCGACGACCACCGTGCCGAGGCCTGCGACCAGGACGCTCGTCACCCCGAACCGGTCCACGAGCCAGGGGATGTTCAGCGCGACGAGCAGCGAGCCGACACCGTACGCACCCAGTGTCACCGCCAGCGCGGAGTCTCCGAGCCCGAACACGCTCTTGGCGTACACGACCGAGTTCACCAGCACGAGCGCCGTGCCCGAGGCCACGACCACATTCGCGAACAGCACGAACCGAAGACTCGGTGTCGCGACGAACACCTTCGCGCCCATCGGCAGCCGCTGCCAGAACGTCGACGTCGACTCCTCGGCCGGCTGCGGCGGGATCGCCGAGATCAGCACGAGCAGCGCGGAGCCGGCGAACCCGGCCGCCGTCCCCACGAACAGGTCGTTGTAGCCGATGACCGTCAGCAGGGCCGCCGCGATCACTGGGCTCAGCAGCGCTTCGAGGTCGTACGCGAGCCGGGACAATGCGAGTGCGCGGGTGTAGTCCTTCGGGTCGGGCAGCACGTTCGGGATCAGCGACTGGAACGCCGGGGTGAACGTCGCCGAGGCCGACTGCAGCACGAACACCAGCGCGTAGATCTGCCAGACCTCTGAGACGAACGGCAGCATCAGCGCGATCACCAGCCGGATCGCATCCGCGCCGATCAGCACCGCCTTCTTCGGCAGCCGGTCGACCAGCGCCGCCACCAGCGGCGCGACACCGACGTAGGCGACCATCTTGATGGTGAGCGCGGTGCCCAGCACGGAGCCCGCCGCCGCGCCGGCGAGGTCGAACGCGAGAAGGCCGAGCGCGACCGTGAGCAGACCCGTCCCCAGCAGCGCGACGACCTGCGCCCCGAACAGCGTCCGATACGTCCTGTTGCGCAGCACGCCGATCATGCGTGATGCCGCGGCGTTTCGTCGCCGGCGTGCTCGGCCTGCATGATCTCCTCTCGAGGGCCCGCGCCGTCCGTCGGCGCCGCCTGCCCACCCCCGCAATACGCCTCTTCGGCCGAAATTTCCAGGGGGTCCCCTGACGAGAAGCGGCTTCATAGCGTGGAAACCGGAGCGATCACCCGGATCGCCTCCGCATCACCCCTCGCATGAGACGAAGGAGCGATCATGTCCTCAGCTTGGGACGCATGGGAGTACCGAGAATCTGTCAACCGCGACGCCGGTTCGCGCAGCCTCGTGGGATATCACGTGCACGCCACCGACGGCGACATCGGCAAGATCGACGAGGCGAGCGACGACGTCGGCAGCAGCCGCCTCGTCGTGGACACCGGCCCGTGGATCTTCGGGCGGAAGGTGATCCTCCCCGCAGGCACGGTCCAGCGTGTCGACGACGCCGACGAGAAGGTCTACGTCGACCTCACCAAGGACCAGATCAAGAACTCTCCGGAATGGGACCAGAGCACCGCCGGCACGGATGACGACTACCGCGGTCGCCTCGACACCTACTACGGCGGCTTCTACCGCTGATGATCATGAGGGCGCCCGGCCGACGGCCGGGCGCCCTTCGTCGGCCCGGTTCGCGGGAGGCTCGGCGAGACGCTAGCTTCGCGTGTCGTTCGGCGTGATGTCCGTTCCGGCGACGCGGATCCGGTCGACGTCCAGGCTCTCGACCCGCACCTCGCCGAGCGTCACATCGGCACCCTCACCGGGGCTGGTGGGGACCGGCCCCGTGTCGATGTTCTCCTCCACCAGGGTGATCCCGCCGGAGCTGTTCGCCGACGACGCGAGATCCTCGATCCACCTGCGACTCAGCTCGGGCTGCTCGGGGTCCTCGAAGACGAAGCGCAGCGGGATGGAGGGATGCAGCCAGATGGTGCTGCGTCCGCCCGGCTGGTCATCGGGATGCCTCCACGACAGCGTGAAGCTCTCGCCGCGACGCAGCTTGGTGGCGATCACGACCTTCAGGTGCGCCAGCGCGCGGTCCTCGATGTGGATCGGCGTCGCCGAGCCGCCGTAGAACATCGTCCCCATGGCTCGAAGCATAGACCTGCCGGATCCGCGGGCGTCTCGGTGCGCCTATCCTGGCCGAGCAGCCCCCTGACGCGATCGAAGGTCCTCATGAAGCTCGGCCCGCACCTGCACCGCATCGGCAACGACATCGTCGCCGCCTACCTCGTCGTCACGGATGACGGGGTAACCGTCGTGGACGCCGGCCTGCCCGGCCACTGGAAGGATCTGGTCGACGAGCTCACATCGCTCGGCCTCTCCCCCGCCGACGTGAAGGGCGTCGTGCTGACCCACGGCGACGCCGACCACATCGGGTTCGCCGAGCGCCTCCGCCGCGATCACGGTGTGCCGGTGTTCGTCCACGCGGCCGACGCAGAGCGGGCCCGCACCGGCGCCAAGCCGAAGGTCGCGGCAGGGCCGATGCGACTCGTGCCGACGCTGGGCTTCTTCGCCTACGCCCTGCGCAAGCGCGCCGTCCCGACGACCTACGTGTCGGAGGTCGTCGAGGTGCACGACGGCGACGTCCTCGAGCTGCCGGGTGCGCCGGTCGTCATCGGCCTGCCGGGCCACTCGCCGGGAAGCATCGCTGTCCATGTTCCATCGGCGGATGCCGTCTTCGTGGGCGACGCCCTCACGACGCGCCACGTCCTCACCGGCAGGGAAGGAATGCAGCCCGCGCCCTTCACCGACGACCCGGCCGCCGCCCTCGCGTCGCTCGATCGGCTCGCGGGCGTGCAGGCCTCCTGGGTGCTCCCCGGCCACGGCGCGCCCTGGCGGGGTTCTCCGGCCGACGTGGCCGCTGCGGTCCGGGCGGGCGCAGCCTGACGCCGCGCCGGCGACGGACCGGTCAGGCCTCGAAATCCTCCGGCTCGACGTCGTCGAGGAAGCGCTTGAACTCGTCGAGCCGTTCGGTCGCGTCCGTCTCGGTGAGGACGTCGGGCACACCGGCGTCCGCCATGACCTCGTCGGCCACCCACATCGGGGCCCCGGTGCGCGATGCCAGCGCGATCGCATCGGAGGGTCGCGCGTCGACCACCCGATCGCCGAGGGGCGTCGAAAGCGTGATCGCGGCGTAGAAGGTCCCGTCGTCGATGCGCGTCACCTCGACGCGCGAGGTCGATGCGTCCAGCGCCTCGAGCATCAGTCGCATGAGATCGTGCGCGAGGGGGCGCGGCACGTCGGCGTTCTCGACCGCGACCAGGATGGAGGTGGCCTCGAGCTGTCCGATCCAGATCGGCAGCACCAGCCCGTCGCCGGGAAGCTGGTCGACCGGCTTGAGAAGGAGAACGTGCTGGCCCGAGGCATCCAGAGCCACACCCGCCACGCGAACCTGGACCACGATCGTCACCCCTCTCCGCACCGTCTCCGCAGACGCCCTCACGAGGCATCCGATGCCATCGTAAGCACGGCGCGCACACCCAGGACAGGGGGTCGGCTCCTCGTCGCCTCACGGGTCGGGGGGGGGGGGCGCGGGGGGGGGGGGGGGGGTTTGGGTTTGGGTGGTTTGCGCCACGGCCCGTTTTTTTGGGGCCCGGGGGGGGGGGGGTCTACCGCGAGCGGCATGAGGACCGGGAAGACCTGCGCCTGGAAGTACTCGTAGAGC
>NZ_JBHTZE010000008.1:55121-146897 GCF_042790415.1 Microbacterium sp. NPDC056736
ACTTCTCTTTGGGGGGGGCGGGGGGGTTGGCACGCCCCGCAATATACTCTAACGTCGCGGGCGCCAGTTTTTACCCCCCGCCCCCCCCCCCCCGTGGGGGGGGGCGCCCCGCCCCCCCCGGCGGGGGGGGGGTCTGGCCGGCGGGGCCCCCCCCCCCCGACGACGATGCCGAGGAGCGTCAGTGCCCTCAGTCGCCGCAGAGTCCCCGTGCGGTGTCGTTCTTGGCTTGGCCGCCGATCGCCTGGACGACCTCACCGACGGTCGAGAACCCGAGCGCGCCTTCGGTGTTGATGGTCTTGTGGATCTGGCCGAAGCAGGCAGCATCGGCGGGCGCGGCGTGCGCGGTGCCGGCGAAGCCGAACACGGCGAGAGCGGCGATGGCTCCGGTGGCGAGAATGCGCTTCATTGGACTTTCCCCTCCTAGTGGCGGGCGCGTGTTCGCCCGATGTGAGGTACTTCTCGCTGGGGCGCCGGTTTGGATGCAGCTGTTCGCAGATTTCCCGCGACAGCGCGGTCCATTCACCGGAATGGATGCCGTGGGCGTACCGTTGCAGTCGACATGCAGCGCTTCGGAACCCTCTCCTTCGGACACTACGGGCCGCTCGGCGGCGGTCGGCAGCTGACGGCCGCGGACTCGATGCTCCAGGCCATCGACCTCGCACAGGGGATGGACGAGCTCGGCGTGAACGGCGCCTACTTCCGCGTGCACCACTTCGCTCGTCAGCAGGCATCCCCCATGCCTCTCCTCGCTGCCATCGCCGCACGCACCGAACGCATCGAGGTCGGCACCGGCGTCATCGACATGCGCTACGAGAACCCGCTCTACCTCGCCGAGGAGGCGGCGGCCGTCGATCTCATCTCGGGTGGCAGGCTCGCGCTGGGCGTCTCGCGAGGGTCACCCGAGACCGTGGTGCGCGGCTACGAGGCCTTCGGGTACACCGGGTCGGAGGATCCGCGCGGTGCCGACCTCGCACGCCGGCACTTCGATCTGTTCCTGCGCGCGATCGAGGGAGAGGGGCTGGCGGAGCGAGACCCCTCGTCGCCTTTCGGCACCGGCGCCACGGGCCGGCAGCGCATCGAGCCGCACTCCCCGGGCTTGCGCTCGCGCGTGTGGTGGGGCGCGGGCAACCGCGACAGCGCCGAATGGGCCGGGCGGATGGGCGTGAACCTCATGTCGTCGACGCTGCTCACGGAGGCCGACGGCACTGCCTTCGACCTCCTGCAGGCGCAGCAGATCGATGCCTTCCGCGCCGCCTGGCGCGACGCGGGGCACGCGGGCGAGCCCCGCGTGTCGGTGAGCCGCAGCATCTTCCCGATCACGACGGCGGAAGACCGCCTCTACTTCGGAGGGCGTCAGGACGGCGACCAGATCGGGGTCATCGACGGGATGCGCTCGACGTTCGGCAAGACCTACGCCGCCGAGCCCGACGTCCTCGTGGAGCAGCTGAAGGAGGATGCCGCGATCGCGGCGGCCGACACGCTCATGCTCACCATCCCGAGCCAGCTCGGCGTCGACTTCAACCTGCGCGTCATCGAGTCCTTCGCGAGTCACGTCGCTCCCGAGCTCGGGTGGAGATCCGCCCGGGCGTGACGCGCGGTCGCATCGGCCACACCGCCGCGCACCGGGACTCTTGACCGGGCGGTCAGTCAGGCTTACGGTCGAATCGACCCCCGATGGGGAGCCGTCAGGATTCGGAAGGAGGAGATTCGCATGAAGAAGTGGACCCGCTGGGAGGACTGGGTCGCTGTCGCCGTCGGACTCGTCGCCGCGGTGTCAGCCCTGTTCATGCCGGCGATGGGCGCTTCGATGGCATGGATGCTGATCCTCGGCGTCCTGCTGATCGCCAGCGGCATCGTGAACCTCGCGATGCCGGGCATGGCTGCGATGGAGTACGTCCAGCTCGCCCTCGGCGCGCTGCTCTTCGTCGCTCCCTGGCTCGGCGGCTATGCGGACATGCAGTCCGCGGCCGCGTGGGTCAGCTGGATCGGCGGAGCGCTGGCAGCCATCGTCGCGGCCCTCGCCATCAGGCCCGCCATGCAGACGCACGACCGCGCCCTGCCGCACTGACGTGCGGACCGAGACGGGGGCGCCGGCGCGCCCCGACGCCCCCGCCGACCCCCCGAGGACATGACATGACGCGCAGCCGGGACAGCCGGACGCTCATCCTCGACGCCGCCGAGCGCCTCTTCGCCGAGCGGGGGTTCGACGCCACCCCGACCGCGGCCGTCGCGGAGGCGGCAGGGGTGCCGAAGGGGCTCGTCTTCTACTACTTCCCCACCAAGAGCGATCTGCTGCGCACGCTGGTGGGTGAACGGCTCGACCTGGACTCCGTGGACACGTCGGCACTGGTCGAGAGCGGCGATCCGGCACGCACGCTCCTGAACGTGACGCACCGCCTGCGCGAGCTTCAGGAGGAATCGGCGGTGCGGCGCGTCATCGTGTGGCGCGAGCAGCGCACCCACCCGGAGGTGCGCGCGAGGCTGCGCGACTATCGTCGTCAGCTGCAGGCCGTCGTGGAGCGCGTCCTCCACGCCAGCGTCCTGCACCCGATCGCGGCCAGACGCGTGCGCGTCGCCGCCACCGCGTGGGTCGCGATCATCACCACGCCGGGGCTCCACGGTCCGGCCGGCGAGGACGTCGCTGCGCTCGACGAGGTCGAGGAACCGGCCGATCCGGCGGAGATCGCCGATCTTCCGGCGCTCGCGGACCTGATCACCGCGGGCCTCAGCGCGCCGGCGGGTTAGAGTGTCTCGATCGATCCGGCCGCCCGCTGCGGCCTTCGCAAGGGAGGGACGTTGGGGGAGCTTCTGACGCTGTCATCGCGCGACGTCGGAGTCGTGGAGGAGACGTGGCGTCAGTTCGTGCCATCCGCGGCGCTGCAGCGCGTCGACCCTCGTACGTTCGGGTTCTCGTGGTCTTCCTCGGCCATGCCCCACTTCTCGACGGTGAGGTATGAGCTGTCCGCATCGGTGCAGTCCGCCATCGATCCGGAGGGACAGCTCATGGCCTGCCGCGTCGCCTCGCGCGGCGGCTGGGTGGGAACACCGCGCGGCGAGCTGAACGCCGGGCTGCCGTGGGTGGCTCTGGACACTCCGACATCCGCCCGCTGGCAGCAGCGGGCGGACGTGCGGGCGTTCGTGTTCGACCGCGAGTGGGCGCAGCAGGAGGTGCGACGGCTCACCGGCGACGACCGCTTCTCGCTGCGCGCGCCTGGAGTCCGCCCCTCCCCCGTCAGCCGCGAGCTCGCCGCCCACTGGGAGCGCGTGTTCCTCCACGTCGCCGGCTCGCTGTTCACCTCCGGCGCCCGCGCCGACCTCGTCGAGGTGGAGTTGCGCAGGAACGCCCTGCACGCCACCCTTGCGGCGTTCTCGCCCGAGTTCGGGCTCGCGCTCCAGCGCTCGGTCCAGCGACGCGCCGCACCCCGCAGCGTGCAGCGCGCGATCTCGTACCTCGAGGAGCACGCTCACGAGGCGATCACCATCGATGATGTCGCCGAGGCGGCGGGGATCTCCACACGCGGGCTCCAGTACGCCTTCCGCCGAGCCCTCGACATGACGCCCACCGACTATCTGCGACGCCGCAGGCTCGAGGGGGCGCACGCCGAGATGGAGGCGGGGACGGCGGCGTCGGTCGGCGAGATCGCGCTCCGGTGGGGGTTCGCCAGTGCATCGCGTTTCGCCAAGCACTATCGCGACGCATACGGCCGCACGCCCCGGCAGACGCTCCGCGGCCTCTGACGAGCGCCGTTCGTTTTCGGTGCATCGCTTTCGCGAGGCGGACAGCTCGAGGCCGGTGCGCGGGCGCTGACGCAGAGTCCTCCTACGGGCCCGTGCCCGTGCAGGGAGACAGCGTGGGAAAGTTCATCTACGAAAGCAGCATCCGGGCGGACTTCGACGACCGAGTCCTCTCGCACCTCCAGGTCGCGATAGGGACGAAGCTGCGACGATCGGGTGAGCGGATGCCGAGCGGGAGGTCCCTTCGGTAGACTCCGGCCAGCGCAGGCGATGGAGGCGAAGCACATGGACGGCACCGATCTGGCCGATGTGATCGAGGAGCTGGCGGCGAAGGCTCAGGAGGCCTCGAGCGGCCGGGCGGCGCGCACGATCCGCGGAGGCCACGAGAACGCGCTGCGTGAGACGGTCATCGCGCTGCGGGCCGGCCACGAGCTCGCCGAGCACGAAGCTCCCCACGAGGCGACCCTGCAGGTGCTCCGCGGACGGGTGCGCCTCGTCGCCGGCGCGGAGGCGTGGGAAGGCGGCACAGGAGACCACCTCACGGTGCCGGCAGCCCGGCACAGCCTCGAGGCTCTCGAGGACTCGGTGGTGCTGCTGACCGTGTCGAACCGCATCCCCTGACGCGGCGCGGCCCGCTACGCCGTGCGAGCAGCGCCCGCGAGGCCGACGAGCGCCTCGCCGGTGAGGCGCTGAGTGGTCCATTCACTCATGGGCTCGGCGCCGATCGCGCGGTAGAAGCCGATGGCAGGCTCGTTCCAGTCGAGCACCGTCCACTCCAGGCGTGAGTAGCCGCGCTCGACGCAGACGCCCGCCAGTGATACCAGCAGCGCTCTGCCGTAGCCGGAGGCACGGTGGGCCTCGTGCACGTAGAGGTCCTCGAGCCACACGCCGTGGCGACCGGTCCACGTGGAGTAGGTGATGAACCACAGGGCGATGGCGACGATGTCGCCGTCCTTCTCGACCACGTGCGCGAAGGCCTTGGGGTCCGCGCCGAACAGCGTCTTCTCGAGCGCCTCGACCGTGTTCTCGACGGCGTCCGGCTCGCGCTCGTACACGGCGAGCGCCTGGATGCAGGCCAGGATCCCGCGCTCATCGCCCGGCCGGGCCTCTCGCAGGACGGCTGCGGTGCCGAGGGTTCGCGGATTCACGTCATCGAGCGTACTCACCGACGTCGGCGTCTCAGTCACGCGAGTCCCGTCACGGAGACGCCGAGCCACTCGGCGAGGTCGTCGATCTCGGCGCGCACCATCTCGGTCTCCTCGGGGTCGAGCGGAAGGAGCTCGTGCACCGCGTCGACGCGGAGGACGCCGCGTGCCCGGTCGACCTCGGCATCGAGCATGCCGACGAACCGGTCGCCGAGCAGGATGGGATGGGCGAAGTAGCCGTACCGGCGCTCCCCCTTGGGCTTGAACTGCTCGAGCACATAGGTGAACCCGAAGACGTCCTCGAGCCGCTTCCGGTCGAACAGCAGGCTGTCGTACGGATTGAGGAAGGCGGCGCGTCCTCCGGCGTCCTCCTCGTCGAGCGCCGCGAGCGCCTCCGGGTCCACGCGGTACCCGGTCGTGCTCCCCTCGACGAGCGCAGGCTCCCCGGTGTCTTTCGTCACACCGCTCCAGTACCAGTGGGGCTTCGTCAAGCCCGCCGACTGCAGGCGCCGCTCGGCGAGCAGCCGCGCGGCCTCCTCCTCGCCGTACTCCGGAAGTCCGCGCGGATAGACGCGCTCGGCGAGATCCCAGCGACGATGCCGACCCTCGCGGCCGACCACCGCGACCTCGCCCTGACGCAGCAGGAAGTCGAGCATGTGCGGCACCTGATTGGACCCCGACCAGCCGTCGGGCGGGCGACTGACCTGCGCGGTGTCGGGGATGTCGCCGGCGAGCAGGGGCCCGTCGGCCCGCAGACGCGCGAGCACGTCGGCCCGGAAACCGGCGTTCGCCTCGAGCCATTGCCTGCTGCTCTCGCGCTGAGGCCACCGGCGCATCGCCGGGAGCATGAGCGGCAGCAGGCTCATCGGACGGAAGGCGCCGTCGAACTCGAAGAGGAGGCGGTCGTCCTCGACGGCCTTGCGCAGCTGGCCGGGCTCGTACGACCACCCGATGCGGGACCACAGCACCGTGTGCTCGCACGGCGCGATCGTCCCGGTCGGGTCGATCTTGATGTAGCCGAGCTGCTCGGCCACTTCGACGACGTCGCCCGGCCGATCGGCGTCGAGGAGCTGGGCGCGCACGACGAGGCGCCGTGCCTGGTCGCCGGTCAGCCGGTGCGGGGTCACGACGACTCCGCACGCACGACCCGCCTGGGACGTCCCGAGTCGATGAGCCGATCGATGATGCGGGCGGATGCCGCAGCCCCGTCTTCGTCCGCGTACGCGTCGCGTACGCGCTCGGCCGCCGCGCGCATGCCAGGGTCCGCCAGCACGCGGCGCACGGCGTCGGCGAGCGCCGGCGTTCCCGCCTGCTTCGGGGCGAGCGCGAGGGCGTTGCCCTGTTTCACGCACTGGTCGACGTTCCACACCTGCTCCGGCTGGAGGCCCATGCCCACGAAGGGGATGCCGGCGGCGCAGGCCGTCTGCACCGTCCCCTGTCCGCCGTGGAGCACCGCCGCGTCGACGAGGCCGCCCAGGCGATGCGCGGGCAGCAGATCCGTCACGTGCACGTTGCCCGGAAGGCTGTCGCCGTCGCGGAGGTAATGGCGCACGGGCGCGATGACGTTGACCGGAAGCGCGCCGAGCTGACGGGCCGCGGCGAGCGTCAGCTCGCGGCTGGCCGAGGAGCCGAGCCCGAGGTAGACGAGGGGCTCGTCGCGCGCGGCCAGCTCCTCGACGATGGGCGGCAACGGCGCGTCGAGGTGCGCGAAGATCGGACCGACGCGCTCATAGCCCGCCGGCAGCACGTAGCCGTCGAGCTCCCACGGCATCACGGTGAGAAGGTTGCGGTCGGCCTCCAGCAACGACACGACGGTCCGCAGCGGCCGCACGCCGTTGCGCTTCGCCACGTGCGCGAAGGCGCGCGGTGCCAGCGGAGCGTGGTTGTACGCCCACCTCAGCGCGCCGGTCGCCGCACGGTCGAGGAGAGGCGCGGACCGGGAGCCGCCTCGCACCAGGCCGAGACGTCGGGTCTGCTCGACGTGGGGCCGCGTGAGCGCGAAGGGGACGGGATACACGAGGGGCACCCCCTCGGCCCGCGCCGAGATCATCGACGTCGGATTGGTGCCGTTCACCACGACCGCGGCATCCGTCGTCCGGATGAGCGTGCGTTCGACGGCCACGCGCGCCGAGACCAGCGACCGGGTGTACGGGCTGCGGAGCGACCGGCCCTGGTCGTACCTCAGCGCCTGATCGCGCTCGGCGGGTGTGAACCCGGGCTCGCACGCACGGTGATCGAAGCCGGCCTCGGTGATCAGGTGGGCGAAGTCCGTCTCGTAGCCCATGAAGACGGCGTCGTGCCGGGAGTCGAGGGCGCGCGCGACCTCGATGGCGCGCGTGACCTCCGCGAGGTTGAAGGTGATGGGGCAGAAGAGGACCGTCGCCATACCGCCACCCTTGCGCATGGACGCGGTGGGGCGGAAGCGGTCGAGCCCTGGTCGCCTCGCCGGCGTGGGGCCGGCGGGGCGACCAGTTCGACCGCGCCGCCCGCGTCAGACGGCGTGCGCGGCGGCGAACGTGCCGTTCGGGTCGAAGCGGCTCTTCAGCTCCTTCAGCCGGATGCCTGCGGTGCCGAAGCCCGGCGCGCGATCGACGCCGCCGCCGTCGACGAACGTGAGGGCGAGGGCGTCGGTGCGCCACGGCGCGAGGGCGGCGATGCCGGCGCGCACCGCGGCATCCGCTCCGGGCATCGCCTCGGGCACCGGCACCATCGCGACCGTGTGCATCAGGTAGGCGCCCGCGACCGATCCGACCGCTCCCGCGTGTTCGGGTCGGCGGGCGATCGCGCCGCCCAGGTGCCGCAGTTCGGCGAAGAAGAGCCCCGGCACGGACGCCGTCGCGAGGAACGCCTCCACGGCCTTCGCCGGCAGCTCGGCGAGCACCGAGTGCGCCGTGGCAGACGGGGTCGGCCCCGGCGGGTCCATGTGCACCGCGACCAGGCTCGCGGCCGGGATGCGGCTGAACGTGTCCATCTCCGGGGCGAGGGCGCGCAGCGGCTCGAGCAGCGCCGCGGCCGCGGCATCCGTCTCGAGGATCGCCCCGTCGATGACGACCACCGACCGGCCGGACAGGAACGGCGGCAGCTCGGGCAGCGGCGGGAAGTTCATGATCCGCAGCGTCGTGGTGGCGGACTCGGGCGCGGAAGCCGTCCACTCCGCCCAGGCGTGCGAGACCTCCGCGGCGCGTGAGGCGTCCCATAGGAGCATGCCGGCGAAGACGTCGGCGTAAGGCAGCAGGTCGATCTCGAGCGAGACGACCACGCCGAACGCCCCCGATCCGCCGCGCACGGCCCAGAACAGCTCCGCGTTCTCGTCGGCGCTCGCGCGCACCAGACTGCCGTCGGCGGTCACCAGCTGCACCGCCCGCACGCTGTTCACGGCGAGGCCCTGGCCGCGCCCGTAGAACGACAGGCCGCCGCTCAGCGAGTACCCCGCCACCGAGACGTCCCCGGCGCTGCCGTGCAGCGCGGTCAGCCCGAGGGGCGCGGTCGCCGCGAGCACGTCGTTCCACACCGACCCTCCCAGCACCCGGGCCCTGCGGGTCTCCGGGTCGACGGTGACGCCGCGCAGGCCCGCGAGCGAGACGAGCACCGTCTCGGACAGATCCGTGTCGGCGAGCGCGCCGGCCGCGTGACCGGTCGACTGCGGCGCGACGCGCAGACCGGATGCCACCGCCGCGCGCACCACGCCCACGACGTCCTCGGCGCTCTCGGGGCGCGCGACCGCGAAGGGCCGCTGATCGACGGCGACGTTCCAAGGCAGGCGGGCCTCGTCGTAGCCGTCGTCGCCCGGAAGGATCACGCGCGCACCGAGCGCCTCGCGCAGCCGGTCGCCGCGGACGTCGGTGGTGATGTCGGAAAAGGTCATGAGTGCTCCAAAGGTCGCTTCGATGCCTCGGGTGAAGGCACCGCCAACTGTCCTCGCCCGGTCGGGCGGAGGCCATCCCAGCTGACGAGGGACTTCCGCTCCCCCAGATACCTGGGATGGTGCGATCGCGCCGGCAGGAGCACACTTCATGCATGGCATCGGCTCTGGCGGTCGGACGTGCGCGCAGTGACATCGACGTGATCTCGCGCGCCGGGCTGCCGCTGCACAGCTTCATGGACGAGGCCGTCGCCGCACTGGAGAACGTGGTGCCATTCGTGGCCGCCTGCGTGTCGACGCTGGACCCGGCGACCACGATGGTCTCGAGCGCCCGCAAGATGGGTGAGCTCGACGGCCGCAACGAGCAGGATGTCGCCTGGTCGCAGATCGAGTACGGCAGCGACGATCCGACCTCGATCACCGAACTGGTGAAATCGGGCCGGCTCGTCGTGGGCCTGCACCACGCGACGCGCGGCGTGCTCGACCGCTCGGTGCGCATGTCCGACCTCCTCCTGCCCTACTTCGGATTCCAGGACGAGGCGCGAGTCGTCTTCGTCGACCGCACGGGCGCGTGGGGGCACATCTCGCTGTTCCGCGGCGACGACGACACGGCGTTCGACGAGGACGAGCTCGGATTCCTGGCGGCGGTCGCGCCGGCCTTCACCCGCGGCATCCGCACCGGGCTGCTCGCTCAGCTGACGAGGACTGAGGCGGCGCCGCAGGCGGGGCCCGCCGTCCTCGTGGTCGACGCCCACGACCGGATCGTCCAGTCCACGCCGGGCGCGCAGCTGCACCTGGCGCGCATGTCGGCGGTGCCCGGCATGGGCGACCCGCTGACGTCGGTGCAGGCGCTCGTGAGCGGCGCGCGGCGATTCGCGCGCGGCGAGGCGGAGCGGATGCCGCGCATCCGCGTTCGCACCAGCGACGGCGTGTGGCTGGTGCTGCATGCCGCGCCGCTCGGCGGAACCGCCGATCGGGCGGGCGACGTCGTCGTCACCATCGAGGAGGCCCGACCCCAGGAGGTGATCGACCTCGTCGCGGCGGCGTTCGAGTTGACCGCGCGGGAGCGGGAGGTCGTCGCGATCGTGCTTCGTGGCGCCGACACCCGGGAGATCGCAGCCGAGATGCACCTCTCGCCCTACACCGTGCAGGACCACCTGAAGTCGATCTTCGAGAAGGCCGGCGTCGCGAGCCGCCGGGAGCTCGTCGCCCGCGTCTACTTCGACCAGTACGCACCGCGCATGGGCGGCGACATCGGCGCGAGCGGCTGGTACACGGCCTGAGACCGGCGGGCGAGCGCGGCGGTCGGTCTCGAACTACCCTCGGATCATGGCGACGCAGCCCGAACCCGGGTGGTACGACGACGGCACCGGCAAGCAGCGCTGGTGGGACGGCACCCGCTGGACCGAGCAGTACATCGATCTCCGCGAACCCGACACGCAGCTGCGGACGGATGCCGGACCCGCCGCCGCGGGGCCGGCGCAGGCCGGCTGGTACGACGACCAGCGCGGTCGCAACAGGTGGTGGGACGGGCGCCGCTGGACCGCATCCGTGCGCTACAGCGGCCAGGAGCAGGACTTCGGCGGGCTCGTGATCGACGGCCGCTGGGTGCACTTCGGCGAGCTGAGCGTTCCGGTGAGGGACGTGGTGGCCGCCGTGGAACCCGGTGACGTCCTGCTGAAGCGCCCCGCCTTCACGAAGGCCGCCGTCGAACGCCGCATGTTCGGCCACGCCGGGCTGATCACGCCGCGCACGATCAACCGCGCGATCCATCGTGCCGCCCTCTACCTCGTCGTGACCGGGCCGCAGGTGTGGGCTGTGCCGGTGGCGGCCGGGCGTGAAGACGACGCCCGCCGCTTCGCCTCATGGGTCAACACCAGCGCGGAGCACTACCGCTATCGCTGAGCCGGGGTCAGTCGCCGGGGAGGGTGAGGTCGAGTTCCCGCTCACGGTCCCACGGTTCCGCCCACCCCAGGCGGTCGAACAGTCCGTCCAGCAGCATCCCGGTGAATCCCCACACCAGGTGGGTGCCCGAGGGCTTGCTCACCAGGAAGCCCGGTCCCCGCCATTCCTGCCCGTCGCGCCGGATGACGGTGACGCCGCGGTTCGCGGGATCGAGCAGATCGGCGACCGGCGCACGGAAGACATCGGCGGACTCGGCCTCATCGACCACGCGGACGGGCGACGGATGCCGCCACCAGCCGAGCACCGGCGTGACGAGGTGCTGCGAGAAGGCGAGCGGGACGTCGGTGAGCTCGCCGAGGACGTCGACGCCGGCGGGGTCGAGTCCGGTCTCCTCGCGGGCCTCGCGGAGGGCTGCCGCGATCGGACCGTCGTCGCCCGGGTCGATGCGCCCGCCGGGGAAGGCGACCTGCCCCGGGTGCGCGCGCAGCGTGAGGGCACGCGCGAGGAGCAGCACGTCGAGGTCGCGCGACACCGCGCGCGCCTCGGCGTCGTGGCGGCTGGGGTAGGAATCGAGGACGCCGAACAGCATCAGCACGGCGGCGGGCCTGGCGTTGGGCTGCGGTGGCAGCTCGATCAGTGGGCTGCGGTCGCCCGTGGGGTCGGCGAGGGCCGCGAGCTGCGCCCGCGCGCTCAGCGTTGTCGGTTCGGCGCGCACTCGTTCAGCGTACGCCGCACCGCCGACGGTCCGGGCGGCCGCCCGGAGGCGTCAGTCCTCCGCGTGACGGCGGCGCCGGGCGGGGACCGTCGCGGCTCGTCCCAGCGTGAACGCGAGGGCGCCGGCCAGCAGCCAGGGCCCGAGGACGATGATCGGATCGAGCCACGCGTGCGTGAGGTCGGCCCTGCCGCGACCGAACCGGGAGGAGAACGGCCGGTGCCCCCGCTCGCCGAGGATGCCCGACTGCGTGAGGGGATCGTCGGGTCGGCGCGAGAACAGCGACCGCGCGTGCGCGGTGACCGAGTCGATGCGGTCTCCGGCGAGGAGCAGCAGCCAGTGCGCCGTCTGACCCTCGCTGTAGCGGTCGTACGCGAACCGGCGGACGCGGCCGGCGAGCCCGTGCAGCGGCTGCGCCGTTCCGAACACCGGCGTCAGGCGCTCGTGCTCGACGGACTTCTCCCTGGTTCCCCGCCGGGGCTGGTCCTCGGGCAGATCCCAGTGCGCCCCCGTCTCGATGCCGGGCTGCTCGCGGGGGAACGCCGGCCGGTCGGACGGGTCGAGGTCCGCACCCCATCCGGGGATGCGGGCGCGCAACTCCTCCGCGGCGGGAGTGCTGCCGGGCTTGTCGGATGTGTACGGCATGTGGTTCTCCTTCGCGCGTCGTCAAGCCGCCGGGACGATGACCGGCTTGATGATGTCGTCGAGCTTCGACGAGAAGAGGTGGTACCCCTCGGCGATCTCGTCGAGCGGGATGCGGTGGGTGATGAGCTCGCTCGGGCGGAGGTAGCCGGCGCGGATGTGCTCGAACAGCCGCGGCCACTGGCGCTTCACCGGCGCCTGGTTCATCCGCAGCGTCAGGCCCTTGTTCATCGCATCGCCGAACCTCACCGCGCTGAACATCGGCCCGTAGGCGCCCATGACCGAGACGGTGCCCCCCTTGCGCACGGAGTCGATGGCCCAGTTGAGCGCGACGGGCGAGCCGCCCTGCAGCTTCAGCTTCGCCGAGGTGACGTGCTGGATCACGTGGCCGTCGGCCTCGGCGCCGACGGCGTCGATGGCGACATCCGCCCCAAGCCCGTCCGTGAGCTTCTTCAGCTCGCGCACGATGTCGCCGACCTGCGTGATCGACACCGTCTCTGCGAAGGCGAAGTCCCTCGCCTTCTGCAGGCGGTAGTCCAGGTGGTCCACCACGATCACGCGGCCGGCGCCCATGAGCCAGCACGACCGCGCCGCAGCGAGACCGACGGGCCCCGCGCCGAACACGACCGCGGTGTCACCCGCCTCGATGTCGGCGAGCTGGGCGCCGAAGTATCCCGTCGAGAAGGCGTCGGTGAGCAGCAGCGCGTCCTCGTCGGCGATGTCCTCCGGGATGACGGTCGGCCCCACGTCGGCGAACGGCACCCGCACCAGCTCGGCCTGACCCCCGTCGTAGCCGCCCGTCGAGTGGGAGTACCCGTAGATGCCCCCGATAGCGGTCGCGTTCGGGTTGACGTTGTGGCAGTTCGAGAAGAGCCCCCGCGCGCAGAAGAAGCACGAGCCGCAGTAGATGTTGAAGGGCACCATGACGCGGTCTCCGACGCTCAGGCTCTGCACCGAGCCGCCGACCTGCTCGACCCGGCCGATGAACTCGTGCCCGAACGTGTGGCCGATGCGTGTGTCGGGCATCATCCCGTGGTACAGGTGCAGATCGGAGCCGCAGATCGCGGCGAGCTCGACCCGCACGATCGCGTCGTTGGGGTGCTCGAGCGTCGGCTCGGGCTTGTTCTGGACCCGCAGCTTGTACGGTCCGCGGTATGCCATCGCCTTCATCGCGCCTCCCGGTGTCTCACGACACCCTGCGCGACGACGGCGGGACGCATCGAGGGGGTTGCGTCGGCGCGTGCGTGCTGTATCGTGCGCCCGCGCCCGGCCGTCGGTCTCAGCCGCGGAAGTACGCCTCCGCGACGCGGGCGAGGTCCCACAGGTCGCTCACGCCCGCGAGCTCCCGCGCGGAGTGCATGGAGAGGATCGGGATGCCGACATCCACGGTCCGGATCCCGAGCCGCGTCGCGGTGATCGGCCCGATCGTCGAGCCGCAGGGCACCGAGTTGTTCGACACGAACTCCTGGCTGGTGACCCCGGCCTCGGCGCACCAGCCGTTCCACGCGGCCGCGCCGGCGGCGTCCGTCGCGTACCGCTGGTTGGCGTTGATCTTCAGGATCGGGCCGGATCCGAGCAGGGGCTGCACGACGGGATCGTGCTTCTCGGCGTAGTTGGGGTGGACGGAGTGGCCGACATCGCTCGAGACGCACCACGAGCCGGCGAGCGCACGCAGCTGCTGCTCGCGATCCGCGCCGAGCGACAGCCGGATCCGCTCGAGGACATCCGCCAGGAACGGCCCCGCGGCACCCGAGCGGGTGCCGGATCCGACCTCCTCGTGGTCGAAGACGGCGAGCATCGGCATGTGGTCGGCGGCCAGGTCGCCGGCGGTACGCTCGAGCGCCACCACGCCGGCGTGGACCGACGCGAGATCGTCCAGGCGGCCCGACGCGAAGAAGACGTCGTCGCGACCGAACGTCGCACCGCGCGCGGCATCCGCCGTCACGACGTCGTAGCCGCGGATCCGCGCCGCGTCCACGCCCGCGTCCCGAGCGAGCTCCGCCAGCAGGTCGGCCGACTCGACGGGCCCGAGCCCCCACACCGGCTGGGTCTGCGACTGCTTGTCGAGCGCGAGGTGGTCGTTCGCCTCACGGTCGAGGTGGATCGCCAGCTGAGGCAGGCGCAGCAGCGGTCCGGTCGCCGCGAGGACGCTCGACCCGTCGTCCAGCACGAGCCTTCCCGCCAGACGCAGCTCTCGATCGAGCCAGGAGTTCAGCAGCGGCCCCCCGTAGACCTCGACACCGGCCTGGAGCCAGCCGAGCCGTCCCGTCGTGGGCTTCGGCTTGAGCTTGAAGCCCGGGGAGTCGCTGTGGGCACCGAAGATGCGCACCGGGGTGTCCGTCGTCGCGGTCGACGGCGCGACCCAGGCGATCACGGCGCCGTCGCGCACGACGAGGAACCTGCCGCCGCTCTGCGCGGGCCACGGGGCATGCTCATCGAGCCGGCTGAATCCGGCGGTCTCGAGCCGGCGGGCGACCTCGCCGGCCGCGTGGAAGCTCGACGGGGACGAGGCGACAAAGTCGGCCAGGTCGTCGGCGTGGCGCAGGGCGTCGGTGGCTGCGGGAGCGGTGGATGACGACACGATCAGGGCCTCCTGGGGCGACGGCGGGGGACGTTCCGATCGTAGTTGCGCGTGGGGTCGGGACCTCGCCGCCGCGGAATCCGCGCGATTGATCTGGCCTTTTCGGACTCAGCGCTCACATGTAACGTTCAGGTAACGCACCGGAACCGTCCAGAAACTGCGGCGAGACTCGGGGACTTGTGCCCGCCCGAACGGTCACGACGCGCTCTTCGCGGCGCGAATCTGCTGATACGGAACCCGGTCTTCATATGCGCTCCCACTCGTCTTCGCCCGCCCGCCGCACGCTCCGCCGCGCGGAACGACGCAGCCGCCGTCGCCCCGTCCTCGTCGTTGCGACACTGGCGGTCGGGGCGCTGGCGACGGCCGGGTTCACCACGGCGGCGCCCGCCGCCGAGGCGCAGGCGTCCGGTTCGCTGGGTGGATTCGCGCTCGCGTCCTACAGCACCGCCTCCTTCGGCACCGCTCCCGAGACGGTGACGGCGTCCGCCGTCGAGAAGGCGGTGACGGATGCCTCGACCGCCGTGTCGGCGGCGGCGACCGTCGCTTCCGACATCGCCGTGTCGGGGCTGGACGTCGGCACGACCGACACGACGGTGGACACCAGCGAGCTCGAGACCGCGCTCGAGCAGCTCGAGCGTGCGCAGGCGCTTCCGGCGATGTACTCCGCGGAGTTCGCCGACGACGTGACCACGCTCACCGCGTCGGTGAACGAGGAGACCCAGGGCCTGCGAGGGAAGCTCGATGCCGCGCTGGCGCTCAAGGCGCAGCGCGAGGCCGAGGAGAAGGCCCGCAAGGAGGCTGAGGAGAAGGCGCGCCAGGAGGCGGAGGCCGCCGCAGCCGCCGAAGCAGCAGCCGCGGCGAAGCAGTCCTCGAACTCGGGATCGGGCTCGTCCGCCGCGCCCAACCCGGTGTACGCCACCGGCGGCGCCGTCGGCGGCACCAGCCCGGCCGACGCGCAGGCCACGGCGCGCGCCATGATCGGCAACTACGGCTGGGGCGACGACCAGTTCGCGTGCCTCGTGTCGCTGTGGCAGAAGGAGTCGGGCTGGAACTACCAGGCCTACAACCGCTCGAGCGGTGCGTACGGCATCCCGCAGGCCCTCCCCGGCAGCAAGATGGGCACCGCGGGCGCCGACTGGCAGACCAACCCGGCCACGCAGATCTCGTGGGGACTGGGGTACATCTCCGGCCGCTACGGCAGCCCCTGCGGCGCGTGGGGTCACTCGCAGTCGGTCGGCTGGTACTGATCTCCGCCGCATCCGCCACCGGCGGCACAGCGAAGTCATAGCGGATCGATAGGCAGGCGACCCCGCCCGTCGAGCCGCGCGACCGAGACTGAAGGCGTGAGTCTTCCGTCCCCCGCGCGCGCGACGGCACCCCGGCTGCTCTACGTCGAGGACGAGAGCGACATCGCCCGGATCGTCGTCGAGGTGCTCGGCGACGAGTACGACGTCGATCGCGCGGCGACCGGCGAGGAGGCGCTCGCCCTCGCGCTGGCACGCCGGTACGACGTCATGGTCATCGACCGGCGCCTGCCCGGCATGTCCGGCGTCGACCTCGTCCACGCCATCCGGACCGCGCGCATCGCGACGCCCGCACTCATGCTCACCGCGCTCGGCGCGCTGGAGGACCGCGTGAGCGGACTGGATGCGGGCGCCGACGACTACCTGCTGAAGCCGTTCGACTTCGCGGAGCTCCGCGCGCGGTTGCGCGCTCTGCGACGCGGCCGTGGCGCGGGCGACCGCCGCGAACTCGGCGACTGGGTCTTCACGCCGGCGTCGCAGGCCCTGTACTCCCCCACCGAAGGGCGCATCGCCCTCACCCACGCCGAGTCCGAGCTGCTTGCGCTCCTCACCTCGAGCCCTGAGCACGTGTTCTCCCGCGACGAGATCCTCGCTGACGTCTTCCCCGGCGGCTCAGCGGCGACGGTGGACACGTATGTGCACTACATCCGCCGCAAGTCGACGCCCGAGATCATCGAGACGGTGCGGGCCCGCGGGTACCGCAGCGGGACACCGCGATGAGCACGCGTACGGATGCCGCCACCACCGCCGACCGTCGCCGCGTGCAGCAGGCGGCGCTGCGGGCCGGGCTGTGGGTCGCGATCGCTTCGGCGGCCGTGGTGGCCGCCATCACCGCGGTCACCGTGGCCGTGCTGTTCGCCACGTCGCGACCGGAGCACGGGCCGCTGCGAGACGGCCCGCCCGGCGGCGGCTGGGACGGGCCGGGCGATCGTGTCATCGATCTCGACGCCGTCGTCCCGGCGGCGATCCTGGTCGGGCTGGTGGGCGTGATCGCACTCGGGTTCATCGCCTGGTGGGCGTCCAGGCGCGCAGCCCAGCCGCTGGCGGACGCCCTCGAGGTCCAGCGCGCGTTCGTCGCGGACGCCAGCCACGAGCTGCGCACGCCGCTCACCACGCTGGACAGCCGCATCCAGCTCGCCCAGCACCGTTCGGAACGCGGTGGCGACGTCCAGGCGGTGCTGGCGGATCTCCGCCGCGATGCGGCGGTGATGGACGCGGTGCTCACCGAGCTGCTGTTGTCGGCCGAGACGGCGGGCGCCGTCAGCGGTGACGGGAGCGCCACGGCGGATGTCGCGGCGTCAGCGGAGGCTGCGATCGCGGTCATCGCACCGAGGGCCGCCGAACGCGGCGTCCGCCTGGGGGTGAGCGCGTCCCCCGGCCTCGACGCCGGTGCGGATGCGACCGCGCTCACCCGTGCCCTCATCGCTCTGCTGGACAACGCCGTCCGCTACTCGCCGGCCGGGTCGACCATCCGCGTCGAGGGGCGGAGAGCCGGCCGCCGTGTCGAGGTGCGGGTCGCCGACGAGGGCAGTGGCATCGCGGCCGCCGACCCGGAGCGCCTCTTCGATCGCTTCGCGCGCGCCGGGGACGACCCCGGCGCCGGTAGCCGCAGGGGCTTCGGTCTGGGCCTCGCGCTCGTCCGTGACATCGCGACGCGCTTCGGCGGGACGGTGACCATCGAGACCACCTCGTCCGCGGGCACCACGTTCCTCATCGACCTGCCCGCCTCGGGCCGGCGCGCGGAGACCCGTCGACGCTGAGCGTTGCCCCTCGCGACCTTATGAGAATGCCCAGATCGGCTGACTCTTTGCGCATTCTTTGAACCGCGGCGGGACAGTGGCTCCATGTCCGATCACACCGAACCGACCGCCGGCACCGCACCGACGGCCGAGCCGTCCCCCACCGCAGCCATCCCCGCTCACCCGCCGCAGCCCTCGCCTCAGGCACCGGTGCCGACCGGAGCGGCGTCGACGGGAGCGGCGCCGACCGAACCCGCGTCGACGACAGCACCCGCGAAGCCCCCGCTCCTCCGCCGGCTGTGGGTGCGGATCGCTGGAGCGGCCGGAGCAGCCCTGCTCCTGCTGGGCATCGGATTCGGCACCGGCTGGGCGGCGAGCAGCGCCGCCTCCGTCGCGGGGGTGCCTACTGGCTGGAACCAGGGCGACCACGACTTCCCCGGCGATGGGCCGGCGGGGCGCGGCGGGCCGGACGGCCGGTGGCAGGACGGCGGCCCCGGAGGGGCGCCGGGCCAGGGTGACGACCTCGACGACGACACCGACGACGGCGCCGACACCGATGCCGACGGCGACGGGTCCTGACCCCGTCACTCACGAGAGACACCGAGGAGAACGCCATGGCGACGATCGCTTCCCCGCCCGTCCTGGCCGGCGTGCGGCATCCGTCGTCCGCAGCGCCCGCCCGCAGGCGCGCCGCGGCCTGGAACGCCGCGGCGGTCGTCGTCATCTGGCTGACGAGCCTGTTCGTCGCCGAGCTGTGGGTGTCGGGGGGCGGCGTCGACGCCGTGCTCGCGGGCGGGCCCGAGGCCGTCAACGCCGCCGGCCGGCTTTGCGGGCTGGTCGCGGCGAACCTCCTGCTCTACCAGGTGCTGCTCATGGCCCGCGTCCCGCTCTTCGAGCGGGGGTTCGGGCGTGACGGGATCACCCGCATGCACCGGCTGGTCGGCTTCTGGTCGTTCTGGCTGATGCTCGCGCACATCGCGCTGCTCGTGGTCGGCTACGCCGCGGTGGCTCAGGTCGGTCTGCCGGCACAGCTCTGGCAGTTCGTGTGGGACTACCCCGGCGTGCTCCTCGCAACGGCCGGTACGGCGCTCATCGTGCTCGTCACCGTCACCTCCCTCCGCCGTGCGCGCCGGCGGCTTCGCTACGAGTCGTGGCATCTCCTCCACCTCTACGCCTACGTCGGCGTGGGCATCGCGATCCCCCACCAGCTGTGGTCGGGGGCCGACTTCACCGCCTCGCCGTGGGCCACCGCGTACTGGTGGACCCTGTGGGCACTCGCCGCCGGCGCTGTCGTGGCGTTCCGACTGGCACAGCCGGCTTTGATCTCGCGGCGCCACAACCTCCGGGTGGCCCACGTCGCCGCCGACGGCGTCGGCGGCGTGACGGTGACGATGAGCGGCCGTGGGCTCTCCCGGCTGGGTGCGCGGGGCGGACAGTTCTTCGTGTGGCGGTTCCTCGGCGGACGCGGCTGGTCCCGGGGTCACCCCTTCTCGCTCGCCGCGGCGCCCCGCGACGACGCCCTCACGATCTCGGCCCGGGTCGTCGGCGACGGCACAGCCCGGCTCGCGGGGCTCGCACGCGGGACGCGTGTGCTCATCGAGGGCCCTTACGGCCGACTGACCGGAGACGCCCGGCGCGGCGGCAAGCTGCTCCTTCTCGGTGCCGGCGCCGGCGTGGCGCCCCTGGTGTCCCTGCTCGAGTCGGAGGACTACGCGCCCGGAGACGCGGTCCTCGTGACGCGCGACTCCGCCGCCGAGGCGGCGCTGCGGCGCCCCGCGATCGAGGGGCTCGTGCGCGACCGCGGCGTCCGCCACATTGCTCTCGACGGGCCTCGCGCCGCCTCCGGCGCACCGTGGCTCCCCGACTCGCACCGTGCGTGGGAGGGCGCCGATGTGTTCCGCTTCCTCGCCGCCGACCTGGACGAGTACGACGTGTTCGTGTGCGGCCCTCCGGCCTGGATGGATGCGGTGACCGGCGATCTGCGCGCAGCGGGCGTCACCCGCGACCGCATCCACACCGAATCGTTCTCGATCTGACCCCCGGAGTCCAAGGAGTCGCCATGAAGAAGATCGTCTACGGCATCCTCGCCACCCTCAGCGGCCTCGTGCTGCTGTTCAGCTACCGCACGTCGCACGTCGAGAACGTGACGTCGCTCGCCGCGGAGACCCCGCCCAGCTCGTCTTCGACGTCGTCGGACTCCGGGGCCGGCACAGGCGGCGGCGCGGGAGACAGCGGCTCCGGCGCCGCGTCGGACAGCGGGGCCGGCTCCGGCGCCGCGTCGGACAGCGGAGCCGGCTCCGGCTCGGCCGGCACCGCCACCGGCTCGACCGGCGCGACATCGGGATCCTCCGACGTGACATCCCTCGCGGACGGCACCTTCACCGGCGACACCGTGAACACCCGATTCGGTCCGGTGCAGGTGCAGATCACGGTCGCCGGCGGGGTGATCACGGACGTCCAGGTGCCCGAGTACCCGTCGAGCAATCCGCGCGACCGGCAGATCAACGAGCGCGCGCTGCCCGTGCTGGTCTCCGAGACCGCCGAGGCGCAGTCCGCCGACATCGACATGGTCTCGGGTGCGACGTACACCAGCGAGGGCTATCGGGAGTCCCTGCAGAGCGCGATCGATCAGGCCCGCTCATGAGGGGCCGCCGCCACGTCGAGGTCGCCCACATCATGGGGACCGCGATCAGCGTGCACGTCGTGGGCGATGTCGACGAGGACGCCTTCACCACAGCGGCATCCGCGTGCTTCGCGGAGCTCCGCGCGGCCGACGCGGTCTTCTCCCCGTATCGCGACGACTCCGACATCTCGCGGATGGCGCGCGGCGAGCTGGTGATGGCGGATGCCTCCCGCTGGGTCGCCGAGGTGGCCCAGGCGTGCGCCGAAGCGGAGGTCGAGACGTCCGGCCGATTCTCCGCGACCTGGGCGGGAGCCTTCGACCCGACGGGGTATGTCAAGGGATGGTCGGTCGAGCGCGTCGCGCGGGCCCACCTCGCGCCGCTCCTCGCGCGCCCGGGCGTCGTCGCTGCCGGGATCAACGCGGGCGGGGACATGCAGCTGCTCACGGCTCCCGACGCCGACTGGACCTGGAAGGTCGGGATCGTCGACCCGGCCGACCGCTCGCGGGTGCTCGCCGTCACGTCCGTACGCAACGGGGCGATCGCCACGTCCGGCGGCGCAGAGCGCGGCCCGCACATCATCGATCCGCGATCCGGCACGCCCGCGACCGGCGCCGCCTCGGCGACGGTGGTCTCCGACGCGCTCTCGCACGCCGATGCGTGGGCGACCGCCGCCGTGGTCGCCGGCGTCGACGACCTCACCTGGATCGCGCGCGCCGGCCGCACCAGCGGAATGATCGTCGGACCGGGCGGACGGGTGCGGCGGTGGCTCGAGGGGGTGGAGGTCAGCGTCGCCGATGCGGCAACTCCGGATCAGGCGGGCCGCAGCACCTTCTCCATCGGCTTCCCCTTCGCCAGCTCGTCCACGAGCTTGTCGAGGTAGCGGATCTGCTGCATCAGGGGATCCTCGATCCCCTCCACGCGGACACCGCAGATCACGCCGGTGATCTGCGAGGCCCGGGGGTTGAGGCGGGCGTCCGCGAAGAAGTCCTCGAACGTCGTGCCCTCGGCGAGATGCCGGCGAAGCTCCGCGTCGTCGAACCCCGTCAGCCACTGGATGACCTCGTCGACCTCCTCGCCGGTGCGGCCCTTCTTCTCCGCCTTGGCGACGTAGAGCGGGTAGACCGACGCGAAGCTCGTCGTGTAGATGCGGTGCACGCGGCCAGCGTATTCGACGGCGGCCGGCGTATTCGACGGGTGCGCCGTGCGGCCGATCGACCGGCACAGGCAATGATGGTCCCGGTGGGTAGCCCTCCCACCGGGACCATCGCGCGATTACGGGAGACTGGACGGCGACCCGAACGCCGAAGCTCGACCGCCCCGCGCTGCTTTGCTTGCCTGCCCTGCAAGCGTACGTCGCCCTGTTCCGCCCGACTCGGCCTTGACACAGGACGCGACGCCCTGATACGCCATGAGCCCCGGCGTGACGCGCCGCCGGCCGTCACCGATCGGGCCATCCGAGGTCAAGGCCCTTCTCGCGCTCCGAGCGCCTCGGATGGAATGTCACCATGTCGAACGCTCCGCGCATCTCGGTCGTCATCCCGGTCAAGGACGACGACACCGAGCTCGCGCGGTGCCTCCAGGCGCTCGCGCGCCAGACCCGGCCGCCGGACGAGGTGGTCGTCGTGGACAACGGATCGACGGATGCCTCCGCCGGCGTCGCCCGCGTCTTCGGCGCCCGCCTGGAGCGGTGCGAGACGCCCGGCATCCCCGCGGCGAGCGCGGCCGGGTACGACGCCGCCACCGGGGATCTGATCCTGCGACTGGACGCCGACTGCGTTCCGGATGCGTCGTGGGTGGGGACGATGGCCGACGCGTTCGCCGCACGCCCGGACGTCGCCGCGTTCACCGGCGGCGCGCGCTTCATCGACGGTCCGCCGGGCCTGCGCGGTCCGCTCGCCGTCCTCTACCTCGGCTCCTATGCCGCCGTCATGACCATCACGCTCGGTCATCCCCCGCTGTTCGGATCGAACCTCGGCATGCGGCGAGACGCGTGGCGCAGCATCCGTTCCCGCGTTCACCGTGACGACGCGGAGCTGCACGACGACATGGACCTGTCGTTCCACCTCGGTGAGCGCGGACGCATCCGCCTCTTGCCGAGGGCCCGCATGGGCATGTCGATGCGGCCGTTCACGAGCGTCCGCGACTTCGCGCGCCGTGTCGAGCGCGGCCTGCGGACCGTCATGGTGCATCTCCCCCGCGACTTCCCGCCGGTGCGATGGTCCCGCCGCACGCTGCGCGCTGTGCGCGCGAGGTGCCGCGGGAACCGCCGCGCCGCAGCCCTCGTCGCCTCCCGGCGGTGGCGCTAGGCTGACGCGCACGGCGCATGCGGTCCTCTGCCGACCGCGTCGACGCCAGGAGGGAGCCGACCGATGAGCGAGGTCGCAGCGACGACGCAGGAGGCACCGCCGCCGGAGCCCGCTCCGCGACGTATTCCGCTCTGGGCATGCCCGGTCATCGGCATCGGCGCCGCGCTCGCCGGGTTGCTGCCGTGGCTCGTGAGGGGGCCCCGTCTGCCGCTGCAGGACCTGTGGGCCGTCGACACCGCGCCCGGGGACATGCCGCTGGTCCTGCTGCCGTTCAGCCAATACTCCCTCACGCTGCTGTTCGGCCTGATCGTCGTCGGGTCCGCCGCGGCCGGCATCGTCGCCCGCGCCACCGCCGAGCGGCTCCCCCGCGGCGGGTTCGCGCTGATGGCCCTGGGCCTGCTCGCCGCTCAGGCCGCCGCGATCACCCAGTCCGCTCTCGTCGTGCGCGACGGGCTGCAGGAACGCAGCATCTCCACGCTGTACCTGGGGGCGCTGGTGGCGGTGTGCACGGTCTCGTTCCTCGTCGGGCTGGTGTCTGTCCTGCTCATCG
This sequence comes from Microbacterium sp. NPDC056736, assembly GCF_042790415.1. NCBI lineage: Bacteria > Bacillati > Actinomycetota > Actinomycetes > Micrococcales > Microbacteriaceae > Microbacterium > Microbacterium sp. NPDC056736. Next base: position 78,227 of record NZ_JBHTZE010000008.1, read on the forward strand.
CGCGCGCCCCGCGCGCGGGCGCGCTCCTCGGCCTCACGCTCGGGGCGACCGCCGCCGCGCCCTGGGCCGGGGGGCTGGTGCAGCCGCTGCTGACGACGGACCAGGGCACGCTCTCGTCGATCGTGTGGCTGCTGCAGTGGGTGACACCGGTGCTGACCGGGATCGCGATCGCGTGGACGGGGGTGAACACCGTCGGCAGGGTGCTGGCGGCACTGGTGAGCCTGGCCCTCATCTGGATCGCTCCGGCCGCGATGACCGGCATCGCCAGTGCGGCGGGGAGCCGCGCGCTCGCGCGGGACCCGCTCGACATGATCGACTACGGCGTCTCCGTGTTCCGCATGGCGCTGTTCATCCCGGAGCTGGCCCTGCGGCCCATCGTCGCCGCGCTCGCCGTCGCCATCATCGGCCTGCTGGTGCGGTGGGCCGTCGCCAGGGCGCGGCGGGACCGGCGGTCCGCCGCCGTCTCCTGACGGCTGCGGCCGGCTACGACACGCGGCCGTCCCCGGGACGCGACACCCGCAGCCACCGGTACCCGTATGCCGGCACCTCGAGCTCCACTCCCCCGCGATCGTCCAGCGGCAGGCGATCCGATCCCAGCAGGTCGACCAGTGCCGTGCCCTCCGGCTCGTCGGCGAGCGCGAACCGCGTGGTCGCCGGGACGCCGGCGAGGTTGTGGATCGCCACCATCCGGCCGACGTCGGCGCGCAGCGAGTGCACGAGGATCGCGTCGACCGGCTGCTCGAGCACCTCGAAGTCGCCCCACCCGAGCTCGGGCGAGATGCGGTACCGCGAGATGAGGTCGCGGAAGAAGTGCAGCAGCGAGCCGCGATCCTCGATCTGATCCGCCACGTTGACGTGCTGGGGCGCATAGCCGTCCCCCGGCGGGCGCGCGACGAGTCGTGACGGGGACGCCTGCGAGAAGCCGCCGTTCTTCTCGGACGTCCACTGCATCGGCGTCCGCACCGCGGTGCGCCCCGGGATGTCGATGTTCTCGCCCATGCCGATCTCCTCGCCGTAGAAGAGCACGGGTGTTCCGGGGAGCGTGAACATGAGGCTGTACGCCATGCGGATGCGGCGCGGATCGCCGAGCATCGGGGGCAGCCTGCGGGTGATGCCCCTTCCGAACACCCGCTGCCGCTCGTCGGGCGCGAACGCCTCGAACACCTCCTCGCGCTCCTCATCGGAGAGCTTGTCGAGCGTGAGCTCATCGTGGTTGCGGAGGAAGTTCGCCCACTGCACCTCGACGGGCAGCGACGGGCGGGACGACAGCGCCTCGACCAGCGGGGCGGGGTTCTCGCGCACGAGCGAGAGGTAGAACGCCTGCATGCCGACGAAGTCGAACTGCATCGACAGCTCGTTGGCGTCGGCGCCGCCGAAGTAGTCCACCTGCTGGTCGTACGGCAGGTTGACCTCGCCGAGCAGGATGGCCTCGCTGGACCGGCGCTGCAGGAACCGCCGGAAGTCGCGCAGCAGCTCGTGGGGGTCGGGGATCTGCGCGCCGGGAGGCATCTCGAGGAAGAACGGCACCGCGTCGACGCGGAATCCCGCCACGCCCAGCTGCAGCCAGTACCCGATCACGCGGGCGAGCTCGTCGCGCACCGCGGGGTTCGCGATGTTGAGGTCGGGCTGGTGCTCGTAGAAGCTGTGCTGGTACCACTGCCCGGACGCCTCGTCCTTCGTCCAGATGCCGTCCGCCTCACCGGGGAAGACCGCGTTCTTCTGCCCTTTCGGAGGCGCGTCGTCCCGCCAGATGTAGTAGTCGCGGTAGGGCGAGTTCACGCTCCGCTTGGCGCTGACGAACCACGGATGCCGATCGGAGGTGTGGTTGACGACGAGGTCGACGATCACACGCATTCCGCGATCGTTCGCGGTGCGGATCATCTCGACGAACTCGCCGTGGTCGCCCAGCCGCGGATCCACGCCGTAGAAGTCGGAGACGTCGTACCCGTCGTCACGATCCGGCGACGGATAGAACGGCATGAGCCACAGGCACGTGACCCCGAGCTGAGCGAGGTAGTCGATGCGCCGTGCGAGGCCTCGCATGTCACCCACCCCGTCGCCGTTGCCGTCGAGGAAGGTCTCCACGTCGAGGCAGTAGATGACCGCGTTCTTCCACCAGAGGTCGCTGGTATCGGTGATCTTCATCGCGCCTCCTTCAGGCGGGGCAGGATGCCGGACTCCGCGGCACCCAGGAAATAGGACTGGTCGCGGCCGACGTGGTGGATGTACACGCGGTCGAACCCGATCTTCACCAGCGCCTCGATCCGCTCGGCGAGGGAGACGGGGTCGGGATCGACGAGGACCGCCTGGCGCAGCTTCGCCTCGTCGACCTCGCCGACCGCCGCGTCGAAGTCCTCGGGCTGCTCGAGATCCCACGCCAGCGGCGGTGAGACGAGACCATTGCGCCACTGGTCCTTCGCGATCGCGTACGCCTCGGCATCCGTCTCGGCGATGCTCACGTGCACCTGCAGCACGCACGGGCCGGCCCCGCCGTTCGAGCGGTAGGCGTCGACGACCCGCTCCAGCGCGTCCGGCGCCTGCACGACGGTGGCCAGGCCCTCGGCCCACGACGCCGCCCACGCCGCCGTCTCGGCGCTCACGGCCGTCGCCATGAGGGGCGGCGGCTCGACCGGCCGGCTCCAGAGGCGGGCACGGTGGACCGTGACCAGCCCGTCGTGCGTCACCTCCTCGCCGGCGAGCAGCCGTCGGATCACGTCGACGCTCTCGCCCAGGCGCCGGGTGCGCACGTCCTTGGGAGGCCAGGGGTCGCCGGTGACGTGCTCGTTCATCGCCTCGCCGCTGCCGAGCGCGGCCCAGAAACGCCCGGGGAACATCTCCTCGAGCGTCGCGAACGCCTGCGCGACGATGACGGGGTGGTATCGCTGACCGGGGGCGTTGACCATGCCGATGGAGAAGTCCGTCCGCGCGAGGGCGGCGCCCAGCCAGCTCAACGCGAAGCCCGACTCGCCCTGCCGGGGGTTCCAGGGAGCGAGGTGGTCGGAGCACATGGCGCCGTCGAACCCGGCCGCCTCGGCCTGCTGCACAGCGGTGAGCAGGTCGCTGGGCAGGATCTGCTCATGGGACGCGTGGAAGCCTACGAAGACCATCCAGCGAGTCTGCCGCGCGGGCCGTCCATCCGGGAAGCCCTTGAGATCCGGCGCGGTGTCGGTTACACCCGCGCCCGACCGTCCGCGCGGCGGGAGTCAGCGGCAGGCCGCAAGCCCTTGCGTCCGCAGGCAGGGATCTGCGTACCGTGAGCAATGCACACCCGACCGACGACGCCCGCAGATGAGCGCAGATCCGGGCCGCTCATCGGACCCGTGGCCGCGCCGGAGCTCCACGTGATGACCTTCAACGTCCGGCGCCGCATGAACGGACTCGCGTGGCGTCGCGCCGACCGGTGGCGTCACCGCGAGGCCGCCGTCAGGGCTCTCCTGCGGATGGAGCAGCCGACCATCGTGGGCGCGCAGGAGGTGCTGCCGGATCAGGCCGAGGCGATGCGGGACGCGCTCGGCGCGCGCTACCGCTTCATCGGACGCGGTCACGGCCCGCGCGGCACCGGCGAGGGCTGCCCGCTCTTCTTCGACGCCGAACGTCTCGACCTCGTCGAATGGGAGCAGACCGCGCTGTCGGAGCACTCCCGCGAGCCGGGCTCGCGCTCGTGGGGCAACCTCATCCCCCGCATCGCGGTGACGGCGCGCTTTCGCGACCGGGGAACCGGGCTCGTCTTCACCGCCGTCAACACCCACCTCGATCCGTTCTCGCCCCGCTCCCGCATCCGCTCGGTCGAGGCCCTGCTGGCGATGGCCGATCCGGGCCCGGCGATCCTGACCGGGGACCTGAACGCCGGCGAGGGGTCGCGCACCCTCCGGGCGCTGCTCGGCGGGGGTTCGCTGCGCGACGCCTGGACCGCCGCCGACGAGCGAGTGACGGCATCCGTCGGCACCTTCGCCGGCTACCGCACGCCGCGACCGGACAGGGCGCGGATCGACTGGATCGTCGTGACGCCGGATGTCGCCGTGGCGCGCGCGGCGATCAACGCCTTCCGCCACGAGGACGTGTGGCCGTCCGACCACCTCCCCGTGCAGGCCGTCGTGACGGTGCGACCAGAGCGGACACGGCCGTGATCCGGCGCTTCCTCAGGCCGCCGAGCGGCGCCGGCGAGTGGCTCGCCGACGCGATCCGGGTGCTGGGGCCGCTCAGCGTCATCGCCGGGTTCATCTGGTGGGCACCCGCAGACGCCGGGGTGCTCGCCCTCGCCCTCTTCGGGCTCGTCCTCCCCCGCTTCGTGGGGGTGAGACCGGGCTTCGACATCGCCTTCTGCGTCACGGTGCTCGTGGCGGCCTGGAGCAACGTCTTCCTGCTGTACCAGACGGTGCTCGGCTGGGACCTCGTCGTGCACTTCGTCTTCACCGGCATGGTGGCCGCCATGGCGTACCTCCTGCTCTCACGACTCGGGCTCGTCCCGCCGCCGCTGGCGCCGGACACGCGGCCTGCGACGCCGATCCTGCTCGTGACGAGCCTCGGGATGGCCCTCAGCGCCGTGTGGGAGATGCTCGAGTGGATCGGCTGGCGGTTCATCTCGGAGGAGATCTACGTCGCCTACGAGGACTCGATCGGCGACATGGCCGCCGGGGGCCTCGGGGGCCTTCTTGCCGGTCTCCTCGTCGTGCGCGTCAGGCTGCTGGAGGAACAGGACTGACCTCCGACAGGAACTCAGAGCGCGTTCCCAGGTTCACGGGACCAAAACCGGCGCGGCATCCGTTCTCCCTCTATGACGCCGCAGCCAGCGGCGTCGCATCAGGAGGAATCGTGAGCAACGAGTACCGCAGGACCCCCGAGGCACTGAGCCGCCTCACCGACGCCCAGTACCGCGTGACGCAGGAGGACGGCACCGAGCCGGCTTTCCGCAACGAGTACTGGAACAACCACGAGCCCGGCATCTACGTGGATGTCGTCTCCGGCCAGCCGCTCTTCTCATCGACCGACAAGTACGACAGCGGAACCGGATGGCCGAGCTTCACCCAGCCGATCGAGCCCGACGCCGTCGCCACCAAGACCGACTGGAAGCTGCTGATGCCGCGCACCGAGGTGCGGTCATCGGGCGCCGACAGCCACCTCGGGCACGTCTTCCGCGACGGCCCCCGGCGGGCCGGCGGCCTGAGATACTGCATGAACTCGGCCGCATTGCGCTTCGTGCCCGCCTCGTCGCTCGAGGCCGAGGGCTACGGGGCCTACCGACACCTCTTCACCACCGAGAACCAGGAGCACGCATCATGACCAGCGGTCCCTTCGACACCGGCGAGATCACCCGAACCCCCGGCACCGAGACGGCAGTCCTCGCGGGCGGCTGCTTCTGGGGCATGGAGGACCTCATCCGCCGCCAGCCCGGCGTCCTCGATACGCGGGTGGGCTACACCGGCGGCGAGAACGCGCACGCCACCTACCGCAAGCACCCGGGTCACGCCGAGGCGGTCGAGATCGTCTTCGACCCGACGAAGACCACGTACCGCGACATCCTCGCGTTCTTCTTCCAGATCCACGACCCGTCGACGCTGAACCGTCAGGGCAACGACATCGGCTCCAGCTACCGGTCGGCGATCTTCCCGCTCTCTCCCGAGCAGGAGCAGGTCGCGCGCGAGACCATCGCCGACGTGGACGCGTCCGGGCTCTGGCCGGGCAAGGCCGTCACGACGATCGAGCCCGCGGGCCCGTTCTGGGAGGCCGAGCCCGAGCACCAGGACTACCTGATCCGCATCCCCAACGGGTACACGTGCCACTTCCCGCGCGCGGGCTGGGTGCTGCCCAAGCGCGCCGACGCCACCGCGTAGGCGAAGAGCACGAACGGATGCCGCGACCCGGCCGGGTCGCGGCATCCGTTCTGTTCGCTCAGTGCGTGGAAGCCCAGGACTGCAGCTGCGTGAGCGTGATGCCTGATTTGGAGTCCTTCACGCTCAGCCGCAGAGCCTTGGCGATCTGGCCCGCCGAGCAGCCGCCGGCGTCGACCACCGTGAGGTTGGCCGAGCGACCGGTGCCGTCGACGAATGCGCCCGTGGACTTCGCGTAGTAGCGGCCCGCGACGGGCTTGCTGATCGCATCGGGCAGGACGGTCGCCGCACAGGCGTCCGCCGAATCCGCGACGCCGTCCCGGTCCGAATCCGCCACGATGGGCGTCGTCGTGCCTGAAGAGGTCGAGCAGTCGAAGGTCCACGTGATGCTGGACGGGCGCGTGCCCGCCGCTTCGAGGGACCAGCCGAGGTTGTACGTCCCGTCGGCGGGAGCCTTGAACGCGAGACCGGTGGTGGCCGGCGCCGAGTACATCGTGATGCTGAAGCCGCGGGCGACGCTCAGCATGATCTTGTCGCCCGTCGCGGCGGGGGACATCTTCGCCGTGATCGTCTCGCCCGACCGCAGCGTCACACCGGTGTAGCTCACCGTCGACTGGGTCAGCGCGAGTCCTTCGAACGTTCCGCACGAGTACGCCGCGGTGGCCGTCTGAACGCCGCCTGATGGAGCGGCCGACGCCGGCGACACCGCCAGCCCGATCGCCATGGCCAGTCCTACTAGAGCTCCGCTCAGAGCGAGCCTCGATCGCCGTGCACGCATGCGTTCTCCCCTCGGATATACGAGTCGACGCCCGCGCCGGGCGGCGGGCAGTCGAAGTCAAGAAGTATCAGACGGCGACTGAATATGCCATGTGTACGGCTCAATACGTGCTTCCGCGGTCCTCGTCAAGAGGGTGCGAGGGGGCGGAGCCGACGCGCAGGCTGGGGGCATGAGTCAGATCATCGAGACCATCGACGTGGACGTGCCCGTCACCATGGCGTACAACCAGTGGACCCAGTTCGAGACCTTCCCGAAGTTCATGGACGAGGTCGAGTCGATCACTGAGATCGACGACACCCACAACCACTGGAAGGTCAAGGTCGGGCCGGTCGAGCGCGAGTTCGACGCCGAGATCACCGAGCAGCACCCCGACGAGCGGGTGGCATGGCGCAGCATCGACGGCGAGACCGTGCACGCCGGCGTCGTCACGTTCCACAAGCTCACCGACACCGGCACCCGGGTCACCGTGCAGATCGACTGGGAGCCGACGGGCGTCGTCGAGAAGGTCGGGGCCGTCGTGGGCGCCGACAACTTCGCCGTGAAGCGGGACCTCGAGAACTTCAAGAAGTTCATCGAGAAGGCCCCGCAGGAGACCGGAGCCTGGCGCGGCGACGTGCCGCGCTGACACGGGCTCAGCAGACCCGCGGATGCCGCGCCCCGGCTGGGGCGCGGCATCCGCTGCGTCGTCAGTCCCGGGCGGCCGGCTCCACCGGCTGTCGCAGGATCGTGCGCAGCCGCTCGGGCGCCGACCGGCGCGGGTCGGTGAGGTAGATCTCGTGGTGACGCCCGGTCATGCGCAGCCCGTGCGCCGGGATGAACCGCTCGTGCATGTCGGCCAGGACCGGTGCCTCGTCGTCGTACGAGCCGACGTGCAGCGTCTGGACGCAGGTGCCCTCCGCGAGATCTCCGAGCCGGAGGGAGCCGAGGGCGGCGGAATCGCCCTTCTCGGCGGCCGCCCGGCGGGCGCGCTCCGCATGGACCTCCTCGATCCATTCCGGCACGAGGATCATCATCGTCCAGCTCCAGCGGGATTTGTCGCGCGACGTGGTGAAGGTCGCCATGTCGTCGGACCACCACAGTCCCTCGAGCGGCATGACGACGTAGTCCCGGCCCAGCTCGGTCTTGCTGAGGAACTTCAGGCGGTATGCCGTGCCGAAGAGCGCCGCGACCGCATCCGTGTACTGCGCGGACGCGTTGGGGTCGCCGTGGCCGTCCACCATCAGGTAGCGGAGCGGCGGCACCTCGACGACCTCGAACGCACCCCGGGGCGCCGTGTAGGAGGGGATGGTCCGCTTCAGGTCGACCTTCGTCACCCGGCGTCCTCGGCGGTGCGCGACTGACCGCCGGCGGAGGACTCGGACTTGCGCCCGCCGGCCTCCAGGACATCGCCCGCCGGCAGCTCCTGGTGTCCGCCGAACTGCAGGCGCATCGCCGAGAGGACCTGATTGGCGAAGCGGTCCTCGTCGCGCGAGGCGAAACGCTCGAACAGCGAGGCCGCGAGCACCGGCGCCGGCACCCCGGTGTCGACGGCCGCCTTGACGGTCCAGCGCCCCTCGCCGGAGTCCGAGACGCGCCCCGCAAGCCCGTCGAGCGTGGGGTTGCCGTGCAGGGCAGCGGCCGTGAGATCCAGCAGCCAGGAGGAGATCACCGAGCCCCGGCGCCACAGCTCCGCGACCTTCGGGGTGTCGATGGTGAACTGGTAGAACTCCGGCTCCTCCAGGGGAGCGACCTCGGCGGAGTGCTCCGCCTCGCGCACACCCGCATCGGCATGCTCGAGGATGTTCAGGCCCTCGGCCAGCGCCGCCATCACGCCGTACTCGATGCCGTTGTGGACCATCTTCACGAAGTGCCCGGCACCGGACGGACCGCAGTGCAGGTACCCAAGCTCCTCCGGTGCGAAGTCGCCGTCGCGGCCCGGCGTGCGAGCAGCCTCCCCGCTGCCCGGTGCGATGGTCCTGAGGATCGGCTCGATGCGCCGGAACGCCTCGTCGGGGCCGCCGACCATGAGGCAGTAGCCGCGCTCCAGCCCGAACACGCCTCCGCTGGTGCCGATGTCGACGTAGTGGATGCCGGTGTCCTGGAGCGCGACCGCGCGCCGCACGTCGTCGCGGTAGTTCGAGTTGCCGCCGTCGATGATGATGTCGCCGGGGTCGAGCAGCGCTGCGACCTCGTCCACAACCGTGCCCGTGAGGCCCGCCGGGATCATGAGCCACACCGCGCGCGGCGCCTCGAGCTTCGACACGAGCTCGGCCAGGCTCGTCGAGCCCTCGGCCCCCTCGCCGGCCAGCGTCGCGACAGCGTCGGGGCTGACGTCGTACACCACGCAGTCGTGCCCGTCGCGCATCAGGCGCCGGACGATGTTCCCGCCCATCCGGCCGAGTCCCACCATTCCCAGCTGCATCGCCGCTCCTCCACTCGTCGGTCGGGCGCCTCGCGGACGGAGGCCCGTGGTCGAAGTCTAGGCAGGCTCAGGGCGTCGGGGACCCGCCGGTCACGGCGAGGGTCTCGCCGGCGACGTAGCTGGACTCCGCCGACGCGAGGAAGACGTAGGCCGGCGCGAGCTCGGCCGGCTGACCGGCACGTCCCAGCGGCGTCTGCTCGCCGAAGCTCTCGATCTTCTCCTGCGGCTGGCCGTCGGTCACCTGCAGCGGAGTCCAGATCGGCCCAGGAGCCACCGCGTTCACCCTGATGCCCTTCGGCGCCAGCTGCTGCGCGAGCGCCTTGGTGAAGGCGTTGATCGTCGCCTTCGTCGAGGCGTAGTCCACGAGGATCTCCGACGGCTGATACGCCTGGATCGACGTGGTGTTGATGATCGCGGATCCCGGCTTCAGATGCGGCAGCGCCGCTTTGGTGATCCAGAACATGGCGTACACGTTGGTCTTGAAGGTGTCGTCGAACTGCTCGTCGTCGAGGGTCGTCAGATCCTCGTTGAAGATCTGCTTGCCGCCGTTGTTGACCAGGATGTCCAGGCCTCCGAGCCCCTCGACCGCTCGCTCTACGAGGTCCCGGCAGTAGGCCGGATCGCGCAGGTCGCCGGGGATGGTGAGCGCCGTCACGCCGGCATCCTGGAGGATCCCCGCGACGCGCTGCGCGTCCCGCTCCTCCTCCGGCAGGTACGACATCGCGACATCCGCGCCCTCGCGCGCGAAGGCGATCGCGGTAGCCGCGCCGATCCCGGAATCCGCACCCGTGATGAGGGCCTTGCGACCGGCGAGCCGGCCGGTGCCCCGATACGTCTCCTCGCCCAGATCGGCCTTCGGCTGCAGCTCGGCGTCGAGACCCGGCTCGGGCTGACGCTGCTTCTTCGGATCGAAGTCCGCGTACAGCTCGGCGGGGTTGGTGAACGTGTACTGGTCGCGCTGTTCGCCTGTCATGAGGCCACGCTAGGCACGCCGCGCGCCGGCGTGACGGGGGTTGCGCCGGGACGGAACGGCCGTTAGTGGCCGGCCGCGTGCTTGACTTGAGCCATGCGCGAGGTGGCGATGTTCCCGCTGGGGAGTGTGCTGTTCCCCCACACGCCGCTCCTCGTGCGCATCTTCGAGCCCCGCTACCTGACCATGCTGGGCAGGCTGCTCGACGAGGAGGACCCGCGCTTCGGCGTCGTGCTCATCGAGCGAGGACGCGAGGTCGGGGGCGGCGACATCCGCACCGGCGTCGGCACGTTCGCCCGCCTCATCCGGGTGGACGCGGCGAGCGAGGCGATGTACGCGGTCGCGGTGGGGGGCGACCGGTTCGAGGTGGCGGAGTGGCTGGACGACGACCCCCACCCGAGAGCACGCGTCGACGCTGTGCCGGAACTGGAGTGGGACGATGCCCTCACGGCGTTGCGCGGCGAGGCCGAGGCCATCGTGCGGCGCGTCGTCGCCCGCGCGTCCGGCGCCGAGTCCGGGGGCCTGGAGATCGTGCGGTGGGATGCCGACACCCCGCTGTCGGACGATCCGGTCGAGGCCGCGTGGCAGCTGGCCGCACTGGCCCCGCTCGGCGAGCTCGACCGCTACTCCCTGCTGCAGTCGACCACGATGGGCGGGCTCCTTCGCATGATCATCGACCTGACGCTCGACATCGAGCCCGTCATCACCGCCGGCCCGGCGGACGGCGGCGGCTACTCGCCGGCGGGCTGATCAGCCGCTGATGATCGTGCTGAAGGCGAGCACGATGATCAGCGCGTTGAGGAAGAAGCTCGTGACGGTGTGCCACACGACGGTCCACCGCATGCGCGTCGTCATCACCTGCACGTCGGAGACAGAGAAGTTCGTGGCGTTGGTGAACGAGAAGTAGACGAAGTCGGCGATCCGGGGCGCGTCCGTGCCGGGGAAGACCAGGGGGGCGACGTCGGCGACCCGGAAGCGCCGGTGGTAGATGCGGGCGAACCCCCAGTGGTACAGCGCCCAGGACAGCAGCATGGCCGAGATCGCGACCGGCTCGACCCACCCGGCCCAGTCGGGGTCGTCGCGGAGGATGAGGATCTCGATGGCGGCGACGATCCCGACGATGCTCGCCAGGAATGTGGCGGTCACGCTGACGACGGCGACCGCGGGGTGCAGGTCGAGCCGCCCCAGCCACGCGGGTGCCGCGACTTCGGACCGGCGCACGCTGATCGCCACCGCGATGACCGACGCCAGCCAGTACAGGCCCCCGATGACGCACCACAGCGCCAGCGCGTCCAACGTGCTGTCGGGATCCTCCACGAGGATGATCGCGAGGCCGATCCCGATGAGGCCCAGCTGCACGAGCAGGTCCGCGACCCGCAGCATCATCACGCCGAGCACTGGTCACCCCCGCAGTCAGGTCCTCCGTGACACCGTAGCGGGTGGCTTCAGTCGCCCGGGCCCTGGCGCCCGGCGAAGCCCGCGAACAGCGTGTGCAGGAGCGGGATCACCGACCCGACCATGAGCACGGTGCCCACGAACAGATCCTCCGCGCGCAGCACCGCGCCGCTGATCAGGAGCGCGGCGAAGAGCACCGCGGACACGGCGCGGCGCCCCATGCGCTCCAGCCGGCGAAGGCGCTGCTCGAGCTTCGGGGCGTCGGCGACGAGGCGGCCGTCCTCGGCGCGCGTGATCATGTCGTCGAGCCGGCGCGGAAGGCGGGCGACCACGGCCGCGGTGGAGGCGGCCTCGCGGGCGAACGCCTGCACCACGTTGCCCCGCTCGTCGCGCAGGAGGCGGTCGGCGTAGGGCTCGACGGCGTCCCAGACGTTGAATTCGGGGTCGAGCGAGCTGCACATGCCGCTGGTCAGCGAGACGGCGCGGATGATGAGCAGGAAGTTCTCCGGCAGCTGGAAGGGCAGCGAGCGCACCACGTCGCCGAACTCCGTGGCGAAGGCACGGAACTCCCGCGGGTCGACCTTCTGCAGCTCCGCGAAGCCCATCCCGCCGAACCGGGCGAACAGCGCCGTCATCGCCCGCTCCAGCTCGTTCGTGTCGGCGGACGGCAGCAGCACGCCGACCGCGCGGATGCTCTCGATCATCTTGGCGCTGTTGCGCGACGCCACGGCGATGACGAGCTGCTGCAGCCCGTGGCGCAGCCCGTCGGGCACCTCGCCCATCATGCCGAAGTCGATGAACGTCAGCTTCCATGCCTTCCCGCCCTCGCCGGCGCCGCGCTCGACGGGCGTGACGAAGACGTTCCCCGGATGGGGATCGGCGTGGAAGAAGCCGTTCGAGAACAGCTGATCGAACATGACGTCGGCGAACTCGATGGCGACGTGGCCGGGGTCGATGCCGGCCGCGCGAAGCCCGTCGACGTCGTTGATCTTGATCGCGGTGACGTCCTCCAGGGTGAGGACCCGCCGCGTCGTGCGCTCCCACGCCACGTCCGGCACGCCGACGCGGGGGTCGCCGGCGAAGTCGGCGGCGAACCGCTCGGCGTTCTGCGCCTCGTGGAGGTAGTCGATCTCCTGCCGGCTGGTGTAGGCGAACTCCTCCAGCAGCGCCGGCAGGTCGACGTGGTCGCGGACCACCTTCACCCGGCTCAGCCACGCCGCCACGCGCCGCAGGGCGGCGAGGTCGACGTCGACGATCGCCTCGATCCCCGGGCGCTGCACCTTGATCACGACGTCCGCGAACCCCGTCTCGGCCGCGTCGGCCTGGGTGAGCCGCGCACGATGCGCCTGGCCGAGGGATGCCGCGGCCACGGGGTTCTCGTCGACCCATTCGAACGCGCGCCCGAGCGGGACGCCCAGCTCCGCCTCGGCGAGTGTGCGGATCGCCGGGAACGCGACCGGCGGCACCTCGTCCTGGAGCCCCTCGAGCTCCTTCGTGATCTCGGGCGGCAGCACGTCGAGCCGCGACGACAGGAACTGGCCGACCTTGATCATGAGCCCGCCGTACTGCACGGCGAGCACATGGAACCGGCGAGCGATCGTCTGCAGCCGTCGGGCGCGCCCGCGGGCGGCGAGGGCGCCGAACCCCAGGCGCGGCAGGAAGAGCTCGTACCACCACGCCTGGACCATGTAGCGTCCGGCGAACCGGAGGATCCTGCGGTAGCGGGCGCGCGTGTTCCCGACGTCGGCCATCGAATCTCCTAGATCGCGGTGCCTGCGATCCCGATCGTCCGGGATCGCACGCCCCGTCGAACCCGCGGGCTCGGGCCGGCGTCTGCCGGCACGCGGCCGGCGATCAGTCCTGAGCCAGGATCGAGTAGAGCTTACGCCGCGCCTCGTCGAGCACTTCGACAGCCTGCGCGACCTGCTGCGGCGTGCCGCTGCGACCGACCTGGGCGGCGGCCTGTGCGAGCTTGGCACCCGACTTGGGCAGCGCCGAGGTGCGACCGGTGTCGCGTGAGCTGAACGATTCCCACGGCGCGGACTTGTCCTCGGCCGACGCCGTGGCCTCGGCCCGGCCCGCCTCGGTGAGCGAGTACGTCTTCTTGCCGTTGGACTCCTCCGCCGCGACCAGTCCCTCGTCGGCGAGCAGCTGGAGAGTCGGGTAGACGGAGCCGGGGCTCGGCTTCCACGCACCGTCGCTGCGCGCCTCGATCTCCTGGATGATCTGGTATCCGTGCATGGGCTTCTCCGCCAGCACCGCCAGCACCGCCGCACGGACGTCGCCCTTGGCGACGCGCGGCGAGAATCCCTTCTCGAAGGCCTCGCGCAACTGATCCATCGCGTCCCACAGGCTGTTGGGCAGGCCACTGCCCTGACCTCCTGGACGCGAACCGAAACCGGGGAATGAACCACTCATGGCTGTCTCCTAACGAGCGTCTGCCGATACCCCGACGATACATACCGATATATCGGTGCGGAAGGGCACCGGCCTGGGTGTTCCCTGTGTCACCGCTGAGAGGTCACCACCCCATGGAGCCCGGAACGCCCTTGAACGGGCCGGCGATGTCGGGGGTGATCCACCCGCCGTAGAAGCGGCCCGGCTGTGGTGTCACCTCGACCCCGTCGATCGTGCAGCGGTCCATGTCACAGGCGTAGACCGCCACCCGATCGGCCAGCTGCTCGTAGCCGGCCGCGGGCCGCGGATACGTCCACGCCGCCCGTGGCCGGACCTCGCCGCCGCCGCGCACGTCGAAGTAGCGCGCGCCGCCCTTGAACTCGCAGAACGAGGAGCCCTCCCCGTGCGTGAGTGCGCCGTCGGCGAACGCCGCGATCGGCAGGTAGTAGACGGGCGGGTGGCTCGTCTCCAGCACCCGCACGACATCGTCGGTGTCGAGGATCTCCCGGCCGCCCAGCTCGATGCGCACCCGCCGCGCGACCCGCTCGACGCGCGGCGGTCGGGGGTAGTCCCACACCGACTCCTGGCCGGGGCCGACGGGATCGGGCTCGGGTCTCATGGGCGACCGCATTCCTCGAGCCAGCGCAGCCACACCTCGCTGATCGTCGGGTACGACGGCACCGCGTGCCACAGGCGGTCGATCGGCACCTCGCCGACCACGGCGATCGTCGCGGCGTGGAGCATCTCGCCGACGTCCTGCCCCACGAACGTCGCCCCGACGACGACGCGGCGATCCTCGTCGACGATGACGCGGGCGCGCCCGCGATAGTCGTCGGCGTGCTCACTCGCGCCGGCGAGCCATGAGAGGTCGTAGTCGATCACGCGGATGCGCAGGCCCGCGGATCGAGCCGACTCCGCGGTGTGCCCGACCGCGGCCACCTCCGGATCGGTGAAGACGACCTGCGGCACCGCCGAGTGATCGGCGGTCGCCACGTGCGCTCCCCAGGGGCCGTCGTCGACCTCGCGCTGCGTCGCGCGGGCTGCGATGACGTCGCCCGCGGCGCGGGCCTGATACTTGCCCTGATGCGTGAGCAGGGCGCGATGGTTGACGTCGCCCACGCCGTAGAGCCACTCCACGCCGCGCACGCGCAGCGTGTCGTCGACATCCAGCCAGTCGCCCGGCGCCAGCCCGACCGCCCCGAGCCCCAGGTCCTCCGTGCGGGGCCGCCGCCCGGTGGCGACCAGGACCTCGGCGGCGCGCACCTCGGACCCGTCGGAGAGCGTGAGCACGACACCGTCGGCGTCGCGGCCGGCACGTTCGACCTCGACGCCGGTGCGGACGTCGGCGCCGGCATCCGTCAGCGCCTTCGCCACCGCCTCACCGGCGAACGGCTCGACCCCGCGCAGCAGACCGGAGCGCGCGATGACCGTCACCTCCGCGCCGAGTGACGTGTAGAGCGTCGCCATCTCGCTTCCGACGACGCCGCCGCCGAGGATCGCGAGGGACGCCGGGACGTCCCGCACGCCGGTCGCGTCCCGGCTCGTCCAGGGCTGCGCCTCGCGCAGGCCGGGGATGTCGGGCACCAGCGCCGCCGAGCCGGTGCACACGGCCACGGCATGGCGGGCCCGCAGGACGGTCTCGGCGCCGTCCGCAGCAGCCACGGTGACCTCCCGCTCGCCGCTCAGGCGTCCGTGGCCGCGGACCAGGTCGATGCCCGCCCCGTGCAGCCACTCCACCTGTGAGCTGTCGTCCCAGTCGTGGACCAGCACGTCGCGCCGGCGCAGCGTCGCCGCCACGTCGACCGTGCCGGTGACCGCCTGCGCGGCGCCGCCGACGGCCCGGGCGGCACGCAGGGCGGCGCCAGGCCGCAGCAGCGCCTTGGAGGGGATGCAGGCCCAGAAGGAGCACTCGCCTCCGACGAGCTCGCTTTCGACCACGACGACCGACAGGCCGCCCTGTCTCGCGCGGTCGGCCACGTTCTCGCCGACGGGCCCCGCGCCGATCACGATCAGGTCGTACTCCCGAGCAGTCATGCGCCCAACGTAGCGGCGCCCCCCCGACGGCGGGCGAGACCCGCCCTCGTGATGAGTGTGGCCGGGCCGCAGCACAGACGATGCGCGCAGGTCAAGATCCGGCATCAACGGGCCCGATGTCGTCGACGTGTGGTTTTCTGGGTTCTCCGCCGAAAGGACAGCATGGCGATCGAATTCCGCGCGGTTTCCAAGCGCTTCGCGGACGGCACCCTCGCCGTCGATGACTTCAGCCTGCTTCTCCCCGCACACAAGACGACGGTCCTCGTCGGCTCGTCGGGGAGCGGCAAGACGACGCTGCTGCGCATGATCAACCGCCTGGTCGAGCCCTCGGACGGCGTCATCACGATCGACGACGAACCGATTTCGCAGCGCGACCCGGTCGCACTCCGGCGCGGGATCGGGTACGTGCTGCAGAGCGCGGGCCTGCTCCCCCATTTCTCGGTCGTCGACAACATCGCCACGGTGCCGGTGCTCACGGGCGTGCCGCGGGCGCAGGCGCGGCGGCGCGCCCTCGAGCTCATGGATGTCGTGGGCCTGGAGCGAGGGCTCGCCAAGCGGTACCCGAGTCAGCTCTCCGGTGGGCAGCAGCAGCGCGTCGGCGTGGCGCGGGCGCTCGCCGTCGATCCCGACATCCTCCTCATGGACGAGCCCTTCGGGGCCGTCGACCCCATCGTGCGACGCGAGCTGCAGGCCGAGATCATCAGGCTCCAGCGGGAGCTGCACAAGACGATCGTGTTCGTCACGCACGACATCGACGAGGCGTTCCTCCTCGGCGATCAGGTGGTGATCCTCGAGAACGGCGCCCGCGTCGCCCAGATCGGCAGCCCGAGCGAGATCATCGAGAACCCCGCGAGCGACTTCGTCGCCGATTTCATCGGCGCAGAGCGCGGCACTCGCGCGCTGCGGGCGAAGCAGACGCCGCAGGGCACGGTGCTCGTCGATGCCGCGGGGCGCACGCAGGGCGTGCTGGTGGAGGACTCGCCGTGAGCTGGGTGCTCGACAACCTGGACCTCATCGGCGCGCTCACGGTCGACCATCTGCGGCAGAGCGCCATCGCGATCATCATGGGATTCGCCGTCGCCATCCCGATCGGGTGGCTCGCGTTCCAGTACACGCGGCTGCGGGGCCCGGTGCTCACGGTCGTCGGGCTGCTGTACACGATCCCGTCCCTCGCGCTGTTCCCGCTGCTGCAGCTGCTGGGCATCCCGTTCCTGTCCGAACTGAACCTGATCGTGGCGCTGGCGATCTACGCCGTCGCGATCATGACCCGATCGGTCACCGAGGGCCTGGCCTCGGTCGATCCCGCCACGCGCAGCGCGGCCGTCGCCGTCGGCTACGGCACCTGGCGACGCTTCTGGACGGTCGACTTCCCGCTGGCCGGCCCGGTCATCCTCGCCGGGCTGCGCGTCGCCGCGGTGTCGACGATCTCGCTGGCCACCGTCGGTGCCCTGGTGGGCGTGCAGAACCTCGGCTATCTCTTCACGAACGGGTCGCAGCGGCGGATCGTGGCCGAGGTCTTCGCCGGAGTGGTGGCCGTCGTGGTGGTGGCGCTGGTGATCGATCTGCTCCTGGTCCTCCTCGGCCGCGCGCTGATGCCCTGGGTGCGCAGGACCTCGCCGACGCGCGCCTCGCGGCGGCGGGCGGTGTCGACGGCGGTGGCGACGTGAACCTCCTCGCCGAGGCCCTCGCCTGGATCTTCTCGCCCGACCGCCTCACCGGCTCGCTTCCGCTGCCGACCGCGATCGCGCAGCACCTGGCGTTCACGTTCGGCTCCGTGGCCATCGCCGCGGTGATCGCCATCCCCGTCGGCTGGGCGGTCGGCCACACCGGGAGAGGACGCGACGTGGTCGTCTTCCTCAGCGGCGCCGCGCGGGCCCTCCCCGCGCTCGGCCTGGTGGTCCTGCTCGTGCTGCTGGTAGGGGTCTCGCAGAAGACCGAGGCCGCCGTCGCCGCCTTCGTGCTCCTCGCGATCCCCTCGATCCTCGCCGGTGCGTACGCCGGCGTCGAGGCGATCGACCGCTCCGTGATCGATGCCGGGCGCGCGATGGGAATGACCGAGTGGCAGATCCTGTTCCGGATCGAGATGCCCCTCGGACTCGCACTCCTGATCGGCGGACTGCGGTCCGCCACTCTCCAGGTGGTCGCCACGGTGACCATCGCGGCCTATGTCGGCCTCGGCGGCCTCGGGTTCTATCTGATCCAGGGGCTGGCTCTGCGCCGGTTCGACCAGATCCTCGGCGCCTCCATCGTCATCGTCGCGCTCGCGCTCGCCCTCGACGGCCTCTTCGCCCTTCTCGCCCGCTTCGCTGTGCCTCGCACCGACGGTCCCCGCTCGCGCCGCGAGGCCGCGGCGCAGGCGCTCGCCCCCGTCCCCCAGCTGTCCCGCTGACCCCTCACCACATCGGAGGTTCCCCCATGTCCACAGCACGCACCCGCCTCGCCCTGGCGCTCGCTGCGACAGCCGTCACCGCGCTCACCCTCGCCGGGTGCGCCTCCAGCGACCCGCTCGAGAGCGACGGCGGAGACACCGGCGACGCCGGCGACTCGTCGACCATCGTCATCGGGTCGCAGGCGTACTACTCCAACGAGATCATCGCCGAGATCTACGCCCAGGCCCTCGAGGCCGAAGGCTTCACCGTCGAGCGCGACTTCAACATCGGCCAGCGCGACGCCTATATGCCGGCCATCGAGGACGGCTCGATCGACCTGTTCCCCGAGTACACCGGAAACCTCCTGCAGTACTTCGAGCCGGACACCACCGCCACCACGCCCGACGACGTGTACGCGGCGCTGCAGGACGCCCTCCCCGACGGGCTGACCGTCCTCGAGCAGTCCTCGGCGACCGATCAGGACTCGTACAACGTCACAGCCGCGTTCGCCGAGGAGAACGGGGTCGCCTCCATCGCCGACCTCGCCGGCATCGACGGGCTCGTGCTCGGCGGCGCGCCCGAGCTCGAGGAGCGCCCCTACGGCCCGAAGGGCCTCGAAGAGGTGTACGGCGTGACCGTGTCGTTCCAGGCCACCGCCGACACCACGGTCGAGGAGCTCGTCGCGGGCAACATCCAGGTCGCCAACGTCTACAGCGCCGACCCGCGCATCGAGACCGAGGATCTGGTGACGCTGGAGGACCCGGAGGGTCTGTTCCTCGCGTCCAACGTCGTCCCGCTGGTGAACGCCGACGTCGCCGAGGAGATCGCCGACGTCATCAACGCCGTGAGCGCCGCGCTGACCCCCGAGGGCCTGGTGGCGATGAACGTGCAGTCCACCGAGGAGCAGCTCTCCGCCGAGGACATCGCCGCCGCGTGGCTCGCCGACAACGGACTGGCCTGACGCTCCCGGCATGACACGTCACGCCCCGCCCGGCCGCCTTCCGGCCGGGCGGGGCGTCGCGCGTGACAGACGCTCAACCCGGATGGCACCGCGCACCGCGGGCGATGCGCGAGCCCGCAGGTGCGCCGAGAGGCCGGCGGAACGCTCACGCCGCCGCAGGGCGCGGGGCGGTGGAGCGCGGGGCGAGTGCCGGCGTGAGGGCTTCGCGCCCGTCGAACACGAAGCAGTCGCCGTTCCAGTGGGCGCCGCCGACGCGCTCGAAGTACCCCAGGATGCCGCCGTCCAGCTGATAGGCGTCCACGCCCGCCTCGCGCAGGTAGATCGCGGCCTTCTCGCAGCGGATGCCGCCCGTGCAGTAGCTCACGACGGTCTTGCCGGCGAGGTCGGGCGCGGCGGCGGCCGCGGCATCCGGGAACTGCGTGAACCGCTCGATGCGCCAGTCGATCGCACCGCCGAAAGCGCCGTAGTCCACCTCGAACGCGTTCCTGGTGTCGACCAGCACGACCTCTCGACCCCGGTCGTCGCGTCCCTCGTCCAGCCACCGACGCAGCGTCTCGGGCGCGACAGCGGGCGCGCGCTCGGCGTCCGGGCGGATCGTCGGGTGGTCCATGCGGATGATCTCGCGCTTGACCTTGACGAGCATCTTCCCGAAGGGCTGCGTGTCGGACCAGCTCTCCTTCGTGGTCAGCGGCGCGAACCGGGGGTCGATCCGCAGCTCGTCGATGAAGGGGCGCACGGCGTGGGCCGCGCCCGCGAGGAACAGGTTGACGCCCTCCTCCGCGATCAGAATCGTGCCCTTGAGCCCGGCCGCGAGCGCTCGCTCGCGCAGCACCTGCCGCAGCGCGCCGGGGTCGGCGATGCGGGTGAACAGGTACGCCGAGACGTTGAGAACGGATGCCACGCCCTCCAGCCTACGGAGGTGTTGGCACCGCCCCACGCAGCCGCGGGCACCGGCTCGGCGTCCGGTACCGCGGCGGTCCGACGCGGTCAAGACCCTCGCGCGCGGTCCGCGCAGGGTCGAAGGTGGGAGGACGTCAGCGGCGCCGCCGCGACACGACGGCAGGAGTGAGATGACCGATCCGACCCTCCCCGAACCGCTCCCGGGCCAGACGCCGCCCGGCGAAGTGCCACCGGGCCCGCCCTCGCCGGCACCCGCCGACCCGCCGCCCGGGCTGCCGACCGAACCGCCGGCACCCTGGCCGGACGAGCCGCTCGCGCCCAACCCCGAAGAGCCGACGTTCCCGCAGACGCCCGAGACGCCGTTCCCCTGAGCATCACCGCTGCTCAGGCGCGTGCCGGACACGTCCACCCGGGCGTCACCGTGCGCGCACGCGTCCGGCGAGCAGGCGCTCGGCGACGTCCCAGACCCGCGCGCCGGCAGCCGGATCGGTGACCCGCCGGTATGCCTTCAGTGGACCGGCAGCACCCCCGAGGTGCAGTGGTCCAAGCGGTCCGAAGAAGCCGGGAGGCGCGGCATCCGTCACCGCGGCCAGCAGGGCCGGCTGCGCGGCCTCGGCGGGCGTGTTGCCCCATCGCTCGGCCAGCGCCTCGCCCGCACCGCCGCGCCTGCGTTCGCGCATCGCGGGCGCGATGGCGGTGCCGGGCGCGATGCCCGGATGGCTGAGGTGCACCGTCAGACGCCCGTCGCTCGCGGCGGAGCGCCGCGCGAGCTCGTAACCGAACAGCCCGAGCGCGACCTTCGATGCGCCGTACGCGCGCAGGGGCGCGTAGCGACGCTCGCTCTGCAGGTCGTCCCACGCGAGCCGTGCCACACCGGCGGCGAGGCTCAGCTGGATCACGACCCGGGTGCGCCGGTCGCGCAGCAGCGGCAGGAGCGCGGTGGCGAACGCGAAGTGCCCGAGGAAGTTGGTCTGGAAGTGCAGCTCGAAGCCGTCGACGCTCGTGTGCCGCTCGCCGTCTCCGAGCAGCACGATGCCCGCGTTGAGCACCACGATGTCGAGGGGCGCGCGTTCCGCGGTGAGGGCCGCCGCCAGTGCGGCGACGGAGTCCAGCCGGGCGAGGTCGAGATCGCGAAGCTCGATGCGGGTCTGCGGGGCAGTGCTGCGCAGGCCCGCGACCGCGCGCTCGCCCTTCTCGCGGCGACGGACCGGCAGCACCAGGTCGGCTCCTGCCGCGGCCAGCCCGCGCGCGATCTCCACTCCGACGCCGTCGCTCGCCCCGGTGATCAGAGCCGTGCGGCCACGCAGGTCGGGCAGCGCCACAGGCGGGGCGGGAGTGCGGGCCATGGGTCCTCCGTTCGGCGTCCGTCAGTCAGGAGGGGCGACAGATGCCGCTGATACCACGGGCAGTGGACCCGCACCGGTCTCCACGGCCCGGCCCGCCGCGAGCACGATCGCCTCACCGAACGGCGGGCCGATCAGCTGCACGCCGGTCGGCATCCCGTCGCCGCCCATGCCGGTGGGGAGCGCGAGCGCCGGCAGCCCCAGGAAGTTGGCCGCCACGGTGAGCCACAGTGCGCGCCAGGCTTCGTCGGCTGCGGACGTTCCGCCGAGGTCGTAGTCCGGTTCGCGCATCCTCGTCGTCGAGACCGGCCCGAGGATCAGCGGGACCTCGGTCTGGAGCCGCCGCCATTCCGCCGCGATCACCGCGCGCCGCGCCCAAGCCGCGGCGTACTCGCGCGCCGTCTCGTACGGCCGGGCCGCCGCCGTGCTGTCGCGCAGGAACGCGGTCGCCGAGCGCCCGAGCGGCTGGCCGAGGGCGGCGGGGTCGAGGGAGATCAGCATGTCGGTGCACGAGAGCCTGCGCCACAGCACCGCAGCCTCCTCGAGCAGAGGTGGGTCGAGGTCGACCGTCTCCCACCCGGCCCGGCGGAGTGCCTCGGCGGCGCGCTCGATGCCCGCGGCGACGTCGCGGTCGACCGGCGCTCCGCCCGGGTCGCGCACCACGCCGACGCGACGCGGAACGTCGTCGGCGCGGAGAGACGGCGCGTCGAGCGAGACCGGGTCGTCGGCATCCCACCCGCTCATCACGTCGAGCGCGAGGCCGACGTCGTCGACGCTGCGCGCCAGGGGTCCATTGACCGAGAACTCCTGCAGCGTCAGCGCGACCGGACGGTCCTGCACCGCCGCCCGGGGAACGCGTCCGCGCGTGGGACGCATCCCCACGATCCCGGCCGCGTAGGCGGGAAGACGAAGGGATCCGCCGAAGTCGTTCCCGAGCCCGACGGCGCTCATTCCCGTCGCCGCGGCCACGGCGTCGCCGGCGCTGGATCCGCCGGGGCTGCGCCCGCGGTCCCAGGGGTTGAGCGTGCGGCCGAAGAGATCGTTGTCGGTGTCCCAGCGCATGCCGAAGTCGGGCATGTTGCCGCGACCGATGGGCACGGCGCCCGCCGCCCGCAGTCGCCGGACGATCGTCGCGTCGCGCGCCGGCACGGCGTCGGCGAGGCCGCGCCAGCCGCTCGTGGTCGCCGACCACGTGAGGTCGATGTTCTCCTTCACCGACACCGGGACCCCGGCGAGCGGACCCGGATCGCGCCCGTCGGCGATGGCCGCGTCCACGTCGGCGGCCGCAGCCCGTGCCCTGCCGGCGAAGACGACGGTGAGCGCGTTGAGGTCACCGTTGCGGTGCGCGATCCGGTCGAGGTGCGCTTCGACGACGGCCACGGCGGTCGTCTCGCCCCGGCGCACGGCGGCGGCGATGTCGACGGCGGACGGCAGAGCGGTCGGAGTCATCGGTTCCATCCCACCACGACCACCGGCGCCGCGTCAGCCGTTAGCACGCGGACGCGCGGAGGGCAATCCCCGGGCCTGCGCGGCCGGCTCTGGCTACCGTCGATGACACACCCCACCGCGGCGCGGATCCCTCACGGCCGGTCCCCCGCGGCAGGCGACCGACGAAACGGAGCGACAGTGGCGACGACGACCGCGAAGAAGAGCACGGCGAAGAGCAGCACGAACTCCTCCGGAGCCTCGGGCAACAAGAGGCGGGCCGCGCGCGGCGGAGCCGGCGCCGAGCTCACGCCGGAGCAGAACGCGGAGCGGGGCTTCACGGCCTCCGAGACGCTCAGCGAGAACCTGCAGAAGGTGCTGGTCGACCTCATCGAGCTCTCGCTGCAGGGCAAGCAGGCGCATTGGAACGTGGTGGGCCGCAACTTCCGCGACACCCACCTGCAGCTCGACGAGATCATCGAGGCCGCACGCGACTTCGCCGACACCGTCGCCGAGCGCATGCGCTCGCTGCACGCGCTTCCCGACGGACGCAGCGACGAAGTCGCACGGACCACCACCCTCCCGGAGTTCCCGCAGGGTGAGATCGCGACGACGGAAGTCGTCGATCTGATGACGGAGCGATTGGATGCCGTGGCCGCGACGTGCCGCGACGTCCACGACGACGTCGACGAAGAAGACCCCACGAGTGCCGACATCCTGCACGCCATCCTCGAGCGGGTGGAGCAGCTCTCGTGGATGGTGAGCGCGGAGAACCGCACCCCGCAGCGGTGATCCCAGGCGCCCTGACGCTGCCCGCCCGTCCCCGGACCGGCGGGCAGCGCCGCGTCCGGGCACGGCGGCACGGTCGCGCGACCGCGGCCGCGATAATGGGAGCATGACCGGCGGCTACAGCGCGATCTCGAGCTATTCGCGCGTCGAGATCATGCGCCTGCTGCAGGAGCGGCCGCAGCGGGCCGTCGCCGAGCTCGTCGAGGCGACCGGACTCCACGCCAACACGGTCCGCGAGCACGTGCAGCGTCTCATCGACGCCGGCTACGTCATCGCCGAGACCGAGCGTCGCACCACCCGCGGGCGACCGCGCGTGCTCTACTCGGCGGCGACGGGCGCGGCGCAGGCGTCGAGCCCCGTGGCGGCGCGCCGGGCCGAGGAGGCGGCGCGCCGAGGCGACCTCCTGCGCCGCGTGTACGGATCGGACGCGGATGCCGAACTCGGCGCGGATGCCCTGCACCAGCTCGACGCACTCGTGGAGGACCTGGGCGACGCCGGATTCGACCCCGTGGTCGACGAGCGGGAGCTGACGGTCGACCTCACGCCCTGCCCGCATGCGGCCTCGGCCGACCATCGGGGCGTGCTGTGCGGCGTCCACGTCGGCCTCATGGACAGCGTGCTCGCGCAGGCCGGCGGACCGCTGCGGGTCGAGGGTATCGCGCCGTCGTGCGACCCGACGCAGTGCGTCGTGCAGCTCGCCGCGGCCCCCGCCTGAGCGTCAGCCCGGCGCCGGCACCCGCACGCGGTCGGGCCGCGCGTAGACGTTCATCGACGACCCGCGCACGAACCCGACGAGGGTGAGCCCCGAGGCGGCCGCCAGCTCCACCGCGAGCGAGGACGGCGCCGAGACGGCGGAGAGCACCGGGATGCCGGCCATGACCGCCTTCTGCACGAGTTCGAAGCTCGCCCGGCCCGACACCTGCAGCACGGTGCCGCCCAGCGGAAGGCGGTCCTCCAGCACCGCCCACCCCACGACCTTGTCGACGGCGTTGTGACGGCCGACGTCCTCGCGCAGCACGAGGAGCTCGCCGGTGGCGGCGTCGAAGAGCGCCGCGGCGTGCAGACCACCGGTCTTGTCGAACACCGCCTGCCCGGCCCGCAGCGCGTCGGGGAGCGCCGCCAGGGTCGCCGCGTCGACGGTCGCGGCATCCGTCGACACGTCGTAGCGCGATGACTTCTCGATCGCCTCGATCGACGCCGTTCCGCACACGCCGCACGAGCTGGTCGTGTAGAAGTTGCGCGCGATGTCGGTCACCGGCGGCGTGACTCCCGCGGCGAGCGCGATGTCCAGGACGTTGTACGTGTTCTCGGTGGCCGCGGCCGTGCCGGCCAGGGCCGGCCCGATCGTGAGGAGCGGCCCGTCGCCGGCGGGAGCGGCCGCAGCCCCGGTGCCGGGACCGCCGCAGTGGATCGCCGACCGGACGTCGCGGCCCTCGGTGATGACACCCTCCGACACCAGGAATCCCGCGGCGAGCTCGAGATCATGCCCCGGGGTCCGCATCGTGACGGTGAGCGCCTCGCCGCCGATGCGGATCTCCAGCGGCTCCTCCACGACGACGGTGTCGGCGCGGCGTCGGACGGCCGCGCCGCCGTCGCCGAGCGCGATGCGGGTCACGGGGGTGCGGGTGGTGAGGCGTCCCACGTCAGCCGCCGATGGCGTTCATGCCGCGCGCGGGCTGCAGGAACGACGGATCGTTGATGGCGTGCCCCGGCATCTTCCCCCGCACGCAGGAGCGCAGCATCCCGTCGATCTCGCCCTCGTCGCCCCCGGCGCGGAGGATCGGGAGCAGGTCGTACTCGGTCGTGGAGAACAGGCAGTTGCGCAGCTGGCCGTCGGCGGTGAGGCGCAGCCGGTCGCAGTCGCCGCAGAAGGGCGCGGTGACCGAGGCGATGACGCCCACCGAGTGGGGGCCGCCGTCGAGCATCCAGCGGGCGGCCGGCGCTCCTCCGCGCCCGGGCACGGGGGTGAGCGTCCATCGCGCCGACAGGGTCGCGAGGATCTCGTCCTGCGTGACCATGCGTGCGCGGTCCCATGTGTGACCGGCGTCGAGGGGCATCTGCTCGATGAAGCGCATCTGCGCATCGTGGCGGATCGCGAACTCCACGAGGTCGACCAGCTCGTCGTCGTTGACGTCTCGCATGGCCACCGCGTTGAGCTTGAGGGGACGCAGGCCCGATGCCTCGGCCGCCGCGATCCCCGCCAGCACGTCCTCGAGGCGGTCACGGCGCGTGAGCTCGCGGAAGCGGTCGCGCCGGAGCGTGTCGATGGAGACGTTGAGGCGCTGTAGGCCGGCGTCGACGAGCGCGGGCAGCAGCTCGGGAAGACGGATGCCGTTCGTCGTCATCGCGATCTCGACGGGACTGCCGGACGGGCCGATGATCCCCGCGAGGCGACGCACCACCTCGACGATGTCGGTGCGCAGCAGCGGCTCGCCGCCGGTGAGCCGGAACGTGGTGATGCCGTCGGCCGCGGCCACGCGCGCGATGCGCTCGATCTCGTCGAGGGACAGGATGCTCGTCTTGGCGAGCCACTCGTTGCCCTGTTCGGGCATGCAGTAGGTGCAGCGCAGCGAGCACCGGTCGGTGAGCGAGATGCGCAGGTCGCGGTGCACGCGTCCGTGCGTGTCCACGAGCGGTGCGCCGAGGCCGGCGACCGCAGCGGATTGAGCGGATGCCGGGGGCAGCGGCATCCGTCGTCCGATCGTGACCGGGATCGCGGTCACGCGGACGGCCCCGTTCGCAGTGCCCGACTCGCCATGGTTCGAGGGTAGCCGCGTCGGGAGGCGTGGGGCGCCGCGGCCGCCCGATTATTCACGGCCGGCGAGACCGTCGACCGACGGCGTTCCTGCCACGCTGGGGTGCGACGGGCGCCCTGCGGGGAAATGCCGCCCGTGTGGTCTGACCACATGTTACTGTGGTCAGACCACGTCCGAAGCGATCGGAGAACGCATCGTGGATCTGCTGGACCCTCTCCTGCTGGCGCGCTGGCAGTTCGGCCTCACGACGCTGTACCACTTCCTCTTCGTGCCCCTCACGCTGGGCATGGCGCTGACCGTCGCGATCTTCCAGACGGCGTGGTTCCGCACGGGGAATGTGAAGTGGCTTCACCTCACCCGCTTCTTCGGCAAGATCTTCCTCATCAACTTCGCGATGGGCGTCGTCACCGGCATCGTGCAGGAGTTCCAGTTCGGCATGAACTGGTCGGCCTACTCGCGGTTCGTCGGCGACGTCTTCGGCGCCCCGCTCGCCTTCGAGGGCCTCATGGCCTTCTTCTTCGAGGCGACCTTCATCGGCCTGTGGATCTTCGGGTGGGACAAGCTGCCGCGCGCCCTCCACCTCGCGAGCATCTGGATCGCCACCGTCGGCGCGTGGTTCTCGGCGTACTTCATCCTCGCGGCCAACGCCTTCATGCAGAACCCGGTCGGCTTCCGCATGGCCGACGACGGCTCGCGCGCCGAGATGACCGACTTCTTCGCCGTGCTGTCCAACCCGGTGGCGCTCGCCGCGCTCCCCCACACCCTGTTCGCTGCGTTCATGATGACCGCCGGCGTCATCATCTCGATCTCGGCCTGGCACCTGCTGCGCAGGCAGAACGTCGAGATGATGCGCTCGTCGCTGAAGTACGGCCTGTGGGGCATGATCGTCGCCTTCGCCGGCGTGGCGCTCTCGGGCGATCAGCTCAGTCTCGTGATGGTCGCGACGCAGCCGATGAAGATGGCGGCGGCCGAGGCGATGTTCGACAGCGCGTGCGGGGCGGATGCCTCGTTCTCGGTGTTCACGCTCGGCACGCCCGACGGCTCGACCGAGCTGTTCTCGATCCGCGTGCCGTACCTGCTGGCGCTGCTGTCGACCCACTCGCTGGACGGCTGCGTCGAGGGCATCAACGACCTCAATCTGCAGTACACGACCGAGCTGTTCCCGCAGTTCGCCGACCAGGTCGACGGCAACTTCGCACCGATCCTCTGGGTCACCTACTGGTCGTTCCGCTGGATGATCGGCCTCGGTGGCATCGCCGCGCTGACCGCCGTCGTCGGCCTGTGGCTCACGCGCAAGAGCGCCAAGCGCGAGGTGCCCGCGTGGGCATGGAAGCTCGCGATCTGGGCGTGGCCGGCGTCGCTCTTCGCGATCCTCGTGGGCTGGGTCTTCACCGAGATGGGCCGCCAGCCGTGGATCGTCTTCGGCCTCATGCTCACCGAGGACGGCGTCTCGCCCTCGGTGCCCGGATGGACGGTGCTGATCTCGCTCGTCGCCTTCACCCTGGTCTACGCCGCGCTGGCGGTCGTGGAGGTCGGCCTCATCATGAAGACCGCCAAGAAGGGCCCCGAGCCCCTCCCCGAGCCGGGCGCGCCGGACCCGCGCACCCTGGCGGTCGAAGACACCCCGACGACGGTCTACTAGGAGCCCCGGAGCAACGTCATGGATCTCGCCTACCTCTGGTTCTGGATCGTCGGATTCCTCTTCGTCGGCTACTTCGTGCTCGACGGGTTCGACTTCGGCGTCGGCATGTCGCTGCCCTTCCTCGGCCGTGACGACGTCAGCCGCCGCCAGGTCATCAACACCATCGGTCCGGTGTGGGACCTCAACGAGACCTGGGTCATCGTGGCCGGCGCCTGCCTTTTCGCCGCGTTCCCCGAGTGGTACGCGACGCTGTTCAGCGGCTTCTACCTCGCGCTGCTGCTGATCCTGCTCGCCCTCATCCTCCGCGGCGTCTCGTTCGAGTACCGCCACCAGCGGGACTCGCTGCGCTGGAAGAAGGGGTTCGACACCATGATCATCGTGGGCTCCGCCGTGCCGGCGCTGCTGTGGGGCGTCGCCGTCGCCAACATCGTGCAGGGCGTGCCGCTGGATGCCGACCACGAGTTCACCGGGTCGCTGCTGACGCTGCTGAACCCGTACGGGCTCCTCGGCGGCCTCACGACGCTCCTGCTGTTCTTCACCCACGGCGTCTACTTCGTCGCCCTCAAGACCGACGGCCAGGTCGCCGCGGATGCCCGTCGCCTGGCGGGCCGCGCAGGCCTGCTGACGATCGTCGTGGCGGCGGCGTTCCTGGTGTGGACCGTCGGCATGGCGTTCGGCGAGGGGCGCGACTTCGCGCTCGTCACGGCGGTCCTGTCGGCCGTGGCGGCCACGGTGCTCATCGCGTCGTGGCTCGCCAACGCCCGCGGGCGCGAGGGATGGGCCTTCGGCTTCGGCGCCGTCACCATCGTGTCGGCCGTGCTGGCGGTGTGGTTCGCGCTGTTCCCGTACGTGATGCCCTCGACGACCGATCCCGCCGGCTCGCTCACCATCGAGAACGCCTCGAGCACCGACTACACCCTGACGATCATGTCGTGGGCGGCCCTCATCTTCCTGCCGCTGGTGCTCGCGTACCAGGGCTGGACCTACTGGATCTTCCGCAAACGCGTCACCCGCTCGCACATCGAGGCGGCCGCGGCGGCGCCCGTGCACTGAGACGGCGAGGGGCGCATCGGTAGGGTCGAAGGAGCAATGGACGACACGCAGGACGACGGACCGCCCCCGAGTTCAGGCAAGCCCGTCGACCCCCGACTGCTGAGGTACGCGCGCGCATCGCGGTGGTTCTTCGCCGCCGTCGCCGCGATCGCCCTCGCGCAGACCGCCGTGATCGTCGCGTTCGCCTGGCTGCTCACGCGCGCGGTCACGGACGCGATCGACGGGATGCCGCTTGCTGCTCTGACGCCGACGCTCGGCGCGCTCGCGCTCGTCGTCGCCGCGCGGGCCCTTCTGCTGTGGGCGCGGGAGGCCGTCGCGGCGCGCGCGGCGGCACGCGTGCAGTCGCAGCTGCGGGCGGCGCTCGTCGACGCCATCGGGACGCTCGGGCCGGAGTGGCTCGCGGGGCGCAACTCGGCTTCGCTCGCGGTGATCGCCGGGCGCGGGCTCGACGCCCTCGAGGCCTATTTCGGGCGCTACCTGCCGCAGCTCGTCCAGACCGTCGTCGCGACGCCGCTCATTCTCGCCGTGATGTGGTGGGCGGACTGGATCTCGGGGCTCACGGTCCTGCTCACGCTCCCCCTGATCCCGATCTTCATGGTGCTCATCGGCCTGGCCACGCGCGCTGTCCAGCAGCGGCAGTGGCGGACGCTGCAGCGCCTGGCGGCCCGCTTCGCCGACACCGTGCAGGGGCTGTCGACGCTCAAGGTGTTCGGGCGGCAGCATCGCGCCGCGGCCTCCATCGAGCGCGTCACCGACGACTACCGCCGCGAGACCATGCGCGTGCTGCGCGTGTCGTTCCTGTCGGGGTTCGCGCTGGAGTTCCTCGCGTCGATCTCGGTCGCGATCGTCGCGGTGTCGATCGGCTTCCGACTCATCGACGGCGCACTCGCCCTCGGCGTCGGCCTCTTCGTGCTGCTGCTCGCGCCCGAGGCGTACCTGCCGCTGCGGCAGGTGGGCGTGCAGTTCCACGCGGCCGCCGAGGGCATCGCCGCGACCGATGACGTGTTCGACGTGCTCGACGCGGCCCGCGCGAGGGGACCTCGGCCGGTGTCGGGCGCCTCCGCACCTTCCCCTGCCTCGCGTGCGGACGGCACGGCGCCCGTCCTGCGCCTGGACGCCGTGCGCGTGCGGCGCGGCGAGCGGCAGTTGCCGCCCGTCGGCCTGACCGCCGCGCCGGGGTCCGTCACCCTGATCGAGGGCCCGAGCGGCGCCGGCAAGTCGAGCCTTTTCGCAGCCCTTCGCGGCGTCGCGGCGTTCGACGGCGACGCGTCCTGGGGCGGCGTCGACGTGCGGGCGCTCGCGTCGTCGGACTGGCTGGCGTGGGCTGGGCAGCGACCCGGCCTGATGACGGGGACGATCGGCGATAACGTCGCCCTCGGCGACCCTGTCCCCGACGCCGCCGTCGTGCGCCGCGCGCTCGACCTGGCCTGCGCCGGCGGGCTCGATCCGGCACACGGACTGGGGGTGCAGGGTTCGGGGCTCTCGGGCGGCCAGGCCCAGCGGGTGGCCGTCGCACGCGCCTTCTACCGCCATCTGCGCGGCGCCGCACCGGTGATCGCGCTCGACGAGCCGAGCTCGGCGCTGGACCCCGAGACGGAGCACCGGCTGTGGCGCGGCATCCGCCTGCTCGCCGACGACGGGGCGACGGTGCTGCTGGTGTCGCATCGGACGTCCGCCCGCGCGATCGCGGACGACGTGGTGCGGCTCGAGCCGAGCGGGGTGCCGGCATGACCGCCGCCGGCGCGGTGCTGCGCGGAGCGATGCCGCCGGCCCGACGGTTCTGGTGGACGATCGCGGCGGGTTTCGCCTCCGAGGCGTCGGCCGTGGCGCTGCTCGCCGTGAGCGCGTGGCTCATCGTGCGGGCGAGCGAGCAGCCGCCGGTGCTCTACCTGTCGTTCGCCGTCGTCGGTGTGCGCTTCTTCGCCATCTCACGCGCCGTGTTCCGCTATCTGGAGCGCCTCACCGGCCACGACGCCGCACTGCGGCAGCTCTCGTCCACGCGCGCCGACCTCGTGCGGCGCCTGGTCCCGCTCGCCCCCGACGGGCTGGGCCGCACCCGTCGCGGCTCGGTCCTCGGCGCGCTGGTCGGCGACGTCGACGAGCTCCAGGACCTGCCGCTGCGGGTCGTGCAGCCGCTGGCGTCGTCGGCGCTCGTGGCCCTCGGCGCCGTCGTGCTCGTCGCGTTCGTCTGGTGGCCGGCTGCGCTCACCCTGCTCGCGTGCCTCGTGGTGGCGGGTGCGGTCGCGACACTGTGGGGCTGGGCCGCCGGCGCCCGGGCCGAGCGCACGATCGCTCCACTGCGAGCCGATCTGACCGACGCGGTCCTGGACCACGTCTCGAACCTCGACGTGCTCGCCGCGTACGGCGCCGAGGAAGGCAGCCGGGACCGGATCGAGCGGGCCGACGCGGCGCTCCGCCGCGCGGTCGTCCGGCGGGCCGGCGCCCAGGCGGGCACCACCGCCCTCGTCTCATTGCTGGCCGGCGCCGCCTCGATCGCCGCGGTGCTCGTGACGGCGCCGGGCGTGGCATCCGCGACCCTCGACGGCCCGGCGCTCGCCGTGGCCGTCCTCGTGCCCATGGCGGTCTTCGAGGTGTTCGGCGCCGTCGCACTCGCGTCGGCGGCCTGGCGCAAGGTCCGTTCCGCCGCCGGCCGGATCGCGGACGCACTGCCCGCCGCCCCGCCGCGCGAGCTCGCACCCGAGACGGCGTCCCCCACCGGCGAGGCGCCGGAGCTGGGAGAGGGCGTTCGCTTGCGGGGCGCGAGTGTGCGCTGGCCGGGTGCGGCGCAGGCGTCGCTGCACGACGTGGATCTCGACATCCGGCCGGGCGAACGGATCCTCGTCCTGGGCTCCAGCGGCGCCGGCAAGAGCACCCTGGCGCACGCGCTGGTGCGCTTCCTCGAGACCGAGGGCTCCTACGAGATCGGCGGGCGCTCGGTGCACGACCTCTCCCCCGACGACGTGCGGCGGTCGGTCGGCCTCTGCGAGCAGCATCCGATGCTCTTCGACGAGGACATCCGCCAGAACCTGCTCTTCGCGCGCGACACCGCCACCGACGCCGACCTCGAGGCGGTCCTGGACCGCGTGGGGCTGGGCGCGTGGCTGCGCGAACGGGGCGGGCTGGACGCCCGGGTCGGCGAGCGCGGGGCGCTCGTCTCGGGCGGGCAGGCGCAGCGCATCGCCCTGGCCCGTGCGCTGCTGCGCGGCTTCCCGGTGCTGGTGCTCGACGAGCCGACCGCGGGCGTCGACCCCGAGGCATCCGCCGCGCTGCTCGTCGACCTGCTGGGCGCGGTGCGCGACGACCAGGCCGTCGTGCTCATCTCGCATGTCGCCGTGCCCGATGCGCTCGTCGACCGGGTCGTGCGTATCGACGACGGCCGCCTGGACGACGGGTCGACACCGGGGCGCACGCCTGACGCGCGGCCCGCGGTCAGCCCGATGCGGCCGTGACCTCGGCCGCCTCGGCCGCCGTGCCCGGCTCGGCCTCCGCGGTCGCTGTGATGCGCCGCGCCATGCCGGCGAAGACGAAGCCGTGGAAGGGCAGCACCGCCAGCCAGTAGAGACGGCCGGCCAGCCCGCGCGGGAAGAACACCGCCCGCTGGTCGTACCGTGACCCGCCGCGCTCCTCATCGGCGGAGGAGCGCAGCTCGAGCCAGGCCAGACCGGGAACCTTCATCTCGGCGCGCAGGCGCAGCATGCGCCCCGGCTCGAGGGCCTCGACCCGCCAGAAGTCCAGTGCGTCGCCCACGGCGAGGCGGTCGCGGCTGCGGCGGCCGCGTGCGAGTCCGATGCCCCCGACGAGCCGGTCCATCCAGCCGCGGATGGCCCACAGCACCGGTGAGGAGTACCACCCGTTCTCGCCCCCGATGCCGATGATCACGCGCCACAGCGCCTCGGGAGAGGCGGAGGTGTGCGCGGAGCGGACGTCGGTGAAGACCACGCGGCCCGCCCAGTCGGGGTCGTTCGGCAGCGGGTCGCTCGGCGCGCCCATCACCTCGGAGTCCTGCCAGCTCGTCTCGATGGCGTCCGCCTCGACCCGGCGCAGCGCCCGGCGCACGGCGGTGCGGTACGGCATGAGGCCGTCCTCGGGCGGCGGGATGAGGGCGTCGACGTCGTGGTCCTTCATGATGCACTCGTTCTGCAGGGACTCCACGAGGGGCCGCGCGATCGACCGCGGGATCGGCGTGACGAGGTTCACCCAGTGCGAGGCGAGGCGCGGCGTGAGCACGGGCAGCGCCGCGATCGGCCGCTGCGGAAGGCCGGCCTCGACGGCGTAGCCGTTCATCATCTGGCCGTAGCGCAGCACGTCGGGTCCTCCGATGTCGACGGCGCGGTTCACCTCGGCGGGCACCCGCGCCGCGCCGAGCAGATAGTGCAGCACATCGCGGACGGCGATCGGCTGGATGCGGTTGCGCACCCACTTCGGTGCGGGCATGTAGGGCAGCACCTCGGTGAGGTGGCGGACCATCTCGAACGACGCCGAGCCGGATCCGATCACGACGCCGGCCTGCAGCACGAGGGTCGGCACGCCGCTGTCGAGGAACATGCGGCCGACCTCGACGCGCGAGCGCAGGTGGGGTGAGAGCGGAACGCCTTCGGGATGCAGGCCGCCCAGGTAGACGATGCGGCCCACGGATGCCGCCGCGGAAGCCTTCGCGACGGTCTCGGCGGCGCGCCGGTCCGCGTCGCGGAAGTCCTTGCCGCCCGACATCGAGTGGACGAGGTAGTAGAGCACGTCGACGTCGCGCACGGCGTCGGCGACGGATGCCGCGTCGGTGGCGTCGCCGTCGACCACCTCGACCCGATCGCCCCACGGGAAGGCCGACGCCCGCGCCGGGTCGCGGACGAGCACGCGCACCTCGTACCCGGCGGCGAGCAGGCGCGGCACGAGGCGCCCGCCGATGTACCCGGTCGCACCGAGCACGAGGGCACGCGGTGCGCTGCCGTCGGGGCGCGGCAGGGCCGACAGCACCGGCTCACGGCCGGTCGGCGAGGAGACGTCTTCCACAGGGGCAGACTACGCGCGCCCCCGCGCGACCCGGCAGGCTTGACGACCCGGCCCCGAGGGCGTAGTCAGAGGCGCTTGGCGAAGACCTGCGTGCCCTCGGGCGACGCGAGGGGCTCGAAGCCGACGCGCGGGTAGAACGCCACGGCTCCGGCGTTCTCGGCCGAGGCGACGAGGTGCAGGCCGCCGACACCGGCGGCGCGCAGGGCGTCCTCGAGGGTCTCGATGAGCCGACGGCCGAGTCCCTGCCCCTGGGTCTCGGGGAGCAGATCGATGTGGAGATGGGCCGGGTACTCGTCGCCGAACGGCTGAGAGCCGCCGCGGCGCGCGTGCGCGTACCGGACGATGCCATCCTGTCGCGAGACGCTCACCGGCTTCGGATCGCCCTCGGGCCGGGGCCACCGCATCGCGTGCCGCGGCCACCACTCGGTGGCGAACCAGTCCTCGAACGCCGCGGAGTCGGGCGCCCCCACGATGTACCCGACGACCCGGCCGTCGTCGGCCTCGACGACGAAGGCGAACTCGGGGTGGCGCGCGACGTACGGCAGGACGAAGATCTCGGCCCAGAGATCGTCGTCGTCGAGCAGCCCGGTCGCGTCGGCGCCGGCATCCGCCGTCCTGAGACAGATCTCGGCGAGCGCCGGCTCGTCACCGGCGCGGAAGGGGCGGATGCTGCTCACCGGCCGAGTCTAGAAGACGCCGCCGTCGCCGGCTGAGACGAACCGCACGTCGGCCGGGTCCAGGCGCAGTGTCACGGCGTCCCCGACGCCGAGGCCCGTCGCGCGCTCGGCGACGACGTCCACCGCCACATCGGGATCGGCCGTGCGCAGCCGGACGCCCGCGGGCGTCTGCTCGAGGCGCACGACGCGCGCCGTCCATTCCCAGGGACCCGCGGGAGGCGCGTCGACGATGCGCACGTCACCCGGCCGGAAGACCGCGGCCCGCGCCGCGCCGACCGGGACGGCGGGGCGCGGCAGCACGAGGCCGCCGGCGCGCCAGGTGGCGGCATCCGTCGTCCCCGTCACACGGTTCAGCCCCCCGACGGCCGCCGCGAACCGGGTCGCCGGATTCGCCAGCACGTCCCGCACGGGGCCGGACTGCGTCACCCGCCCGTCCTCGAGCACGACCAGTCCGCCGGCCAGCGCCACGGCGTCCACCGCATCGTGCGTGGCGACGACGGCGGTCGTGCCGGTCGCCGCCAGCTGCTGGTGCAGGAGAGCCCGCACGTCGCCGGCCGTCTCGGTGTCGAGCGACGTGAGGGGCTCGTCGAGGAGGAGCGCCTCGGGCGCGGTGGCGAGCGCCCGCGCCAGCGCGACGCGCTGCTGCTGTCCGCCCGACAGCCGCGAGGGGCGGCGGTCGCCGAGCCCCTCCAGTCCGACGCGCCGGAGCCAATCCGCGGCGCCGCGGGAGGCGGCATCCCTGCTCACCCCGTGCACGCGCAGACCGAACGCGATGTTCTCGCCGGCGCTCAGGTGCGGGAAGAGTCGCGGGTCCTGGCCGAGCAGCACCACGCCGCGGGCGGCGGGTGGCGTGCGGCGACCCGGCGCGACGTCGAGCGTGCGCTCCCCCAGGGCCACGTGCCCTTCGTCGAGCGGGGCGAGTCCCGCGAGCACCCCGAGGAGGGTGGACTTTCCGGCACCGCTGGGACCCATGAGCGCGACGACGCCGCCCGCGGGCACCTCCAGGGCGGCGTCGAGCGTGAACCCACCGCGCCGCACAACGACTCGCGCCTCGAGCCCCGCGGCCGTCGCCCGGGCCGCGGTCATCGCGGTGCCTCCGCGCGCCACGCGCGCACGAGCAGCAGCACGCCGACGGCCGTGACCAGCAGCAGCAGCGACAGCGCTACCGCGGTGCCCTGCGAGACGCCGGCCCCGTTGAACGCCGTGTAGATCGCCAGCGGCATGGTCTGCGTGACCCCCGGCGCGTTGCCCGCGAACAGCGCCGTCGCCCCGAACTCGCCGATCGCGCGCGCGAAGCACAGCACGACGCCGGCCACGAGGCCCGGCGCGGCCAGCGGCAGCGTCACCCGGGCGAGGATCCTCCAGCGCCCGGCGCCGAGGCCGGCCGCGGCCTCTTCGAACCCGGTGCCGGTGGCGCGCAGCGAGCCCTCCAGCGCGAGCACGAGGAACGGCAGGGCGACGAACGTCTGCGCGAGCACGACCGCGGTGGTGGTGAACGGGATGCGGATGCCCCACTCCGCCAGCAGCGCGCCGAGCCAGCTCGTCCGGCCGAAGAGGAACAGCATCGCCACACCACCCACCATCGGCGGCAGCACGAGAGGCACGGTGACGATCGCGCGCAGCACCGCCGCCGTGCGCACCGTGCTGCGCGCGATGAGCAGCGCGAGGGGCACGCCGAGCACGACGCACACCGCCGTCGCGACCGCTCCGGTCGCCAGCGACAGACCGAGGGCCGAGAGCGCCTCCGGCGAGGTGACGTCACTCCACAGCGTCGACCATTCGACGCGGAGCACGAGCGCGCCGAGCGGGAGGATCAGCAGCGCGAGTCCCACGGCGGCCGGAATGACGAGCACGCGTGGGACGAAGCCGGAACGTCGGCTGCGATCGCGTTCGCCGATCGCCCGCTCCCCGGTCACGGCGCCCCGAAGCCGTGGTCGGCGAGCACCGCCTGCGCATCGTCGCCGAGCACGAACGCGACGAAGGCGTCTGCCGCCGCCGCATTCGCCGCACCGGCCAGCGCCGCGACCGGGTAGCGGTTGACGACGTCATCGGCACCCTCGGGCTCGATCGCATCGACGGCCGCCGTGGTGGAGGCATCCGTCACGTACACCAGCCCGGCGTCCGCCTCGCCGGCGGCCACCTTCGTGAGCACCGCGGTGACGTTCTGCTCGTAGCTGTCGGCGCTGGCCTCGACACCCGCGCTCGACAGCAGGGTGGCCGAAGCCGCGCCGCACGGCACTTCGGCGGCGCACAGCACGACGGTCGCGGCCGGGTCGGCGAGATCGTCGAGGCCTCGGATGCCCGCGGGATTGCCGGCGGGGACGACGAGCGCGAGTGTGTTCGTCGCGAAGACGATCGGGGCGACGGCGAGACCCTCGTCGACGACCCGCGCCATGCTGCTCTCGTCCGCGGCTGCGAACACGTCCGCCGGCGCTCCCTCGATGAGCTGCGTCGCCAGCGTCGAAGAGCCCTCGTACGTGATGGGGCGGACGTCGACGGACGGATGCCGCTCCTCGAACATGGTCGACAGCTCGTCGAACGCCGCCGCGAGCGACGCGGCCGCGTACACGGTCAGCGCGCCCGAGAGCCCGGATCCCGAGCCGGCCGCGGACGGGCTCGCCGCTCCTGTGCCGTCCTCGGCGGGCGCGCAGCCGGGGAGGACGAGCGCGAGGGCGGTGACGACGGAGGCGCCGAGGACGATCGGGCGGTGCACGTCAGGCCCTGGGCGTCTCGACGATCACCGTGGTGGCCTTCACCACCGCGACGGCGAGCGAGCCGGGCTCGAGGGCGAGCTCGCGGACGGCCTCGGACGACATGAGCGACACGACCCGGTGCGGGCCGGACTGGATGTCGACCTGCGCCATCACCCCGTCGATCTGCACGCGGGTGACGAGGCCGACGAAGCGGTTGCGGGCGCTGGTGAGCACGTCGGCCGGGTCGCGCGGCGACGCCGCGAGCTCGACGGCGTGCGCCGCGAGCGCGTCGCCCGGGATGGCGGTGGGCGATGCGCCGGTCGTCGGCAGCGTGCCCGCGTCCACCCACCGCCGGACGGTGTCGTCGCTCACCCCGAGCAAACGGGCGGCTTCGGCGATCTTGTATGTGGCCACGCTGCCACGGTACCCGCATCTGCGGATAGATGTTCATACTTTCTCCGCATGCGCGGGCGATTCTCCTGGCGCGCCAGGGCTGGCGGAGGGCGCGACGTGGCGGTCACTGTTTGTCAACCGGGGTCCGCGAGCCCGCGGCCAGACGTAGGTTGCTGGCACGACGGAAGGAGTCAGCGATGGACCGGGACACCAGCGCATCGAAGCCGGAGGACGAGGGCACGCCGAAGCCGGGAGGCCTCGGACCGGACGGCACGATCCCCGACGACCCGGACGGTGTCGCCGCCGGTCACACGGGTGAGCCGTCGACGTTCGAGCCCGAGGAGGACGAGAGCGGTGCCTAGCCCCGACGCCGCAGACAGCTCCAGGGCGGCACGCAACGAGACCCACCACCGCGTCGTGGTCGTCGGCGGCGGCAACGGCGGGATCTCCGTCGCGGCGCGCCTGCGCCGGCGCGGCATCAAGGACGTCGCCGTCATCGAGCCGCGCGACGAGCATCACTACAAGCCGCTGTTCTCGCATGTCGCAGGCGGCACGGCTCCCGCGAGCATCACCGTGCGCCCGCAACGGGAGGTGATCCCGAAGGGCGTGGAGTGGATCCAGGATGCCGTGACCGCCGTGCAGCCGGAGGCGAACGCCGTCGTGCTGGCCGGCGGCGGGCGGATCAGCTACGACCACCTCATCGTCTGTCCCGGCATCCAGCTGGACTGGAACCGGATCCCCGGGCTCGCCGAGGCGATGCAGACGCCGGCCGCGGCATCCCACTACGAACTCGAGCTCGCGAAGAAGGCGTCCCGGCTCCTGCGAGACCTCACGGAGGGGACCGTCGTCTTCACGCAGCCCGACGGACCCGCATCGTGCGCGGGGGCGGCGCAGAAGCCGATGTACCAGGCCTGCGACTACTGGCGGGCGAAAGGGGTGCTCGACGCGATCCGAGTGGTCATGGTCGTGCCGACCGAGACGGCATACCTCGCGCCGTTCGACGAGGAGCTCCAGCGCAAGATCGACGAGTACGGCATCGAGCTGCGCACGCGCAGCGTCCTGCTGCGGGTGGACCCGGATGCGCACGAGGTGGTGCTCGGCGGCCAGGACGGCCCGGAGCACCTGCACTACGACGTGCTGAACGTCGAGCCGCCGCAGTCCGCCCCCGACTGGCTGAAGGCGTCGGAGCTCGCCGCGCCCCGCTCGTCCGGCGGGTTCGTCGAGGTCGACCCGCAGACGCTCCGGCATCCCCGGTTCCCGAACGTCTGGTCCCTGGGAGACGCCGCCGCCACGACGAACTCGAAGTGCGGCGGGGCGCTGCGCAAGCAGACGTGGGTGCTGGCGAAGAACCTGTCGAAGGCGCTGCGGGGCAAGGAGCCCACCGCTCGCTACGACGGCTACGCGGTGTGCCCGTTCACCGTCTCGCGGTCGACCGTCGTGTGGGCCGAGTTCGACGACAAGGGCAGGCAGAAGCCGACGATCCCCTTCTACAAGCACATGTATCGCGAGAGCCGGCTGTCGTGGATCTTCGACAGGCACGTGCTGCCCTGGGTCTACTGGAACCTCATCCTCACCGGCCGCGTGTGAGGAGGCAGGACCGGCCGTCGGGCCCTCGCCTGTCCGGGCTTCGCAGCGCCGCCGCCGCGGGCGCGGCGTAGCCTGTCGGCATGGCCTTTCCCCCACTCGTCGAGCCGGTCGCCGAGCTCACCGCCGCGGAGAGCACGCGCACCGCGCGCCACCGCGTCCTGGCGGGATTCGGCGACGTCGCACAGCGCCGCCTCGCCGCCGCCCACGTCGCCGTGGTCGGTGCGGGCGGTCTCGGCTCCCCCGCCGTGCTGGCCCTCGCGGCCGCCGGCGTCGGCACCCTCACCATCATCGACGACGACCTGGTGGAGGCATCCAATCTGCAGCGCCAGGTCATGCACCGCACGCGCGACGTCGGGGCGCCGAAGGTCGACTCGGCCGTGCGCATCGCCGCCGACTTGTCGCCGACCACCGTCGTGCGCGCGGTGCGAGCCGTGCTCACCCCCGCGAACGCCGTCGAACTCCTGGCCGGCGCGCACGTCGTCGTCGACGGCACCGACACCTTCGAGACGCGCGAGACCGTCGCGGCCGCCTGCGAGCAGCTCGGCGTGCCGCTCGTGTGGGGCGTCGTGCAGGAGTTCCACGCCCAGGTGACGGTGTTCTGGTCGTCGCCGCCGGCCGGAGCGGCCCCCGTGCGCCTCGCGGACCTGTACCCGCCGGATCCCGCGCGCGACGCCCCCACCTGTGCGCAGGTCGGCGTGCTCGGTGCGCTGTGCCTGCAGGTCGGCTCGCTCCTGTCCATCGAGGCGATCAAGCTCATCACCGGCGTCGGCGAGCCCCTCCTCGGGCGCGTGCTCGTCATCGACGCCCTCCGCGGCCGCACCTCCGAGGTCCCGCTGCGCCCCGCCGCCACGACCGCCGGCGGAGGGCGCGCGACGCCCGCCGAGCGCGGTGCGGCCGCCGAACGCGGCGCGCCCGCCGCACGACCGGGTGCGGAGCCGACCCCCCGCACGCCGATCCCGCAGCTGACGCCCACCGAGGCGCTCGCCGCGCAGCAGGCGGGCGCGGTGCTGCTCGACGTGCGGGAGCCCTTCGAGACCGAGCGCGGCGTCATCCCGGGATCCACGCTCCGCCCGCTCGCCGAGGTGCTCGCCGACCCCGGCAGGATGGGCGCCGCGCCCGTGGTCGTGGTGTGCCAGGTGGGCATGCGCGCGCAGCGCGCGGCGGCGGCCCTCCGCGGCGCGGGGATCGAGGCATCCGTGCTCGCCGGCGGCATCGAGGCGTGGACGCGCGAGACCGCCGACGCGGCGGTGGACGCGTGAGCGGGCTGCGCAGCGTCGAGGAGCACCTCGCCGACGTGCTGGCGGCCGCCGAGCCGCTCGAGGCCGAGCGGCTGCCGCTCGCCGCGGCGCACGGCCGCACGCTGCGCGCGCCGGTGCACGCCGCGGTCGACATCCCCGTGTTCGATAACTCCGCCATGGACGGGTTCGCTGTACGCTTCGCGGACGTCGCGGATGCCGCGCCCGCCGCACCCGCCGCCCTCCGGGTCGTCGCGGACCTGCCCGCCGGCTCCGATGCCGACCCGCGCGTGGCTGCGGGCGAGGCGGCCCGCATCATGACGGGATCGGCGCTGCCGACCGACGCCGACGCCATCGTCCCGTTCGAGGACACCGCGGGCGGCCTCGCCGATTCCCTCGGGTCGATCTCGGTCCTCGCCGCCCCCCGTGCGGTGGGCGCCCACATCCGCCGCGCCGGCGAGGACGCGCGCGCCGGCGACGAGGTGCTCCCCGGCGGCGCGCTCCTGGGCCCCCTGCAGCTCGCGGCCGCCGCGGCGGCCGGTGTCGCCGACGTGGTGGTCGCGCGGCGCCCGCGTGTCGCCGTCATCTCCACGGGCAGCGAGCTCGTGGAACCGGGCTCGCCGCTGCGCCGCGGCCAGATCCCGGAGTCCAACAGCTTCCTGCTCGCCGCCCTCGCCGCGGAGGCAGGAGCGGACGTGGTGCGCCGCGCGAGCGTCTCCGACGAGGGCGGCGGACTCGAGACGCTGCTCGCGGAGGTGACCGACGCGCGATCGTCCGACCGCGCCGACGTGGTGATCTTCTCGGGCGGCGTGAGCGCCGGAGCGTACGAGGTCGTCAAGACCACGCTCAGCGGCCGCATGAGCTTCTCGAGGGTGGCGATGCAGCCCGGCAAGCCGCAGGGATTCGGCCGCCTGGAGTCGGGAACGCTGCTGTTCGGGCTTCCGGGCAACCCGGTCAGTGCCGCGGTGTCGTTCGAGGTGTTCGTCCGGCCGGCGCTGCTGCGCCTGCAGGGCAGGGACCTGCTCGATCGGCCCGTGATCACGCTCCGCGCCGCGGCCGGCTGGCGCACCCCGCCCGCGCGGCGGCAGTACCTGCCGGTGACGATCGACCGGTCGGTCCCTGGCGGATGGCTCGCCGTGCCCGCCACGAGCGGCGGGTCGCACCTCGCCGGCGGACTCGGCCGCGCCGAGGCCTACGCCGTGGTGCCGGCGGAGACGGATGCCGTCGCGACGGGCGATCCCGTCGATGTCATGCTGATCTCATGAGCACGCACGAGCAGCCGACGTTCACGCACCTCGACGACGCCGGGAACGCCCGCATGGTCGACGTGACCCTCAAGCAGCCGACGGTGCGTTCGGCGACCGCCCGCGGGTTCGTGCGCTGTGCGCCCGAGGTCGTCGCGGCGCTGCGGGACGGGTCGGTGCCGAAGGGCGACGTGCTCGCCGTCGCCCGCATCTCCGGCATCCAGGCCGCCAAGCGCACCCCCGAGCTGCTGCCACTCGCCCATGTCATCGGCGTGCACGGCGCAGCGGTCGACCTCGCGATCGAGGACGACGGCGTCGCCATCGAGGCGACGGTCCGCACCGCCGACCGCACCGGGGTCGAGATGGAGGCCCTCACCGCCGTCTCGGTGGCCGCCCTCGCGGTGGTCGACATGGTGAAGGGCATCGACAAGGGCACGTCGATCGAGAACGTGCGGATCATCGCCAAGACCGGGGGCAAGAGCGGCGACTGGCGCCGCCCGGCCGGGGAATGATGGCCGCGCCGACCGATCCTCGCCGACTCGGCGCGATCCTCCTGGCCGGCGGCCGGTCCACGCGCGTCGGCGGCGCGACGAAGCCGCTGTTCGAGGTCGGCGGCCGCACGCTGCTGTCGACAGCCGTGTCGGCGGCGACGGATGCCGGGGCCCGGCCGATCGCCGTCGTGGCACCGGTCCTCGACGAGACGCTGCCCGTGACCTGGGTGCGCGAGGACCCGCCGTTCGGCGGCCCCGCCGCGGCGGTCGTCACCGCGCTCGGGACGTGGCCCGCCGCGACGGACCCGGAGTGGACGCTCCTCCTCGCGTGCGACCTCCCCTGGGCAGAGCAGGCGGTGCGCCGCCTCGTGGACGACCTGCCGCTCCTGCCGCCCGACACCGACGGCCTCTGCCTCGGCGACGGGTCGAGCCGGCCCCAGTGGCTCACCGGCGCCTACCGCACGAGGGCGCTGCGGGCCGCGGCATCCGCTCTCCCGGACGCCGGACGCGACCAGCCGGTGCGCGCGCTCGTCGCCGAACTCGCGATCGCCGTCGTGGCGGCGCCGGACGACCTGACCCGCGACGTCGACACGTGGCAGGATCTGGAGGAGGCACGCGCGCGAGCCGATCGCGCGGCGCACGACCGGATCTCGGAGGAGCCGTCATGAGCGAGCAGTCCCGCACCCTTCCGCCCGAAGCCCTCGACGACTGGGCAGCGGCGCTGCGCGATCGGTTCGGCCTCGGCGAGGCCGACGTGCCGGTCGCCGCGGTGCTCGACCTCGCGCGCGATGTGGCCAACGGCGTCGCCCGGCCGGCCGCTCCCCTCGGCGCCTTCGTCGCGGGCCTCGTCGCCGGACGCGCGGGGACCGACCCGGAGGAGGTGCGCGCGGCGCTGGCCGCGGTCACCGCGATGGCGAACAGCTGGGAGCAGTAGTGGCCGTCGTCCGCTATTTCGCCGCCGCACAGGAGGCCACGGGCCTGGACAGCGAGCGCCGCACCGAGACGACGCTCGGCGATCTGCGGCGCGCGGTGGCGGAGGAGCACCAGGGCCTCGGCGGCATCCTCCCCCGCTGCGCCGTGCTGGTGGGCGGCTCCCGCGTGGGCGACGACACGCCCCTCGGCGCCGATGACCTCGTCGACGTGCTCCCGCCCTTCGCCGGCGGCTGAGCCGTCGCGCCGCGGCGGGATCAGCCGCCGAGGCCGAGCCAGGTGGCGGTGCCGTCCGATTCGACCTGCTTCTTCCAGACGGGGAGGTCGGTCTTGATCGTCTCGATCAGCGTGCGGCACACCTCGAACGC
Organism: Microbacterium sp. NPDC056736; assembly: GCF_042790415.1. Lineage (NCBI taxonomy): Bacteria > Bacillati > Actinomycetota > Actinomycetes > Micrococcales > Microbacteriaceae > Microbacterium > Microbacterium sp. NPDC056736. The sequence goes on from NZ_JBHTZE010000008.1 coordinate 121,893, forward strand.
CGTGGCCCGGTGGGCGGAGGCGACCGCGATCACCACGGCGGCGTCGCCGACCTGGAGCGTCCCCACGCGGTGGGACACCGCCACCAGCGCCTCGGTCGACCCGACGGCGGCCGTCGCCAGGCGCCTGAGCCCGGCCTCGGCATCGGGGTGCGCCGAGTACTCGAGCGCGACGACCGTGGTTGCGGCATCCGGATCGTGATCGCGGACTCGACCGACGAACGTGGTGACCGCCCCCATCCGCGGGTCGTCGATCGCACGCAGGTGGGCGTCGACGTCGAGCGGCTCGGCGCTGATCGCCGCGATCCGCACCGCATCGGTCGAGACGGCCATCAGTGATCTCCGCCGGTGAGCTGGTCCAGCACGTGACGGGCCACCGACACGACGACGGGCATGCCGGATGCCACGGCCGCCGGCGACCCCGGAAGGTTCACAACGAGCGCGCCGTGCGGGTCGACCGCACCGGCGATGCCGCGTGTCAGGATGGCGGCCGGCTTCTCGGCCGCGCCGCGCCGTCGCAGCTCCTCGGCGATGCCGGGGAGCTCGCGCGTCACCACGCGCGCCGTGCCCTCGGGCGTCTGGTCGCGCGGCGACACCCCGGTGCCGCCCGTCGTGATGACGAGCTTCACGCCGGCCATGATCTCGGCGGTCAGGGCCCGCTCGACGTTGTCGGCGCCGTCGGGCACGATCACCGCGTCATCGCAGTCGAAGCCGGCCTCCCGCAGCGCCGCGACCGCGATCGGGCCGCTCTCGTCGGGTCGGGTGCCTGCGGCCGAGCGGTCGGAGAAGCAGATGACGGCGGCTCGGGTCATGCCCCCAGCCTAGGCATGCACCGCGCCCTCACGCGCGGGACTCGAGGCGCACGACCACGGACTTCGACGTCGGGGTGCCGGAGACGTCGGCGACCGAGTCGAGCGGCACCAGGACGTTGGTCTCGGGGTAGTAGGCGGCCGCGTTCCCCCGGGGCGTGCGGTACGCGACGATGCGGAACTCCTCGGCGCGACGCTCCTCGATGCTCCCGTCGGGCCGCGTCCACTCCGAGACGAGGTCGACGACGTCGTCCTCGGCGAACCCGAGCGACACGATGTCCTTCTCGTTCACCAGCACGACGCGGCGGCCGCCGTGGATGCCGCGGTACCGGTCGTCCTTGCCGTAGATCGTCGTGTTGTACTGATCGTGGGAGCGCAGCGTCTGCAGCAGCAGGCGTCCGCGCGGGATCACCGGGTACACGAGGGGGTTGACCGTGAACCGGGCCCTGCCGTCGACGGTGGCGAACCGGCGCGCGTCGCGCGGGCCGTTGGGAAGGTGGAGCGTGCGCCCCTTGTCGATGCGCTCCTCGTAGTCCTCGAACCCCGGGATGACGCGTTCGATGTGGGCCCGGATCAACGCGTAGTCGGCCTCGAGCGCGGCCCAGTCCGCCTGCGGGACGTTGTGCGGCCCGCCGCTGGTCCCGGCTGCCGGGACGGTGCCGTCGCTCTCCTCCGCCGGGGTGCGCTCGGGATAGCCGCGCTCGTGGCGGGTGGCGCCCGTGTGCGCGGACGCGGGCGCGAGAGTGGCCGGCGCCTCCTCGGTCGCGCCGGGCTCAGGACCGAACACCAGCGCGCTCAGGCGCGAGACGATCGCCACCTCGCTGAGCAGGTCCTCGGCGGGGGGCGCCAGCCGGCCGCGCGAGGCGTGCACGGCGCCCATGGAATCCTCCACCGTGACGCGCTGCTCGCGACCGCCGCGGCGGTCCCGGTCGGTGCGCCCGAGGGTGGGGAGGATGAGCGCCCTCCGCCCCGTCACGACGTGGGAGCGGTTGAGCTTGGTCGACACCTGCACGGTGAGTCCCACCCGCGCCATCCCCGCCTCGACGACGGCGGTGTCGGGCGTGGCCGACACGAAGTTGCCGCCCATGCCCATGAAGAAGCGGACGCGTCCGTCGCGCATCGCCCGGATCGCCTCCACCGTGTCGAACCCGTGCTCACGCGGAGCGGCGAAGCCGAACTCCTGGTCGAGCGCGTCGAGGAAGGCGGCGGACGGCTTCTCGTAGATGCCGACCGTGCGGTCGCCCTGCACGTTGGAGTGCCCCCGCACGGGGCACACGCCGGCGCCGGTGCGTCCGATGTTGCCCTGCAGCAGCAGCATGTTCACCACGTCGCGGAGCATCGGCACGGAGTGCTTGTGCTGGGTGAGTCCCATCGCCCAGCAGACGATGGTGGCCTTGGAGGCGCGCACCGCCTCGCCCACGCGGCGCAGCGCCTTCTCGGGCAACCCGGTGGCGGCGACGAGCTCTCGCCACGGGGCATCCGCCACCGCCTGACGGTAGGCCTCGAAACCGCTCGTGTGCGCCGCGATGAATGCGTGGTCGAGCACACCGCCGTCGGCCGCCTCCGCCTCGAGCAGGTGCTTGCCGATCGCCTGGAACAGCGCCTGGTCGCCGCCGAGCCGGATCTGCACGAACTCGTCGGCGAGTTTCGTGCCGCCGAAAGCGACGCCGCGCACCGTCTGCGGATTCTCGAAGCGCATCAGGCCCGCCTCGGGGAGGGGGTTCACCGCGATGATCGTCGCCCCGCGCTGCTTGGCCTTCTCGAGCGCCGACAGCATGCGCGGATGGTTTGTGCCGGGGTTCTGCCCCGCGACGATGAGCAGGTCGGCGTCGTGGATGTCGTCGATCGACACCGTGCCCTTGCCGATCCCGATGGTCTCGGTGAGCGCCGAGCCGCTGGACTCGTGGCACATGTTCGAGCAGTCCGGCAGGTTGTTGGTCCCGATGCCGCGCACCAGCAGCTGGTAGAGGAACGCGGCCTCGTTCGACGTGCGGCCCGAGGTGTAGAACACCGCCTCGTCGGGGTCCTCGAGCGATCGCAGCTCGTCGGCGATCAGCCGCAGCGCGTCGTCCCACGAGATCGGGCGGTAGTGGGTCGCGCCCTCCTCCCGCACCATCGGGTGCGTCAGCCGCCCCTGCTGACCGAGCCACCAGTCGTCGTGCCCGCGCAGCTCGTCGAGGGAGTGCTCCGCGAAGAACTCCGGCCCGACCCGCCGCAGCGTCGCCTCCTCGGCGACCGCCTTCGCGCCGTTCTCGCAGAACTCCGCGACATGGCGTCTGTCCTCCTCCGGCCAGGCGCACCCGGGGCAGTCGAAGCCGTCCTTCTGGTTGACGCGCAGCAGCGTCTGGACCGAGCGGGTTACGCCCATCTGCTCGGTCGCCATCTCGAGGGCGTGCAGCACCGCCGGCACGCCCACGGCGACCTTCTTCGGTCGTGTGACGTGCACGCGGGACTCGTCGATATCCGCTCTCGGGGGCTTCGTCGCCATGTCTCCAGGCTATGCCTCCCCGGGCCGCCCCGGCGCGTCCTCCTCCGCTGAACGGGAAGGAGAGCGGATGCCGGGCCAAGCCGCGGCGGCGCGCGGCCGGCCGCGGCGCCCCGGGCACGCTGCGGCGCGGGGCTCAGCTCCACCAGAGGCGCGCGACGCCGCGAAGGTCCGCGAGCGGTACGCTGCCGTGCCCCGGCTCCGACACCGACAGGCGCGAATCGGCGGAGGCGGCGCGGTTGTCGCCCATGACCCACACGGCGTCCTCCGGCACGGCGACACGGAAGGGGATGTCGCCGCCGGGGCGGGATGCCGGGGCGTGAGGCTCGTCGACCGGCTTCCCGTTGACGACGAGCCTCCCGGTGCCGGCCTCGCAGCAGACGACCACGTCGCCCTCGACACCGACGACCCGCTTCACCAGGAGCGCATCCGGCGTACCCGACCAGCCTTCGCGATCGACGAGCAGCACGACGTCGCCGCGCGCGGGTGCGCTCCAGCGGTCGAACACCACGGTGTCGCCGCCGCGCAGCGCCGGGCTCATGGAGTCGTTCTGCACGGTCGCGACCCCGAGCCCCGCGGCCAGGACGGCGGCGACCGCGACAGGCCCGGCGGCGGCGAACGCCCACGCCAGCGGGCGCCGGCCCCGCCGGGCGGCGGGCGACTCCGCCGAGGGGACGGTCGCTGCGCGCGCGCCGGTCAGGGTCATGGCGGGCCTTCGACCAGCGACGTCATGGCGGCGACCTCGCGTTCCTGCTCGATGAGCACGTGCTTGCCCGAGGTGCGCGCGAACGCATTCGTGCCGTCGCGCACGACACGCTCCGCCATCACGAGGGCGCCCTCGTGATGGACGATCATGAGCTCGAGGAACATCCGGTCGGCCGCGGCGCCCTCGGCGGCGTCGAGGGCGGCGAGCTGCTCGACGGTGGCCATGCCCTTCATCTCCGTGTGACCGTGATCGTCGCAGCCGGACGGGATGCCTCCCCCCGGCGCGACGGCCGCCGCGTGCGCCCCGTGGCCCGTGTGCTCCGGATCCGTCGGGAGGGCCCGTCGCCAGGCATCCTGCCATGCCCGCATCGTCTGGATCTCGCCGCTCTGATCGGCGACGATGAACTCGGCGAGCGCCCGGGTGCGATCCCTCACGCCGTCGGCGTCGAGCACGAGCCGGCTCAGCTCGAGCGCCTGCTCGTGATGCGGGATCATGCCCTCGATGTAGCAGTGGTCCACCACCGTCGGGTAGGCGGCGGTCGCGGCATCCGTCATCCCCGAGGAGGCGACGGCCTGGGGCGCGGACGTCGCGGGAACCGTCATGCCGAGAGCGACGGCGGCGCCGCCGACGAGCGCGGTGGAGACGGCGAGAACCACCCCGGTGGCCGCGATGCGATGGGGCATCGGATTCCTTTCGGGTCGGACGTCGGGTGCGTCGAGCGGGGCGGCGCGCTGCGCGCACCGCCCCGCGGCGGGGTTCAGGCCTGCGCCCTCAGCCCCTGCTGGCGACGCATGTGCCACGCGGTGCCCGCGAGGCCCGCACCGGCGACCAGGAGCACCAGGCCCGACATGGCCCAGCGGTTCGCGTCGGTGCCGGTCGTCGCGAGCGCTCCGAAGACCGCCGAGGGCGAGGCGGATGCCACTGTGAAGGTGCCCTGCGCCACCGCCGAGGACGTCTGACCCGTCAGCACGAGCGTGTGCTCGCCGGCCGGGGTGTCGGACGGGACGACGAACTGCACGGTCACCTCTCCCTCGCTGTCGGCGACGAACGTGCCGACGTCGACCGGGTCGGAGTGCATCACGGCGCTGACGGTCTCGCCGGGGGTGAACCCGCCGGCCGACGCGGTCTGCGCCGCGCCCGGGGCGACCTCGGGCTGGCCGAAGGTGACGGGTGCCGCCGCCGGGGCCGCCGCGTCACCGCCGCCGCTGCCGCCGCCGTTCCCGTTGCCGTTCCCGTTGCCGTTCCCGTTGCCGTTGCCGTTCCCGCCGTTGCCGTTCCCGCCGTTGCCGTTGCCGTTGCCGTTGCCTGCGTCGGTCGGAGTCGGCGTCGGGGTCGGGGTGGGCTCCGTCGTGGGGGCCGGCGTCGGCGACGCCGTCGGGGTCGGGGTGATGTTCGGGTTCGGGACGCCCCGCATGTCGCCGTTGACCCACTTGCGGCCCTCGGGGATGTTGGGGTTCTGTGCGGCGAAGTCCCGCGGGTAGAGGGTGAAGCCCTGCCAGTGGATCGGCATCGGGCTCTGGTCCTCGTCGCGGTTGATGTGGTGGAAGCCCACGTTCACCCACGCCACCGGGTCCTCGAGCGTCTCGCCGTCGGCGATGTAGTCGGTGACCATCTGCCCCGCCTTCGACGGGATCAGGTTGTAGCTGGCGTGGATCTCGTCGGACTTGGCGGCCGTGAAGGCGATGTCGAAGTCCGTCTCGGGGTTCAGGTTGTACGCCTGGTCGCGCGGCACGATGATCTCGTACGAGCGGGCGTGTCCGTCGGCGTTGAGGCTCTCGGGGTTCACGACCCGGTACGCCTCGCGGTTGGCCCCCATCGTCTTGGTCTCGTTCGTGACCTGCGTGACCTGCGTCTCGAGGATCGCGGTGTGGCCGGTGTCGCCGGTCGTGCCGTGCTCGCCGGTCGGCGTCGTCGCGAACTTCTCGACCACCTGGCCGGCGCCGGAGTCGATGCCGAAGTCCACGCGCCAGAACGCCGAGTGGTAGTGGTTGACCGCGAAGTCCTCCTGGCCCGGCGCGATCGGCCAGCCCTGGTTGACGACGTCGACGTAGTCGTTCGGCGACAGGTCGCCGGTCGCGCCGAGGCGCACCGAGATCTCGCCGTCGTCGTGGAAGCGGTACTCGGTCTGGTACTCGTACCACCCGATGCGCGACACCGTGTGCAGCACGAGGTCGGTGCCCTGCGCGGCGTACAGCGCATCCCGCGCGATGTTCGAGCGGTACGCGAGGCCGGAGTCCTCCTCGCCGATGCAGATCGCGGGGATCTCGCCGCGGGTGGCGTCGACCCACGAGGTGCGCACCTCGCCGACCGGGCAGTCGACGGCTTCGATGGCCTGCAGGCGACGGCCGCCGACCTGATAGGTGGTGACGTCGTTGTACTCGGTCGCGCCGGTGTCATAGGGCACGTTCAGCTGTGCGAGCGCGATCGAGTCGAGCACGAGGATCGGCGCCGCATCGTCTCGCGGCTGGTAGGCCACCTTGTCGAGCACGAGGCCCCGGTAGGTGTCCAGGCGCCAGCACATCTGCCAGCTCGATCCGGCCTCGAGCGTCTCCGAGACGAGGGAGTCGCCGGAGCAGGATGCCTCGGTGACGGTCTGCGCCGAGGCGGCCGCGGGCGCCGACAGCACCAGTCCGCCCGCGAGCAGGGTCATCGCGGTGCCCGCGCCGAGCAGCCGGCGAAGGGTGGGTCGTTTCATCGGGAGTGTCTCCATGGTCATGAGATGGACAGGACGGCACGCGTCGAGAGGTTGACGACGAACGTGCTGGTGGTGAGGAAGGCCCCGCCGTCGACCTGGGCGAGCACCTGCACGCACCGGTCGACGCCGCACGATTCGGCGCCGAAGGATCCGGCATCCGTCACGAAGGAGTGGGCGGTGAGGAGGACCTCGGCGGATGCCGGGGTGAGCGCGGAGCCGCCTGTGAGCGCCGCGAACTCGTCGACGACGGGCTGAGCCGCCTCCGAGTCGAGCAGCAGCTCCCACGCGAGCGCCGTCTCGGCGTCGGTCGGCGCCGGCTGGGTGCCCGACGCGCGATCGACCGACTCGACGGCACCGGTGGTCGCGTTGACGATCATGCTCACCGTCTCGTTCGTGCCGTAGTCGTAGTAGAGCGAGAGCAGACGCCGCTGCCCGTCGGCGTACGCCTGCGGGTCGGCGACGTCGGTGGACAGGAACTGCAGTCCGGCGTCGCCGAAGACGTCCTCGCCGGCGGCGAACGCCGCGTCCTGGGCGCCGAGGAAGCGGACGTACTCCACCTCGGCTCCCGTGAGAGCGTCGTAGGCGGCGGCGATCGCCGGGGGCTTGGCGACCTCCGCCGCCTTCTCGGGCGCGTCCTCATCGGTGCTGTCGGCGGCGATGGGGGTGGCCGGCGGGGTCTCGGGGGACGACGTCGCCTGCACGGCGGTCTGCGTGGCGAAGACGAGGGCGACGGCGGCTGCCGCGGCGGCGACCGCGGAGCCGATGCCGAGCGCCCGCGGCGTCAGCACACCGCCTCGGCGAGCGCGCTGCCGCTCCGGGGGTGGCGAGTCCCCGTCAGGAGAGAGCTGTGTATCGGTCACAGGAGTCCTTTCGATGGCGAAGACGCGGCTGCACCCGCGTCGGGCCGATTCTTCGCCGGCGCCGTTTCCCGGCGGTGTGGAGCGGCGAACGCCGATCGAAATCATGCTGAGACGACGGGGCGGCCGGGCGCCGCGGATGTCTCAGGCGGTGTCACAGCGCCGAAACACACTCCGCGCTTTCCGGCAACGCACGGGCGGTAGCCTCGCGCGCAGCCGCGTCGCGGCGGGCCGGTGCGGAGGAGGACGCGTGAGCAGTGCACTCGCGGACGCGATCGAGCAGGCTCGGCCGCGGCGGGATCTGGGCGGCAGTTCGCCGTTCGCGGGGCTGCGCCGGCGGCACGCGCACACGGTCGACGTCGTCGCGCAGTCGGTCGCCGCGACCGCACCCGCCGGCGTCCTGCTCGTGCACCCGGGCGCCCTCTTCGCGCGGAGCGGGTCGTTCGGGTTCTTCGACATCGCCCTCACCATCACCCTGGTCGTCGGCGTCGGCCTCGTCATCGGCATCTTCGCCCGGCGCATCGCGAGCACCGGCGCGCTCTACACCTTCGCCGCGCGCGGTCTGGGACCCCATATCGGCCTCGTGACCGGGGCGGCCCTCGGCATCGGCTATCTGGCGGTCGCGATGAACACGCTCGCTTCGGGTTCGCAGCGACTCGCCGATCTCCTCAGCGGCGGTCCCGCCTCGCCGCTGCTGGTGATCGCGCTCATCATCGGATTCGGCGCGGTCATCGCCCTCGTCGTCGCGCGCGGCCTGCGCATGTCCACGCGCGTCCTCCTCGTGCTGGAATCCGTCGCGGTGCTGACGGTGCTGGGCCTCTCGGTGGCGGCGCTGGGCGTGAGCCGCTGGGACGTCGGCCTGCTGGTCCCGCGCGCGGCCGACTTCTCGATGGAGGCGATCATCACCGGCGTCGCCTTCTCGCTCATCGGCTTCGTCGGATTCGAGAGCGGCGCCGCGCTGGGTCCCGAGACGCGGCGTCCGTTCGCCGCCGTCCCGCGCGCGGTGATGTGGAGCGTCGGTGCGACCGGCCTGGTCATGCTCGTCGGCACGGCTGCCCAGCTGTCCATCGTCGCCGAGCAGCCGGGTGCGGCATCCCTCGCCGCCGTGACCGGGTTCGCGCACCTCATCGATGTCATCGTCGCGGTCTCGTTCCTCGCCTGCGCGCTCGCGATGACCACCGCCGCGACCCGCCTCGCGTTCGCCATGAGCCGCGAGGGGCTGCTCCCCGCCGCGCTCGGGCACGTGTCCCGGCGCGGGGTGCCCGCGATCGGCGGGCTGATCCTCGCGGCGACGGTCACCGCCGTCCCGGTGGCGGTGCTCGCCGCGGGCGGCAGCCGTCAGGACATGCGCGTCGTCACCTCGCCGGCCTCGATCCTCGGTTTCGTGCTGGCGTACGCCCTGGTGTGCGCGGCCGCGCCCGTCTTCCTCGGGCGGATCGGGGAGCTCACCGCCCGGGCGGTGGTCGTGAGCACGGTGCCGCTCGCAGGTCTGCTGTGCGTGCTCGCGTTCTACGTCGGCGTGACGATGCGCGAGAACCCCGCGGGCCTCCTGTGGGCGGCGGGCATCCTCGCCGCCGTCGTGGGCGCCGGCACCGTGCGCCTGCTGCGCAACCCCGCGGTGGCGGCCCGCATCGGCGTGCACGACTGGCCGGTCGACGCAGACACGATCGACGGGTCGGCGCGGAGGTGAGCGGGGCGGGTCTCCCGCGCGACATGCCGTTGCCGGAGAGGGGCCTGGGACTCGCGCTCGAGATCCTCGAGCAGGTCGCGCGCGACCATCACGGCGCCTCGGCCGCCGAGATCGCCCGCGCGGTCGGCGCGCCGCGGGCCACCGTGTACCGCGTCGTCAACGCGCTGGTGCGCGACGAGTACCTGGTGCGCCGTGCCGACTTCTCCGGCTTCGTCCTCGGCACCCGCGTGCTCGAGCTCGCGGCTGTCGTCGGAGCCCGCTCCCGACCCGACCACGCGGACGTGGTGGACCGGCTGCGCGCCGAGACCGGCGAGGCGGTGCACCTGTTCGCCTTCCACCGGACCGGCCTGGTGGTGCTCGACGAGGACGGCACACGCCCCCTCTCCGACCGCGACGCCCTGCTCGGCGATCCGCTGCGCTCGGCGATCGGGCACCTGTGGCTCGTCGCCCACCCCGACCGCCGCATGCCGCAGGCCCCGAGCTGGGGCAGCGGCGCACCGACCGAGGACGTCCGAGCGATCCGTGAGGCCTACGCCGTGCGCGGGTACACCGAGCAGGGCGCGCTCCTCGCACCCGACCGCGGGTGCCTCGCGGTGCCCATCCACGACCACGCCGCCCGCCCCGTCGGCGCCGTGACCCTGTCGACGGCGATCGGGCGGCTCTCCGTCGCGGCGCGCCACGTCGGAGCATTGCGCGACGCGGCGCGCGCCCTCGCTCCGCTGGGCTCCCTCAGCGGCTGGTGACCCGCGGCGGGAGAGGGCGACGAATGCCCCGCCCCGCCGCCCGCGCTCAGGGCGCCGCGTCGAGGATCCCGCGCAGCGTCTCCTGGTCGGCGCGCGCCTGCCTCAGCACCACGTCGGCCGACTCCGCGACGGCCGGGTGCGGGTCGCCGTCGAGGATGAGCCCGATGAGTGCCACCATGCCGGCGTTCTGATCGCGCAGGATCTCGGCGAACCGGCGTTCGGCGTCGGGATGCTGCGCGTCGACGAATCCCTGCACCGTGCTCCACGTCGGCATGCCGGGCATCTGCGCGTGGTCGGCGCCGTGACCACCGCAGGGGCCGTCCTTCGGCGGCTCGACCGGGCGTGCGTCCGCCCACGAGAGGTACCACTCGCGAAGCCGGTCGAGCTCGTCGGCGTCGCGCGCCGCGATGCCACCGGCGAACCCCAGGGCACCGGCGTCGATCCCGTCCTTGCGCAGCAGCGTCGCGGCCAGCTCGGACTCCTCGACGCGGTAGTAGATCATCGCCTCGACGTAGCAGTAGTCGTCGGGGGTGACCTCGTGCGCGCCGGCCGACGGTGTCCGGCTGGGCGAGGGCGCGGCATCCGTCTTCCTCGCCGAAGGCGCCCCTGCCGCCACGGCCAGCGCGACGCCCGCGGCCGCCGTCGCCAGGGCGAGCGTCAGCGCGACGACGACGACTGCTCTGCGGCGCACGCGAGACCTCCGGAACGGCGAGGATCCGGTTCGGGTCGGATGCCTCAGCGCCTGCCGGTGCCGAAGATCCCGCGGATCACCCCACCCAGTATCGTCTGCGTGGACTTGGAGTCGAGGATCTGCTCCAGCGGGGACTTCGACGACGAGCGCGACGCGCGCGTGGTGCGCGTGGTGCGCGTGGTGCCGGCGGTCTTCTTGAGCAGGCGCTCGTACTCCTGCCGCGCCTTCTTCTCGGCCGCCGCCTGCTGCTTGTCGATCGCCGCCTTCTGCTTCGCGTACTCGGCGTCCGCCTTGGCCTTCGCGAGGGCCGCCTCCTCCGCGGCGGCGGCTTCGTCGGCCGCCCGCATCTTGGCGGTGAGGATCTCGCGCGCGGACTCGCGGTCGATCGCCGTGCCGTACTTCGCCAGGAGCGGCGACGCCTTCACCGCCGCCTCGATCGCGGGGTCGGGGGTCGGCGACATGAGTCCCTGCGGTGCGCGCAGCCGCGTCCAGGCGACCGGTGTGGGTGCTCCCTTCTCGCTCATCACCGTGACGATCGCCTCGCCGGTGCCGAGCTCCTGCAGCACGCGCTCGAGGTCGTAACCCGACGTCGGGTACGTGCCGACGGTCGCGCGCAGGGCCTTGGCGTCGTCGGGGGTGAAGGCACGCAGCGCGTGCTGCACGCGCGAGCCGAGCTGGGCGAGCACGTCGGACGGCACATCCTTGGGCGTCTGCGTCACGAAGAAGACGCCGACGCCCTTCGAGCGGATGAGGCGCACGGTCTGCACGATCGCCGCGAGGAAGTCCTTCGAGGCGTCCGTGAAGAGCAGGTGCGCCTCGTCGAAGAAGAAGACCAGCTCGGGCTTGTCGGGATCCCCCACCTCGGGCAGAATCTCGAACAGCTCGGCCAGCAGGTACATCAGGAAGGTCGAGAACAGCTCGGGCTTGTCGATCACGCCCGGGACCTCGAGCAGGCTGATGACGCCCCGCCCGTCGGGCGCCGTGCGGATGAAGTCGGCCACCTCGAACTCGGGTTCGCCGAAGAAGACGTCGGCTCCGGCATCCGCGAACGTGATCAGCTCGCGCAGGATCACACCGGCCGTCGCCGCCGACAATCCACCCAGCTCCTTGAGCTCGGCCTTGCCCTCGTCGCTCGTGAGGTGCGTGAGCACGGCCCGGAGGTCGGCCAGGTCGACCAGCGCCAGGCCGTTCGCGTCGGCGTAGTGGAACACCAGGCCCAGGCTCGATTCCTGCGTGGCGTTGAGCCCCAGCACCTTGCTGAGCAGCAGGGGCCCGAAGCCGGACACCGTCGCCCGCACGGGCACGCCCTTGCCGATGCCGCCCAGGGCGAAGTACTCGGTGACGGATGCCTCGGGCTTCCAGTCCTGCGCGATCCCCCGGGTGCGCGCCAGCAGCTTCTCGCTCGGCTCACCGGGCGTCGCCACCCCCGACAGGTCGCCCTTGATGTCCGCGGCGAAGACGGGGACCCCCTTGGCGGCGAGCTGCTCGGCGAGCCCCTGCAGGGTGCGCGTCTTGCCGGTTCCGGTGGCGCCGGCGATCAGGCCGTGCCGGTTCATCATCCCCAGCGGGATGCGGACCTGGGCGTCCGGCACCGGCTCGCCGTTGACCAGCGCGCCGAGGTCGAGCGTGGCGCCCTCGAATCCGTATCCTTCGGCGATGTCGCGGACCTCGTCCGCGTCGAGCGGGCCGGCGGGCGTGTGCGGCAGGTCCGTACCGGCGGCGGGCGCCGGGGTCTGCGGCTCCGGGACCAGGGGCGGCGGGGCTGCGGAAGGTGCGGGTGTCGCGTCGACCGTCGGGGCCGACGGCGCGGCGGGCTCTCCCGCGACGCGGGCCTTCGCGGCGGCCGCTTCGGCGGCGGCGAGCGCGGCCTTGGCCTGCGCGGCCTTGAGGTTCGCCTCGGCCGCCTCCGCTTCCGCCCGCAGGCGAGCCAAGTCGGCCTCCGCGGCGGCGACGGCCGGGTCGGTCGAGGGTGCGGTCGCGGGCGGGTCTGGCGCGTCGGCGGCGGTCATCCGCTCAGCCTATCGACGCGCGTTTCGCCCGGACATCGAGTTTCTCCCGCTCCTTCGCCATCGGGACCGCGAACGCGGCCGCCACGAGGAGGGCGGCGCCCGCGCCGATCAGGGCTCCGCCGACGGTGTCACTCAGCCAGTGCGCGTGCAGATACGTGCGGCTGAACGCCATCAGGATGATCCACACCCCGCCGACGATCGCCACCCACACCCGCGGGAAGATGACGTAGGCGGCGACGGCGATCGTTGCGGCGTTGGCGACATGCCCGGACGGGTACGAGCCGTAGTCGGCGACCACGACGATGTCCTCGGGACGGACGCGTCCGAACAGGTGCTTGAGCACCTGGACGCCGCCGGCCGACACCGCCTCCGCCGCGAGGAAGTACACGGCCGCCCACGGCCGCCGCAGCAGGACGAGCACGAGGGCGCCGCCGATGGGCACCGCGAGGACGGCGACCCACCCGCCGCCGACCCAGTCCATGAAGTACGAGAAGGCGCTGAACACCGGGTTGAACATGGCGGCCACCAAGGCGTTCCACCCGAGGTCGATCGCGAACGGCTCGTCGCCCCTGCTGAAGACCCACCATCCGAGCAGGCACGCGAGCAGCGCGAGGCCTCCGCCCACGATCAGGAAGGCGACCACCGGTACCGCGACCCGCCGCTCCGCCGATGTCGTCATCGCCCCATTCTGCCGCGCGGCACGACCGCGGTCACCCTCTCGCCGTGATCGCCACGCGGATGCTATGGTTCGGACTCGATCCGCGCCGCGGCGGGACGGAGGTGGCATGACCCGCGTCGTCGACGTCGTACGGGCGGTCGTCGCGCCGCTCACCCGCACGCGCCTGTTCAGGCGCATCATCGGCCCGACGCTGCTCCCGCCGATCGAACGGGCGATCGCCCGCGCGACGCACGGCCGCGTGCAGCTGAGCGCGCTGCTCGTCCCCTCGCTCGTGCTCCACACGGTCGGCGCCATGTCGGGTGAGCCGCGGGACGTGCCCCTCATGTACACCCCCGACGGGCGCGGGCGGGCGATCGTGGCCGGAACCAACTTCGCGGGGGCGCGGCATCCTGCGTGGACCGGGAACCTGCTCGCGCACCCTGACGCCGCGATCACCGTGCGCGGACGGCGCATGGCGGTCCGCGCCGCACTCATCCCCGCCGGCGAACGCGAGGCCGCCTGGTCCCTCATCCAGCGCCAGTGGCCGGGCTACCGCGACTACGAGCGCGAGTCCGGGCGCACGGTGCGGCTGTTCGTCCTGCAGCCGGTGCGACCGCCCGCGCCCTGAACCGGTCGGCTCAGGGCGCGAGCCGCTCCACCGTGCGCGGGCGCACGATCAGCCACAGCGCGAGCACACCCACGACGGAGCATCCGACCATGACGGACGCCATGGTGGTCGCGGTGATGCCGGCATCCGCCGCGAGCCACCCCACGAGCGGCGAGATGATCCCGGCCACGCCGAAGTTCGTGGCGCCGATGATCGACTGGGCCGTGCCCGCCGCCTTGCCGTGCCGGTCGAGCGCCAGCACCTGCACGCAGGGGAAGGTGAATCCGCAGCCGGTCATGAACACGAACAGCGGGATGATCGTGCCCCAGATGCCGAGGCCGAGCTGGTCGGTGATGATGATGGCGGATGCCGAGACCGCGAGCACGGCGGTCGACCACGCCATGACCCACTGCGGGCCGAAGCGCGCGGCCAGGCGCGACGCCGTCTGGACGCCGACCACGACGCCGAGCGAGTTGGCGGCGAAGAGCAGGCCGTACTGCTGGGCGTTGAAGCCGTACTCCTGCTGGAACAGGAACGATGAGCTCGACAGGTACGAGAAGAGGCCGGAGAAGGTCATTCCGCCGATGATGAGCACGCCGATGAACACGCGGTCGCTGAAGACGCTGCGATACCGCTGCCACACGGTCGTCGCGCCCCTCTCGTGCCGGCGCGCCGGCGGAAGCGTCTCGGGGAGGAAGATCATCGCCGAGACCAGCATCACGGCCCCGTAGACGGCCAGCACGACGAAGATGCCGCGCCAGGGCATGACGGCCAGGAGCGCGGAACCGACCAGCGGCGCGAGCACCGGCGCGACACCCGAGACGAGCGCCAGCCGGGAGAGCATGACGACCAGACGCCGGCCGCCGAAAAGGTCGCGCACGATCGCTGCCGCGACCACGCCGCCGGCGGCCGCCCCCGCTCCCTGCAGCACGCGTGCCACGGACAGCAGCTCGAGCGTGGGCGCGAAGGCGGCGGCGGTGCTGGCCAGCACATGGAGGGCGGTGACCGCGAGGAGCGGCACGCGACGGCCCACCTTGTCGCTGAGCGGGCCGACGATGAGCTGACCCAGAGCGAAGCCGATCATGGTGCCGGTGAGGGTCAGCTGGATGGCTGCCGCGGTGGTGTCGAAGTCCGCCTCGAGCACCGGGAACGCCGGCAGGTACAGGTCGATCGTGAACGGACCCAGCGCCGTCAGCGCGCCGAGCAGGACGATGTAGAGCACCCGGCGGCGGTGCGGGATCGAGTCGCCCGGGTGCAGCACGATGGGCGCGGTCGCCGGATTGCTGCCGAGGGTGCGGATGGCGCCCGTCGACGTCGCGTGGGGCTTCGGGGGGAGGGCGGCGCGGCCCTGGTCTTCGGGCCGGGGCTCGGCGGGGACGCGGTCTTCGCGCCGCTGGACGGGGATGGATGCGGTATCGAGCAACAGGGACTTCGTTTCGTGGCAAGGCCGTCAGGAGCGAGGCGGGGAAAGCGATCGCACGGGCCGTGCGCCGGGAGGGCGTGCGGGTGCGGAGGGAGCGGGCGCGAGTCGTCCGACGCTGCCGATCGGCGTCGCTGCTCGTGCGGGAGACCGTCAAGGTCGAATCGATTCGAGCACCATGTTACCGGATGGTCCCGCCCCGCTCGCAAGCGCTCTCCCGGAGGGCGCCGGGACAGGTCCCGGCTGTCGGGCCCTTCTCAGGGCAGGGCTCATTCGCTCGCATAGGATGAGGGCAACCCGTCAGCCTCCCGCCGAACGGCGTGGGCCGGGCGCCCCGACCGCTGTTCATCGATTGGCAGAGATCACGAGCATGACCCCGTCCCAGGCCGACAAGCGCAAGAGCGGCAACCCGGCAACGCAGGCCCAGATCGACCTCACGGTCAAGCAGCAGCGCGAGCAGAAGCGCCAGGAGAAGCTCGCGGAGTACCAGCGGCAGCTCGCCAAGCGACGCCGCAGCCGGCTCGTCTGGTGGATCGTCGGCTCGGCGGCCGCGCTGCTGGTGGTGGCCGCGATCGTCGCGTCGATCGTGTTCGCCCCCGCGGCCCCTCCGACCTACGACCGCGGCGACAGCGACGGCAGCGGCATCGAGGGTCTCGAGACGTTCGAGAACACCGCCAACCACGTCGACACGACCGTCGACTACGAGCAGACCCCTCCGGCCGGCGGCGACCACAACGCGATCTGGCTGAACTGCGGCGTCTACACCGAGCCGGTGCCGAACGAGAACGCCGTCCACTCGCTGGAGCACGGCGCGGTGTGGGTCACCTACGACCCCGCCCAGGTCTCGGACGACGACATCGCGGCGCTCGAGGCGCAGCTGCCCTCCACCTACACGGTGCTCTCGCCCTACGAGGGCATGGACACCCCGATCGCCGTCAGCGCGTGGAACGCCCAGCTCAAGGTCGACGCCGCCGACGACGAGCGCATCGAGGAGTTCGTCCGCGCGTACTGGCGCAGCACCAACGCCCCCGAGCCGAACGCGGCCTGCACCGGCGCGTTCGACGCCCCCGGCAAGCAGTAGGGTTCCGTCGTGTCGGACGACGCCTCGACCGGATCACCCCGGCGCTGGGTGGTCATCGTCGTCGGGCTCGTCCTGATCGCCGCGCTCGGTTTCGCGGTCGGCCGGTTCTCGACGTTCGGCGCGGCGCAGAGCGTCGCCGCCCCGGGGACGAGCTCACCCGAGGCCGGTTTCTCGCGCGACATGCAGGTGCACCACGCCCAGGCGATCGAGATGGCGATGGAGATCTACCGCAAGACCGAGGACGACGAGCTGCGCGTGCTGTCGTACGACATCGCGACCGGCCAGGCCGGCCAGCGCGGCGAGATGTACGACTGGCTCGTGCAGTGGGGGCTCCCCCAGACCGGCGACCCGATGATGCAGTGGATGGCGGAATCCTCCGTCGACCACGACCACGGTTCGAGCACGGGCGAGGCGATGTCCGAGGACGAGGCGCGGGCGGCCATGGGGATGGCTTCGGCCGAAGAGCTGACCGCGCTCCGGACCGCCACCGGCCAGGAGGCGGACTGCCTCTTCCTCGAGCTGATGATCCGGCACCACGAGGGCGCGATCCCGATGGCAGAGGCGCTCCTCGAGCTCGGGAGCGACCCTCGCGCGCTGCAGGTCGCCGGGACGATCCAGTCGGGCCAGACGGCCGAGATCGACGCGATGCAATCCATCCAGCGGCGCCTCGGCTGCAGCGCCTGACACACCGACCCTCGGACGACGGATGCCGCGGACCGGCGCTCAGCGCCTGGCCGCGGCATCCGTCGATCTGCTGTGTCAGCCCTTCGTGGCACCCGCCATGAGGCCTCGCACGAAGAAGCGCTGCATGGCCAGGAACACGATGAGCGGCACGATCAGCACGAGGAAGGCTCCTGCCGACAGCAGGAACCACTGATCGCCCCACGAGCCCGAGAGGGAGTTCAGCGTCTGCGTCATCGGCAGCGACGAGGTCGGCGCGAAGATCGTCGCGACGAGCAGGTCGTTCCACACCCAGATGAACTCGAAGATGGCGAAGGACGCCAGCGCGGGCGTGGACAGCGGGAGGATGATCCGGAAGAAGATCTGCCCGTGTCCTGCGCCGTCCACCCGAGCCGCCTCGATCACATCCGAGGGGATCTCGGAGATGAAGTTGTGCAGCAGGAAGATGGCCAGCGGCATCGCGAAGATGGTGTGGGCGATCCACACCGTCGCGAAGCTGTGGTCCACCTCGCGCATCTCCAGGCCGGGGAAGATCATCACGTCGCCGATCTCCAGTCCCCGCGAGAACAGCGTCAGCAGTGGCACCAGGGCCATCTGGATCGGCACGATCTGCAGCGCGAACACTGCGACGAACAGGAACCCGCGGCCCTTGAAGTCCATCCACGCGAAGGCGTAGGCCGCCAGCGAGGCGATCGCGAGCGAGAACACCGTGACGGGGATGGTGATCGCGAGGGAGTTGAGGAAGGACTCCCCCAGGGTCAGCGCGGTTCCCCCCGACGTCAGCGCGGCCTCGTAGTTGCCGAGCGTGAAGTCCGGGTTCGTGAAGACCGTCCACCAGCCCGACGTTGCCGAGTCCGCACCGGGGCGGAACGACGTGATGAGCAGGCCGAGGGTCGGGATCGTCCACAGGAAGGCGATCGCCACCGCGATCACGGTCGCCAGCGGCGACGTGAGCCGCTTCTGCGCCTGCGACTCGTTGCGACGCGTCTCGCGTGCGACCTTGCGCGCGGCCGCTCTGTCGAAGCTCGTCGTCTCGGATTCGACGGCGGTCATCAGCGGACCTCCCTCTGCTTGCGAAGCTGGATCACGTTGTAGACGAGCAGGGGCGTGACGAAGAGGAAGATGAGCACCGCCAGCGCCGCCGAGTGCCCGTAGCTCTGGAAACGCTGCTGCTGGTTGACCATCTCGAAGCCGAGGACCGTCGAGTTCGACCGGCCACCGGTCATCACCGCGACGATGTCGTACAGCTTCAGTGCGGCGATCGTGATCGTGGTCAGCACGACGATGATCGCACCGCGGATCCCGGGGACCGTGACGTTGATGAAGCGCTGCCACGCCGACGTCCCGTCCAGCTGGGCCGCCTCGAGCTGCTCGGCGGGGACCGCCTTGATCGCGGCGGACAGCACCACCATGGCGAAGCCCGTCTGCGCCCAGACGAACACGAAGAGCAGGCAGAACGTGTTGACCAGCGGCCAGATGTCGAGCCACCGGACCGGCTCGCCGCCGAAGGCGACGACGATGGCGTTGAGGAGGCCGACCTGCTCGCCCTGGCGGTAGTCGTACACGAACCGCCAGATGATGCTCATGCTCACCCCGGCGAACGCGAACGGCATGAAGACGAGGATCTTCAGCAGACGGTCACCGCGCGCGCGCTCCATGAAGGCCGCGTACGCGAGCCCGACGATGAGCGAGAACACCGGGGCGAAGATCGCCCAGATGAGCGTATTGATGATCGACCAGAATCCCTGCGGATTCGTGAAGGCCCAGACGTAGTTCTCCATCCCGACGAAGTTCTCGCCGCTCTTGTCGTAGAACGACTGGATGACCGTCGAGATGGTGGGATACACCAGGCCGACCAGGAGCAGGATGGCGGCCGGCGCCATGAAGAGCACCAGCTGGTACAGGTAGCCGGACCCTTCGCGCGCGCGGTGGTCGGCGTAGAACAGCAGTCCGCCGGAGATGAGGGCGATGGGGACCACGTACAGGACGGCGCCCTCGTACGGGCGCAGCATCATGAACGCCAGGAACGGGATCGCGAAGCACGAGATGAGCCGCAGCCAGAAGTAGCCGCGCCCCGCACGCGGGGCGTACTCGATCAGCACGAGCAGGATCGCGACCACCACGCCGAAGATCAGCACGATGACGGGGATCTGTGCGATCGGCCCCAGGTTGCCGATCCACTGGAAGAACGAGTTGAACGAGATGCCCAGCGAGACGGGCCTGGCGTCCTGATTCGGAGGGCTGAGGAGCAGGAAGACCACCAGCGCCGCGATCAGGATGAGCCCGATCGTGACGACGAGCCGGGTCGTCTTCTGCGACGGCGGCTTCCTTCCGCCGCGCTCGGCAGGCGGGGGCATCGTCTGCCCCTGATCCGCCGCCGATGTTGTGGTCTGAGACATGGTCTGCCTTCCCCCGTCGACGCCGACGGATGACGTCACGCCGGTGCCGGGACCGCGTGCGCGGACCCCGGCACCGACGTGCGGTGCGTCAGTTCTCGTAGCCTGCCTGGATGTCTTCCAGGACCTGCGACGTCGGCTTGCCGTCGATCCAGTCGACCATGCCGCGCCAGAAGGAGCCCGAGCCGACAGTCGCCGGCATCAGGTCGGAGGCGTCGAAGCGGAACACCGTGTTCGGGTCCTGCACGATCTCCATCGCCTCGGTCAGGAACTCGCTCGACGCCAGCGACGGGTCGGCGCCCGTGTTGGCCGAGATGGCGCCGCCGAGCTCGACGCGCGCGTCGGCGAACTCCGGGGTCGACATGTACTCGAGCACCGCCTGCGTCGCGGCGTCGTCCGAGAACGCCGTCACGAACTCGCCGCCGCCCTCGACCGCCAGTTCGCCCTCCTCGATGCCGGGGAGGATGAACGCGTAGATGTCGCCGTCAGGGGCGATGGTCGGCGTCTCGCCCTCCGCCGTCTGGGCGGTGAGGAAGTTCGCCGTGAGGAACGAACCCTGGTGCGTGAGCGCGCACGTGCCGTTGGCCACGGCCGCCGCGATCGGGTCGCCGAACGCCGTCGAGTTGATGCTCTTGACATCACCGAATCCGGCGTTGACGTACTCCGGGTTCAGCAGGATCTCGCCCACGGCGTCGAACGCGGCCTCGATGTCGGGGTCGGTGAAGGGCGTGTCGCCCGCGGCCCAGCTGTCGTACACGTCCGGGCCCGCTCCGCGCAGGACGAGGTCCTCGACCCAGTCGGTGCCCGGCCAGCCCGACGCCGCCTCGGACGAGAAGCCGGCGCACCACGGGGGCTCGCCGGTGGCGTCGCGGATCGTCTGCGTCAGCTCGAGCAGCTCGTCCCAGGTCTTCGGGACCTCGACGCCCCACTCTTCGAAGCTGGCGGGCGAGTAGTACACGTAGCCCTTCAGGTTCGCCAGCATCGGAGCGGCGTAGAAGGTGCCGTCCAGCGAGCCGTACTCCTTCCAGTCCTCCGACCAGTACTCGTCGACGTTCGCCGACACCTCCTCGGTGGCCTCCTGGACCTCGCCGGTCTCGATGAGCGAACGGAGCAGACCGGGCTGCGGCACGATCGCGATGTCGGGAGCGGATCCGCCCGCGACCTTCGTGACGATGTTGCCCTCGAAGCCCTTGTCGCCGGTGTACTCGACGATGATGCCGGTGTCCTCGGTGAACTGGTCGAACGACTTCTGGAGGTTCTCCGCCTCCGAGCCGGTGATGCCGCCTGCGATCTCGACGGTCTCCCCCTCGACCGAGCCGTCGTCACCGGCCTCGTCACCGCCTTCGGCGCAGCCGGCGAGCGTCAGCGCCGCGATGGTCGCCACTCCCAGTGCGATGTAGCCGCGTCCGCGGCGGGATCGCAGTGCAGTCATGGTGTCTGCCTCCTCCTTGAGTTCGCGGAGCCGCGCCTCTCGGGCTCCGCACGTGAGAGATCGGGAACCGATTCCATGATCACGCTAGGGGATGCCGCCGGGGCGCACAATCTCCCCCGGTCACAACTCGGTAAACCTGCGTATCGGGGGTGGTGCCGTCCGCACCTGCACGGCACAATGAGGCCTGGAACCGGTTCCAGATTTCCGGGTGACGGTGATGTCCCCGGACGCACGAGGAGGACCCCGATGGCGGGCATCGCCGACGTGGCTCGGGTGGCAGGCGTGTCGAAGTCGACGGCCTCGCGCGCGCTCACCGGCTCGGGCTACGTCTCCGCGGCCACGCGGGCGCGCGTCCAGGACGCCGCCGCGGCGCTGGGCTACGTGCCGACCACCAGCGCGGTCAGCCTCGTCACCGGACGCACGCAGACCGTGGGCGTGGTCATGCCCTCACTCGACCGGTGGTTCTTCGCGCAGGTGCTCGAGGGCATCCAGGACGCCCTCCTGGAGCGGCGGTACGACCTCGCGCTGTACGGCGCACCGCCGGAGTCGGCCGCCCGGCGCGAGATGTTCGAGCACTTCCTGGCGCGCAAGAGGTTCGACGGACTGATCGCGGTGGGCATCGAGCCGAGCGCGCACGAGCTCGAGCGTCTGGTGGCCTTCGGCAAGCCGGTCGTCGCCGTCGGCGGCTACGACATCGGCACAAACGCGGTGACGATCGACGATCAGGCAGCGGCGCGCATCGCCACCGATCACCTCGTCGGCCTCGGGCACCGCGAGATCGCGTTCCTCGGCGGCGACCCGGACGGCCGCCGCACGAGCTTCGGGGACGGCCGTCGCCTCCAGGGCTACCGGGCGGCGATGTGCGACGCGGGCCTGGAGACCCGGATGCGCCATGTGCCGTCCGAGGTCACCCTGCCGGGCGGGTACGGCGCCGCGGTCGAGCTGCTGGGCGACCGTCGCACGCGGCCGACCGCCATCGTCGGAGTGTGCGACGAGGTGGCCGTCGGCGCCATCATCGCCGCCCGCCGGCTCGGCATCCGCGTGCCGGAGCGCCTCAGCGTCGTCGGCATCGACGACCACGCCTACGCCGAGATGTTCTCGCTCACGACGCTGCAGCAGCGGCCCCACCAGCAGGGCCGCGCCGCGGTGCAGCTGCTCATGTGGCAGCTCGACGACCCCGGCGCGCCGACGCACCGGCTCTACGAGTCGTCACCGCTCGTGGTCCGCAACTCCACCGCCCCCGTCGACGACGAGGCGTCGGCGGTCATCGGCGTGGCGCCGTGGGGCGGCTCCTGATCGGCGGACATGACGAAGGCCCCGGATGCGCAGCATCCGGGGCCTTCGAATTCGCAGAAGCGAGATTACTTGAGGGTAACCGTCGCGCCGGCCTCCTGGAGGGCGGCCTGAGCCTTCTCGGCGGTCTCCTTGTTGGCGCCCTCGAGGACGGCCTTGGGAGCACCGTCGACGACGGCCTTCGCCTCACCGAGGCCGAGCGAGGTCAGCTCGCGGACGACCTTGATGACCTGGATCTTCTTGTCGCCGGCGGCCTCGAGGATGACGTCGAACGAGTCCTTCTCCTCGGCCTCCTCGGCGGGGGCACCACCGGCGGGAGCGCCGGCAGCGGCCACGGCCACGGGGGCGGCGGCGGTGACGTCGAAGGTCTCCTCGAACGCCTTGACGAACTCGCTGAGCTCGATGAGCGTGAGCTCCTTGAACGCGTCGAGCAGCTCCTCAGTGCTGAGCTTTGCCATGATGATTCTCCTTGATTGTGGTTTTGCTTAGCCGAGGCCCGTTCAGGCCGCGGACTCCTGCTTCTCGCGCAGTGCGTCGACCGTGCGAACGGCCTTCGACGGCAGTGCGTTGAAGACGTAGGCCGCCTTCGTCATCGAGGCCTTCATCGCGCCGGCGAGCTTCGCCAGCAGGACTTCACGGCTCTC
Organism: Microbacterium sp. NPDC056736; assembly: GCF_042790415.1. Lineage (NCBI taxonomy): Bacteria > Bacillati > Actinomycetota > Actinomycetes > Micrococcales > Microbacteriaceae > Microbacterium > Microbacterium sp. NPDC056736. The sequence goes on from NZ_JBHTZE010000008.1 coordinate 144,787, forward strand.
GAGGTCGGCGAGCTTGTTGACCTCGTCCGCGCTCAGGGGGTTTCCGTCGAAGAAACCGCCCTTGATCACGAGAAGAGGGTGTGCCTTGGCGAAGGCGCGCAGACCCTTCGCGACGGCGACCGGGTCACCGTGCACGAACGCCACGGCCGACGGACCCTTGAGGTCGTCGTCCAGCGACGTGATCCCCGCGTTGTTCGCGGCGATCTTGGTCAGCGTGTTCTTCACCACGGCGTACTCCGCGTCCTGACGGATGCTGTTGCGCAGCTCCTTGAGCTGCGCAACCGTCAGACCGCGGTACTCGGTCAGCAGAACGGCGGTCGAGTCCTCGAAGTGCTTCGTGAGCTCGGCGACCGATGCTTCCTTCTGCGCCATGGCCACTCCTTGTGTGTACGAGACGCTCCGCGGTGGCGGGCGCCGGCCGGAGGCATCCGTCATCTGGTCTCGTCACGGGAATGAAAAAAGCTCCGGCGCAAGCGCACGGAGCAGAATCCTGGATCCAGGAGAATCGTTCGTGACACCTGCGCGGGCCCCTGCATTCGCAGTGCTTCGATCTCGTACGCTTACACGCACGTCGATGACCGGCGGTCTTCGGCTTCCCCAAGGGTACGCGATGCCGCCCCCTCCGCCAAATCGACGCCCCTCCCCCGGCCGCCCGGTCCCCCGGGCCCCCTCCTGCCCGGTGGCCTTCCTCCCCCCAACACTCCCCAACCCTCCGCCGACATCGCGGTATCTCGGCGAGAGACCACGTTGTCGGCGCCCAGAACATGGTTGCTCGCCGAGATCGCGGTTACTCGGCACGATGTTCCGGCACGGCGACGGCTACGGCAGGCGGATGCCGAATGCCGTGAGGCGCTCCGCGAGCGACTGGGCGGTGCGCAGGTGCTTGTCCTCTACGCGGACGAAACGCTGCTTGGGTCGTGCCGCGGATCCAGTCCTCGCGCCGCTTCTCGTCGAGGAGCACCTGCTGGAGCGTGCGCCCCGACCTCAACGCCTCATCCTCGTACTTCCCCATGCCGTCCACCTCGAGAAAGGTCCTCGCCTCCTCGATCTCGGCATCCACGCGATAGTCCTGACCCTCCGGCCCGGCCACCGGCACCTGCAGCCGGACCCGCTCGAAGCCGAGCCCGTGCAGCAGAACTCGTGCAACGCTCTCGGCGGGCGACTCGGCGCGTCCATCCGCCATCTCGACCACCGTCCCGGCCTGCCTGACCCCGCGCTTGCCTTTCGCTCGCGCCACTCGCACGCGCATGCGCTCCCGCCAATCCTCTGCCGCGTCCTCGTCATACGCGCGGTCGCGGAACGCGACCTGGCGCAGCGCGGCGTCGGCTGCGGCGACGGCGGTCTCCAACCCGACCGAGCGGACGAGGTCGAACACCGTCCTGTCGAGCGTCGTCGTGCGGATGCCGTGCCGCTCTGTCACATCGTCCGCCGGCAGCGCCTCCAGATGACGTCGGAGACCGGTTCGGCTGGAGACGTGCTTGCCACCCGGAAGGGTCACGTGGACGGCGCGAGGGACGTGGCGGTGAAGCGGGAGCTCCCACAGCACCGCACTCGACTCGCGGCATGCGACGCCACCGCCGCCACGCATCTCACCGAAAGCCGCGGCCACCTCGACCCGATGCCGCGATTCGGGCCAGAGGTCCGCCCAGTCGGCCTCGAGGACATAGCAGTTGCGGTGCAGCCGGATGAGCGTTCCGTTCGCCAGCGCTCTCCTGACGTCTCGATCACCCCAGCGATTGCGGTCGAGCAGCTCGCGGGTGAGCACGGCGCGTCGCGCGTCGTCGAAACCGATGTGACGGGGCATCCGAGCAACGTCCCAGACGCCGGCCGCGAGAAGTCGTCGCCCGCTCCCTTCTGTGGGTCCGACGAGCGGAACGCCGGCTCGTCCGATGCTGGGGAGGAGAGGCTCCCGGGCTCGGGATCAGCACTCCTGGGCTGCCGCGTCGCCGGCACACGTGCGCCGAGTTCGCACGTCGTCGGCGAGTGACCACGTCCTCGGCGCCGAGAACGTGTCGGTTCGGCGAGAAACCGCGATGTCGGCACAAAGAGGGAGGGAGGGAGGGAGGGAGGGAGGGAGGGAGGGAGGGAGGGAGGGAGGGAGGGAGGGAGGG
>NZ_JBHTZE010000009.1:0-145540 GCF_042790415.1 Microbacterium sp. NPDC056736
GGCGCCGGGCGGGCGCCCCGAACGTTCACGACGCGCCCCGAACCCGGAGACGTGCGAGGGGGAAGGCAGCCGTCAGGCGTCGACGGGGGTGAGGGCGTGCTCGACGAGCCGGCGGAGCGTCGTCATGCCGTCGCGCGACAGGATCGACTCGAGGTGGCCCTGCACCGACGCGAATCCGGGGCCGCGCAGGGCGTAGACGTCGCCCGTCGCGTCGGCGGCGACCTCGGCCTCGCCCACGCGCCGCGTCCCGGCGGGGACCCGAGCGGTGAACGTGTTGTAGAACCCGATCGATGCGGGCACGCCGAACACGTCGACCGACTTCTGGAGCCCCTGGTGCGGCGCGTCCAGCGACGCGAGGTCGATCCCGAGCGAGTCGGCGAGGATCTGGTGGCTGAGGCAGACCGCGAGGATCGGACGGCCGGTCTCCCGCCGCCGGGCCACGACCTCGCGCATCCGCCGGATGCGGGGGCTGGAGGCGTCCCGGGGGTCGCCGGGTCCCGGCCCCGAGACCAGCAGCTCCGCGGCGTCGACCTGCTCGTCGGTGACCTCGCTCCACGGCGCGATGCGGGCGTCGAGCCCCAGGTGCCGCAGCTGGTGGGCGAGCATCGTGGTGAAGCGGTCTTCGGCGTCGACCACGAGGGCGGAGCGTCCCGTGAACGGGCCGACCTCGTCGGAGCCCTGCGGGTTCAGCCAGAACTCGGCCAGCCGCGCGTTGCGCGACGCGAGCAGCTCGGCGATCGCCGGGTCGTCGGCGAGCCGGCGCGGCGCCGGAGCGGGAGCGTCCTCGTCGATGACGTCGCCGTCGGGTACCGGCACGATCGCCGCCTCGGCGGCGGCGTCGCGCGGGACGGCACCGATCGCGCCGAGCACGCCGGCCGCCTTGCCGTGGGTCTCGCCGACCTCGCCGTACGGGTCGGAGTGGCGCACGAGGGTGGCGCCGACCGGGACGCGCAGGCGGCCGTCCTGGAGGTAGGCCGTGCGGATGAGGATCGGCGCGTCGAGGTCGTGGGTCGCCTCGCCGGCGGCGAGGGTGAGCCGCGGCGTGAAGAGCGCCGCCACGCCCGAGTAGTACCCGCGGGGCGTCGTCTCGTGGCGTTTGATCACCGTGCAGGCGTTCTGCATCGGTGACCCCGTCACCGTCGGCGCGAACATCGTCTCGCGCAGGATGTCACGGGGGTCGAGCCTGCTGCGGCCCCGCAGCACGTACTCGGTGTGGGTGAGCCGCGACATCTCCTTGAGATGCGGCCCGGTGATGCGGCCGCCGTCGGAGCAGACGGCGCTCATCATCTTCAGCTCCTCGTCGACCACCATGAACAGCTCCTCGGTCTCCTTCGTGGAGCGCAGGAACTCGGCGAGCGTCTCGGGGGTGGCGCCGCCGGCGGGGTGGCGGAACGTGCCCGAGATGGGGTTCATGGTCACCACGCCGTCGCGCGCGCTGACGTGCGCCTCGGGGCTCGCCCCGACGGCGACGTGCCCCGGGGTGACGACGGCGAACGTCCAGTACGCGCCCCGCTCGTGCTCGAGGAGCGCTCGGAACCACGTGAGCGCGGCGGTGGCGGCATCCGACCCGACGCCCGCGGTGAAGTCGCGGCGGATCACGAAGTTCGCGCCCTCGCCCCGGCCGATCTCATCGGCGATCACGCGGCGCACGATGTCGGCGTACTCCTCGTCGGCGATGTCGAAGCCGGCGTCCTCGAGCGCGACCGGCTCGGCGGGCAGCTGTGCCAAGACCTCCTCGCGAGGGAGCGCCACGCGCTCGGCCACGATCAGGCAGCGCAGCGGCGCGCCGTCGTCATGGCACTCGAAGCCGCGCTCGCGGACCTGCCGGAACGGCACCAGCGCGAGCACCTCGCGCGGCGCACCGGAGGCGTCGGTGAGCGGGATGTCGGCGAGCAGCTCGACGTCGACCACGTCGCCGGTGAGCAGCTCGACGGCGGTGCCGTCGCGTGCGATGAGGGCGAAGGGGATGCCGCGCTCGGCGATCTCGCGAAGCGAAGGGTGGGCGGGCCCGGTCATGGCTGTGGTCTTTCGTCGTGGGGGGAGGCATCCCTTACGAAAAAGAAGACCGCCCCGAGGGCGGTCTGAGTCGCTCGAAACCCACCGCCTATGCGGTGAGCCACCAGGAGAGGCGAGCGGACATGCGCCGAACCTATCACAGCCGGGATCGGCTCATCTGGGCGTGACGGCCCACGGGCGGCGCGTTTCGCTCCATACTGAGGCCGACCGTTTCCTCGCATCCTCGCGCCGCGGAGGCCCGTCTTGACCCGACTCCCCATCACCGAGCGCCGGCCCGACCCGGCCCGGGCGCACGACCGAACGCGCCCGTCGATCGCCGACCGCATCCAGAACATGGGGGAGCAGCGCACCGGCGCGCTCCTGCTGGTGCTCGCGACCCTCGCGGCGATCGTGTGGGCCAACCTCGGGGCGGCGTCGTACCACGACTTCTGGGAGACCGACCTCACGATCGGCTTCGGCGACATCGAGCTGGAGTTCACGCTCCACGCACTGGTCAACGATGCCCTGATGGCCGTCTTCTTCTTCACCGTCGGCCTCGAGGTGCGCCGGGAGTTCGCGATCGGCGAGCTGACGAGCTGGTCCCGGGCCATGATCCCGGTGATGGCGGCGGTGGCGGGTCTCGTCGTGCCGGCGGCCCTGTTCCTGGCGATCGCCGCGGGCACCGGGCAGGAGCACGCGTGGGGTGTCGTCATCTCGACCGACACCGCGTTCCTCGTGGGCGCGCTCGCCCTCATCGGCCCGCGCGCGTCGGGCCGGCTCCGGGTGTTCCTGCTGGCCCTCGCGGTCGTCGACGACATCGGCGCGCTGAGCATCATCGCGCTCTTCTACACCGAGAGCTTCACGCCGCTGCCGCTGCTGATCGCCGCCGCCGGTCTCGCCGCCATCTTCTTCACGCGCTACGTGCCCCGCGGGCGGGGGCCGATCTACGCGACGCTGTCGATCATCGTGTGGCTCGCGTTCCTCGCCTCCGGCGTGCATCCCACACTGGCGGGGGTCGCGATCGCGCTGCTCATCCCGGTGTACCGGCCCAACCGCCGCGACGTCGAGCAGGCGCTGGAGCTGGCGCGCATCTTCCGGCAGTCCCCGAACAGCGAGTACGCGCGCCAGGCCGCGAACAGCCTGCGCGAGTCGATCTCGATCAACGAGCGCCTCCAGTCGGCGTACGCGCCCTATGTCGCCTACGTGATCCTGCCGCTGTTCGCCCTCGCCAACGCGGGCGTCGAGGTGTCGGGGCCGATCCTCGCCGCGGCGGTGCAGTCGCCGGTCACCTGGGCCATCGTCGTCGGCCTCGTCGCGGGCAAGTTCGTCGGCGTGTTCGGCGCGGCGCTGGTCATGAAGGTGTTCAGGCTCGGCGAGTTCGGGCTGGGGCTGACCCTGGACCGTGTCGCGGGCGGCGCCATGCTGTGCGGCATCGGCTTCACGATCTCGCTGTTCATCATCGACCTCGCGATCGACGATCCCGGCGTGCAGAACGAGGCGCGCGTGGGCGTGCTGGCGGCCTCCCTGCTGGCGTTCGTGCTGGCGGCGGTCATGTTCCGCATCTCCGACGCCCGACGGCCCGACGACGACGGCGGCCGCACGCTCGTGCGGCCGGTGGACCCCCAGCGCGACCACATCTACGGCGACGTGAACGCCCCGCTGACGATCGTGGAGTACGGGGACTTCCAGTGCCCGTTCTGCCTCAAGGCCTCCGGCTCGATCGAAGAGGTGCGCCGCGAGCTCGGCGACCGTCTGCGGTACGTGTGGCGTCACGCGCCGCTCGAGCGTCAGCATCCGAATGCGCTCGCCGCGGCCGAGGCGGCGGAGGCGGCGGCGCTGCAGGGGAGGCTGCCGGAGTTCTCGCGGAGCCTGTTCGCCGACCAGGAGCACCAGCTGCCGTCCGACATCATCCGGCGCGCCCGCGAGCTGGGATTGGACGTCGACCGCTTCGAGGAGGACCTCGCCTCCCCGAAGGTCACCGGCCGGGTGCGCGACGACATGCTCGACGCCGAGGCGATGGACATCACGTCGGTCCCCACGTTCTTCGTCAACGGCATCCGTCACACCGGCCCGTACGACGCGCAGACGCTGATCCGCGCGCTCACGAGCTCCGCGCCCGACCCCGCCGAGCCCGGCGGGGTCGCCGAGCCGGGCATGCCCGACGCCGGGCGGTGACCGCCGGTCAGGCGGTCGCGCGCTCGAGCATCGCGGCGCCGTGGCGCCAGCCCACCGTCTCGTACCCGACGACGACCACCGCCGGCGAGCAGGCGATGAGGAGCATGCCGATGGCGAGCGACGCGCCCAGCGCGACCGCGCCCACACCCACGGCGAGGACCGCGACGACGCCGAGCCACAGCACGAGGTGGAAGCCGTCGAACTGCCTCACCAGCACCGCGTAGAGCACGAAGAGCAGCGTCTCGAACGCCAGCACCGGCACCGCGATGGTCAGCGCGGCGAACGTCGCGTCCACGTGCGCGTCGCCGCCGATCACCTACGCGGCGACGTGCAGACCCGCCCCCACGCCCACGAGCGCGCCGAAGAGCGCGATCTGCAGGTAGCCCCACGCGAAGCTCCGTTCCGGATGCCGCGCCAGCACCCGGCCCCAGGGGATGGCGAAGTAGATCCACCACATCCCGAAGGCGAGCGCCACGCCCGAGAAGGCGACGACGCCGGTCTCGAGGGTCCACCCGTCGACCTCCAGCACGGCCGGGATCGCAAGGATGGTCCCGAGGATCACCTCGCCGAGCGTGATGATCACCAGCAGCCCGTACCGCTCGGCGATGTGGTGCGCATGCCACGGCGTGCGCCCGAAGCGCAGTTCTGCGAAGAGCGGCCCGGCCAGTTCGAACAGGGTGAGCAGCGTCGTGACGACGAGCGTGATCCCGATCGGCATGTTCAGGAAGATGAGTGCGATCCACCCCAGCTGGGCGATCGAGATGTTCACGATGTAGGCGATCGCAGTGCGGCGTCGGGCCTCGTCGTGCATCGCCACGCGGGCCCACAGCGCCACCGTCGCCAGCCGCATGACCACGTAGCCCGCCACCATGACGGTGTTGTCGAAGATCCGCCCCTCCTCCAGCGAGTGGAACACCGGCGGCACGCCGAGCGCGACGACCAGGACGCCGATCATGACGACCATCGTCGCGAGGCGGAAGAAGAGGTCGTCGTTGTCGTACGCCGAGGCGAGCCAGGAGTAGTTGATCCAGGCCCACGTCACGGCGAACGTCGTGAAGGCGAACCCGACGAGGGCGGTGGGCAGGTGTCCCAGCTCGAGCTGGTGCGCCGTCTGCGAGCCGATCTGGCTGAAGGCCACGACGAAGACGAGGTCGAAAAGCAGCTCCAGCGGCGTGGCAGCCCGGTGAGCCTCGTGCGGGTCCCTGCCCGTCATGCGTCCGATGCGGTGGCTCAGGCTCAGGCCCGGAAGATACACCGTCCCCCGTACGGCCCGGCACGATGACGGATGCCGCGGCGCGCGGCATCCGTCGTCGACGGCGGCGGCTCGGAGCCGACGGTCAGATCCGCCCCGTAGGCTGGTGCCGTGCCAGCCGTGAATCTCGGGATGCCCAAGGTCCCCGAAACGCTCGCCCCCCGTCGCAAGACCCGCCAGATCAAGGTGGGCAAGGTGCTGGTCGGCGGCGACGCGCCGGTGAGCGTACAGTCGATGACGACCACGCCGACCACCAACATCAACGCGACGCTGCAGCAGATCGCCGAGCTGACCGCCTCCGGCTGCGAGATCGTGCGGGTCGCGGTGCCGTCCCAGGACGACGCCGATGTGCTGCACATCATCGCGAAGAAGAGCCAGATCCCGGTGATCGCCGACATCCACTTCCAGCCCAAGTACGTCTTCCAGGCCATCGACGCCGGCTGCGGCGCGGTGCGCGTCAACCCGGGCAACATCCGCAAGTTCGACGACCAGGTCGGCGCGATCGCCGCCGCCGCGAAGGCGGCCGGGGTCTCGCTGCGCATCGGCGTCAACGCCGGCTCGCTCGACCGGCGGCTGCTCGAGAAGTACGGCAAGGCGACGCCCGAGGCCCTCGTCGAGAGCGCGGTGTGGGAGGCGTCCCTCTTCGAGGAGCACGACTTCCACGACTTCAAGATCTCGGTCAAGCACAACGACCCGATCGTGATGGTCAAGGCCTACCGCCTGCTCGCCGAGCGCGGCGACTGGCCGCTCCACCTCGGGGTGACCGAGGCCGGGCCCGCGTTCCAGGGCACGATCAAGTCGGCGACCGCGTTCGGGATCCTCTTGGCGGAGGGCATCGGCGACACCATCCGCGTCTCGCTGTCGGCGCCGCCCGCCGAAGAGGTCAAGGTCGGCCACCAGATCCTGCAGTCGCTGAACCTGCGTGAGCGCAAGCTCGAGATCGTGTCGTGCCCGTCGTGCGGACGCGCCCAGGTCGACGTCTACTCGCTGGCCGACTCCGTCACGGAGGGGCTCAAGGACATGACGGTCCCGCTGCGCGTCGCCGTCATGGGCTGCGTCGTCAACGGGCCCGGCGAGGCGCGCGAAGCCGACCTCGGCGTGGCATCCGGCAACGGCAAGGGGCAGATCTTCGTCAAGGGACAGGTCATCAAGACCGTTCCCGAGGCCGACATCGTCGCCACCCTCATCGAGGAGGCGAACCGCATCGCCGACGAGATGGGCCCGGCCGCGCCGGTCGGCACCGCGCAGGTCGTCACCGCCTGATGGGCCTCGGCCGCCTGTCGGCGGCGCAGCAGGCGCTCGTCGCGTCGTGGCTGCCGGGCGTCGAGATCGTCGCGGATCTGAGCTGGAACCAGGCGGACACCGTCGTGCTCCGCGCGCGGCACGACGGCCGCGATCTCGTCGTCAAGGCGGGGGGAGCGCAGAACCACCACCTCGGCCGCGAGCTCGATGCGTACGAGGGCGGCTACACCGCGGGGTGGGCGCGGTCCGGACGCGCGCCCGGGCTGCTCCACGCCGATCGCCCGGCGCGCATCCTGGTCACCGAGTGGCTCGAGGGCCGGCTGGTGTACCGGACGCCGGCCGCGGCCGACCCCGACGTGCACCGCCGCGCGGGGGAGCTGCTGCGCGCGTTCCACGATCAGGCCTCGCGGCCGTCGGAGGGGACGGATGCCGCCGCCACCGGCCGTGCGATCGCCTGGCTCGATGCGGATCACGCGATCTCCGGCGACGTCGAGGAGCGGCTGCGGCATGCGCTGGCGGTCCTCGCGCCCGTGGAGGCGGACCTCGTGCCCACGCACGGGGACTGGCAGCCGCGCAACTGGCTCACCGACGGTGGCATCCTGCGTGTCATCGACTTCGGCCGGTTCGCATTCCGTCCGCCGGCGACCGACCTCACCCGGCTCGCCGCGCAGGAGTGGCGCGACGATCCCGCGTGCGAGGCGGCCTTCCTCGACGGTTACGGCCGGGACCCCAGGAATCCGGCGCATTGGCTCCTCCTGCGGCTGCGCGAGGCGATCGGCACCGCGGCGTGGGCGCACCAGGTGGGCGACACGGCCTTCGAGGCGCAGGGGCACCGCATGATCGCCGACGCGCTCGCGGAGTTCGATGCCGGCCAGGCGGGCGGTCGCCGTCCGTCGTGGCAGGATCCGATGTCATGACCGACGCCGAGTCCGCCGCGACCGCACCCGCGTCGGCACCCCTGTCCCGCCCGATCGTCGCCGGCATCGTCACGGCGCTCGTCGGGGTGACGAGCACGTTCGCGGTCGTGCTGACCGGTCTCGACGCCGTGGGTGCGACCCCCGCGCAGGCCGCGAGCGGGCTGCTGATCCTCTGCCTCACGATGGGCGCCTCGGGTCTGCTCCTGGCGTGGCGCCACCGCATGCCGATCACCGTGGCGTGGTCGACGCCGGGCGCCGCGGTGCTCGCGGCCACGGGTGCCGTCGACGGCGGCTGGCCGGCCGCCGTCGGTGCGTTCCTCGTCACGGCGGGACTCATCCTGCTCACGGCCCTGTGGCCGCAGCTCGGGCGGCTGATCGCCCGGATCCCGCCCTCGATCGCGCAGGCCATGCTGGCGGGCGTCCTGCTTCCGCTGTGCCTCGCGCCGGTCACCGGGCTCGTGACCAACCCGTGGGGCGTGGCGCCGGTCGTCATCACGTGGCTCGTCTTCGTGCGGCTCGCGCCGCGGTGGGCGGTGCCGCTGGCCTTCGTCGCCGCGTCCGTCGTCGTCGCGGTCGACGTCATGGCCCGCGGCGCCGCGTTCGACCCGGCCCTGCTGGTTCCGCGGCTGGAGTTCACCGCGCCCACCCTCACCGTGGGAGCGGTCGTGGGACTCGCGCTGCCCCTCTTCCTGGTCACGATGGCGTCGCAGAACGTGCCCGGCGTCGCGATCATGCGCAGCTTCGGCTACCGGGTGCCGTGGCGTCCCGCGATGGTGGTCACCGGCGTCGGCACGGCGGTCGGCGCGACGGCCGGCGGGCACGCGATCAACCTCGCCGCGATCAGCGCCGCGCTCGCCGCCGCGCCCGACGCCGACCCGGACCCAGCCCGACGGTGGGTGGCGGGAGTGTCGACGGGGATCAGCGGCATGGTGCTCGGCGGACTGTCGGCCGCACTGGTGGCGCTGGTGGTGGTGGCGCCGGACGCCGTCATCCCCGCCGTCGCCGGCATCGCGCTGTTCGCGGCCTTCGGATCGTCGGTGCAGCAGGCGATCGACGACCCCGGCGAGCGGCTGCCGGCGGTCGTGACGTTCCTCGTCGCGGCGTCGGGAGTCGCCGTCGCCGGCGTGAGCGCGGCGTTCTGGGCGCTCATCGCGGGGCTCGTCGTGCGCGAGGTGCTGCACCTCGGCCGCCGCGCGCGCTGACGAGCGGAGTCAGTGCAGCGCCCCGCCGGGCACCGCGGCGTCCGCGGCGACGTCCAGGCTCGTGCGCACGGCGATCTCGAGGGCCCGGGCGATGTCGGCCACCGGAAGGGTCGCGGACCCCGCCGAGGGCGCGTGCTCGGCGGACCACGGCACGTGCACGAAGCCCGCGCGGGTGCCGGATGCCGCGACCTCGAGGGCGGTGGAGAAGACGTGGTTGCAGACGAACGTGCCCGCCGTGTACGAGACCTCGGCGGGGATGCCGGCGGCGGCGATCCGCCGGGCGATCTCCTTGACCGGCAGGGTGGCGAAACGTGCGGGCGGCGCGTCCGGGACGCTCGGCTGATCGACCGGCTGCGCGCCGTCGTTGTCGGGGATCCGCGCGTCGACGAGGTTCACGGCGACGCGCTCGACGCCGATGGCCTCGCGCCCACCGGCGAGGCCCGCCGCGATCACGGCTTCCGGCCGATGCTCGGCCATCAGGGCTCGCAGTCGATCCGCCGCCCCGGCGAACGTCACCGGCAGCACCGCGGTGACGAGGCGCTCCGGTCCGCTCCAGCGCTCCGCGACCAGGTGCACTGCCTCGCCGGACGGATTGACGGCGTCGCCGCCGAACGGCTCGAATCCGGTGAGGAGGACGGTGGTCATCGCACCAGGCTATGCGGTGGGCTCCAGCACCACGGTTCCGGTGGCGATGTCGGCCGTGCGCACCCGCACCCGCACCGTGGTGCCCGGATCCGCGTCGAGATCGGCGACCTTCGCGGTCACCGGGGGCTGGACCAGCTGCACTCTTGCGGCGCCGTTGCGTCTGCCCAGCACCATCGCGTCGAAGACCGCACCCTCGCTGCCCGAGAGCAGGGCGGCCTCGACCCGGTCCAGGGTCGCCGCCTCGAGCCGAGCGGCGAGGCCGCCGCTGCGGTCCATGGTCTTCGGCAGCGAGGCCAGGCTCTCGCGCGCCCACGCCGGCACCTCGTCGCCGGCGGTGAGCGCCTCGCAGACGACGAGGGACCAGCGGTCGACGAGCCGGCGCAACGGCGCGGTGGTGTGCGCGTAAGGGGCGCCGATCGCGGCCTGGGAGGGATCCGCGGGCGGCTCCCCGTCGAACGCGACGTAGCCGGCGCCGCGGAAGAGCCCGGCCGCGGCGGCCAGGATCGCCAGTGCGGCAGGGGTGCGGCGGTCGAGACCGCGGAGGTAGTCGCCGTACGTGATGCCCGACGGCCAGGGGATGCCGAGCACCGAGGTCTGCGCCCGGAAGGCCGCGACGTCGTCGGGATCCGCCGCCGGCATGGTGCGGAGGATGCCGACGCGGCCCGCGAGCATGATGTCGGCCGCGGCCATCCCGGTCATCAGCGACACCTGCGCGTTCCAGTCCTCGACCGACAGCGGCGCGTCGCGCTCGAGCCGGTACCGGTCGCCGTCCGCGACGATGCGCGTCTCGGGCACGTTCAGGCTCGCGCCGCCGCGCTCGGCCTCCCGCTCCAGGCGGAGGGGGCCGAGCCATGCCAGCGCCGCCAGGCTCGGCGGCGCCGTCCCGGCGTCCAGCGCGGCCTGCGCGTCCACGTAGGTCCACTGCGCCCGCGACCGGATCGTCGCGCGTCGCACGGATGCCTCCACGGGACGCGCGACGTCGTCGAGCACGAAGCGCCACACGTAGGCGCTGCGCTGCACGCCCGGCAGCAGCGAAGCGGCGTCGTGGCTGATCGGCGCGGGGTGCAGCGGCACCCGTCCGTCGACCGCGTACAGCGTCCGGCCCCGTCGACGCGCCTCGACGTCGACGGCGCCTCCCGGCCGGACGAAGGCCGGCACATCGGCGATCGCGTAGTGCAGCACCGCCCCGGTGCGCGTCCGCTCGATGTGCAGCGCCTGGTCGAGGTCGGTCGAGCCGGCGGGGTCGATCGTGAGGAAGTCGAGGTCCCGCAGGTCGTCCAGTTCCCCGCCGGGTTCGGTGGACACCGACGCGGCGGCCTGCTGCGCCTCGGCCTCCACCTCCGGGGGGAAGGCGCCGGGAAGATCCAGCTCGTCGCGCAGCCGGCGCAGCGACTCGACCAGCTCGTCGTGCGCGCGGGCGGGAACGAGTCGGGAGCGGTGTGCGGGCACGCGAACAGTGTAGGCACCGGTGTGCGGGAGGCGCCGCGGACGCGGTCGATCCGGCCGTTGTACGGGCGGGGTGGGAACCTTCCGCGCGAACGCGGACACTACAGGGTATGGACGCTGATGACGCCTCCCTGTGGGAGCGGGTCCTGGCCGGCGACGAGGCCGCGCTGGCGGCGCTGTTCGACCGCCACGAGGCGCGTCTCTTCCGCCACGCGCGACGCCTGCTGACCGCGCGCGAGGACGCGAAGGATGCCGTGACGATCGGGTTCTTCGAGCTCTGGCGCAAGCGCGAGTCGGTCCGGCTGGTCGACGGCTCACCGCTGCCGTGGCTGCTGAACGCCGTGTCGAACTGCGCCCGCAACCTCGAGCGCTCGGGCCGCCGGTACCGCGCGCTCCTGGCGCGCACGCCGGTCGCGCCGAACCCGGGTGCACCCCAGGGCTCGGACGAGAGCGGCGTGCTCGCCGCACTGAAGCGACTGCCGGCCCGCGAGCAGAGCGTCGTCGTCCTGACGGTGCTCGAGGGCTATCCCGACCGCGCCGCGGCCGAGACGCTCGGCATCCCGGTCGGCACCGTGAAGTCCCGACTGTCCCGCGCCAAGGCGAGGCTGCGCGATGAGATGGCATCGATCGAGGGGGCATGGACATGAACGAGGACCTGACACCGCGGGAGCGCGGCGAGCTGCGCGACCTCGTCCTCGCCGGCGCCCAGCGCATCCGCCCCGCGGACAGGCGGCGGTCGCGGATCGCCGCGGGTGCGATCGCGCTCGTGCTCGTCGGGGCGGTGGGCGGCGGCGCCGTCACGACGGCGGCGCTCCTCGGCACGGACGCCCGTCCTGCGCCCACGACGAGCCAGACCGAGCCCACGCCCACGCCCACGCCGACGCCGACGCGGACGCCCGCGCCGACCCCCGAGCCCACGCCCCAGCCGACGGCGCCGGCCGCCCCACCCGAGGGCGTCACGCCCTTCGCCGGGGACTGCGCCGCCGCCCTGGACGAGGCCTCGGTCGAGGCGGTCGCCGGGATCGACATGATGCTCTCGGACTACCGGTGGAGGACGGGCGCCGACGACGTGCTCGGCGGAATCGACTGCGTGTGGGTGTCGGACGGCGTCTATCTCGCTGCCACGGCGCACCTGTTCGCCTACCCCGAGGCGGTGGTGGGCGAGGATCTGCGCGCCGGCACGCCGACCGGCTGCGCGTCCATCGAGGACGGCGCCCGCGTCGAGTGCACCCAGGCGGGCACGGTGGACGGCACCTGGATGGTGGTGCGCGCCGCCGGTGACACGGACGCCGTGACGGCCGCGGGCGTCGCCGGCCTCTTCGCCGAGGCGTCCACGCGGCTGGCCGATCACCCGACCCCCAGCCCCGCCCTGCGCACCCCGCAGTGGTGGTCGCTCCCGGACTGCGCCGAGGTCGCGGCATCCGTCGATCCCGCGGTGTACGGCTTCGAGCGCGTGGCGCTGCTCGGCCAGAGTAGCCGGGGCGAGGCGACGGAGCGGCTCGAGGGCATCGCCCTCTTCGCCGAGGCGACCAGCTGGTGCGAACTGCACTTCACCTCGGGCAGCGGCGACACGAGCTCCGGCGAAGTCGTCCGTGTCGACGTCGTCCCGGGCGGCGCGATCGCGTTCCCGACGGCGCTCGCCGCGGCGGGCGCGGAGCCGGTGACCGTCGACGGCGCCCAGGCCGCGGTCATCGCACCGGGACTGGACCGCTACGAGGGCTCCGGCGCGGTGGTCGTCGCGACGGACGGCGTGAACGTCCTCCTGGTGACGCCGGACTTCATCCGTCCGACGACCGATGCCCTGGCGCTGACGGCCGACGTGTTCGCACTCATGCACCCGTGACGCGAGGGCGCTGCAGCCGCTCGTCATACACTTGACCCTCGTGGTCACCCGTCTGTCGCACTACTTCCTCCGCACGCTCCGTGAAGACCCCGCCGACGCCGAGGTCACGAGTCACCGGCTGCTCGTGCGCGCCGGCTACATCCGGCGTGCCGCGCCCGGCGTCTTCACCTGGCTGCCGTTGGGCCTGAAGGTCAAGGCGAGGATCGAGGCGGTCATCCGCGAGGAGATGGCCGGCGCCGGCGCCTACGAGGTGCACTTCCCGGCGCTGCTGCCGCGGGAGCCGTACGAGGCGTCCGGCCGCTGGACCTCCTACGGCGACGGCATCTTCCGGCTGCAGGACCGCAGGGGCTCCGACTACCTGCTGGCGCCGACGCACGAGGAGATGTTCACGCTTCTCGTGAAGGACCTCTACTCGTCGTACAAGGACCTGCCCCTGACGATCTACCAGATCCAGGACAAGTACCGCGACGAGGCCCGTCCGCGCGCCGGCCTGCTCCGCGGGCGCGAGTTCACGATGAAGGACGCCTACTCGTTCGACTACACCGACGAGGGACAGGATGCCTCGTACCAGTCGCAGCGCGACGCCTACGAGCGGATCTTCCAGAAGCTCGGGCTGGAGTACGTCATCGTCGCCGCCGACAACGGCCTGATGGGGGGTGCGCGCTCCGAGGAGTTCCTGCACCCCACGGCCGTGGGCGAGGACACCTTCGTCCGCTCCGCCGGCGGCTACGCGGCCAACGTCGAGGCGTTCACCACGATCGCGCCCGACCCGATCCCGTTCGACGGGATCGGCGCCCCCGTGATCTTCGACTCGCCGAACACGCCGACGATCGAGACGCTCGTGAACCACGCGAACGCGCACCTCGACGCTCCCGCGTCGGGCATCGCCGGTCCCGCCACCGACGGGACGTCCGCGTGGACGGCCGCGCACACGCTCAAGAACGTGGTCCTCGCGCTCACCCACCTCGACGGACGCCGCGAACTCGTGATCGTCGGCATCCCCGGCGACCGCGACGTCGACGACAAGCGCGTCGAGGTCGCCTTCGCCCCCGCCGCCGTCGAGCCCGCGACCGAGCAGGACTTCGAGAGCAACCCGCTGCTGGTCAAGGGCTACATCGGCCCCTGGTCCGAGACCGGGCCGATCCTCGGCGAAGAGTCGGCGACCGGCATCCGGTACCTGCTGGACCCGCGCGTCGTCGACGGCACCGCCTGGGTCACCGGCGCCAACATCGACCAGAAGCACGTGCACACCCTCGTCGCGGGTCGCGATTTCACCGGCGACGGGTTCATCGACGTGGCGAACGTGCGCGACGGCGACCCGGCGCCCGACGGGTCGGGTCCCGTGGAGCTGGCACGCGGCATGGAGATCGGCCACGTCTTCCAGCTCGGCCGCTTCTTCGCTGAGACGCTGGGCCTGAAGGTCCTCGACGAGAACGGCAAGCTCGTGACCGTCACGATGGGCTCGTACGGCATCGGCGTCACGCGCATCCTCGCGATCATCGCCGAGCTCAACAACGACGAGCGCGGTCTCATCTGGCCGCCGGCCGTGGCGCCGTTCGACGTGCACGTGGTCGCCACCGGCAAGGACCAGGTCGCGTACGACCTCGCGGCGACGCTCGCCGCCGACCTGGAGGCATCCGGTCTCGACGTGGTCTACGACGACCGGCCGAAGGTGTCGCCGGGGGTCAAGTTCGGCGACGCGGAGCTCGTCGGCGTGCCGCGCATCGTCATCGCCGGCCGCGGCGCCGCCGACGGCCAGGTCGAGCTGTGGGACCGCCGCACCGGCGACCGCGAGGTCGTGCCGGCCGCCGACGCGGTGGCGCGCCTCACGGCGCGCTGACGCGCGCGCGGGGCCGCCGCGGCTGACGACGGCCGGCGGCGCCGGCGTCTTCCACGGCCGGCGGTCGCACGCAACCCCTGCGCACATCGGGCCCGGCCGGTGCTCCGACGTGGCAACGTGGAGGCATGGCCGACAGCACCGTGGTTCCCTCCGAGGTCACCGAGGATCTGCGCCGGATCCTCGCCGACGCCGGCATCAGCGACAACGCCGACCTCGTCGCGCGCATCCTCGCCACCGGGATCGGGCTCGGGATGGACGGCGCCGATCGACTCGACCTCAAGATCGCCAGCTCTGCGCTGACCGAGATGCGCGCGGCGTTCCGGCTCTTCGCGCCCTACGACGACGCACCCAAGGCCACCATCTTCGGCTCCGCGCGGACCAGGCCCGATGACGCGCTCTACCGCCAGGCATCCGAGGTGGCCGCAGCGCTCGCCGCCCGCGGCTGGCTCGTGGTGACCGGCGCAGGTCCGGGCATCATGCAGGCCGCCGCGGAAGGCGCCGGCCCGCACAACTCCCTGGGCGTGTCGATCCGGCTGCCCTTCGAGGAGAAGCCGAACGCGGTCGTCGGCGAGAGCGCGCGCAACGTCGCGATGAAGTACTTCTTCACCCGCAAGCTCATGCTGGTGAAGGAGTCGCGCGGGTTCGTGTGCGTGCCCGGCGGCTTCGGCACGCTCGACGAGATGTTCGAGCTGCTCACCCTGCAGCAGACCGGCAAGGCCGACCCGGTGCCGATCGTGCTGCTCGACGCACCCGGCGGCGGTTTCTGGGAGGGCCTGCGGCGGTTCATCGACGACCACCTGCTCAGCTCGGGCGTCATCTCGGACGGCGACTTCGACCGCGTGCTCATCACGGACTCGGTCACCGAGGCCGTGGACGAGCTCACGGGCTTCTACCGCAACTACGACTCGCTGCGATGGGTGGGCAAGCGGCTCGTCCTGCGGCTGCGAGCCGAGCCGACGGACGAGGAGGTGGCCGCACTCAACGAGGAGTTCGCCCCGATGCTCACCGAGGGTGGCATCGAGCGCCGCGGCCCGCTCACGATCGAGCGCGAGGACGCCGACAGGGTCGATCTGCCGCGGCTGGTGCTGCGGCTCGACCAGTTCCGCGTGGGGGAGCTGTACCGACTCATCCGGGCCGTGAACGCGCTCGGGTCGGCTGCCGCGCCGGCATGAGCCGGTTCTCACACGCTCGTCTCCGGCCGTTCACCCGGCGTTCCGGTGGACGTCGCCACGCGCGGCGAGGCTTCGGCCAGTCCCACCGAACCGTCTCGAACGCAGAGAGGACGATCGTGAGCATCGTCGAAGGATTCCGCCGCTCCCTCCCCATGGCCGACCACGCGCGAGGCAAGCGCCTCGCGGTCACGTGCCAGTACAAGTGCGCCAACGCGTGCCTGGGGCCCGAATGCAACCCGTCGCAGAACGAGACGTTCCAGCAGGTCGCCGCCGCCGCGCTGTCGCGGCGCGCGCTGCTCGGCCTCGGCGCCGCCGGCGCGGTCGCGATCGCGGTGGGGGCCACGCGCGGGCAGGCGCCGCTCTCGGGCCCGGGCTCGGCCGGCGTCGGGGGAGCGGGTGCCGCGTTCGCCCGTCCGGTGAGCGGGGGCCTTGCGTTCGACCCGATCGCGCCGGTCAACCGCTTCGTCGACGAGGTCGTCGTGCCCTCCGGCTACACGTGGCAGCCGATCATCCGCTGGGGCGACCCGCTGTTCTCCCACGCTCCGGTGTTCGACATCGCCGCCCAGACGCCCACGACGCAGGCCCTGCAGTTCGGCTACAACTGCGACTACCTCGACATCCTCGCGGACCCGAGCGGCAAGACCGGCGTGCTCGTCACCAACCACGAGTACGTGAACCCCGACATCATGTTTCCGCCCACGACCGACCCGGCCGAGCGGCGGCGTCGCGGCGACATCTACAAGGCCGCGATGGGCATGTCGGTGGTGGAGATCACGCGCACGCGCACCGGCGAGCCGTGGTCGTACGTCGTCGGCGGCACGCGCAACCGCCGGATCACCGTCGAGACCGTCTTCGAGCTCACGGGCCCCGCAGCCGGCAGCGACCTCGTGAAGACGGCCGCCGACCCCGAGGGTCGCTGGGTGCACGGAACGCTCGGCAACTGCGCGGGCGGGACGACGCCGTGGGGCACGATCCTCTCCGGTGAGGAGAACTTCAACGGGTACTTCGCCTGGGCGGCGGACGCCCCCGCGCAGAAGCGCTACCAGTCCACGTCGTCGACCTCGACGTCCACCGGGTGGGAGACCTACGACCCGCGCTTCGACGCGCACAGCCCCGACTACGTCAACGAGCCGAACCGGTTCGGCTACATCGTCGAGATCGACCCGCAGGACCCGACCTCGACGCCGCGCAAGCACACTGCGATGGGCCGTTTCAAGCACGAGGGCGCCAACGTCACCGTCGCCGAGGACGGCCGCGTCGTGGCCTACATGGGCGACGACGAGCGCAACGACTACCTGTACAAGTTCGTCTCGAAGAACCGGATCTCCGGGTCGCGCAAGAAGAACCTCGAGCTGCTCAGCGAGGGCGACCTGTACGTCGCGAAGTTCGCGGGCAACTCGCCGGCCGCGCAGATCACCGGCACCGGCGTCCTCCCGGCCGACGGCCTGTTCGACGGCTCCGGCACGTGGATCCCGCTCACGCAGAACGGGCAGTCGGTCGTCCCCGGCTTCTCGACCGAGGAGGTGCTCGTCTACACGCGTCTGGCGGCGGATGCCGTGGGCGCGACGAAGATGGACCGCCCCGAGGACGTCGAGCCCCACCCCACGACCGGCAAGGTCTACCTGGCGCTCACGAACAACTCGGCCCGCTCCGTTGCGACGCTCGACGAGGCGAACCCCATCACGGGGAACCGCTACGGCCACGTCGTCGAGCTCACCGAGACCGAGGGCCAGTCGGGCACCACGTTCGGGTGGAGCATCCTGCTCCTGTGCGGCGATCCCGCCGTGTTCGCGAACTCGTACTTCGCGGGCTTCCCGAAGGAGCTGGTCTCGCCGATCTCGTGCCCCGACAACGTCGCGTTCGACTCGGCGGGGAATCTGTGGATCTCGACCGACGGCGCCCCGAGCACCATCGGCTACAACGACGGGCTGTTCCTCGTGCCGCTCGAGGGGGCCGAGCGCGGTCACGTGCAGCAGTTCCTCGCGGTGCCGCGGGATGCCGAGACGTGCGGCCCCGTGATCCACGATGCCGAGGGACTCGTCTTCGTCGCGGTGCAGCATCCGGGCGAGGACGGCTCGTACGCGGCCCCGACGTCGCGGTTCCCCGACTACGGCTCCGCGGCGCCCGGCGATGCGCCGAACGCGCCGCGCCCCTCGGTCGTGCAGGTGTACCGCGCCTGACCCGTCCCCACTGCGACGCCGCGCCCCCTACCCCGGGGGCGCGGCGTCGCCCTCGTCGCGCGGTCACATCCGGGCGAGGCGGGCCCGTGCGATGGTGAACACGGCGTAGGCGATCAGCCCCAGACCGACGATCCATGCGAGCGCCGGACCGAGGAAGAGGTCCAGGAGCGCATCCACCGCGCCGTCCAGGCCACCCGCGACCTCGGCGTCCGTGCCGACGGCCGCGACCACCAGGAGCACGCCGACGATGGTCAGTGCGACACCCTTGGCCACGAAGCCCGCGATGCCGAGGATGGTGACGCTGCGTCCGCGCTTGCCCTCGGGGATCCGGATCCGCTTGCGGAAGCTCCGGCGCACGCCCATGACGATGAACGCGATCCCGCCGATGCCGATGCCGAGCCCGATGAGGAACAGCACGATCGACCCGCCCCAGATCCGCAGCAGCATCTGGCTCGCCGTCTCGGCGGCCTGCTCGCCGTCCGGTCGGGCGCCCAGCGCCACGGCGGCGGCGATCGCGCCGAGTGCCGCGAAGACGGCCGCCTGGCCCCACTCGGCCACCCGCCGCCCCCACTTACGGGCCGCTCCCTTCGTGTCGCCGGTCCAGTCGCGAGCCAGCAGCCCTTGACCGGCGCGCCAGACAGCCAGCGCCCACAGCCCGACCGCGACCAGCCACAGCAGCACGAAGCCGGCGGGCGCGCCTGCGACGGCCTTGAGCGCGCCGGCCTGGTCGCCGTCGCCGTCACCCCCGGAGGCGATGACGAGGACGATGATCCCGATGAGGGCGTGGATCACGCCGTTGGCCGCGTAGCCGGCGCGCGCCATCACCTCGAAGACGGTGTTCGACTCGGCCTCGCGCGCGAGCTGCTTGGCGCCCTGCCTCACGCCGTCGGTGCTCTCCACCCCCTCACGCTAGACCGCGCTCCCGGCCCCTGCACGGGCTTGACGCGGGTGCCGGGATGGTCCATCGGACGGGCGACCGCGGGAGGGCTCGCCGGACGGCTGACCTAAAATGGTGCGGATGATGCGCGCGGACCTCAGGGCTGCCGCGTCCGGATGGAGCATCGTCCCGCGCGTGGTGCGCGGTGCCTCACCGGTCGTGCTGGTCGTCGTGGGCGCCCTCGCGCTGCTGACCGGGCTGCTGATCGTCACGCGGCCGCTGACGTCGCTGCTGCTGCTGACGATCTACGTCGGTCTGAGTGCGATCTTCTCCGGCGTCGCCCGCATGCTCTCGGCACCCGAGACGCCGCTGTGGTCGCGGGTGCTGTTCGGCGCGGCGTGGGTCGCGCTCGGCCTCGCCGTCCTGCTCGGACTCGGCCGAACACTCGAGCTGCTGCCCCAGCTCATCGCCGTGCTGCTGGTGCTCGGCGGGCTGGCCTCGCTGTACGACGCGATCGCCCGCGGCACGGTCAGCCAGCGCGTGCTGGCGGCGGTGTGGGGCGGTGCGCAGATCGCGTTCGGCATCCTCTCGTACGCATGGCCGGACGTCACGGTGCTCGTCGTGGCGGTGGTGTTCGGCGTGCGCACGATCGTCTTCGGCGCGACGCTGCTCGTGCGCGCGGTCCGCGCGTTCGTCGAGGGGCGACGGACCGTGCCGTCGGGTGCGCAGGGCGGGGTGCGGGGCCATCGTCGGAAGGCGGATGCCGCGCCCTCGCGCCCGTCGTCGGCCGCCGGCGACGCCACCCCGCCGAAGCGGCCGTCGCGCACCCGCGCCGCCTGGCTCGCCGCGGGCCGCTACGCGCTGGCGGCGCTCCTGGTCGGGCTGGCCGCGGGCGGCTGGTGGGCGAACTCCTGGTTCCAGGACGGCGCGCAGGTGGTCGACGGGTTCTACGATCCGCCCGACGTCGTGCCGTACGAGCACGGCCGTCTGATCCGCTCGGACGACTTCTCCGGTCAGAAGCCGCCGGACGCCGACGTGCGGCGCATCCTCTACACGACGCGCGACGCGCTCGGGCAGCCGGCCGTCGCGAGCGCCCTCGTGATCATCCCGCAGGACCCGCCGCCGGGTCCGCGCCCGGTGGTCGCGTGGAACCACGGGACGACCGGCGTCGCGCGCGGCTGCGCCCCGAGCCTGCGGGACGCCTCGGCGACGAGATGGGCGATCCCGGGGCTCGATCGGGCGGTGGCCGAGGGCTGGGTGGTCGTGGCCTCGGACTACTCCGGCCAGGGCGCGCCCGGGGTCTTCCCCTACCTCATCGGGCGCGGGGAAGCGCGGTCGTCACTGGACGCGGTGATCGCGGCCGACGAGCTGGAGGGTCTCACCCTCTCCCGCCGGACGGTGGTGTGGGGCCACTCGCAGGGCGGCCACGCGGCTCTCTGGATGTCGCAGGTCGCCGGCGACTACGCGCCCGACCTCGACATCCTCGGGACGGCGCTGCTCGCCCCCGCGGCAGAGCCGGTGAAGCTCGCGGAGGAGCTGACGCGCGGCGATGCCAACGTGCTGCTGTCCATCCTGATCTCCTGGGTGCTCGTCCCGTACGCCGACACGTATCCCGACGTCGACCTGAACCGCTACATCGCCCCGGGCTCGGAGGCGATCGTCCGGGAGATGACGCAGCGCTGCCCCTCGGAGCCCGGCGTCGTCGTGTCGGTGGCGACCGCGCTGGGGGTGTCGGAGGACCGCCCGCTGTACGTCGGCGACCTCACCGCGGGACCCCTGGGCCGCCGGCTCGAGGACAACACGCCGACGGGGCCCTGGGGGCATCCGATCCTCATCGCCTGGGGCGACCAGGACGAAGTCATCCCGCCCCGCCTGCAGCAGGACTTCGTGGACCGCCTGTGCGCGCTGGGGGAGCAGGTGCGCAGCCTCGAGTACCGCGGCTACGACCACCTCCGTCCACTGCTGCCCGGCTCCGCCTTCGTGCCCGTGATCATCGACTGGACCGAGGCGCGATTCGGTCGCGCGGCCACGCACGTCGACGACTGCCCGCGGTGATCGGCGCCGACCGGCTCCTCGCGCCGGGGGAGTCGGCATCCGGTAACGTTGTAGGGTTCCGGCGCGCGGCGCGTGCCGGTGAGAGCTGAATACGGAGGCCATTGTGGACATCGATCTCGGACTGCTGCGGACTGTCGAGCGCGAGAAGGAGATCCCCTTCGACGAGCTGGTGCGGATCATCGAGCAGGCGATCCTGACCGCCTACGCCAAGCACACCTCGCCCACCGGCGAGCTGCCCGAGGGCGCACGGGCGCAGCTCGACCGCAAGACCGGTCACGTGGCCGTGTTCATCCCGCTCCGCGACGACGAGGGCGCCGTCATCGGCGAGGAGGAGTCGACCCCGGAGGACTTCGGGCGCATCGCGGCCTTCGCGGCGAAGCAGGTCATCAGCCAGCGTCTGCGCGACATCGCCGACGACGCCGTGCTCGGGGAGTTCCGCGGCAAGGAGGGCGACATCGTCGCCGGCGTCGTGCAGCAGGGCCCGAACCCCCGGATGGTGCACGTCGACCTCGGCACCGTCGAGGCGATCCTGCCGCCGGAAGAGCAGGTGCCGGGCGAGGACTACGCCCACGGCTCCCGCCTGCGCGTCTACGTGACGTCGGTGGCCAAGGGCGCGAAGGGCCCCTCGATCACGGTCTCGCGCACGCACCCCGGCCTCGTGCGCAAACTCTTCGCCCTCGAGGTCCCCGAGATCCCCGCCGGCCTCGTCGAGATCGTCTCGCTCGCCCGCGAGGCGGGTCACCGCACGAAGATCGCGGTCAAGGCCAACGACCCCTCGATCAACGCCAAGGGCGCCTGCATCGGCGAGCTGGGCCGGCGCGTCCGGGCCGTCACCGAGGAGCTCGGCGGCGAGAAGATCGACATCGTGGACTACGACCCGGAGCTGGCGAAGTTCGTGGCGAACGCCCTGTCGCCGGCGAAGGTCACGTCGAGCTTCGTGCTGGACGCCTCGAGCAAGGCCGTGCGCGCGCTCGTGCCGGACTACCAGCTGTCGCTCGCCATCGGCAAGGAGGGTCAGAACGCACGCCTTGCGGCCAAGCTCACCGGCGCGAAGATCGACATCCAGCCCGACTCCATCCTCGAGGAGGGGTGACCGTCGGCGCTGGCTCCCAGCCGGTCGGTGTACCATGGATCCTGTACGAACGTGCGTCGGATGCCGCACGCGTGCTCCCCGGTCCGCTCTTCTGAGAGTGGTCTCCATCGAATCCGTCCTCGTCCTCGACGAGCGCGCATCGATGCCCGGACGAGGCGCGTGGGTGCACGAGACGCAGGAGTGCGTGGATGCCGCCATCCGGCGCCGCGCCTTCGTGCGGGCATTGCGTGTGTCAGGCCCGCTTGACACGCAGACCATCGAAGAGCACATCCAGCGAAAAGGCTGAACGGCTATGGAAACAAAGTGAACGGCTCGAAATGAGACCCGTCCGCGACTAACGGTCTGCCCTGTCTGGGTGGACCCAGACAGGAGAATTTGTGGCTGCCAAACCACGCGTGCACGAGATCGCCTCCGAGCTCGGCGTCGACAGCAAGGTCGCGCTCGAGAAGCTGAAGGCGCTCGGCGAATACGTCAAGAGCCCCTCGTCGACCATCGAGCCCCCCGTGGCTCGCAAGCTCCGCGCCGCCCTCGAGGCGGACGGTGCAGGCAAGGGCGCTGCCGCAGCGCCCGCGGCGGCGAAGCCCGCCACGCCCGGCGCCCCTGCGAAGCCCGGGGCATCCGCGGCGAAGCCCGGTCCGGCTCGCAAGCCGGGACCCGCGCGCCCGGCCGCTCCGGCCGCCGAGCCGGCCACGCCCACGGCTCCGGCCGCGCAGGCGCCGGCTGCGGCTCCGGCCGCCGAGGCGCCCGCTGCGGCTCCGGCTGCTGAGGCCCCGGCTGCTCCGGAGGCGAAGACCCCCGGCGCGCCGGCCGCACCCGCCGGGCCCAAGCCCGGCCCCGCTGCCGCCACGCCGCAGCCGCCCCGCCCCGGCGGAACGCCGCGCCCCGGCAACAACCCCTTCGCATCGTCGCAGGGCATGGGTCAGCGTCCCGCGGGCCCGCGTCCGGGCAACAACCCGTTCGCGTCGGCACAGGGCATGGGTCAGCGCCCCAGCCCCGGCAACATCCCGCGTCCGCAGGCTCCGCGTCCCGGCGCCCCGCGCCCCGGCGCTCCCCGTCCGGGTGGCGCAGGTCGTCCCGGTGGCGGCGGTCGTCCCGGCGCGCCGTTCCAGCAGCGTCCCGGCGGCCCCGGTCGTCCGGGCGGCGCCGGTGCCGGTGCCGGTGGCGGCTTCCAGCGTCCCGGCGGCGGCGCTCCCGGCGGCTTCGCCGGTCGTCCCGGCGGTGGCGGCGGTCGTGGCCGCGGTCCCGGCGGTGGCACCGCCGGAGCTTTCGGCAAGGGCGGCGGCAAGTCGAAGCAGCGCAAGTCGCGTCGTGCCAAGCGGCAGGAATTCGAGATGCGGTCGGCGCCGGTCGTCGGCGGCGTCAACGTCCAGAAGGGCAACGGCGAGATCATCCGCCTTCGCCGCGGCGCGTCCATCGCCGACTTCGCCGACAAGCTCGAGGCGCTGCGCGGCTACACCGTCCAGCCCGGCACGCTCGTGACCATCCTGTTCAACCTGGGCGAGATGGCGACCGCGACGGAGTCGCTCGACGAGGCCACCTTCGAGGTGCTCGGCGAGGAGCTCGGCTACAAGATCCAGATGGTCTCGCCCGAGGATGAGGACAAGGAGCTCCTCGAGGGCTTCGGTCTCGACCTCGAGGCCGAGCTGGAGGCGGAGAACGAGGAGGACCTCGAGATCCGGCCTCCGGTCGTGACCGTCATGGGTCACGTCGACCACGGTAAGACGCGGCTGCTCGACGCCATCCGCCAGACCAACGTGGTCGCGGGCGAGGCCGGCGGCATCACGCAGCACATCGGTGCGTACCAGGTCTGGACCGAGCACGAGGGCATCGAGCGTGCGATCACCTTCATCGACACCCCGGGTCACGAGGCGTTCACCGCCATGCGTGCCCGCGGTGCGCAGGTGACCGACCTCGCGATCCTCGTGGTCGCCGCCGACGACGGCATCATGCCGCAGACGGTGGAGGCGCTCAACCACGCCCAGGCGGCCGATGTGCCGATCGTGGTCGCGGTGAACAAGGTCGACAAGCCCGACGCCAACCCGGCCAAGGTGCGCCAGCAGCTCACCGAGTACGGCCTGGTCGCCGAGGAGTACGGCGGCGACGTCATGTTCGTCGACGTCTCGGCTCGCCAGGGCACCGGCATCCAGGAGCTCCTGGACGCGGTGCTGCTCACCGCCGACGCGGGTCTGGACCTCACGGCCAACCCGAACAAGGACGCGCGCGGTGTCGCGATCGAGGCGAAGCTCGACAAGGGTCGCGGTTCGGTGGCCACCGTGCTCATCCAGTCCGGAACGCTGCGCGTCGGCGATGCGATCGTCGCCGGCACGGCGTACGGCCGCGTCCGTGCGATGTCCGACGAGAACGGCGACGCGGTCGAGGAGGCCTTCCCGTCGCGTCCCGTGCAGGTGCAGGGTCTCAACTCGGTGCCGCGCGCCGGCGACACGTTCATCGTGACCGAGGAGGACCGCACCGCCCGCCAGATCGCCGAGAAGCGTGAAGCGGCCGAGCGCAACGCCCAGCTGGCCAAGGCCCGCAAGCGCATCTCGCTCGAGGACTTCACCCGCGCTCTCGAAGAGGGCAAGGTCGAGTCGCTCAACCTCATCATCAAGGGCGACGTGTCCGGTGCCGTCGAGGCGCTGGAGGAGTCGCTGCTCAAGATCGAGGTCGACGACTCGGTGCAGCTGCGGATCATCCACCGCGGCGTCGGTGCGATCACCGAGTCCGACATCAACCTGGCGACGATCGACAACGCGATCGTCATCGGCTTCAACGTGCGCCCCGACACGAAGGCGCGCGAGCGCGCGTCCCGCGAGGGTGTGGACGTCCGGTTCTACTCGGTCATCTACAACGCGATCGACGACGTCGAGCAGTCGCTGAAGGGCCTGCTCAAGCCGGAGTTCGAAGAGGTCCAGTCGGGTGTGGCCGAGATCCGCGAGGTGTTCCGCTCCTCGAAGTTCGGCAACATCGCCGGTGTCATCGTCCGCTCGGGCACGATCACGCGCAACGCCAAGGCGCGCGTCATCCGCGACGGCGTGGTCATCGCCGACGGCCTGGCGATCGAGTCGCTGCGCCGGTTCAAGGACGACGTCACCGAGGTCCGCACGGACTTCGAGGCGGGTATCGGCCTCGGCAAGTACAACGACATCCAGGTGGGCGACGAGATCGAGACCACCGAGATGGTCGAGAAGCCCCGCGCGTAGGTCGCGGACGTGAGGGGCGCCCCGGGAACGGGGCGTCCCTCACGCTTCGAAAGGAGTCATCATGGCATCAGAGCGACAGGCCCGCCTGGGCGACCGCATCAGGGTGATCCTGGCGGAGCGGCTCGAGAAGGGGCTGCGCGACCCGCGGCTCGGGTTCGTCACCATCACCGACGTGCGCGTGACCGGTGACCTCCAGCACGCCTCGGTGTTCTACACGGTGCTCGGCTCGGCCGAGGAGCGCGAGGCGTCGGCGGCAGCGCTGAGGTCCGCGACGGGGATGCTGCGCTCGGAGCTGGGCAAGCATCTCAACGTGCGGCTCACCCCGTCGCTGGAGTTCATCCCCGACGCGATCCCTGAGAACGCCGGTCATATCGAAGACCTGCTCCGCGAGGCCCGCGAGCGCGACCAGGCGGTGGCCGGCATGGCGTCGTCCGCCACGTCCGCGGGCTACGCCTACCCTAACTTGATCCCGCGCGAGCACTCCCACGAGTACTCACCCACCCGCGGGCTGCTCAGCCCCCCCCCGGTCCGACCGGTCGCGGCGTCTCGTCGTGTGCAGGCGGGATCACGCCGGAAGGCGCAGGAATCCGTGTGATGCCTCGGCCAGCCCGTCCGCGATGAGCGAGTCGATCGCGCGGTCGCGCTGCAGCGGGTCCGGCCAGTCGGGCACGACGTCGCTCAGCGCGACCGCGTGGGTCCCGGCATCCCGCAGGATCTTCAGCACCGCGCCGCGGGCCTGACGGTCGCTGCCCTCGTACCGTGCCTGCCTGCGCCGGTCGTCGCCGGTGTCGGGATACCCGGCGGCGCGCCAGGCGCACCGGTCGGCGAGCGGGCAGGCGTCGCACCGCGGGACGCGGGCGACGCAGACGGTCGCGCCGAGCTCCATAGCGGCGGCGTTCGCCTCGGCCGCCTGGGCGCGGTCGTCCGGAAGGATCGCCGCCATGGCGTCGAGGTCGCGCCGCGAGGGCGGGCCCGGCTGCGCGCGGCCGTCGACGGCCCGGGCCAGCACACGGCGCGTGTTGGTGTCGACGACGGGGTGGCGGTCGCCGTATGCGAAGACCGCCACGGCCCGCGCGGTGTAGTCGCCGATGCCGCTCAGCGCGAGGAGGGCCGTGACGTCACGCGGCACCACGCCATCGTGGCGGTCGCGGATCTGGACGGCGGCGCGATGCAGCCACAGCGCGCGACGCGGGTACCCGAGGTTGGCCCACTGCCGCACGGCGTCGGCCGGAGCGGCCGCGGCCAGATCGGCCGGCGCGGGCCAGCGCGCGAGCCACGCCTCCAGATGCGGGATGACCCGCTTGACCGGCGTCTGCTGCAGCATGAACTCGCTCACGAGCACGCCCCACGCCCCGAAGCCCGGCCGTCGCCAGGGGAGGTCCCGGGCGTTGTCGCGGTACCACTCGACGAGCGGCGCGGCGAGGTCGGGCATGCGCTCCAGCCTAGGCGGCGGGCACGTGGCCGGGCGGGGCGTTCGGCCCGCGCGCCGTAGGCTGGAACCATGCGCCTTCCCGTCACGCCGACCACGACGCTGTGGCGTGACCTCCGCGACCGGGTGCGCCGGCAGAGCCCCGCCGGGCGCGTGATCGTGGCGGTGGACGGGCTCGACGGCGCCGGCAAGACCGTGTTCGCCGACGGTCTGGCCGAGGTCTTCGCCGAGACGGGCGACGCGGTGTTCCGTGCGGGCATCGACGGTTTCCATCGGCCGCGCATCGAGCGATACGCCCGGGGCCGCCGCAGCCCCGAGGGGTTCTACCTCGACTCGTACGACTACCCCACGTTCCGCCGCGTGCTCATCGACCCCTTCCGCGACGGCGCGCAGACCGCGGCGGCGACGGGGTTCCAGCTCGCCGCGTTCGACGTCGTGCGCGACGCGCCGGTCGAGTCGCAGTGGGTCACCGCTCCGCTGGACGCGGTGCTCGTCGTCGACGGCATCTTCCTCAACCGGCCGCAGCTGCGCGATCTCTGGGACTGGTCCATCTGGCTGGACGTCCCGTTCGAGATGGCCTTCGCGCGCATGGCGCTGCGCGACGGCTCCGACCCGGATCCGGACGCGCCCGCCAACGCGCGCTACCGGCAGGGGCAGGAGCTCTATCTGGACGAGGCGCGGCCGCGGGAGGCGGCATCCGTCATCGTCGACAACACCGACCTCGCCCGCCCTCGGATCGTCGGGCACGGCTGATGGCGGCGCCCGGAATCCTCCTCGTCGACAAGCCCGGCGGCATCACCTCGCACGACGTGGTCGCGCGGGCCCGCCGCGCGCTCGGCACGCGCAAGATCGGCCACGCCGGCACGCTGGACCCCATGGCGACGGGGCTGCTCGTCCTGGGCGTCGAGGGGGCGACGCGTCTGCTCACGTTCGTGGTGGGGCTCGACAAGACCTACGAAGCCACCATCCGGCTCGGCGTGGCGACGACCACCGACGACGCCGACGGGGAGGTCGTACAGGCGACGGATGCCTCGTCCCTCGAGCCCGCCGCCATCGCGGCGCGCGTCGCGGCGCTGACCGGCCGCATCTCGCAGGTGCCGAGCACATACTCGGCGATCAAGGTCGACGGGCGCAGGGCCTACGACCTGGCACGCGCCGGCGAGGACGTGCAGCTCAAGGCCCGCGAGGTCACCGTGTCGCGCTTCGACGTCGTCGCACAGCGACGCCTGCCGGCGGGGCCCGCCGGCGACCCGGAGAAGGGCGGGGGAGTGGTCGACCTCGACGTCGTCGTGGACTGCTCCAGCGGCACCTACATCCGATCGCTCGCGCGCGACCTCGGCGAGGCGCTCGGGGTCGGCGGGCACCTCACCGCGCTGCGGCGGACGCGGGTGGGGCCGTTCGACGTCGCGGCCGCTGCGGCCGTCGACGGCATCGCCGACGCGCCTCTGCTCGCACCGGCGGCCGCGGCCGCGGCGGTGCTGGGCCGGCTGGAGGTCACCGCCGACGAAGCGCGCGACCTCCGCCACGGCAAGCGGCTGCCCGGAGCCGCCGGACGGCTGCGCGGCGCGGGACCCATGGCCGCCGTCGACCCCGGCGGCGTGCTCGTCGGCATCGTCGAACGCCGCGGGGACGACGTCAAGAGCGCCATGAACATGCCCGAGGAGGCAGCCGGATGATCCTGTGGTTCACGATCGCGCAGGTCGTCGTCGCCGTCGCGGCGGGCCTGTTCTGCATCATCGCCGGACTGGCCGGACGCCGGCCGAGCGACTGGACTGTCGGCTCGCTCGCGCTGGTGGAGCTGCTCCTCGTCGTGCAGATCGTGGTGGCCATCGTGGCGCCGTTCGTCGGCAACCCGCCGACCGGGAGCCTGCTGGAGTTCTGGGTGTATCTGGTGTCGGCCGCACTGCTGCCGTTCGCGGCGGTCGCATGGGCGCTGCTGGAGCGCAGCCGGTGGAGCACGGTCATCATGGGGATCGCCGCCCTGTCGATCGCCGTGATGGTGTGGCGCATGCAGGTCATCTGGACCGTCCAGGTCGCGTGAGCGAGACCCCGAGCGGGCCGGCGCGCCGCGGCCGCCGGCATCCGAACTAAAATCGTGACGTCATGTCCTCGCCCGCCCGCCCCCGCATGTCCGGCATCGGCCGTGTGCTCGTGATCGTCTACGCGATCATGGCGCTCGGTGCCACCGGCCGGTCCTTCGTCCAGATCGTCGAGCGCTTCGACGAGGCCCCGCTCGCCTACGCCCTCTCCGCCCTCTCGGCGGTCGTGTACATCGTCGCCACGCTCGCGCTGGTGTTCGCCGGGCGACGCGGCTGGTATCTGGTCGCGTGGATCGCGATCGTCTTCGAGCTCGCCGGCGTCCTCGTCATCGGGACCCTCAGCCTCCTGCTGCCCGAGCTCTTCGCGCACCCCACGGTCTGGTCGTGGTTTGGCATGGGCTACCTCTTCGTCCCGCTGGTGCTGCCGTTCCTCGGAATCTGGTGGCTCGCGACGCATCATCCGGTCGCGGCGAGCGCGACCGTTGCGCCCGCGGCGGTCGCGTCGTGATCGTCTTCCGGCATCCGAGCGAGGTGCCGGCGGGGTTCGGTCCGTCCGTCGTCGCGATCGGCAAGTTCGACGGCGTCCACTCCGGTCATCGTGCCGTGATCGCTCGCGCGAGAGTGGATGCCGAGGCCTCCGGCGCGCGCGTCGTCGCGGTCACCTTCGACCGCAACCCGCTGGCGCTGCTGCGCCCCGAGATCTGCCCCGACAGCCTCGTCGGGGTCGATCAGAAGCTGCGACTCCTCGCCGACGCGGGCGTGGATGCCACCCTCATGCTGACCTTCGACCGCGCCCTGGCGGACCTCGGCGCGCGGGAGTTCGTCGAGCACGTGCTCGTCGGGGCGCTGGGCGTGCGGATCGTGATGGTCGGGGCCGACTTCCGCTTCGGCCGCGGGGGAGCCGGCGACGCCGAGCTGCTGCGAGAGCTCGGGGCCGAGTTCGGGTTCGAGGTGGACGTCGTCGACGACGTGCGCGCGATCGACGCGGGTCGTCGGGTCTCGTCGACGTGGGTGCGCGAGCTGCTGGACGGCGGAGATGCCGCCGGAGCCGCCCGGCTGCTCGGCCGGCCGCACGCCGTGCGCGGCGAGGTGGTGCACGGTCTCAAGCGGGGCCGCGCCCTCGGCTTCCCGACGGCGAACCTGTCGCCCGACCTCGAGGGCTTCGTGCCCGCCGAGGGCGTGTACGCCGGCTGGCTCGTCGACGAGGGGATCCCGGGCGGCGGCGCGGCCGAGCCGCGCAGCACGGTTCGCTATCCCGCCGCGATCAGCGTGGGCACCAACCCCACGTTCGACGACGTGGAGGGGCGCCAGGTCGAGGCGTACGTCCTCGACGAGACAGACCTCGACCTGTACGGACACGTCGTGGAAGTCGAGTTCGTCGCCCGCATCCGCGGCATGGTGGCCTTCGAGGGCGTCGACGCGCTCATCGAGCAGATGGCCGACGACGTCGTCCGCGTCCGCGGCGAGCTCTCCTGAGGCCGTAGACCGCGCACCCCGCGCGCGCCTAGCATCGAGGCGTGCACGCGCTGGTCCTGATGGCCGCGGAGGCGGCGGCCGAAGACTCCGTCAACCTGTGGGGCGCGCTCGGCTGCGCGGTCGCCTACTCCGCCTCGCTGCTGGCGACGCTGGATGCGTTCGCGGATCTGATCCTCGCGCGCGGCGACTCGCCCGCCGGGCGGCTCACCCCCGCGGTGGGGCTCAAGTTCGGGTCGAAGCTGGCCGCCGCCGCCATCGCCGTGGTGTCCGCGGCGATCGTGCTCGCCCTCGACTCGAACTGGTTCGCCTTCGTCTCGCTGTCGATCGCGTTCGCGGTGGTGGTCGGGATAGGCCTGCTGGTGCTGGTGCGCCATGCCAGGGCGATCGGCGCCCCGGCGGGGATCGGCGGGGGCGGCTGAGGCGCGGCATCCGTTCGAACTGCTCATATGAGCAAACTTCGTGCAGATGTTGCTCATCTGCTGCCGGGTATGTCAGTGTGGAGGGACCGACGGAAGGAGGCTCGTGGACGCCGTCGACGAACTCCTCTCGATCCGGGCAGCCGAGCTCTACTACGAAGAGAACCTCACGCAGGAGCAGATCGGCCGGAGCCTGCAGATCACCCGCTGGAAGGTGGGCCGCCTGCTCATCCAGGCCAAGGAGGAGGGCTTCGTCCGCATCGAGATCCTCCACTCGCGCGCGCGACGGCCGCAGCTCGAGCGGCGGCTGCGCGAGGAGCGCGGCCTCCGCGACGCGGTGGTCGTGTCGCAGGCGGGCATCCGCAGCGACGACGAGCTGCAGCAGCGCGTCGCCCAGGCCGCCGCCGATCACCTGACCGCACTGCGTCCGAGCCCCCGCGTCCTCGGGGTGAGCTGGGGTCGCACCCTCGCCGACATCGCGCATCATCTGCGCGAGGGCTGGTCGTCCGGCACCGATGTCGTGCAGATCAACGGCGGTCTCAGCATGAGCGCGCAGCCCGGCACCGCGGCCGCGACCGCCGTCAGCATCGCGCACAAGGGCGGTGGCGGCGCCACCCTGCTGCCCAGTCCCGCGATCCTCGAGCACCGGGCGACGAAGGAGGCCATCGAGGCCGATCGCGTCGTCGCCCGCGTGCTCGGCATCGCCCGCTCCGCCGACGCCTACCTGTACAGTGCCGGCGCCGCCGACCACCGTTCCGTGCACGTCGACAGCGGCTACCTCAGCGAAGCGGACATCGACCGCCTCGTCGCCGCGGGCGCGGTCGGCGACGTCGTCGGCCGCTACATCGACGCCGCCGGACGCGTGGTCGACGCCGCCCTCGACGCGCGCACCGTCGGCCTTTCGCTCGACGAGCTGCGACGCGCCGACGTCGCCGTCGCGGCGATCGCCGGCGAAGCCAAGCGGGCGGTCGCTGCCGCCGTCGTCGCATCCGGGCTGTGCACGGTGCTGATCACGGACGAGTCCACCGCACGCCACCTCCTCGACGGCTGACCGCGCGGCCGGCCACCCGAACCCCAACCACGAAAGCCAGGTCATCACATGTCAGGCACCTCCATCGTGACGCTGCCCGAGAGGGCCGTCGAGCTGCTGGGCGGACAACCCGACGACACGACGCTGCGGCGGTATCTCCACGGCCTGCCCGGTGTCGACGCCGTCGGGCTCGAGCAGCGCGCCGCGGGTCTCGGCACCCGCTCCATCAAGACGACCTCCAAGGCGTGGGCCCTCGACAAGATCATCGAGCTCATCGACCTCACGACGCTCGAGGGCGCCGACACGCCGGGCAAGGTGCGCTCGCTCGTCGCCAAGGCGCTGAACCCGGATGCCTCCGACCCGACGACCCCGCGGGTCGCGGCCGTGTGCGTGTACGGCGACATGGTGCCGTACGCGGTCGAGGCGCTCGGCTCCGCCCACGGCGATCCCGACGAGGGCGGGGTGAGCGTCGCGGCGGTCGCCACCGCCTTCCCCAGCGGCCGGGCATCGCTGGACATCAAGCTCGCCGACACGGCCGAGGCCGTGGCGCACGGCGCCGACGAGATCGACATGGTGATCGACCGCGGCGCCTTCCTCGCCGGCCGCTACGGGCTCGTCTTCGACCAGATCGCGCGGGTCAAGCAGGCCTGCCGCCGCGAGGACGGCACGTACGCGTCGCTCAAGGTGATCCTCGAGACGGGCGAGCTCAACACCTACGACAACATCAAGCGCGCGTCGTGGCTCGGGATCCTCGCGGGCGGCGACTTCATCAAGACGTCGACCGGCAAGGTGCAGCCGGCGGCGACGCTGCCGGTCACGCTCTTGATGCTGGAGGTCGTGCGCGACTGGCACCGGGCGACCGGTGAGAAGGTCGGCGTGAAGCCGGCTGGCGGCATCCGCACGTCCAAGGACGCGATCAAGTACCTCGTCACGGTCGCCGAGACCGTCGGCGAGGACTGGCTGCAGCCGCACCTCTTCCGCTACGGCGCGTCGAGCCTGCTCAACGATGTGCTCCTGCAGCGCCAGAAGCTGAAGTCCGGACACTACACCGGCGCCGACTACGTGACGATCGACTGAGATCAGGGATAACAAGACATGAGTTTCCTCGAGTACGCCCCCGCCCCGGAGTCGCGCGCGATCCTTGATCTGCGCGACGAGTACGGGCTCTTCATCGACGGCGAGTTCCGCCCGGGCGCGGGCGAGTCGTTCGCGACGATCTCACCCGCCGACGAGAAGCACATCGCGACGATCGCCTCGGCGACCGAGGCGGACGTCGACGCGGCGGTGGCCGCCGCCCGCCGTGCCTACGACAAGACGTGGTCGAAGATGAGCGGCCGCGACCGCGGCAAGTACCTCTTCCGGATCGCGCGGCTCGTGCAGGAGCGCGCCCGCGAGCTCGCGGTCGCCGAGAGCCTCGACAACGGCAAGCCGATCAAGGAGAGTCGCGACGTCGACGTGCCGCTGGTGGCCGCGTGGTTCTTCTACTACGCCGGCTGGGCCGACAAGCTCGACTACGCGGGCCTCGGAGCCGACCCGCGCTCGCTCGGTGTCGCCGCCCAGGTGATCCCGTGGAACTTCCCGCTGCTCATGCTCGCGTGGAAGATCGCTCCCGCCCTCGCCGCGGGGAACACCGTCGTGCTCAAGCCCGCCGAGACGACCCCGCTGTCGGCGCTCATCTTCGCCGAGATCCTGCAGCAGGCCGACCTGCCGCCGGGCGTGGTGAACATCGTGACGGGTGCCGGCGCCACCGGGGCGGCCCTGGTGCGGCACCCCGATGTGAACAAGGTCGCCTTCACCGGCTCGACCGCCGTCGGCCGCGAGATCGCCAAGGCGGTCGCGGGAACCGACAAGAAGCTGACGCTCGAGCTCGGCGGGAAGGCCGCGAACATCGTGTTCGACGATGCGCCGATCGACCAGGCGGTCGAGGGGATCGTCAACGGCATCTTCTTCAACCAGGGTCACGTGTGCTGCGCGGGCAGCCGCCTGCTGGTGCAGGAGTCCATCCACGACGAGGTCGTCGACCGGCTGAAGAACCGCCTGTCGACGCTGCGCCTGGGTGACCCGCTCGACAAGAACACCGACATCGGCGCGATCAACTCGCGAGAGCAGCTCGACCGCATCCGCGAGCTCAGCCGCATCGGTGAGGACGAGGGCGCCGAGCGCTGGAGCGCCGACTGCGCCATCCCCGACAGCGGCTTCTGGTTCGCGCCGACGATCTTCACCAACGTGCAGGCCAGCCACCGCATCGCGCGCGACGAGATCTTTGGGCCGGTGCTCTCGGTGCTGACGTTCCGCACGCCCGCCGAGGCCATCGAGAAGGCCAACAACACGCCCTACGGGCTGTCCGCCGGCATCTGGAGCGACAAGGGCTCGCGCATCCTGGCGGTCGCCGACCGCCTGCGCGCCGGTGTGGTGTGGGCCAACACCTTCAACCGGTTCGACCCGTCATCGCCGTTCGGCGGATACAAGGAGTCCGGCTACGGCCGCGAAGGCGGTCGGCACGGCCTGGCCGCCTACCTCAGGAGCGCGCCGCCCGCCGGCGGCGCCACCCGGATGCTCGCCCGTGCCGCGAAGAAGGAGGTCTCCTCATGAGCACGCGCCTGACGATCCCCAAGACCTACAAGCTCTACATCGGCGGCGCCTTCCCGCGCAGCGAGTCCGGGCGCACCTACGAGGTCGCCTCGCCCAAGGGCGGGTTCCTCGCCAATGCGGCGCTCGCCTCCCGCAAGGACGCCAGGGATGCCGTCGCCGCCGCCCGCGGCGCCGTCAAAGGCTGGTCGGGCGCGACCGCGTACAACCGCGGTCAGGTGCTCTACCGGGTCGCCGAGATCCTCGAGGGCCGCCGCGCCCAGTTCGTCGACGAGATCGTGCAGCAGACCGGCGTGTCGTCCTCGGCAGCCACCGCGGAGGTCGACGAGGCGATCGACCGGTGGGTCTGGTACGCGGGCTGGTGCGACAAGTTCGGCCAGGTCGCCGGCAACGGCAACCCCGTGGCAGGTCCCTACTTCAACATCTCGGTGCCCGAGCCGACCGGCGTCGTGGGCGTCGTCGCGCCGCAGGACACCGCGCTCGTCGGGCTCGTGTCGGCCGTCGCCCCGGCTCTGGTCACAGGCAACGCGGTCGTCGTCGTGGCATCCCAGCGCTACCCGCTGTCGGCCATCTCGCTCGCCGAGGTGCTCGCGACGAGCGACGTGCCGGGGGGAGTGGTCAACGTCCTCACCGGCTCGCCCGCCGAGATCGCGCCGTGGCTGGCCTCCCATCCCGACGTGCACGCCCTCGACCTCGTCGGCGCCGGGGACCTCGACTGGATCGACCTCGAGATCGCCGCCGCCGAGACGCTGACGCGGGTGCTCCCGCCCGAGAACGGGTCGGATGCCGCGGCGCCGAGCCTCGCCCGCATCACCGCGTTCACCGAGACCAAGACGATCTGGCACACCAAGAGCCTGGTGTGAGCTGACGGCTCCGGCGCTGCACAGCGTCGGGGACTTCCGCCGACACGCCGGGGAACGGATGCCGCTCCCCGGCGGGTCGGGCCGAACCTCCGATCCTGTGCGCGGCCGGCGACGAGCTCAGCCGAGCTGGAGGCCGCCCCACTGCCCGGGCTCGCGGAGCTCGCCGTAGTGCACGTCGACGTCGTGCGCCGACACCGACGCGACGCAGGCCAGGAGGGACAGGGTCGGGTAGCCGAGCGGGCGGTTGTCGCGGATGATCGCGCCGTCGTCGGTGGGCGGGAGCTCCGCCGAGCGCTCGAGCACCTCGACCCACGGCATCCACCACCGTCCTTCCGATGCCGGCGCGGCGGACTGGAACTCGCCCAGCCACCGGGCGATGCGCGGCGTGCCGGTGTCGTCGACGTCGTCGTGCGCGATCATGTGCGTGCCCGGCGCGAGGTCGGTCGTGCGGAGGGCGACGCCGTCCCACGTGAGCACGCGGGCGCGGGCGCCCTCGACCTCGACGAGGTTGAAGCCGTGCGTCGCCGGCTCGGCGGCGGGGGAGTGGCCGGCGACGGAGTCCAGCACGATGCCGCCCCGCGACTGCAGCTCGGACTCCGGGCGCTGCGTCTCGTCGGCGCGGTTGAGGAGCACGGCCAGGCGCCCCGTCTCAGGGTCGGCCGCGAGCCAGGCGCCGCCCGCCCGCACGTCGCGCACGCCGACGACGCCGTCGTGCGGCTCCGGCCACCAGCGGCCGAGCGGGTTCCACGGGCGCTCGGGGTCCTCGTCGCGGATCGCGAGCACGCGGGTCGGCTCGGCGGCGGACTCCGGGACGCGGATGACGACGGTGCACATCGGGGCTCCTCGGGGTTTCGGGCCGCGCGGGCGGCGGGTCGGGCACTCGTGCCAAGATCGGAGGGTGTTCGTCGTGGTCGGGGTCACCGGTGGCATCGCCGCCTACAAGACGGTTCAGCTCGTGCGCCTCCTGGTGAAGGCGGGGCACGAGGCCCACGTCGTCCCGACCGACGACGCGCTGCGGTTCGTGGGTCTTCCCACCTGGGAGGCGATCAGCCGCCACCCCGTGACGACCTCCGTCCACGACGACGTCGCGCGCGTCCGTCACGTCGCGCTCGGCCAGGCGGCCGATCTCGTGATCGTGGCGCCCGCGACGGCGAACACCCTGGCGAAGATGACCGCGGGGCTCGCGGACGACCTCCTCGGAACGACCCTACTCGCCACCACGGCACCGGTCGTCGTGGCGCCGGCGATGCACACCGAGATGTGGCGGCACCCCGCGACGACCCACAACATGCGGGTGCTCCGCGAGCGGGGCGTCATCGTCGTGGGCCCCGAGGAGGGCGAGCTCACCGGCGGCGACAGCGGGCCCGGGCGCATGTCCGAGCCGGAGGCCGTCCTCGAGGTCGCGCTCGCCGCGGCCGAAGGCGGCGCGGGCGACCTGGAGGGGCTGCGCGTCGTGGTCAGCGCCGGCGGCACGCGCGAGCCCATCGACCCCGTGCGCTACATCGGCAACCGCTCCAGCGGCCGTCAGGGGGTGGCCGTCGCGCTCGCCGCCGCCGATCGGGGCGCCGACGTCGTGCTGGTCGCGGCGCACCTCGACGACGGCGTGCTGGCCGAGGCATCCGCCGGCGGGCGCATGCGGGTCGTGCGCGCCGGAACCGCGGCCGAGCTCGGCTCCGCGGTCGATGCCGAGGCGGACGCCGCCGACGTCGTGGTGATGGCCGCGGCGGTCGCCGATTACCGGGTCGCCGAGGTCTCGCCCCTCAAGCGCGCGAAGGAGGCCGCCCCGGTCGGCGGCATCACGCTCGATCTGATAGAGAACGACGACATCCTGGCCGGGCTCGTCCGCGCCCGGCGGGCCGGGCAGACGGTCGTCGGCTTCGCCGCCGAGACCCCGGGCGAAGGCGAGACGCTGCTCGACCGCGGCCGGCGCAAGGCCGCGCGCAAGGGGGCCGACCTGCTCGCGGTGAACGAGGTGGGGTGGTCGCGCGGTTTCGAATCCGCCGACAACGCGGTGACGATCATCGACGCCGCCGGAGAGGTCGTCGCCGCCCGCCGCGGCAGCAAGCGCGACGTCGCCGACGCGCTGTGGGACGCGGTCCTGGCGGTCCGGAAGAAAAAGTAACGAAACAGTAACGGCGCATGTAGAGTGGTCCGCACCACGTCGACGAGGACGTGGAGCACGACCCTCGGAGGACATGCCCGATGCCCTACCCTGCGGCATCCGACCGCGCCCGCGACCGGATCCACGCCCTGTTCATCGTGTGCGTGCTCGCGGCCGCGAGCCTCGTCGTCGCGGTGCTGGGCGCCGCGCCGTCCCGCGTCACCGCGCAGGAGCTGCTGGGCGACCCGCGCACTCCCGGCGACGCGGCGTTCATCGCGAGCCACCGGGGCGGTGCCGCCCACGCGCCGGAGAACACGCTGCCGGCGATCCAGGCCGCCCTTGCAGCCGGCTTCGAGTACGTCGAGGTCGACGTCGCGCTCACCGCCGACGGCCACCCCGTGCTCATGCATGACAAGACGGTCGATCGCACCACCGACGGACACGGCCGGCTGTCGGCGCTCACCCTCGCCGAGGTGCGGGCGCTGGACGCCGGCTCCTGGTTCGACGCGGCCTACGCGGGAACCCCCGTTCCCACGCTGCAGGAGTTCCTCGATGCGCTCCTGGCCGACGACGCGCGCGCGATCCTGGAGCTCAAGGGCGAATGGGATGCCGCCGCCGTCGCCGCGGCGGTCTCCGAGGTGTCCGCGCGTGGCCTGGAGCGGCGTGTCGTGCTCGCGAGCTTCGACGCCCGCACGCTCGCCCTCGCCGCCACCGAGTCCGAGGTGCTGTCGCGCCTGCTCATCGTCAAGCACCTGCCGTCCGACGTGGTGAGCGCCGTCACCGAGGCGGGCGCGCGCGGAGTGGTCGTCAGCCGCAAGGCGGTGCTCGCACGACCCGAGATCGTCGACGAGCTCCACGCTGCGGGCGCCCGCGTGGTCGTGTACACCCTCAACGACGACGAGCAGTGGGGCGCGGTCACGGCGCTGGGGGTCGACGGCATCGTCACGGACGACCCCCATACGCTGTCGGAGTGGCAGGCCGCCTACGCCGGTCGGTGACGCGCGCACGGGGGCGGGCGGCGTGCCCCGGTGCATCCGCTCGTGGTGCTCATTAGGGTGAGGGGGAGGGCGCCCCGCACGCGGCGGCGGCGCCGAGCGAGAGGTGTCGGGCGATGGGCGGGCAGAAGGCGATGACGCGGGTCGCGATCGGCGGCGTGGCCGCCGCGGTGGCGGTCGTCGTCCTCACCGGATGCGCCGCGGGGTCGTCGGGCACGCCTACGGGCAGCCCCACCAGCAGCCCGACCGTGACCCTGGAGACCCCGGCGCCGGGTCCCTCGGCGACGCCCATCGAGACGGAGAAGCCGCAGAGCGGATTCACGGTGCCGGAGTCGTGCGAGCAGATCTACTCCGCCGGGATGCTCGGCGAGCTGCAGTCCGAGAACCCGCCGCTCAACGACCCCGGCGTCACGATGCTCTCCACGGAGAACGCCGACCTCCTCGAGATCATCCACGGGGGAGCGCCGACGCTCCGGTGCTCGTGGGGGATGCCGAGCGAGTACGGACTGGCGACCAATGTCACGGCGGTCACCGCCGAGCAGGCCGAGGCCGCCATCGGGGCCCTTCCGGGGGCCGGCTTCGGATGCGAGACGCTCGGCGAGGGCACGGTCTGCCGGATCGAGCAGCGCGGCGTGACGCTCGACGACGAGGAGTACCTCCGCGGCGAGACCCACTACATCGGCGCGGGCGGGCTGGTGACCACCGCGTACATCAACTTCGCGCCGGAGGGCTACACGGAGGACATCGTCGCGACGCTCTGGGGCTGAGGGCCCCGCGTCCCGTAGACTAGTCGCGGGGAGACCTCCGACGACGTCGCAGCTCGCAGAAGCGAGTGCCCGCGACCGTCGGCGGCACATCCCCGATCCCGCGTTCGCGACGGCGACCACGCCGCCCGCGGGAGCACGCAGAACCATCGGTGTCATCCGATCCTTCGCCGGTCCCGATCCGGCACTCACGCTCAGGAGGAGCATGCCGACCACGGCACCCGCCCAGACGGCGCAGCGTCGCCGCAAGTCC
Organism: Microbacterium sp. NPDC056736; assembly: GCF_042790415.1. NCBI lineage: Bacteria > Bacillati > Actinomycetota > Actinomycetes > Micrococcales > Microbacteriaceae > Microbacterium > Microbacterium sp. NPDC056736. The sequence goes on from NZ_JBHTZE010000009.1 coordinate 39,090, forward strand.
TCGTCCGCGCGCCGCGACGACGAGGCACCCATCATCCCGATCCTCGCGCGCAAGGTGCGCGAGGTCGAGGCCAAGGCCCAGCGCGGAAAGCTCGGCCCGACCAACCGCGTCAAGTTCCAGGTCATCGCGTTCCTGGTCCGCGAGGAGCGCGCGCGGGTGAAGGCCGATACCGAGGTGACCGACGCCGCCCGCGCCGAGCTGCTCAAGCGGCTCGACGGCGTGGCGACGATCCTCGCGAAGACGGCCGCCCGCGACACCTCCCTCATCCAGCTGCTCGAGGTCGATCAGGCGACGTCGCCGGTCGCCCGGCGCATGCGCCGCGACTGGCTGCTGGAGTCCGGCGCCGAGCTGCCGCCCGACGAGCTGATCATCACCGACGTGGCGCCGGTCGCCGTCCCCGTCGTGCCCGCCGCGCTCGCCGAGCGCCAGGTGGTGCCGCCGCAGGTCGAGGCGCGCCGCGAGGCGAACCCGTTCCTGCCGCCGGACCTGTCCGCGCGCGCCCCCAAGGAGACGCCCCGTCGGCGCCTCGACAGCTGGGAGCTCATGGGCCCGCTGTACAAGGCCTTCGAGACCGGGGCCGGTGGCGGCAGCGCCACGATGGAGCTTCCGCCCGTGCCGGAGTTCGACCGCCTGTCACCCAAGGGCCTGGAGGTCATGCCCCACCAGTCGCGCTTCCTCGAGGCGGTGCGCGCTGGACACCGCACGTTCCTCCTCGCCGACGAGCCGGGCCTGGGCAAGACGGCGGAGTCGGTGCTCGCGGCATCCGTCGCCGGCGCCTACCCGCTGCTGGCGGTCGTGCCCAACGTCGTGAAGATGAACTGGGCGCGCGAGGTGGAGCGCTGGACGCCGCAGCGGCGCGCCACGGTGATCCACGGCGACGGCGAGGGCATCGACGCGTTCGCCGACGTCTTCATCGTCAACTACGAGATCCTCGACCGTCACCTCGCATGGCTCAGCTCGCTCGGGCTGAAGGGCATGGTCGTCGACGAGGCGCACTTCATCAAGAACCTCACGTCGCAGCGCTCGCAGAACGTGCTGGCGCTGGCCACCCGCATCCGCGAGCAGGTGCGCGACCCGCTGCTGCTCGCCCTCACCGGCACGCCGCTCATCAACGACGTCGAGGACTTCGACGCGATCTGGCGATTCCTCGGCTGGACCAACGGCGAGAAGCCGGGTCCGCTCCTCATGGAGAAGCTCGACGAGACCGGTCTGACACCGGCCGACAAGTCGTTCTACCCCGAGGCCCGCGATGCGGTCATCTCGATGGGCATCGTGCGACGCAAGAAGAAGGACGTCGCCGCCGACCTTCCCGACAAGCTCATCGCCGACCTCCCCGTCGAGCTGGACGACGAGTTCGGGCGCTCGATCCGCCAGGCCGAGCGCGAGCTGGGCGAGCGGCTCGCGGCGAAGTACCGGCGGATCATCGAGGCGCGCGGCGACCGCGGGCTCGCGCCCGGCGAGGTCGATGCCGACATCGTCCGCCTCGTGGCGCACAACGAGCTCGAGGAGTCGAAGGCCGCAGGCACCGGGTCCGAGAACGTCTTCACGATGGTGCGGAAGATCGGTCAGGCCAAGGCCGTGCTCGCCGCGGACTACGCGGTGCAGCTGCAGCGCTCGGTGGGCAAGGTCGTCTTCTTCGCCAAGCACATCGACGTCATGGACGCCGCGGAAGCCCACTTCGCCTCGGCGGGGCTCAAGACGGTGTCGCTGCGCGGCGACCAGGCCACGACGGCGCGCCAGCAGGCCATCGACGAGTTCAACAACGATCCCGACGTGGGCATCGCCGTCTGCTCGCTCACCGCTGCCGGCGTGGGGGTCAACATGCAGGCCTCGTCGAACGTCGTCCTCGCCGAGCTCTCGTGGACGGCCGCCGAGCAGACGCAGGCGATCGACCGTGTGCACCGCATCGGCCAGGACGAGCCGGTGACCGCGTGGCGCATCATCGCCGCGCACACGATCGACACGAAGATCGCCGAGCTCATCGACTCCAAGCAGGGGCTCGCCGCTCGCGCGCTCGACGGCGAGGCCGTCGACCCGCAGTCGAGCGACTCGGTGCAGCTCTCGGCGCTCATGCACCTGCTGCGGCAGGCGCTCGGCGCGGCGTAGCGGAGCTGCGGACGAAGGGGCGGTGCGGGTTCGCACCGCCCCTTCGTCGTGCCGCCGCCGCGTGTGGCAGGCCGGCCGTTCCGGCACTAGTGTCGGGGGAGGCAGCGTCGCCGTCCCTCATCCCCGACTTGCGAGGAACACAGCATGAAGATCGGCATCCTGACGAGCGGCGGCGATTGCCCCGGACTGAACGCGGTCATCCGCGGTGTCGTGCTCAAGGGCACGACCACCTACGACCTCGAGTTCGTCGGCATCCGTGACGGCTGGCGCGGTGTCGTGGACGGCGACTTCTTCCCGCTCACCCGTCATGAGGTCAAGGGTCTCTCGAAGGTCGGCGGCACCATCCTCGGCACCAGCCGCACCAACCCGTACGAGGGTCCGCGGGGCGGCGCCGAGAACATCGCCAAGACGATGTACGGCCACCGCCTCGACGGCATCATCGCGATCGGCGGCGAGGGCACCCTCGCGGCCGCGAACCGGCTCTCGAACGACGGCATCAACGTGCTCGGCGTGCCCAAGACGATCGACAACGATCTGCGGGCCACCGACTACTCGTTCGGCTTCGACACCGCCGTCAACATCGCCACCGACGCGATGGACCGCCTCCGCACGACCGGCGACTCGCACCAGCGTTGCATGGTCGCCGAGGTCATGGGGCGCCACGTCGGCTGGATCGCCCTGCACGCCGGCATCGCCGCCGGCGCCCACGTCATCTGCATCCCCGAGGTGCCCCTCTCGATCGACGAGATCACCGCCCAGGTCTCCAAGGCCCACGACCGCGGTCGCGCCCCGCTCGTCGTGGTGTCGGAGGGCTTCACGCTCACGGGAATGGACGAGGCCTTCAGCGACAAGGGCCTCGACGCGTTCAACCGCCCCCGCCTCGGCGGCATCAGCGAGGTGCTGGCGCCCGAGATCGAGCGCATCACCGGCATCGAGACCCGGGCCACGGTCCTGGGCCACATCCAGCGCGGCGGTTCGCCGTCCGGCTTCGACCGTGTGCTGGCCACGCGCCTCGGACTGCACGCCGCCGACGCGGTCGTCGACGGCGCGTGGGGCCAGATGGTCGCGCTCCGGGGCACCGACATCGTCCGCGTGCCCTTCATCGACGCGCTCGGCGAGCTCAACACCGTCCCGCTCTACCGCTACGAAGAGGCCGCCGCACTGTTCGGCTGACCCCCCTGACGTGCCAGGGACGGACGCCTCACCCCGAGGCATCCGTTCGCCCCCGACGTGTTCGCTCGGCCCGACGCGCGTCCGCCCGGCCGTCGCCCGCGATCTCCCCGTGCCCGCGATCTCCCCGTGGATGTCACACATCTGGTGGCCTGAGGCTCACGGAGGCGGATTCTCGTGTGACACGACGGCCACGCCCGTCGCAGGTGACCGGTCAGCGGGCCCCGGGGCGCCAGCCGGCCTCGACCAGGGCGTCCGCCACACGGCGCACCGCGACGGTTCGATCGGGATGGAGATGGTGACTCAGGACTCGCACCAGGCGCCAGCCGAGGGCGGAGATGCGGTCCCACCGGTCGGCGTCCCGCGCGAACTGCGCCTCGTCGAACGCGTGCGTGCGCCCGTCGTGCTCGACGGCGACCTTCAGGTCGGGATAGGCCATGTCCAAGCGGGCGACGAACTCGCCGTCGGCGCCTCGCAGACTCCAGTTGAGCTGAGGCTCCGGCAAGCCTGCGCGCACGATGGCGAGGCGGAGCGTCGTCTCCTCCGCGGTCTCGGCGCCGACTCGTATCGCGTCCAGGGCACGGGTCAGCACCCCGCCTGCGACGTCACCCGCCTCCGAGACCTCGCGCCTCAGGTCGTCGAGGGTGACCAGGCGGTTCCGCGGCAGGACCAGGAAGTCACCCGCTGCGATGAGGTCGTCGACATGCCATAGCGCGGCCGCCTGTCGCCACATCCGCGCCGGATGCTCGATCGGCAGGCCGCGAGCGGTCCAGCGAGCCGCTTCCCGCGCCTGCAGCCTGTGGCCGATGACCCCCTCGCGGCGCGGTTTGCCGGCGGGGCGGCGCGCGGACACGTGGAGCGCACGTACGGCGGCCCTCGTGAACGGAAGCGGCGCGCCGGCGAGGGCGAGGCCGCAATCGTGGCTGAAGAACTGGTCGGGCGTCAGAGCGGGGGCGAAGAGCGCCGCCCGCTCGAACAGCTCACCGCGGAGGCGCGCGAGTCTCTGCGAATGGGTCTCGTCGCCCGATGGCTCGGCCGCCTCACCCCGCGGCGCCCGGACGCCCCGCGTCGGGAGGATGAGGTCGTTCGCGCGGAGGCGCGACGCGGAGACACCGTGGACACGCGCTTCCGCAACGGAGAACGCGCGGCCCGCGAGCACATCGGGAAGCGGATTCGCGCGGGACACCGTCCCATTGAGGAGCCTCGCGCACCGGCATCCGTCGCCCAGAAGCGATTGTGTGCATCGCCGGCCCCCGTGCGGGACCTGGGGAGGAGCCGCAAGCCACCAACGTGTCCCACTTCACGTGCCCATTCGCTCGCTTCTCCCGCATCTTGTGTGCCATGGCGGAGTGGAGAGTCTCGGTTGCGGGTACCAGAGCGCGCGTGAGGCGCCCCTACTGAGACACGCACGACGGTGACGGATGCCTCGGGCCCGAGGCATCCGTCACCGCTCACGCGTCGGCGAGGCCGAGCACGTCCAGGAGCCACGCGAGCTCGAAGGCGCGCTCCCGCCAGGCGTTGTAGCGGCCGCTGACGCCGCCGTGCCCGGCGACCATCTCGCACTTCAGCAGCGCGTCCGCGCCGACCTCCCGCAGCCGCGCGACCCACTTGGCGGGCTCGACGTACAGCACCCGGGTGTCGTTGAGCGACGTCACGGCGAGGATGCGCGGGTAGGAGGCATCCGTCCGCACGTTCTCGTACGGCGAGTACGACTTCATGTAGGCGTAGACGTCGGGGTTGTGAAGCGGGTCGCCCCACTCGTCCCACTCGATCACCGTGAGCGGCAGCGACGGGTCGAGGATCGTGGTCAGCGCGTCGACGAACGGCACGTCGGCGAGGATCCCGGCGAACAGCTCGGGGGCGAGGTTGGCCACCGCGCCCATGAGCAGGCCGCCCGCCGAGCCTCCCTCGGCCACCAGCTGCGACGGCGACGTGTAGCCGTTGTCGATGAGGTGCAGCGCGCTGTCGACGAAGTCGGTGAACGTGTTGCGCTTGCTGAGGAGCTTGCCGTCCTCGTACCACTGCCGCCCCATCTCGCCGCCGCCGCGCACGTGGGCCACGGCGAACACGACGCCGCGGTCGAGCTCCGACAGCCGCGCCACCGAGAATCCGGGCTCGATCGAGTGCTCGTACGAGCCGTAGCCGTACAGGTGCACCGGCCGCGGCGCGACGCCCGCGTCGCCGAACGAGCGCTTCCACACCAGCGAGATCGGGATCTGCGCGCCGTCCTGGGCGGTGGCCCACACCCGCTCCTGCGCGTATTCGGCGGGGTCGTAGCCGCCGAGCACCGGCTGACGCTTGCGGAGGTGCAGCTCGCGCGTGGCCACGTCGAGGTCGTACACCGTGCCGGGCGTGACGAAGGAGCCGTAGCCGAGGCGCAGCAGCGGAGGAGCCCACTCGGGGTTGCCGCCGGTGCCCACCGAGTACAGCGGCTCGTCGAACGCGATCTCGCTGACGTCGCCGGTGCCGTAGTCGAGCATGCCGAGGCGCGCCAGCCCGCCGCGGCGGTATGCCACCACGCCCCAGTCGCGGAACGTCGAAACGCCCAGCAGGCGCTCGCCGGGACGGTGGGGGATGACGACGGCGCGTTCGCCTGACGGGTCGGATGCCGCGACCCGCACCAGCTCGAAGTCCAGGGCGTCGTCGTTGTGAAGGATGAACAGCACGTCCTCGCCGTCGATGACGGCGTGCTCGGAGTCGTACTCGACGCCCTCGGCGCGCGGCCAGACCACGCGCGGCTCGCCGCGGAGGTCGTCGGCGTCCAGCAGCCACTCCTCCGAGGTGATCGACGAGCCCAGCCCGATCAGGAGGTAGCGGTCGCTGCGCGTGAACCCGGCCCCCACCCAGAACCTCTCGTCGGGCTCGTGGAACAGCCGGGTGTCGTCCTCGACGGGCGTGCCGAGCTCGTGCAGCCACACCGTGTCGGGGCGCCACGCGTCGTCCACGGTCGTGTACACGATGAACCGGCCGTCCGGCGAGAAGGTGGCGCCCGCGAACGTGCCGGGGATCTCGTCGGGCAGCTGTTCGCCGGTGCGCAGGTCGCGCACGCGCACGGTGTAGCGCTCGTCGCCGGCGACGTCGACGCCGAAGAGCATCAGCGCACCGTCGGTGCTGACCTCGAAGCTGCCCAGCGAGAAGAACTCGTGGCCCTCGGCCTCGACGTTGCCGTCGAGCAGCACCTGCTCGCCGGGAACCTCGACGTCCGGCGACAGCTCGGGCGGGGTCCAGTCATCGGGGGAGGCGAGGGGAGCGCGGCACTGGATCCCGTACTGCTGGCCCTCCACCGTGCGGCCGTAGTACCACCACTCGCCGCGACGCGTCGGCACCGACAGGTCCGTCTCGAGGGTGCGCCCCTTGATCTCGTCGAAGATGCGCGCGCGCAGTCCTTCCAGATGCGCGGTGCGCTGCTGGGTGTAGGCGTTCTCGGCCTCGAGGTGCGCGATGACCGCGGCGTCCTCCTTCGCGCGGAACCACTCGTAGCGGTCCTCGACCTCGTCGCCGTGGTGCGACCGAACGGTGATCCGGTGCTCGGCGACAGGGGGACGGATGCCGGAATCCGGCGTGGACGGGGCGGATGCGGAGTCGCTCAGAGTCACCGTTCCACGCTAGTCGCCCGGCGAGTTGACCGGCAGGTCGACCGATGTAGGATTCTTCTGGCCGGTTGCCGGTTCCTGAATTCCTGGTGAACTCTTCGTTCGTCACGCCGATCCCGTCGGCACCATTCCCTCACTCCCTCACCGAAAGCGAACGGTGGAAACCGCAACCCTCATCACCGCCGTGCTGGTGATCGCGCTGGCGCTGTTCTTCGACTTCACGAACGGCTTCCACGACACCGCCAACGCCATGGCGACTCCGATCGCGACCGGCGCGCTCAAGCCCCGCACCGCGGTCCTGCTCGCCGCCGTGCTCAACCTCGTCGGCGCATTCCTGTCGACGGAGGTGGCCAAGACGATCTCGGGCGGAATCATCCGCGAAGAGGAGATCTCGGCCTCCATCTTCCCTGCCGTCATCCTGGCGGGCCTGATCGGCGCGATCACCTGGAACATGCTCACGTGGCTGCTCGGGCTCCCGTCGTCGTCGTCGCACGCCCTCTTCGGCGGACTGATCGGCGCGACCATCGTGGGCGTGAGCGTCACCGCCATCGACTTCGGCGTCGTGATGTCCAAGGTGATCCTGCCGGCCATCATCGCCCCGCTGACGGCAGGGCTCATCGCGTTCACGGTGACCAAGATCGCCTACGCCGCGACCCGCCGGTACGACAGCAAGGCGGACGGCCGGGACGGGTTCCGCGTGGGTCAGATCTTCACGTCGTCGCTCGTCGCGCTCGCGCACGGCACGAACGACGCCCAGAAGACGATGGGGATCATCACGCTCCTGCTGATCACGGTGGGCCTGCAGGATCACCCCGAGCCCGAGTGGTGGGTGATCGTCGCCTGCGCCGTGACGATCGCGCTCGGCACCTACATGGGCGGCTGGCGCATCATCCGCACGCTCGGCAAGGGGCTGACCGAGGTCAAGCCGGCCCAGGGCTTCGCCGCCGAGAGCTCGACCGCATCGACCATCCTCGCCTCCAGCGCGCTCGGCTTCGCGCTGTCGACCACTCAGGTCGCCTCCGGGTCCGTCATCGGATCGGGACTGGGCCGGCGGGGATCGCAGGTCCGCTGGCGCACGGCCGGACGCATCATGATCGGCTGGGTGCTGACCCTTCCCGCCGCGGGCGGCGTCGGCGCGCTCGCCGCGCTCATCGTCACGTGGCTGGGGTTCTGGGGCATCATCATCGACGCGGTGCTGGCCACCGCCGTGATCCTCCTCATCTTCCTGCGCTCGCGGCGCAACGAGGTCAACGCCTCCAACGCCATGAGCGAGGTGGCCGAGTCCGGTCGCGCGGTCAAGGTCAAGAAGAACCCGCCGCCGACCCGTCGGCAGCGCGCGCTCGCCCGTGAGGAGGCGCGACGCTCGGCCTCGGCGGCCGCCGCGGCGAAGAAGGCGGCCAAGGCCGCCCGGACGCCCACGCCGCCGCAGCCGACGGCATCGGGCTCGAAGGAAGGAGGCGAGCGATGACCATCGACTGGTTCGCCTTCGTGCAGGTGTTCGCCGCGGCGCTCACCGCCGCCGTCCTCGTGGTGGGCTTCTACGCCCTCGGCCTGCGCCTGCTCGTGCGCGCCGGGCGCCCGCCCGTGGTCGCTCCCGTCGAGTTCACCGACGCCATCACGGTGATCACCGAGAAGGAGGCCCGCCGCGCCGAGAAGGCGGCGGCGAAGGCGGCCAAGCGCAGCCCACTCACCGAGGGGCAGAAGCGTTTCGCGCTCGTCGGCGCGTACGCGTGCTTCGCGGTGTGCGCCGCAGCCGTGCTGGGCGGTCTGCTCCTGATCGTCTTCAACCACTGAGCGCGCGCCACGATGCCGCCGCGCGTGCGCAATAGGGTGGGCACATGGTCGCCACCGTCCAGTTCGGTCAGTACCCCCCTGCGCGCCGCACGCTCCTGCATCTGAGCGACACGCACCTGCTCGCGGGCAACCGTCCGCTCGGCGGTCGCTTCGACACCGCGGCCAATCTCACCCGGACCCTCGAGGCGGCCGAGGCCATCGGCATCCGTCCCGACGCCATCGTGTTCACCGGTGACCTGACCGATCTCGGCGAGCCGGAGGCGTACGAGGCGCTGCGGAAGGCGGTCGAGCCGGTCGCCGCACGCCTCGGCGCCCCCGTCGTCTGGGTCGCGGGCAACCACGACGAGCGCCCCGCCATGCGCAGCGCCCTGCTCGGGCAGGACGAGAGCCAGCACCCGATCACCGGCGTCTGGGACCTCGGGGGACTGCGCCTCGTCGCGCTGGACTCGTCCGTTCCGGGGTGGCACCACGGCGACCTCGACACCGCCCAGCTGGAGTGGCTCCGCGGCGTGCTGGCCGCCCCCGCTCCGCTGGGGACCATCCTGGCGCTCCATCACCCGCCGCTGCCGTCGCACGTGCCCCTGTTCGACATCCTCGAGTTGCGCGACCAGGGCCGTTTCGCCGAGGTGGTCGCCGGCAGCGACGTGAGGGCGATCCTCGCCGGTCACCTTCACTACTCCACCAGCGGCACGTTCGCCGGCGTCCCCGTCAGCGTCGCGGCGGCCACGTGCTACACGATGAACCTCGCCCGCGCGGCGGTCGACGTCAACGGGATGGACGCCGGCCAGTCCTTCCACCTCGTGCACGTCTACGACGACACGATCACGCACGCGGTGGTGCCCGTCGTGGACGCCCCGACCTCCGACGTGTTCTCCGCGGAGTGGGTCGAGCGGATGTCGCTTCTCACGCCGGAGCAGCGGCTCGAGGAGTTCTCCCGCAAACGAGCGTGAGGCGGCGCCTCGGAGGCGGCCGAACCTCCGCGGTGTATCGAGATCCGGGGCGCGGTGTACGCGGTGTACAGGTGGGCGGGCATCTCCGCCGAGTAGTCTCGAATCGACCCCCACACCGCTGTGAACGACCCACGAGGACTGCACACATGGCTCTGGACGCAATGATGCGAACCCGCACCGAGACCGATTCCCTGGGATCCCTGGAGATCCCCGCCGATGCGTACTGGGGGATCCACACCGCCCGCGCGCTGGAGAACTTCCCGATCTCCAAGCGGCCGATCTCGGTCTACAAGGACCTCGTGAAGGCCCTCGCCATGGTCAAGCAGGCCTCGGCGCGTGCGAACAAGGAGATCGGGGTCCTCGATCCGTCGAAGGCCGACCTCATCGACCAGGCGGCGCAGCTCGTGATCGACGGGCAGTACCACGACCAGTTCGTCGTCGGCGTCGTCCAGGGCGGTGCCGGCACGTCCACGAACATGAACGCGAACGAGGTCATCACCAACGTCGCGCTCGAGCTCGCCGGTCGGGAGAAGGGCGACTACGCCTTCCTGTCGCCGATCGACGACACCAACCGCAGCCAGTCCACGAACGACGTCTACCCGACCGCCATCAAGGTGGGGCTGGGCCTGGATCTGCTGACCCTGCTGGAGGAGCTCGATCTCCTGCGCAAGGCGTTCCTCAGCAAGGCGGTCGAGTTCCACGACGTGCTGAAGGTGGGCCGCACCCAGCTGCAGGACGCCGTGCCGATGACGCTGGGGCAGGAGTTCCACGGCTTCGCGACGACCCTCGGCGAGGACTACAGCCGTCTCAAGGAGAACGCGTACCTGCTCTGCGAGATCAACATGGGCGCGACGGCCATCGGCACCGGCATCACCACCCATCCCGCGTACAGCCAGGCGGTGCTGGGCCATCTGCGCGAGATCAGCGGCCTCGACCTGGACCTCGCGACGGACCTTGTGGAGTCCACCAGCGACACCGGCGCCTTCATGTCGTTCTCCTCGTCGCTCAAGCGCAACGCCATCAAGCTGTCGAAGATCTGCAACGACCTGCGGCTGCTGTCGTCGGGACCCCAGGCAGGACTCGGCGAGATCAACCTCCCGGCGCGTCAGGCCGGCTCCAGCATCATGCCGGGCAAGGTGAACCCGGTGATCCCCGAGGTCGTCAACCAGGTCGCCTTCGCGGTGGCCGGCGCCGACCTCACCGTCACGATGGCCGTCGAGGGCGGCCAGCTGCAGCTGAACGCCTTCGAGCCGGTGATCGCGCACTCGATCTTCCAGTCGATCACGTGGATGCGCCGCGCCATGTACACGCTGCGGGTCAACTGCGTCGACGGCATCACCGCGAACCGGGAACGGCTCGGGGCGATGGTGGGATCCAGCGTCGGCGTCATCACCGCGCTGACGCCGTTCATCGGGTACGCGGCCGCCGCGGCGCTCGCCAAGGCCGCCCTGCTGACGGGGCGCAACGTCGCGGACCTCGTCGTCGAGGCCGGCCTCATGTCGCGCGACGAGGTGACCAAGCAGCTCTCGCCGGCGCGCCTGTCGGGTCTCGAGACGGTGACCGCCGCCATCCCGCTGGTGCAGGCGCCCGAGGACACCGTCGCCGAGCAGGCGTCGGCAGACACGCGCTGAGCTGTTGCCGCGGGCGGCTCCCGGTCGATAACGTCAGGGAGACTCGAACGAAAGGCGAGAAATGACCGATCCGCAGAACCCGGCCGCGCCGGAGCCGCAGCAGCCCGCGTCGCAGCCGGCTGCGCCTCCGCCCCCCGCCGCCGCCTCGACGCCGCCACCGGCGTACGACGCGCCTCCGCCCGCCTACGGCGCGGCGCCGGCGTACAGCTCCGCCCCGCCCGCCGCCTACGGCGCGCCGGCGGACCAGCAGCCGGTCCCCGGCAAGACGCTCGGCATCGTGGCGTTCATCCTGTCGTTCTTCGTCCAGCTCGTCGCGCTGATCCTCGGCATCGTCGCGCTCGTGCAGAGCCGCAAGGCGGGCGTCAAGAACGGCTGGGCGCTGGCCGCGATCATCATCTCTTCGGTGCTGATCGTCATCGGCATCATCGTGACGATCATCATCGTGACCGTCGTGGCCGGCGGCATGGCGGCGGCGTGCGCAGAGCTCGGACCCGGCACGTGGGAGCTCCAGGGCGGCGGCACCATCACCTGCAACTGACGCATTCCGACGAAGGGCGGGCTCGCAGGGCGGGCCCGCCCTTCGCCGTCGAAGCGCGGGCGCGGACGCCTCAGCCGATGATGCGGCAGTGCGTCGTGAGCGCCCCGATCCCGTCGATGCCCACCGTGACGGTGGAGCGGTCGCGCAGGAACACCTGCGGGTCGCGGGAGTAACCGGCGCCGCCCGGGCTTCCGGTCGAGATGAGCGTTCCCGGCAGCAGGGTCGCCGACGTCGACAGGTGCGAGATCAGCGCGGCGACCGGCCGGACCATCTGCGCGGTGGAGGCATCCTGCAGCGTCCTGCCGTCGAGCACCGTCCAGATGTGGAGGCGCTGCGGGTCGGGGACCTCGTCGGCGGTGACCACGAAGGGGCCGGTGGGGGTGAACCCGTCGAACGACTTGCAGCGCGACCACTGGGCCTCGGAGTACTGGATGTCGCGCGCGGTGATGTCGTTGACGACGGTGTAGCCCCACACGTGGTCGAGGGCGTCCTCGGGGGCGACGTCCTTGGCGGGGGTGCCGATGATCACGCCCAGCTCGGCCTCGTAGTCGACGGACTCGCTGAGCGTCCGCGGCCAGATCGTGGTGCCCTGGTGGCCCGCCAGCGAGTTCGGCCAGAGCACGAAGACGGTGGGCGTCGAGTCGGTCTTGAGTCCCAGCTCGCTGGAGTGCGCCGCGTAGTTGAGCCCGATGGCCAGGATCACCGGGGGATCGAGCACGGCCGAGGCGAAGGTCATCGCTCCGAGCGCGTAGCGCGCCCCTCGGCCCGCGCCGTCGCGCACACGGGACAGCAGCTCGTCCCCGCCTCCGATGAGCTCCTCGAGGGTGCGCGGTGCACCGTCGAAGAGCTGCTCCACGAGGATCGCCTCGTCGTCCTCGATGAGGGCGAGCCTCGGTCCGCCCGACTCGGCCGGCACGACATGGGCGAAGCGCATCCTCCCAACCTACTCATACGGCGAGCGGGCGCGCGTCCCGACCGGATGCGCGTCCGATGCGCGGTCGCAGCCATAGGCTGTGCGCATGACGCACGACCCCGGCGCCTCCCGTCCGCGACCGTCCCTCACTCCGCCGGAGTTCGCCTCCGCGCTCGCGCAGCCCCGTCATGCTGCACCCGCCGCCATCACGCCTCCGGCCACGTCGCCCTCGCCCGTCCCCGTCGGTGCGCCGGCCGTGGCGCGGCGGGGGCGCTCCGCCACGATCTGGATCGTCGGCATCCTCGTCCTCGTCCTCATCGCGCTGGTGGGCTACTTCCTCAACGCGCTCGGGCCGGGGGCGTCGATCGTGGGGATGGTGCTCGCGCTGATCCCGCTCGCCGGGGTGCTCTTCGCCGTCCGCCTCGTCGACCGCTGGGAGCCCGAGCCGCGCGGCCTGCTCATCCTCGCGGTGGCCTGGGGGGCGATCGCCGCGGTCGGCATCGCGCTCGGGGCGGACCTCGTGCTGACCGTGGCCTTCGGCGACGCGGACTCCACCGCCAGAGACGTGCTGCGCACCGTCGTCCAGGCCCCGGTGGTCGAGGAGCTCGCCAAGGGCATCGGCGTCTTCCTCATCTTCGCCACCGCCCGCCGCGCGTTCGACGGACCCGTCGACGGGATCGTGTACGGCGCGCTCGTCGGCGCGGGTTTCGCGTTCACCGAGAACATCCAGTACTTCGCCGTGAGCTTCATCGAAGGCGGTCCCGCCGAGACGTCTACGACGTTCTTCCTGCGCGGGATCCTCTCGCCGTTCGCCCACGTGATGTTCACGAGCGTGACGGGCTTCGCGCTGGGCCTCGCGGCGCGCCGCGGGCTGTCGACCGGTCAGGCGATCGGCCCGTGGCTCATCGGACTGGCAGGGGCCGTCGCGCTGCACGCGTTCTGGAACGGCTCGGCGATGTTCGGCGACTTCTTCTTCCTCTACCTGACCCTGCAGGTGCCCCTGTTCATCGGGTTCATCCTGGGCATCGTGGCGCTGCGCCGCGAGGAGTCCCGGCTGACCAGACGCCGGCTGGGCGACTACGCCGCTGCGGGGTGGTTCACGCCGCAGGAGGTCGACATGCTGGCCACATCGGCCGGCCGCAAGGCGGCGCTCGCGTGGGCGCGCACCCTGCGCGGCGACCGCTCGGCGCTGATGAGGACGTTCATAGCGGATGCCACGGCCCTGGCCGCGACACGCCAGCGCGCGATCACCGGCCGCGACCCGCTGGCCGCCTCGGAGGAGCGGGATCTGCTGGCCAAGACCGCCGCGGCACGGGCGGCCATGTTCGCCCCGTAGCCCTTGACACCGCGTCGGGGCCCCCGGCAAGCTGAGATCAGGTCAACTCAGCGCTCGGTAGGCACGCAGGCATCGCCGCGGCACCGAGCGCTGAGTCTTGCCGTCCTCCGGCGTACGCCGGGAGTGAACCCGCCTGCGCCGTTCGTGACAGGCGTGCTTGGATGGAGTCATGACTGACGACCGCACCAAGCCCGAGATCGACGCACCCGCCGGCCCGGCCCCGGCAGACCTCGTCGTCCGCGACATCGTCGTGGGCGAGGGCGCCGAGGCGAAGCCCGGCGACACTGTGACCGTCCACTACGTGGGCGTCGAGTACGAATCCGGCGAGGAGTTCGACTCGTCGTGGAACCGCGGCGAGAGCATCCAGTTCCCGCTCCGCGGCCTCATCCAGGGCTGGCAGGACGGCATCCCGGGCATGAAGGAGGGCGGACGCCGCGAGCTCGTGATCCCGCCGCACCTCGCCTACGGTCCCGCCGGCGGCCACTTCCTCGGCGGCAAGACGCTGATCTTCGTCATCGACCTCATCTCGGTGGGCTGACGTCTCGACCCGATCGGAGGGAGCGGATGCTGCGGCGTCCGCTCCCTCCGTCATTTCCGCGACCGGGAACTTTCATTCACGGGAATAGAACCATCCTTCGTCGGCGTTCCACCCCGTGTGCCCGCAGCAGCGGGCGCTCCCGCGAACCACGACGAAGGACCGATATGACCGACGCCACCGCCATCGACATCCCCGGCTACAAGACGGGCACCTGGGTGCTCGACCCCGCGCACAGCGAAGTGACCTTCAGCGTGCGTCACATGATGATCTCCAAGGTGCGCGGCACCTTCGGCATGAAGAGCGCGACGCTCGTGGCTCCCGAGAACCCGCTCGAGGCGACCGTGGTGGCCAGCGTCGACGTGGCCTCCGTCGACACCAAGGACGAGGGGCGCGACAACCACCTGCGCTCGGCGGACTTCTTCGATGTCGAGAACCACCCCACGATGGAGTTCCGCTCCACCGGCGCACGCGTCGAGAACGGCGACTTCCTCGTCGACGGCGACCTGACCATCCGCGGCATCACCAAGCCGGTCACGTTCGAGTTCGACTTCGGCGGCTTCGGCGTCGACCCGTGGGGCAACTACAAGGCCGGCGCGACGGCGAAGACCGTCGTCAACCGCGAGGAGTTCGGCCTCACCTGGAACGCCGCACTGGAGACCGGCGGCGTCCTGGTCGGCAAGGACATCACCATCACCCTCGACCTGCAGGGCGCGCACCAGCCCGAGTGAGCGATTCGAGACGCGGTGGCCTCGGCGCGAGGCATCCGCTTCTCGTTCGTCCACGTCCGTCCGCGGCGGTGCGACCCGGCCCCGCGCTCAAGCGGTGCGGCGGCGGAGGCGGTCCTGGGCGAGCAGGATGCCGAGGAAGATGACGAGCGCACCGACCGGCTCGTTCCAGGTGATCGTCTCGCCGAGCACCAGGATGCCCAGCAGGACGCCGACGACCGGCGTGATGTACGTGACCGTCGAGGCGCGGGTCGGTCCCCACGCCCGCACCGTGTTCTGGCTCCAGACGTAGGCGATGCCCGTGCCGAGGCAGCCGAGCATCAGCAGGCTCGCGACGATGGACGGGTCCAGGCGCACCGGGGTGAGCACGAGGAACGGCGTCAGCAGCGCCATCACCACACCGGCCATGGCGATGTAGCCGAACGTGAAGGCGAGGGCGGACATCCCGGTGTTCGATGCGAAGCGCCGCATGTAGGCGAGGCTGAAGCCGTAGCTGGCCGTCGCTCCGAGGATCGCGAGCTCGGCGACGAGGCTGCCGTCGAAGGCGATCCCCTCCCACGGCGCGATGATGACGACCGCTCCCACGATCCCCACCCCGATGCCCAGCACCTGCAGCACGTTGAGGCGCTCGACCCGGAACACCAGCCACGCCATGATCGCCGTCATGATCGGAGTGGTCGCGTTGAAGATGCTCGCCACACCCGACGTGACGTGCTGCTGGGCCCATGAGAAGAGCAGGAACGGGATCACGCAGAACGTGAGTCCCAGCACCGTCAGGTGCCCCCACACGCGGAGACTCCGCGAAAGGTGCTCGCGGCGCAGCAGCACGAGGGCGCCGAGCGTCAGCGCCCCCAGCAGGATGCGGGTCCAGGCCACCTGGCCGGGGGAGATGCCGGTGAGCGAGACCTTCATGAACAGGAAGCTCGAGCCCCAGACGATTCCCGCGAGCACGAACTGCACGCTGACCCACCGCGCCGTGGGCGCGGGGGTGGCGCGCACCGGGGGAGCCGTCTGCGTCGTGACCATGGAGCCCACGGTACGACCGCCCGCGTCCCGCGGCGCGCGTCGCGGGATGCGACGTCCGAAATCCGCCGAAGTGCGGCCGTTCGGCTACGGGACCGGGTTCTCGGCGTCGTAGTCGCGGAAGCGGGGGCTGAGCCGCACGAGCGTGGCGACGAGGGCGAGGATGACGAGACCGCCCAGGAGCGGCGGGAACCACAGCGCGGTGAGCGTCGCGAGCACTCCCGCGTAGAGCGCCCCGAGACGCGGCCCGCCCGCGACCACGACGATGAAGATCCCCTGCAGGCGGCCGCGGATCGCGTCGGGCACCGCCGCCTGCACCATGGTGTTGCGGAAGATGGAGCTGATGTTGTCGGCCGCTCCCGCGACGGCGAGCACGACGCACGCGAGCGAGATGAGCACGAGGTTCGGGGTGTCGGCGTCGACGCCCACCGGGGCGAACCAGCCGAGGGCGGCCGCGCCGAGCACGAGCCCGAGCGCGCCGATGGCGCCGCCGTAGACGAGGATCGCCCGCTCGATGCCCAGACCCTGTCGTCGGATGCCACCGACGCGGCCCGAGAACAGGCTCGACGCGAACGCGCCCGCGGCGATCGCGGCGGTGAGCAGCCCCGTCGTGATCGGTCCTCCGCCGAGGAGGACGGCGCCGATCGCGGGGAACAGCGACAGCGGCTGTCCGAAGGTCATCGCGATGATGTCGAGGACGAACTGGAGGCGGATGTTGGACGCGCGCCTGAGGAACCGCCACCCGTCGCGGAGCGACTCGAGGCCGGGCCGGACGACCGCGCCCTCGGGGCGGAGCGCGGGCAGCGTCCAGAGGCCGAGGAACAGCGACAGCATCAGCACCACGTCGAGGGTGTACGTCCACGCGTAGCCGGTGAGGGCCACGAGCACACCGGCGAGGGCGGGACCGGCCATCACCATGATGCCCACCGTGATGCCCCCGAGAGCGGATGCCGCCGGCAGCAGCTCGCGGGGGAGCAGCCGCGGCACGATCGCCTGGCGCGTCGCCAGCACGATCGAGTTCGCCGCGGAGTTGACGATGCTCAAGCCGTACAGCCACCAGACCGTCTCCATGCCCGTCCACGCGAGGACGGCCAGCACGGCGGTCGACGCGAACGTCACGGAGGCGGCGAGCAGCGCGATGGCGCGGCGGTCGAACGCGTCGGCCAGCATGCCGCCGTAGATGCCGGCGACGATCATGGGGACGAGCCCGGCGACCGCGATCATCGAGACGGCGAAGGTCGACCCGGTGATGTCGTACATCTGGAGCATGATCGCGACGATCGTGAGCTGGCCGCCCAGACCCGCCAGCGTCGACCCGATCCACATCCGCGTGAACGCGGGACTGGCGCGGAACGGCCGCAGATCGATGAAGTGGCTGCGATGCTCTCCGGGCGCGCTCACTTCCCGACCCCCGCGTGCTGCACGGGTTCGAGCGTACCCGCGCGCGCACGTCGTCCGGTTCGCCGCGGCATCCCGCTGCTGGTAGACTCTTCAGGTTGCCGTTGGATCGGCCGCGGAGAAAGAGAGCTCGCACATCGGGTGACGGGCACCGCGCAACAAGGAGAGAGGGGATCACCTATGGCACTGGATGCAGACGTCAAGAAGGCGATCATCGAAGAGTACGCGACGCACCCCGGTGACACCGGATCCCCCGAGGTGCAGGTCGCGATGCTGACGCAGCGCATCAAGGACCTCACCGAGCACCTCAAGGAGCACAAGCACGACCACCACTCGCGTCGTGGGCTGTTCCTGCTCGTCGGTCAGCGCCGTCGTCTGCTCGGCTACCTCCAGGACATCGACATCAACCGTTACCGGTCGCTGATCGAGCGTCTCGGACTCCGCCGCTAATCGCAGCCAGCGTTCAATCGCGCAAAACATTCTTGAGAAGGCCTCCCCACGGTGTGGGGAGGCCTTCATCGTTGCCGGGAGGGGTCGGCGGCCTCGCTGCGGAGGGGGACGGATGCCTCACCCCGTCGCGGCGCGGGCGGCGACGAGATCCGCGTGGTGGATCCCCGCGACGTCGGGGTGCGCCCGCAGGCGAGACTTGAGGGCGTTCTCGCCGTAGAGGGCGTGGATCGGGTTGGCCGGATCCTGCGTGACGCCGCGAGCCTGGGCGGCGAGGTCAGCAGGCAGCTCGATGAGCGGGAGGCGCTTGTCCAGCGCGGGGTTGAAGAAGAACGGCACCGAGATGCGGTCGTCGGGGTAGCGCGGCGAGATGACCCGGTGCTTCGTCGCGATGAGGTAGCCCTGCGTCGCGTACTCGAGCAGCTCGCCGATGTTGACGACGAACGCGCCCGGCACCGGCGGCGCGTCGACCCACTGTCCGTCGCGCTCGACCTGCAGGCCGCCCTTGCCGGGCTCGACCCACAGCAGCGTCAGCACGCCGGAGTCCTTGTGCGCGCCCACGCCCTGCTGGGGCGCCGGGTCGTCCTTGCCCGGATAGCGGACGATCTTGATGAGCGTCGACGGCTCGCCGAAGTGCTCGTCGAAGTACGTCTCGGGGGCGCCGAGCGAGAGCGCCCACGCCCGCAGCAGCTTGCGGGCGACGCCCGAGAGGTGGTCGTGCCACTCCGAGACGACCTCCCGGAGCTCCGGCTGCGCCGCGGGCCACAGGTTCGGGCCGATGAGGCGCGCGAAGTCGGGGGCCGCCGGGTCGGCGACCGCGTCGCGCTCGGGACCGATGTCGATCTGCTCGCGCCAGTCGACCTCGCCCTGCGTGCGCTCGCCGCCGACGCGCGTGTACCCACGGAAGTGCGGGCTGTTCACGTTCTCGATCGCGAGCTTGTCGGCCTCGGGCAGGGCGAAGAAGTCGCGGGCCGCGCGATGCAGCCGACCCTCCAGCTCGGGCGTGACGCCGGTGCCGGTGAGGTAGAAGAAGCCCACGTCGTGGGTCGCGGCGCGCAGGTCGTCGCGGAACCGCGCGGCGGCCTCCGGACCCGCGTCGAGCCGGGACAGGTCGAGGATCGGCAGGTTGAGGTCGGTCATGAGGCGAGGCTAGGCGGATGCCGCGGCATCCGCCCGTTTTGTTGCCTCCCGTTTCTTCCGCCCGTGTTCAGTCAGGGACGGGCGAAGAAGGTGCGGAGATCCTCGACGACGAGCTCGGGCACCTCGAGCGCCGCATAGTGCCCGCCGCGCTCGAAGCGGCTCCAGTGCACGATGTTCGGGTTGTCGCGCTCGGCGAACACCCTGATCGTCTGGAAGTCGTCCTTGAAGACCGCGACGCCGGTGCGGGCGCCGCTCACGCGGGGCTCCGACTCGAGAAGGGCGTTGTCGCGATAGGCGCGGCTCATGCCGGCCGAGGCGTTGGCGAACCATGCCACGCTGACCTCGGTGAGGATCGCGTCCAGCGGCACGAGCGCCGTCCCGTTGCCGAAGGAGTTGAACAGCTCGGAGTACGCGAGCTGACCGACCGGCGAGTCCGACAGCGCCGCGGCGATCGTCTGCGGCCGGGCGGCATTCATCGTGTTGTACGCCCCCACGGACTGGAACCACTGCATGTGCTCCAGCCCGGCGTAGTCCTGCGGCTCGAGCCTCTCGAACTCGGCCGGATCGCCGGAGGGGAAGGAGAACAGCTGCAGCACGTGCAGTCCCAGGAAGCCCTCGGGATCGAGCAGCCCGAGCTCGCGGGCCACCATCGCGCCGTTGTCGCTGCCGTGGATCCCGTAGGAGTCGTAGCCGAGCCGGCGCATGAGGGTGTCGTACGCCGCGGCGACGCGGGCGACGGTCCAGCCCGCGTCCGTCACGGGCTGGCTGAACCCGAAGCCGGGTGCGTCGGGGACGACGAGGTCGAAGGCGTCCTCCGCGCGACCGCCGTGGGCGACGGGGTCGACGAGCGGTCCGATCACGTCGAGGTAGTCGGCGAACGACCCGGGGTAGGTGTGGGCCAGCAGGAGCGGCGTCGCGCCGGGGTGGGGGGAGCGGACGTGGACGAAGTGGATGGTCTGCCCGTCGATGTCGGTGGTGTAGTGCGGCAGCTTGTTCATCCGCGCCTCGACCGCGCGCCAGTCGAAGCCGTCGCGCCAGCGGGCGACCGCCTCGGACAGGTAGTGGTTGGGGGTGCCTGCTTCCCAGTCGTCGCCGGGCGCCGGCTGCGGGAGACGGGTGCGCGCGAGCCGCTCGTTCAGGTCGTCGAGAGCTGCCTGCGGCACGTCGATGCGGAAGGGGCGGATGCCGGCGGGGGAAGTGGTTGCGGTGTTCATGTCTCCGACGTTACGGTCGAATCAGGCACGCTTCCTTCCTGTTATCCAGGCCTTTTCGAATCGAGATCCATGGCCGCGACGTCCGCCCGCATGCTCGCGCTCCTCGCGCTCCTGCAGAGCCGCCCGCGCTGGCCGGGACCCGAGCTGGCGGCCCGGCTGGACGTGTCGGAGCGCACGGTCCGCAACGACGTGGGGCGCCTCCGATCGCTCGGGTATCCGGTCGAGGCCGAGCGCGGCCGCGCCGGCTCGTACCGCTTGGCCGCGGGCGGCAAGCTGCCGCCGCTGCTGCTGGACGACGAGGAGGCCGTCGCCGTCGCCATCGGCCTCCGGGTGACGCGCGGGATCGCGGGAGTGGACGAAGCCGGGGCGAGGGCTCTGGCGAAGCTGCTTCAGGTGCTGCCCGAGCGGTTGCGTCCGACCGTCGACGCGGTCGCCGCCACGGTCGACAGCGGACCCGAGGACGTCGCGACGGATGCCCCCGATCCGGAGGTCGATCCCCACGTGCTGAGAGCGGTCGCGCAGGCCGTGCACGGGCGGGAGTGGCTGCGGTTCGACGACCGCGGGGTCCCGCGCCGCGTCGAGCCGTACCGGCTCCTCAGCTGGCAGCGTCGCTGGTACCTCGTGGCGCGCGATCCGGACAGCGCCCAGTGGGAGACGTTCCGGCTGGACTGGATCGAGCCGAGGATGCCCACCCGCCGCGTCTTCCAGCCGGTGCCCGTTCCGGGAGGGGACTTCACCGCGTTCGCGCTCCGCTCGATCGCCGCGGGCGGATGGAACGTCCACGCGCGCCTCCGCATCGCCGCGCCCGCCGAGGCCGTTGTCGCACGCATCAACCCCACCGTCGGCGTCGTCGAGGCCGTGGACGCCACCACCTCGGTCCTCGTCACCGGCGCCGACAGCCTCGAGACGATCGCGGCCTACATCGGCATGCTCGGCATGGACTTCACCGTCGACGCGCCCGCCGAGCTGGTGCCGCACCTCCGCCGCCTCGGCGAGCGGTACCTGCGCGCCGCAGGGTGACCGCGGCGCGGCTCAGCCGTTCTGGCGCGGATCCGCCCGCGGCGTCCTGGGCTGTTCGCGCGGCCGACGCGAACCCGTGGGGTCGCTCCGCCGTCCCTCCCGGCCTGCGAGCGTCCGATCGGCGAACAGCCACGCGGGCCGCGGCTCGATCAGCGGGCGGAACAGCCTGCGGACGGGTCTGGTGGCCAGGCCCAGCGCGATGACCACCGACATGACGATCACCAGCGGCAGCCACAGCCACGTCGGCTCGGCGTTGCGCAGCACCCCGCTCTCGCGGAACGGGTAGAGCACGAACGAGTGCAGCAGGTAGACGTACATCGTGTACTGGCCGAAGTGCGTCCACCAGTGGGTGTCACGGGGGACCAGGGCGAAGAAGGCTGCCGACAGCAGCACGGCGATGATCATGAGCGCGAGCCGCCCGCCGCCGGCCCACCACTGGGTGCCGCCGATCGCCGCGTAGTTCTCGTCGTAGAACAGCCACTCCCGCAGATTCATCTCGCGCCACTGGTCGACGAAGAACCACGCCGCCCACGCCGCGAGCACGAACAGGCCCAGTCCGCCCGCGAACACCCACCAGGGGCGACGGTCGAGCAGGCGCAGGCGCGCGACGACGTCGTGCTCGCGCAGCCACCATCCGAGCGTGAAGAAGGGCAGCAGTCCCAGAGTGCGCGACAGCGAGAACGTCGAGTCGATGTTGGGCAGGTAGCCCGCACCGATCGAGATCACGACCGTCCACACGAGCGGCCAGCGCAGCAGCGCGAGATAGGGGAGGACCACGCGGAAGATGCCGAGCGCGAGCAGGAACCACAGGGTCCACGACGGCTGAGTGAGGTTGGGGTTGGCCTGCCCCTCGACGAGCCACTTCGTGAGCGTCCACAGGCCTTCGAACACCACGTACGGCACGAGGATGTCGGTGATGACCCGGGCCATCTGCCGGCGGGTCGGGGCGTCGGACTTCGAGAAGTACCCCGAGATGATGGCGAACGCCGGCATGTGGAACGCGTAGACCAGCAGGTACAGGCTCAGCGCGATGTCGGAGTCGTATGTCAGGCGCTGCACCGCGTGGCCGAGCACCACGAGCACGATGCACGCGAATCGCGCGTTGTCCCAGAACGGCGTGCGCCGCTTCTGCCGGGGGATCGACCCCGTCGGCGTGGTCGCCGTGGGTGGGCTGCTGCTGCCGGTCATCGTCACCTCTCGCGCGGGCCCAACCAGACTATCCGTGAGATGACGACGCGACGGATGCCGCCACCGGCGTCGGTGGCGGCATCCGTCGTCCGTTCGCCTGATCGGCTACTTGATGGAGCCCCGGGTGACGCCGGAGATCACCCAGCGCTGGCTGAAGATGTAGACGATGAGCAGCGGCGCCATCGCCATCAGATAGGACGCGAACGCCACCGTGTAGTCGGTGTTGAACTGCCCCTGGAAGACGTACTGCGCGAGTGGCAGGGTCCTCGCCGACGGCTCCGTCAGCACGACCAGCGGCATGATGAAGTCGTTCCACGCCCACACGCACGTGAGGATGCCGACCGTGGCGTTCATCGGCATGAGCAGCGGGAAGACGACCTGCCAGAACACCCGCCACGTGCTCGCCCCGTCGACCCTCGCCGCCTCCTCGAGCTCGATCGGGATCGAGCGGATGTACGCGGTGTAGATGAAGATGTTCAGCGACAGCCCGTAGATCGTGTAGAGGATGATCATGCCGGCCTGGTTGTCCAGCCCCAGGATCGAGGTCTGCTTCACCAGCGGAAGCATGATGATCGGGAACGGGATGAACAGGGCCGCCAGCAGGTAGAAGAACACGCCCTTGAAGAACGGCCGGTGGAGGTTGCGGGCGAGGGCGTAGGCCACGATCGAGCTCGTCAGCAGCGTGAACACCACCGACCCGACGGTGATGATCGCCGTGTTCAGCAGCGCCTGCGGGAAGCTGGTGCGCACCCACGCGTCGGCGAAGTTCTCCCAGCGGATCGGGTTCGGCAGCTCGAACCCGGTGCCCGCGCTGAGCTGGTCGGGCGTCTTGAGCGCGACCACCACCGCGAGGTAGAGCGGGATCAGGACCGTGAGCGAGCAGACTGCGATGAGAGCCGTGGCCCACCAGTTGGTCTTGCGCGTGTCGTCGTCGGGCTCGGTGCGGCGTCGCCGGCGGCCGTTCGCCGTGACGGCGTCGGCCTCCTGCTCGAGCTGCGATGCCGTGTTGGTCATGGTGGTCATCAGAAATCGGCCTCTCTGCGCTGAAGGACCCGGAATTGGAAGAGCGAGACGACCGTGATGACGATGAAGAAGATCACCGCGTTGGCCGTCTGGTAGGCGAACTCCCCGCCGGAGAAGCCGCCGCGGAAGATCAGGAGCGTGACCGATTCGGTCGACGTCCCCGGTCCGCCGTTGGTGAGCGCGACGATCGGGTCGAACACCTGAAGGAAGCCCTTCAGGCTCAGCACGACGTTGATGGTGAAGAAGGCGCCGATGAGCGGGAAGGTGATCGAGCGGAACTGCCGCCAGGGTGACGCACCGTCCAGCGACGACGCCTCGTAGAGCTCTGCCGGGATCGTCTGCAGACCCGACAGGTAGATGATGATCGCGAACGCGCACGCCTGCCAGACGGCCAGCGCGACGATCGCGGTCCATGCCCACGTCTCGTTCGTCAGGATGTTGTCCCGGAAGACCGGGATGCCCGCCAGGATCTTCGGCAGCGAGTTCGAGAAGAAGAACTGGAACACGTAGCCGATCACCAGGATCGCGAGGATGTAGGGGACGAAGTAGACGCCTCGGAAGAAGTTCCGCGCCCTGATCTTGGCGTTGAGGCCGAGCGCGATCGCCAGCGAGAACGCGTTCGTGAGGATCGTCGCCACGATCGCGAACAGGAACGAAAAGCCGTACGCCTGCAGCACGCGGTCGTCTTTGAACAGGTTCAGGTAGTTCGACAGACCGACGAAGTTCCAAGCGCCGTACCCGGCGTAGTTGGTGAAGCTGAAGAAGATGCCGACGACGACCGGGAGCGTGTGGAAGGCGGCGAAGGCGATCACCGCGGGCCACACCATCCAGTAGTAGGTCGACGGTGCGCGGCGGCTGTCGCTGCGCAGGCGGGCGGCGCGCTTGCCGGAGGCGCCCGTCGAGCTCGAGCGGACCGCCTGGGTGAGGGTTGTCATGTCACTCCTCCGTCACGGGGATCGTGCGGGCGGCCACCTTGGCCCACTCGCTGTCGAGGGTCTTCAGCGCGGCCTCGGCGTCGCCGTCGAAGAGGAACTGCTGATCGGTGGGGATGAGCGGGATCGACGGCGGGATCTGGTGGTCGATGAAGCCGGTGATCCGCTGATCCTCGAAGTAGGGGCGGACGGACTGCAGGGCGGGGTCGTCGCTCAGCTCGGCGCCCTCGACCGAAGGGATCATGTTCTGCGACGCGGCGAAGCGCTCGATGACGTCGGGCTGGAACACGTACTCGATGAACCGCATCGCCGCGTCGTGCTTCGGGTTGTCCTTGCCGAGCGTGAACACCACGTCGACGCCGGAGACGAGGAGGCTCTCACCGGGCTCGTCGGTCGGGTAGGGGAAGATGCCCATCCGGATGTCGGGGTTCACCTGCGTGATCGGATTCGTCGCCCAGATGCCCTGCAGGAGCATCGCCGACTCGCCGCGGGCGAACGCCGCGTTCCCGTCGTCGTACGTCCTGCCGCGGTAGCCCTCCTGCATGTACGAGTACAGCTGGTACTGCCGGTCCATGACCTCGGCGAAGTCCTTCTGGAACGACACCTCCGAGTCCGGTCCCACGTCCTCGCCCTGTTCGCGCATCTTGTCGAAGAAGCCGTCCTGCGCGGGATACGCACCGAGGGCGTTCCACGACGGGATGGCGGTCCACGAATCGGCGAGCGTGCCGTAGAACGGCTGGATGCCCGCGGCCTCGAGGGCATCGCACACGGCGATGAACTCGTCCCACGTCTCGGGCACCTCGAGCCCCTGCTCCTCGAAGATGTCCTGGTTGTAGATGACGCCGTTGGCGTTGTTGACGTAGCCGAGCCCGTTCACCTCGTCGCCGTAGGTGCCGAGGTCGGCGAGGATCTCCTGCACCGCCGGGTTGATCGTCTCGAGCACCGGCTCATCGGAGAAGTCGTAGAACACGCCGGCCTGCGCCAGCCTGCCGAAGTTCCCGTTGGCGTTGAGCGTGATGACGTCGGGGACGCGGTCCTTCACCAGCAGGGTGCGGATCGCCGTGTCGGCGTCGGCGACCTGGTTCTGCACCACCCTGATGTCGGGGTTCTCGGCCTCGAAGTCCGCGATGATCTCGTTGAAGTCCTCGAGGGCCTCGCCCTTGAACTGGAAGAAGTTCAGCTCGGTCACCCCGTCGCCGGGCTGCTGTGCGCAGCCGCCGATCGCGGCGGCCGCTGCGGCGACGGTCAGAGCCGCGAGCGGCCGGACCCATCGTCGATGACTGGTTCTCATGGTGCGCCTCCTTGCGCGTGGATGGATGGTGGTCCGTTCAGCCCGCTGCGGTGATCTCGAGGACCATCGCCTGCTGCGGACGCTGGACGGGAGGACGGACGCCGGCCTCGGCCAGCTCCAGGCCGGTCATCACGATCTCGGCGCCCGCCCATTCGAGGGGCGACTGGCCGGCGTCCTCGCCGTCACGCATCCGCACCTGCACCCGGTAGACGCGGGCGGGGTCGAGCCCCGGCATCCGCACCCGTCCCGCCGGGTAGGCGGCGCTCGAGGCGGTCTGCACGACGGTGAAGACGGCGGAGGCGGCGTCGGCCGCCACGACGCCGCGCACGTCGATGCCGGGCTCCGTGCCGTCGACGTGCACCACGCGCCCGCTCGCGATGAGCGGGCGCAGGCGCTTGGCGAGCGCCACCCACTCCGCGATCTCTTCGCGCTTGCGCTCGTCGACCGTGGTGAGGTCCCACTCGATGCCGAAGTGGCCGAACAGGGCGACCGCGCCGCTGAGGCCGAGCGAGACCGTGCGGCCGGACGAGTGGACGACGGGGCTGGTGAGGTGCATGCCGAGCATCTCGGGAGGGACGACCAGCCCGGTGTGCTTCTGGTTCTCGAGGCGCTCGAGCGGGTCGAGGCTGTCGCTGGTCCACACGCGATCGGTGCGGTCGAGGATGCCGAGGTCCACCCGGGCGCCGCCCGAGGCGCAGCTCTCGATCTCCAGTCCCGGGTGTGCGGCCTTGAGCTCGTCCAGCAGGCGGTAGACGGCGAGGGTGTGGGCGTGCACGCGAGCTGCGCCGGCCGGTCCGCCGGCGGCGTCGACGAGGTCGCGGTTGTGGTCCCACTTGAGGTACGCGATGGGGTACTCGTCCAGGAGCGCGTGCAGGCGTGCGGCGATGTGGGCGTACGCGTCGGGGATCGACAGGTCCAGGACCTGCTGCTGCCGACCGGACGGCGGCAGCGACATCCGCCCACGGAGGATCCAGTCGGGATGCCGTCGCGCCAGCTCGCTGTCGGGGTTGACCATCTCGGGCTCGACCCAGAGGCCGAACTCCATGCCGAGCGCCCGGACGTGGTCGATGAGCGGGTGCAGGCCGTGCGGCCACACCTCGCGGTCGACGGTCCAGTCGCCGAGGCCCGCGGTGTCGTCGCGCCGGCCCTCGAACCAGCCGTCGTCGAGGACGAAGCGCTCCACGCCGACGGAGACCGCCGCATCGGCCAGCGCCGTGAGGCGCTCGAGCGAGTGATCGAAGTAGACCGCCTCCCAGGTGTTCAGCGTCACCGGGCGCGGGCGCCGCGGGTGCTGGGGGCGGGCGCGCCACTCGTCGTGGAAGCGGTGCGACAGCGCCGTGAGGCCGTCGCCCCACGAGCCGATCACCCACGGCGAGCTGTACGCGGCGCCGGGCGCGAGCACCACCTCACCGGGCAGGAGCAGCTCGCCGCCCGCGAGGAACGCGTCGCCGGTCACGGTCCGCTCGGCGAGGACGCGGTGGTTGCCGCTCCATGCGACGTGGATGCCGTGCACGCGGCCGCGCTCGAAGCCGAAGCCGGGCCGGCCCGCGGCGAGCACGATCGTGGAATCAGCGCCGGTGCGGCCGCGACGGCTCTCCCGCACGTGCGTGGCGATCCCGAGCTGCCTCCGCTGCGGCGAGCGCTCGCGCAGGTGGTGCCCGGTCGTGTCGAACACCTCGGTCGCGTCGGAGGGGACGGGGAACGTCGTCTGGAGCGACTGGAGCGTGTAGTCGGTGGCGCCGGTGTTGCGGACCGTGATCCGCTGGTGGAGCAGACCACTCGGTCCGAGCCGCAGCTCCACCCGGACCGCGAGGCCGGCTTCGGCGTCTGCCAGGGCGATGCTCGCGCGATGCTCGGCGGCCTGCACGTCGACGGTCGCGAGACGGATGCTGACGCCGCTGCCGTCGCGGTGTCCCTCGAGCCCGGGCGTCCCGAACCAGCCGTCGGCCGCGACGGGGACGAGCGAGAGAGCGGGGGTCGCGTCCAGGCCGCCCGACACGCGCTGAGCGCGGGCGGCGATCGCCGTCCCCCGCAGGGTGGCGGGCGTGGAGCCGGTCAGCGCGGCGCCCCAGTGCACGATCGACGGACCGGGCGACGCGTCCAGGTCCAGCACGACGCTCGTGCCGCCCCGGGTCAGGTGGAGGACGTGCGGAGCGGAGGTGGTCACGGTCTGCTCGGCGTCGAGCTGCGAGTCGCTGCGGTGCATGAGTTAGTTCTACCATGGAACTAATGCAGGGAGCAAGAGTCGCCTCCAGTGACAATTTCCCGGGGAGAACGGCCCATTGGTGCCACAATGGAACCATTTCGGGGTCGAGGAGGTTCATCGCCGATGCTGACGGACAGTGAACGCGCGCTCGCACGGGCCGTGCTGATCCACGGGCCGATCGCCCGCAGCGCCCTGACGAGCCGCCTCGGCCTGTCGCCGGCGAGTCTCACCCGGCTCGCCAAGCCGTTCCTCGACCGCGGATACCTCGTCGAGCTCGAGGACCTCGCCGACGGCTCGGTCGGTCGCCCGGTGCGCCCGCTGGACGTCGCGCCCGGGCTGGGGCGGTTCATCGGCGTCAAGATCACCGGCGACGCGATCCACGTCGTCGCCACCGACGTCCGCGCGGACCTGCTCGCGCAGCGCACCGAGGCCCTGCGCTCGCACGAGCCCGAGGTGGTCGCGGCGCAGATCGCCGATGCGGTGGCCGCGATCGGCGTGGACGGCGTGATCGGTGCCGGCGTGGCCCTGGGTGGCGCCGTCGACGGCGCGATCGCCCGCTACGCGCCGTTCCTCGAGTGGGAGGACGTCCCCTTCGGCGCACTTCTCCAGCGCGGGCTCGGCGTCCCCGTCGTCCTCGAGAACGATGTCATCGCGCTCAGCGAAGCCGAGAGGTGGTTCGGGCTCGGGCGCGGCATCCCGGGCTTCTTCGTCATCACCATCGGCGCCGGCGTCGGCTACGGGCTCGTCGTCGACGGTGAGGTCGTGCGATCGACCGAGGCCGGGCTGGGCTTCGGCGGCCACATCCCGCTCTCCGACAGCGGCCCGCTCTGTCCGTCGGGCCACCGCGGCTGCTCGCAGGCGATGCTGACGTCCGGCTCGATCGCCGCGCAGGTCTCCGCGGCGCTCCAGCGCACGGTGGGCTACCCGCAGGTCCTCGAGCTGGCGTCCGCGGGCGATCCTGCCGCGCTCGCGGTCGTCGATGCGGCGGCGGATGCGCTCGGGCGGTTCATCGCGCTCGCGGCCAATCTCACGTTCCAGCCCGCGGCGGTGCTCGCAGGGGAGGGGATCGCCCTCTTCGACATCGCCGAGGAGCGCGTCCGCGCGGCGATCGCGGCGGGGCGCGATCCGCGGGCGGACGCGGTGCGGCTCTATGTCGACGACTCGGGGTTCACCGCCTGGGCGCGAGGCGCCGCCGCCGTCGCGATCCAGGCGGCCGTCGATCGGCTCCGCCTGGATTAGGGAATAACCTCGACCTGCACACGTTGCACGATATACATTCATTTGCATAGATTCGTCCGCGACGGAGAACCCGCACGGCGAAAGAGCGGAGAAGCGATCGTGAGCGAGAGCACCACGTGGTCGGGAATGCAGTTCGGAATCTTCACGGTGAGCGACATCACCGAGGACCCGACGAACGGCACCACCCCCAGTGAGGCCGAGCGCATCAAGGCGACCATCGAGATCGCCAAGCACGCCGAGGAGGTGGGGCTCGACGTCTTCGCGCTGGGCGAGCACCACAACCCGCCGTTCTGGTCGTCGTCGCCGACGACGACCCTCGCGTACATCGCCGCGCAGACCGAGCGCCTGATCCTGTCCACCGCGACGACCCTCATCACCACCAACGACCCGGTGAAGATCGCCGAGGACTACGCGATGCTCCAGCACGTGTCGGACGGTCGCACCGATCTCATGATCGGCCGCGGCAACACCGGCCCGGTGTATCCGTGGTTCGGCAAGGACATCCGCCAGGGTCTGCCCCTGGCGATCGAGAACTACAACCTGCTGCACCGCCTGTGGCGCGAGGACGTCGTGGACTGGGAGGGTCAGTTCCGCACCCCGCTGCAGGGGTTCACCTCCACGCCCCGGCCGCTCGACGGCGTCGCGCCGTTCGTCTGGCACGGATCGATCCGCACGCCCGAGATCGCCGAGCAGGCGGCGTACTACGGCGACGGGTTCTTCGCGAACAACATCTTCTGGCCGAAGGAGCACTACCAGCGTCTGATCGCGCTGTACCGCCAGCGCTTCGCGCACTACGGCCACGGCACGCCCGAACAGGCGATCGTCGGGCTCGGCGGACAGGTGTTCATGTCGAAGAACTCGCAGGACGCCGTCAGCGCGTTCCGGCCGTACTTCGACAACGCGCCGGTGTACGGCCACGGCCCGTCCCTCGAGGACTTCAGCGAGATGACGCCGCTGACCGTAGGCTCGCCGCAGCAGGTCATCGACCGGTACGCCGCGATGCGCGAGACGTTCGGCGACTACCAGCGCCAGCTGTTCCTCATCGACCACGCCGGCCTCCCGGTGAAGACGGTGCTCGAGCAGCTCGACATCCTGGGCGGCGAGGTGGTGCCGGTGCTGCGCAGGGAGCTGCAGCAGAACCGGCCGGCAGAGGTCCCGGATGCCCCGACCCACGCCAACCTGGTCGCCGCCGCGTACGGCGACCAGGCGCCGCGCCAGGCGGTGCCCGGAGCCAACCGCGGCGACAACCTCGTCGGTGCGAGCCCTTACCGGGATGCGGCCTCGAAGGCCGGATCCGCCGCAGGCGCGTCGTTCGGCCTCGGCCGGAAGGGAGCCTGACATGACCACGGCACGCCGTATCGCCGTCGTCTCGGCAGGGCTGTCGAACCCGTCGTCGACCCGCATGCTGGCCGACCGGCTCGCCGCCGCGACCGTCGAGCACCTGACCGACCGCGACATCCAGGTCGAGGTCGACGTGTTCGAGCTGCGCGACTACGCGCACGACATCACCAACAACCTGCTGACCGGCTTCGCGCCGCCGGCCCTGGAGTCCGTGGTCAACGCGGTCGTCTCGGCCGACGCGGTCATCGCGGTGACGCCGATCTTCTCGACGAGCTACTCCGGGCTGTTCAAGTCGTTCATCGACGTGCTCGACCCCGACGCGCTCACCGGCAAGCCGGTGCTGATCGGCGCGAACGCCGGCACCGCGCGTCACTCGCTGGCGATCGATTACGCGATCCGGCCGCTGTTCACGTACCTCCACGCCGAGCCGGTGTCCACCGGCGTCTTCGCGGCCTCCAGCGACTGGGGTGCGTCGGCAGACAACGTCGCGCCGCTCGCGGAGCGGATCGAGCGCGGTGCGCGCGAGCTCGCCGACGCGGTCGCGCGGCGCGAGCCGGCGACCGACGCCGACCCGTTCGACCCGGCGAACTATCTCGGCGAGGGCCGTTCGTTCGGGCACCTGCTCGGCGGGCTGGCGGGGGAGTAGCCCCCCGGCCTCATCCGAGGCAGATGTCCTCGGGTGCGCGGAGGGGACGCCATTCGTCCTCTCCGCGCGCCTCCCTGCCCCTGAGCTCGTCGACGGGCGGCAGCACGTCGGCCTCCACGAGCGGTCCGAGATCCACGCCGGCCAGCTCCTCGATGTCGGCGATCGGCACCTGGAACGTCCGGAACGCCCCGAGCGCCGGCACGGCCAGCGCTCCCTGCCTCACGTCGATGAGCGCGGACTGGTCCAGGACGAATCCGGCCGCCGCGAGCTGCGGCATCCGCTGGTCGTGCGCCGACGCCCACGCGGCGACCTTGAAGAAGCGACGCGGGATCCGGATGCCTCGGTACGGCGGGTCGTCGGGCGCCAGCACGGGCGCGGTGAAGACGCTGAGGCGCTGGTCGGTGGTGTCGGCGAACTCGAGCACGTGATCCTCGAGGCCGAGCCACAGCTCCTTCGACTGGTTGAAGCCGCTCGCCTGCGGTGCGGCGTTCGGGTATGCGAACGTCGCCTCGGTCGCCCGCCTGGCCTCGGCCGGCATGCCCCACCCGGGGTCACGGCGGCGCACCAGGTGACCGCGGTCGAGGTCGTTGGCGGCGTAGACCTCGGGCCCCGCCTGCCGGGCTGCGGGCACACGGGGGTCCAGCCGCCACTGGCCGGTGCGAGGAAGGTCGTGCAGCGTCGAGCCGTCGATGTTCACCGCGGTCGCCACGGCGAGGCGGCGGACCGTGTCGAGCAGGACCGTGAAGCGCGGGTACGTCAGCTCGCGGACCTCGCCGTCGCCGAGCGGCTGCGGGAGGGGGAGCGGGATGCCGAGGAAGCCGCCGTCGTATCCGTCAGGGGTCGCGTCTGCCACATCTCCATCCTGACCTGTCGCGAGACTCACTCGGCGCCGGGTGAGCGCCGGGCACGGAGCCGGCGTGCCAGCACGGCGTCGACCGCGAGCCCGAGTCCGACGGCGACCGCGACGGACACGACCACCGCCGCGACGGGACCTCCCGGCACGAGCGTGGCGACCACCGCGCCCACGAGCGCCTGGTAGAGCGCCCAGGCGAGGGCTGCGAGGGCCGCGACGGCGAGGTAGCGCGGCGCCGGAAGCCTCGTCGCCCCGGCGGTGAGGTTGACCGCGAGCCGGGCGAACGGGATGAAGCGCGCGGTGAACAGCACCAGCGCCGCACGTCGCTCGAGCCGGAGCCGCGCCCACGCGAAGGCGGCCTGGCTGCGGGGTGCGCGCAGCCACCGCCAGCGCTGCAGCCCGATGGTCCGGCCCACGAGATAGCAGGCGCCGTCGCCGGCCAGCGCCGCCGCTGCGGCGACGAGCACGATCGCGGCGAGCGCCGGGCGGCCCTCCGACACGGCCAGCGCGCCGAGCGCCGTCACCGCCGCCTCGCCCGGGACGACCACGAGGAACGCGTCGCCCAGGACGAGGGCGAACAGCAGCGGCAGCGCCCAGGGGCTGTGCGCGATCTCGGTCAGAAGCTCCTCGACCATGGCTCCTTGATAGCCGGGCGTGATGAACGGCGACGGAACAGGGCACGTCCGGTGACCTCCCGCGGTGCATCGGGTGAACACTCCCTTGCAGGGGCCGATTCTCGCCGGCAGGACGTGCCCGCGCCGCCACGCTGGAGGGGTGAGAGTCGCACTCCTCGCCGAATCGTTCCTGCCGCACATGAACGGGGTCACGGGGTCCGTGCTCCAGATCCTGCGTCACCTCGCCGCCGAAGGCCACGACACGCTGGTCATCGCACCCCGCGCCGGCGAGATCACGACCGACCTGCACGGGGCCTGCACGGAGCTGCTGCGCTCGGTGCCGCTGCCGTCGTATCCGCAGGTGCGCGTCGTGTTCGCCCGGGCTGCCCGCCTGGCCTCGATCCTCCGCACGTTCGACCCCGACGTGGTGCACCTGGCGTCGCCCTTCGTCCTCGGCTGGCAGGGCCTCGCCGCCGCCGACGCCCTGCGCGCGCCGGCCGTCGCGGTGTACCAGACCGACGTGGTCGCCTACGCGCAGAAGTACGGCATGCCGCACGCGACCGCGCTGGTCGGCCGCCACACCGCCCGGCTTCATCGGCGCGCGACGCTCACGCTCGCCCCGTCCACGGCCTCGCTGGAGCAGCTGGCCGGTCTCGGCGTCGACCGGCTCCGGCGCTGGGGGCGCGGCGTCGACACCGAGCGGTTCGCCCCCGCCCGCCGCAGCGACGCCTGGCGGGCCGCGATCGCGCCCGGCGACACCGTCGTCGGCTACGTCGGTCGCCTCGCGCCCGAGAAGCAGGTGGAGGATCTCGCGGCGCTCGCGGGCCTCGCCGGGACCCGGCTGGTGATCGTCGGAGACGGGCCCGCGCGGCCGGCCCTCGAGCGCGCACTGCCGGGGGCCGTCTTCACCGGGCACCTCGCCGGCGATGCGCTGGCCGCGGCGATGGCGAGCTTCGACGTGTTCGTCCACCCCGGCGAGAGCGAGACCTTCGGGCAGACCATCCAGGAGGCGCTCGCCAGAGGCGTGCCCGTCGTCGCGACGGGGAGCGGCGGCCCCCTCGACCTCGTCCGCTCGAGCGTCGACGGGTGGCTGTACCGCCCCGGCGATCTGCGGGACCTGCGTGCGCGCGTGACGGACCTCGTGGGCGACGACGGCAAGCGCCGTGCCTTCGCCGCGGCCGCCCGCGCGTCGGTCAGCGACCGATCGTGGGGCGCGGTCTGCCGGCAGCTGGTCGAGCACTACGAAGAGGCGCGGATGCTGCGCCCCATCGACGACGCGCTGCTGCAGCGTGCGGCGACAAGACCGGCGGCTCCCGGTCCGACCGCCGCGCCGCCCAGGCCGTGGTCGCGCCTCGTCGCGCTGGGCGACTCGATCACGGAGGGGCTGTGCGATGCCTCCCGTATGCCGGCCGGGCAGTACCGCGGCTGGACGGACCGGCTGGCGCAGCTGCTCGCGCACGCCTCAGGCGCCGGCGCGCCCTTCCGCTATGCGAACCTCGCGGTCCGCAGTCGTCGGGTGCAGCACCTGGTCGAGGAGCAGCTGCCGCACGCCCTCGCGCTGCGTCCCGACCTCGCCGCAGTCCTCATCGGGGCCAACGACCTCGTGGGCGCGCGGGTCGACCCTGTCGCGGTGGCGGCCCGGCTCGAGGAGGCTGTCCGCGCGCTGCGGGCCGCGGGCGCCGACGTGCTGCTGGTGACGCCGTTCCTCCCGCGGCGCCGCGCCGCGCTGCTGTTCGCACGCCGCTTCGCCGTCTACGCCTCGGAGCTGCGGCGCATCGCCGCCGAGGCGGGTTCCGTGCTGCTCGACCTCGAGGCGCTTCCGGTCATCGGGGACCCCGAGCTCTGGGCGGACGACAAGGTGCACCTGCGCCCGCGGGGACACCGCTTCCTGGCGTATCGGGCGGCCGAGGCGCTGGGGGTTCCGCACGCCGAAGCGCTGGGCGAGCTCGACGCGAGCCTCCACGCCGACGACGATCCGGCGCTGCCGGGCTCGTGGCTGCGCCGTGACGCGCTGCCATGGGTGTGGCGGAGGCTGCGCGGCGCGACGGCGGGTGACGGGCTCACCGCCAAGCACACCGGGTACGTGCTCGTCGGCCCGCAGGGGAGCGTGGCGGCGTCCGAGCGCGCCGGCTGAGGCATCCGCTCACCCGTCCGCGGTGCCGCCGTGCGTCTGGGCGTCATGCACCCAGCCGTACTCCGACTCGGGGCGGCCGCCGGTGCCGTAGCGCGGCGCCCGGTGCGCTCGGCCGGCCGTGACGAGGTGCTCCAGGTATCGCCTCGCCGCGACGCGGGACATCCCCAGGCGGTCCGCCGCCTCCGCGGCCGAGACCGGACCGCGCTCGCGGACCTCGTCGCTGATGCGGGCGAGCGTACCGGCGGAGAGCCCCTTCGGCAGCGCCACCGGCACGGCGGGGCGAAGCGCCCCCAGCAGCGCATCGATCTCGGCCTGAGTGGGTGCGCCTGCGGCCTCGACGGCGCGGCGGCGGAACTCACGGTACTGCTCGAGGCGCTCGCGGAAGGCGGCGAAGGCGAAAGGCTTCACCAGATACTGGGCGACCCCGAGCGCGACCATCTGGCGCACGACCTCGGCGTCGCGCACGCCCGTGATCGCGATGACGTCCACGGCGATCCCACGCGCTCGCAGGTGCCGAAGCACGTCGAGCCCCGTGCCGTCGGGCATGGTCACATCGAGCAGCACCAGATCGATGTCGTCGTGGCGCGTGAGCACGGCGTCGATCGCGGCGCGGGCGCCGGTGCACTCCGCGACCACCCGGAAGCCGTCCAGGCGCGCGACGTACTCCCGGTGCAGCTCGAGCGTGAGCGCGTCGTCGTCGACGAGCAGGACGCCGATCATGCGTCCGGCCCCGCCGGGAGGGTGACGACGAAGGTCGTCGGGTGGTCCCGCAGGGTGACCGATCCGCCGGCGCCCGTCACGATCGAGTGGACCAGCGCCAATCCGACACCGCGCCCCTCCGCGCCTCGCGGCTTCGTCGAGAAGCCGTGCTCGTAGATCCGGTCGCGCACCCCGGCCGGCACGCCGGGACCGCTGTCGGACACCTCCAGGCGCAGCGCGGGCGGCGACGAGGGCGCGGTGCCGAAGGCGACGCGCACCCAGCGCGGTGCGTCAGCGGCGGCCGCGGCATCCATCGCGTTGTCGATGAGATTCCCGACGACCGACACCGCGTCGACGGGCGAGAGCGCGCTGCGAGGCGCCTGCGGGTCGATCTCGGCCGACCACTCGATTCCGCGCTCGCGGGCCTGCGCGGCCTTGCCGAGCAGCAGCGCGCCCACGGTGGGATCGCCGCCCCGGCGGGAGGCGACCTGATCCACCAGCTCCTGACTCTGGCGCGAGGTCTCGGTGAGGATGTCGATCGCCTCGCGCGTGCGGCCGAGCTCGAGGAGCGAGACCGCCGTGTGCATGCGATTCCCATGCTCATGGGTCTGCGCGCGCAGCGCCTCGCCGAGGGTGCGCACCGACTCGTACGAGGCGACGGCGTCGCGGATCGTGCCGGCCGGCAGGTCGCCGGCCAGGCGACGCGTGGTGCGACGGGCCAGCCATGCCCCGATCAGTCCCGCGGCCAGCAGCGCGAGCGCGATCGACACGACGAAGGGCAGCCGCGGCGCGATGTCCGACCAGATGCTGCCGATCGTCACGCCGACCGACACCCAGCCGACGAGCTCGCCGGCGGACTCCACCGGCACGATCGTGCGGACGGAGGGGCCGAGCGTCCCGGTGAACTCCTCGGTGACCGCTTGCGGCGCTGCGGGGATCGTGCCGAGGTAGTGCCGGCCGATCTGGTCCCGGTCCCGGTGGGTCACGCGGATGCCGTCGGGCGTCATGATCGTCACGAAGTCCACCCCCGCGCGCGTCATCACGTCCTCGGCGACCGGCTGCAGTCGCGCCGAGGCCCCCGCCTCCGTCAGCGCGGCGCCCACTTCGGGAAGGACGGCGAGGGATGCCGCCACCGCCCGGGTCACCTCCTCGGCCTCGCCCCTCTCGGACCGTTCCGCGTCCAGCACCAGCACGCCGGCCAGAGCGGCCACGATGACCGCGGCAGAGAGCGCGACCACGGCGAAGACGCGGGATGCCGCGCTGCCGCGCTCTGTCTTCGCTGACATGGCTCTCCTCCTCGATGCCGCCGCATCCATCCTCGCGCCTGCGCGCTGCTGCGCCGAGCGTCCGGGCGCGACCAATACGACCACAAGTAGGACCATGCCGGTGCCTGCGCGCACGCTGTGGTCACGCCGCCGGATCGTGCGGCACCGCGGACACACCGTCGTACATCCCGCAGGAGGCAAAGATGGCTCTCTCGACCCGCACCACGTCGTTCACGCTCCCCGGCTTCAACGCCAGGCGCGGCAAGCAGGCGTGGGACAAGCACACCTGGCTCTACATCGCCGTGATCGTCGCGGTGGTGCTCGGCGCCGTCGTCGGCCTCGTCTGGCCCGACGTCGGCGTGGCCCTCAAGCCGCTCGGCGAGGGCTTCGTCGCCCTCATCAAGATGATGATCGCACCCATCATCTTCTGCACGATCGTGGTCGGGGTGGGCTCCATCGCCAAGGCCGCGACAGTCGGCAGGATCGGCGGGCTCGCGCTGCTGTACTTCATGGTGATGTCGACCTTCGCGCTCGCCATCGGCCTCGTGGTCGGCAACCTCCTCCACCCGGGCGAGGGCCTCAACATGACCAGCGCGAGCTACGAGTCCACCGCGGAGGCCAAGACCACGCAGGAGTTCATCCTCGGCATCATCCCGACCACGTTCTTCTCGGCCTTCACCGGGGAGAGCGTGCTCCAGGTGCTCTTCATCGCGCTGCTGGTGGGCTTCGCCCTCCAGCAGATGGGCGACAAGGGCGCGCCGATCATGAATGCCGTCAAGCATCTGCAGAGCCTGGTGTTCCGCATCCTCGGCATGATCCTGTGGCTCGCGCCGATCGGCGCGTTCGGAGCCATCGCGGCGGTCGTCGGCAACACGGGCATCGCCGCGATCTGGGCCCTGGGCACGCTGATGATCGCCTTCTACATCACGTGCATCGTCTTCATCGTCGGCATCCTGGGCACACTGCTGTACCTCGTCGCTCGCGTCAACCTCTTCAGCCTCATGAAGTACCTGGCGCGTGAATACCTGCTGATCGTGGGCACATCGTCGTCCGAATCAGCGCTGCCGCGGCTCATCGCGAAGATGGAGCACCTCGGCGTCTCGAAGCCGGTCGTCGGGATCACCGTGCCGACGGGCTACTCGTTCAACCTCGATGGCACGGCGATCTACCTCACGATGGCGTCGCTGTTCATCGCCAGCGGCATGGGAGCGCCGATGTCCATCGGCGAGCAGATCGGCCTGCTCGTCTTCATGATCATCGCCTCGAAGGGCGCGGCGGGTGTGACGGGCGCAGGCCTGGCGACCCTCGCAGGCGGTCTGCAGGCCTACCGCCCCGACCTCGTGAACGGGGTGGGCGTCATCGTCGGCATCGACCGCTTCATGTCGGAGGGGCGTGCGCTCACCAACTTCACCGGCAACGCCGTCGCGACGGTGCTCGTCGGCACCTGGACCAAGGAGTTCGACGCGGGCCGCGCGCGCCGCGTCCTCGCCGGAGAGCTGCCGTTCGACGAGACGACGCTGTCAGGGCACGACCACGACGGGATGTCGGCATCGCCCGAGGCCGTCGGCGTGCAGGGTCTCGAGGAGGCCGCGATCACCGAGGCCGAGGCCAAGGAGCGGCGCGCCCGCGAGCGCGACGCCATCCTCTCGCGCTGAG
This sequence comes from Microbacterium sp. NPDC056736, assembly GCF_042790415.1. Lineage (NCBI taxonomy): Bacteria > Bacillati > Actinomycetota > Actinomycetes > Micrococcales > Microbacteriaceae > Microbacterium > Microbacterium sp. NPDC056736. Next base: position 77,713 of record NZ_JBHTZE010000009.1, read on the forward strand.
GAGGACGAGGAAGGGAGGGTGCGGGGAGCCGCACCCTCCCTTCCTGCGTCTCAGTCGTGGGGGTCGATCTCGCCCGATTCGATCGCCGACTCGCGCTCCTCGAACTCGAGCTCGTCGACGTCTTCCTCGACCGCTTCGAGCGGGTCGATGGTCGGCGGCGGCAGCTCGAGCTCGACGTCGTCGTCGATCGGCACGTCGCGCTCGTCGTCCGGCACGCGCTCCCGGAAATCGCTCATGGCGCGCCCCGATCGTGCCCCGCCGCCCTGGCGTGGTCTCTGGTCGGCCCGAGGCTCATGTTTCCTATCCGCTCTTGCGCCGGAACTCGCGCTTGGTCATCGCGCCGTGCGTGCCGTGGATGGCCGAGTCCGCGTCGAGGTGGGACTCGCCCTGGCGGTGGTTGGCGTTCTTCCTGTCGAGAGCCTCCTTGAACTTGCGCTTCATCTCATCGGATGCCGAGGACGCCGGCTTCTCGTCGGTGCTCATGCCCCCCACCCTAGGCGGGGCACCCGACGCCCGCCAGGGTTCCTGAGAAGGAGGACCCCGCTGGTAGGCTTGTGCGGGTTGCCCCCTGGGCATCCGCTCAAATCAATATGAGCACCGTGCCCGAGACGGGCATTGTGGAGCAGGCCGGCAGGAAGCTGGTCCCCTGTGGTGGGTTCCCCGACGCGAGAAGCGCCGGGTGATCTTCGACTGGTGACCAGCGCTGGCGAGTCCGCGGAATCACCGCGCGCCGAGATCTGCCTGTTCCTGCTCCTTCGATTGACCCTCGCCCGGCACACGGCCGGACGAGGCTAAACAAAGAAGGAGGGACCTCTTGGAAGGTCCGGAAATCACCGCCGCCGAAGCCGTCCTCGACAACGGCCGCTTCGGCACCCGCACCGTCCGGTTCGAGACCGGCAGACTCGCGCAGCAGGCACAGGGTGCCGTCGCCGCGTACCTCGACGAGGAGACCATGCTCCTGTCGGCCACCAGCGCCGGCAAGCACCCCCGCGAGGGCTTCGACTTCTTCCCGCTCACCGTCGACGTCGAGGAGCGCTCGTACGCCGCCGGCAAGATCCCGGGATCGTTCTTCCGTCGTGAGGGCCGCCCCTCGACCGAGGCGATCCTCGTCTGCCGTCTGATCGACCGCCCCCTGCGCCCGTCGTTCGTCGACGGCCTCCGCAACGAGGTGCAGATCGTCGTCACGGTGCTCTCGATCGCGCCGGGCGAGTTCTACGACGCGCTCGCGATCAACGCCGCCTCGCTGTCGACCCAGATCTCGGGTCTGCCGTTCTCGGGTCCGATCGCGGGTGTCCGCCTGGCGCTCGTCCCCGGCCACGGCGAGCACGCCGACCAGTGGGTCGCGTTCCCCACCGCGAAGCAGCTCGAGGAGGCCGTGTTCGACCTCATCGTCGCCGGCCGCGTGCTCGACGACGGCGACGTCGCGATCATGATGGTCGAGGCCGAGGCCACCGAGGGCTCCTGGAACCTCATCAAGGGCGGCGCGACCAAGCCGAGCGAAGAGGTCGTCGCGCAGGGCCTCGAGGCCTCGAAGCCCTTCATCAAGGAGCTCGTCGCCGCGCAGAACGTCGTCGCCGGCTCCGCGGCGAAGGAGATCCAGTCGTACCCGGTCTTCCCGGCGTACAGCCAGGAGACCTACGACTTCGTGGCGGGTCGCGCGTACGACGAGCTCGTGGGCATCTACCAGATCGCCGACAAGCAGGAGCGTCAGAACGCCGACGACGCCGTCAAGGACCGCGTCAAGGCCGAGCTGATCGCCGCGGTCGAGGCCGAGCAGCTGCCCGGCACGGCGACGCTGGAGTTCAGCGCCGCGTACAAGTCGGTGACGAAGAAGATCGTGCGCGGTCGCATCCTCACCGAGGGCGTCCGCATCGACGGTCGAGGCCTCGCCGACATCCGCCCGCTCGACGCCGAGGTGCAGGTCATCCCGCGCGTCCACGGCTCGGCGATCTTCCAGCGCGGCGAGACCCAGATCCTGGGCGTCACCACGCTGAACATGCTCAAGATGGAGCAGCAGATCGACTCGCTGTCGCCCGTCACGCACAAGCGCTACATGCACCACTACAACTTCCCGCCGTACTCGACGGGTGAGACGGGCCGCGTGGGCAGCCCGAAGCGCCGCGAGATCGGTCACGGCTTCCTGGCCGAGCGCGCGCTCGTGCCGGTGCTGCCCGGACGCGAGGAGTTCCCCTACGCGATCCGCCAGGTCTCCGAGGCTCTCGGCTCGAACGGCTCGACGTCGATGGGCTCGGTGTGCGCCTCGACCCTGTCGCTGCTGAACGCGGGTGTGCCGCTGCGCGCTCCTGTCGCCGGCATCGCCATGGGCCTGGTGTCCGACGAGGTCGACGGCCAGACGCGGTACGCCGCGCTGACCGACATCCTGGGAGCCGAGGACGCGCTCGGCGACATGGACTTCAAGGTCGCCGGCACGAGCGAGTTCGTCACCGCGATCCAGCTCGACACGAAGCTCGACGGCATCCCGTCGTCGGTGCTCTCGGCGGCGCTGACGCAGGCCAAGGACGCGCGTCTGACGATCCTGGGCGTGCTGAACGCCGCGATCGACGCGCCCGACGAGATGGCTCCGACGGCCCCGCGCGTCATCAGCGTGCAGATCCCGGTCGACAAGATCGGCGAGCTCATCGGCCCCAAGGGCAAGACGATCAACGCCATCCAGGACGAGACCGGCGCCGACATCTCCATCGAGGAGGACGGCACCGTCTACATCGGCGCCGTCGACGGCCCGTCGGCCGAGGCCGCCCGTGCCCAGGTCAACGCGATCGCCAACCCCACCAACCCGGAGGTCGGCGAGCAGTTCCTCGGCACGGTCGTGAAGATCGCGACGTTCGGCGCGTTCATCTCGCTCCTGCCCGGCAAGGACGGCCTGCTGCACGTCAGCGAGGTCCGCAAGCTCGCCGGCGGCAAGCGCGTCGAGAACGTCGACGACGTCCTCTCCGTCGGCCAGAAGCTCCTCGTCAAGATCACGAAGATCGACGACCGCGGCAAGCTCTCGCTCGAGCCGGTGCTCGAGGAGGCCGCCGACCAGGAGGGTCGCGACGCGGCCAACCCGGGTCCGGAGGCTCCTGCCGAGGGCTGATCGCCCGAAGCGCCGAGCGGCCGGCACGGCCGGCCCATCGCAGCGGATGCCCGCCCCGACACCGGGGCGGGCATCCGTCGTCCGGTTCGCTCGCGCCCCGGCATCGCCGCGCCGGCGGACGCGGATCTCGCCGGACCGGCCATTCGTGATCAAACCGTTATGCAATGTTTATCGACAGTTCGCCTCAGCGCGCGGCGTGCTGTCCGGACTGCCCTACCCTCGAAGTACGCGCCGGGGGGTGCGGACATTTGATCACAAGGTTCGGCGACGAGCTGAGTGGGGGGTGGCACATGGCTTTCTTCGGCGTTGACTCGACGCTTCCGTCGGTGAGCCCGGATGCCGCCGCCGGCGCGCTCGGCCCGCATCCGTCGGCACCCATCCCGGTTCAGGGGCCCTCGGTGGGCAGCAACATCCGCGTGCCGCTCGGTGAGAGCGGCTCGCACGTGTTCCCGCTGATCCTCGGCGCGGCCGAGTTCGGGTGGAACGTCGACCTCGAGTCCAGCCACGCGATCCTCGACACGTACGCTGAGCTCGGCGGGAACGCGGTGCACACCGCCGACAGCTACTCCAGCGGGCGCAGCGAGCACATCATCGGCCAGTGGCTGCACTCGCGCGGGCTCCGCGACGACATCGTGCTGACCGTCCGGGTCGGAGGTCACGCCGACAACCCGGGGCTCGGCCCGGTGAACCTGATCCGCGCCGTCGAAGCGTCTCTGACGAGGCTGCGCACCGACCGGATCGACGTGCTGTCCCTCGACGCGACGACCGACCCCGGATCGTCGCTGGAAGACACCCTCGCGACGGCGGAGTGGCTCGTCGACACCGGCAAGGTGCGCGCGCTCGGCGCGTTCGGCTACACCGCGGCGCAACTGGTGGAGGCCCGCATCTTCTCGTCCGCGGGCTATCCGCGCATCACGGTGCTCGACGTGCCGTTCAACGTGCTGAGGCGCCATGAGTTCGATGCCGACCTGCGCCTCGTCGCCGGTGCGCAGGGCATGGCGGTCACGCCGTCGCACGCCCTCGAGCACGGCTTCCTGGCGGGCCGGCAGCGGTCGAAGATCCGCGGGGCCCTGTCGGTGCGCGGAGCGCAGCTGGCGGCCAATCTGAACCGGCGGGGGAGCCGGACGCTGCGCGCGCTCGATGCCGTCGGCGCGGACCTCGGCGTCCCCGACGCCGCGGTCGCCGTCGCCTGGCTCCTGTCCCAGCGGCTCGTGACCGCGCCCATCGTCAACGCCTATGCGCCGCAGCATGTCGAAGAGCTCGTCCAGGGCGTCGGGGTGCGGCTCAGCCGTTCCCAGCTGGCCGACATCGGACGCGCCTCGGAGTAGCCGCAGCGGTCCGCCGGGCCGGTTGCACGGGCGTGTCCACAGCCCGCCGGCCGGCACGGGCACGTGTCGTAGGGTGGAAGGGTGCCTTCCCCCGGCACGCGACCCCCGACGGAGTGAGCTGCGTGACGCACTACATCTACCTCGTGCGGCATGGTGAGCATCAGGATGCCGAGCACGGTCTCATCGACGGACCCCTCTCCCCGCGCGGACGCCGCCAGGCTTCGCTGCTGGCGGACCGCCTCTCGGGGGTGCCGTTCGATGCCGTGTGGCACTCGCCGCTGGAGCGGGCGAGCCAGACGGCGCGCGCGGTCGCCGAGCGGATGCCGTCGGTCTCGCCCGAGCCCTCGGCCCTCCTCTTCGACTGCGTGCCGACGGGGATGACCGACGACACGCCCGCGGTGTTCGAGCCGTTCTTCGGATCGGTCACCGAGGCCGAGGTCGAGGCCGGGCGCGCCCAGATGTCCGACGCCGTCAGCGAGTACCTGGTCCGCAAGCGCGGCGACGTCCACGAGCTGCTGATCACGCACAACTTCGTGATCGCCTGGTTCGTGCGCGAGGTGCTGCAGGCGCCGGAGTGGCGATGGATGACGCTCAACCAGGCGCACTGCGGGCTCACCGTCATCGCGCAGAAGCAGGGCCGGCCGTGGACGATGCTCTCGCACAACGACATGGCGCACCTGCCGGTCGAGCTGCGTACGGGTCTGCCCGAGATCTATCCCGTCTGACGCCGGACGCTCACAGCGTCTTGCCGTACCACCGCGTCGCGTTGGGGTTGTCGTTGTAGGGATCGATCGGCGTGAATCCGGTGCGGGCGTACAGCGCTCCCGCCGCCTCGAGGGAGTGGTGCGTGTCCAGCACGAGCTCGGCGGCCCCGAACCCGCGCGCCCGGCGCTCGAGGTCCTCGACCAGCAGCCGGCCCCATCCCCGCCCGCGCGTGCCCGGTCGCAGATACAGGTGCTTGAGCTCGTAACGGGTGCCGAGCGCACCCGGGGGGATGAGACGGATGCCGCCGCAGCCCTGCGCGACGCCCTCGTCGTCGTCCAGCACGACGAAGACGCCCGCCGGCGGGACGAATGCCGCGGGGTCGGGGAAGGAGGTGCGGTAGGAGACGTCCATGAGCGCGAACCCCTCGGTGCGCGCGCGGAAGTACTCGGCGAGCAGCTCGTGGGCGTCGGGGGCGTCAGCGGGGGAGGGGCGCAGTGTCACCACCGCTCCAGCGTAGGCGCCGGCGACCCCGCGGCCGCCCGGCCGGGTGCAGGGCGCCCGCCTAGGATGGACGCATGACGACACGCGTGGCCATCGTCGGCGGCACCGGAAAGCTCGGCGGCATCATCCGCGACGTGGTCGAGGCGGAGCCCGGCTTCGAGCTGACCGCCGTGCTCACCTCGCGTTCGGACCTCTCCGACCTCGACGGCGCCGACCTCGTCGTCGACGCGTCCACGCCTGCCGTGTCGATCGACGTCGTCCGGGCCGCCATCGAGCGCGGGATCAACGTGCTCGTCGGCACGTCCGGCTGGTCGGCCGAGCGCATCGCGCTGGTGCGACCGCTCGTCGACGCCGCGGCGACCGGCGCCGTCTTCATACCGAACTTCTCCATCGGCTCCGTGCTGGGCTCCGCGCTGGCCGCCGCCGCCGCCCCGTTCTTCCCCTCGATCGAGATCGTCGAAGCGCACCGCGAGACGAAGATCGACTCGCCCAGCGGCACCGCCGTGCGCACGGCGGAGCTGATCGCGGCGGCGCGGGAGGGCGTCGGGCCCGTCGAATCGCCGCACGTCGACCAGCGCGCCCGCGGGCAGCAGGTCGCGAGCATCCCCATCCACTCGCTGCGCCGCCCCGGCGTCCTCGCCCGGCAGGAGACGATCCTGTCGGGACCGGGGGAGTCCCTCACGATCGTGCACGACACCGTCGAGCCGGCGAGGGCGTACGGTCCCGGCATCCGGCTGGCACTGGCGGCCGCGCGCGACGCCACGGGTGTGACCATCGGCCTGGACAGCCTGATCGACATCGGGATCGGCCGGCGCGCGGCGCACACCGAAGCGCGCCCGCTGGACGAGGGCGGCGTCACGGGGCAGGTCGCCCGCACCACGTCCGCATGACCGCCCGGATCGGCGTCGCCGTCATGGCGGTGCTGCTCGCGCTGTACATCGTGCTGGTGGGACAGCGCGCATGGCTCCTGATGACCAGCGGCGAGGCCGTCGGCGTCGCGATCGGGATCGCCCTCGTGGTGCTGCCGCTCATCGCGGCATGGGCGCTGGGGCGCGAGCTGTGGTTCGGCGTGCGCGCCGAGCAGCTGGGGCGTCGACTCGAGGCAGAGGGGGGACTGCCCGAGGACGAGGTGGCGGTGCTGCCGAGCGGCAGGGTCGTCCGCGCCGACGGCGACGCGGTGTTCCCCGCCTACCGCGCCGATGCCGAGGCGCACCCCGACGACTGGCGGGTGTGGTTCCGGCTCGGCCTCGCGTACGACGCCGCCGGTGATCGTCGGCGCGCGCGCGAGGCGGTGCGCGCGGCGATCCGCCTCGAGTCGGCCGAGCGAGCCCGCTGACGCGGACGGCCGGGCTCAGACGCGCGCCGGCACGGCGGCGGCGACGGCGTCCTCGACGGTCGGGTGCGCGAAGACGAACCCGGATGCCGTGAGCGCGGCGGGCACGACGTGCGCGTCGGCGGTGAGGATCGCCTCCGTGGCGTCGGCCCCGAGCACCAGCTTCATGCCCCACACCGGAGCACGCAGCAGGAACGGGCGGTTCATCCGCAGTGCCAGCGCGAATCCGAGGTCGTTCGCCGTCGCGCGCGTCGGGCCCGTGAGGTTCACCGGGCCTGTCAGTCGCGCGTCGATGATGTGCCGGATCGCGCGCACCGAGTCTTCGAGCGAGATCCACGGCCAGGCCTGCGTGCCGGGGCCGATCGGCCCGCCGAGCCCGAAGCGCGTGAGGAGCAGCAGCGGCTTCAGCACGCCGTCCGCGTGCACCACGGGCGCCGTGCGCAGCAATGACACCGCGGCATCGGGCCCCGCCCCGAGCGCTGCCGTCTCCCACTCCCCGCACAGATCGGCGAGGAACGTGTCACCGCGCGGCGAATCCTCGGTCAGCCGGGCCCCCGGGGCCGAGCCGTAGTAGCCCACGGCGGAGGCCGCGACGAAGTGCGGGGCATCCGCTCCCCGCTCCCGCACGGCGCGGGCCAGCGCACGCGTCGGCGTGACGCGCGACCACAGCAGCGTGCTCTTGTACGAGGGCGTCCACGGGAACCGTCCGATGTTCGCGCCGTTCAGCCCGACGACGGCGTCGGCGCCGTCGAGCACCGCGGGGTCGAGCGGCTCGTCCGTCGTGAGCCACTCGATCTCTCCGGCCTCGACGGGCGGGCGCCGCACGAGTGTGACGACCTCGATCCCATCGGCCCGCAGGCTCTCGACGAGGGCCGCTCCGATCAGCCCCGACGCGCCGGAGACGACCACCTTCCGCGGGGTCGCCGGGGCGTCGGCGGCGCCCGGGGAATCAGGCAAGCGTGGCCTCGATGGTGATCTCGACGCCCGCGAGGGCCTGCGAGACCGGGCAGCCGGCCTTCGCCTCCTGCGCGATGCGCTCGAACTCCTCGGGCTCGATGCCCGGGACGACGGCGTTGACGTTGAGATGGCTGCCGGTGATGCCGGTGCCGGGCTTGAAGGTCACCGACGCCGTGGTGTCGATCGACTCGGGCGGGGTGCCGTTCTCGGCGAGGGCGAGCGAGAACGCCATGCTGAAGCAGGACGAGTGCGCGGCGGCGATCAGCTCCTCGGGCGTCGTGACCGAGGTGGATCCCTCGCTGCGCGCCTTCCAGTTGACCGGGAACGTGCCCAGGCCCGACGAGACGAAGGTGGTCTCTCCGGAGCCGTCGAACAGTCCGCCGTTCCAGGCGGTGGTCGCTTCGCTCGTGACGGTCATGGGGGCCTCCTCGCTCGCGGTGCGCCTGCGTCGCAGGCGTCTCGCGTCAGCCTAATCAACACGGATGCCGCGCCGCGACGGTTGCGCGGCGATGCGCGACGTGTCAGGCGGAGGCCGGCCGGGCGCGGCCGACGATGCCCGCGCGCTGCAGCAGCAGGTACAGCTGGCACCCCAGGCAGAGGCCGAAGACCGCGTTGAGGAAGGCCGCGACGAAAGCTGCTGCGGCCGCGATGGTGAGGCCCCAGGGCACGCCGAGCAGGTGCAGCGCAAGTCCGATGACGGCGACGAGGAGACCGACGCCCTGCGCGAAGCGCGGCGGGCGCGGGTCCTCGAGCTCGGTCGGGGCGCCGAGGCGGGGCGCGACGAGCGCGCGGTACAGCGCGCCCCACGGCGCCGTGCGCGGCGAGGCCACTCCCCAGGCGAACAGCACGGCGATCGCGAGGAGGAGGAGGAAGGCATGGTCCAGGAACCGCTCGCCGGGCGTCGCCGAGGCGATCGCCCAGCCGTCGGCGGTGCGCGCGGTGGACAGGCCCGTCAGCCCGAGGAACACGTCGACGAGGAGCAGCACGGCGGTGATGCCTGCCACGAACCGCGGTCCGCGCGGATCGATGCCGCGCGGGGTCGCGGCATCCGCTCTCTCAGACACTCGCACCCTCCGCACTCAGCCGGTTCAGCTCGAGCTCGAGCACATCGCGCCCCGGGGTGCCGCCGAAGCGGGTCTGCACCACCCCGTTGCGGTCCAGCACGAGGGTGGTGGGGGTCTGCAGCACGTGGAAGTGCTTGGCGATGTCGGGGCGATGCGTGAGGTCGACGTCGAGGTGCAGCACACCCTCGTGATCGTCGGCGATGGCCGCGAGCGTTCGGTGCACCCCGGGGCAGCGGGCGCACATCTCGGTGCTGAACTGCAGCAGCGTGGCGACTTCGCCCAGCCCCTCGGCCCCGAGCCGGTGGGGCTCGACGACTTCGTGGGCCACGTTGCGGCGAGCGTGCGACTGGCGCCAGTTCAGGTACGCGCCGAGCGCGATCGTCGCCGCGAGGAGCACGGCGAGTGCGATGAGGGCGCCGACGAGGGTCACAGCAGACCAGGCTAACCCCTTTCCGCGGCCGAGGACGCGCCGATCGCTCAGATGACGCGACGCGGCGTGACGCGAAGCGCTGCGCGGCTGCCGGGCCGGACGTGCTGGCGGCGGGTATCGTGGCAGCCGTGACGACGCCGATCCCGACTCCGTACGAAGACCTCCTGCGCGACGTGCTCGAGAACGGCACCCACAAGGACGACCGCACCGGCACCGGGACGACGAGCGTCTTCGGCCGTCAGATCCGCTTCGACCTGTCGCAGGGTTTCCCCCTCGTCACCACGAAGCGGGTTCACTTCAAGTCGGTCGCCTACGAGCTGCTGTGGTTCCTCCGCGGCGAGTCGAACGTCGCCTGGCTGCAGGAGAACGGCGTCACGATCTGGGACGAGTGGGCCGATGCCGACGGGGAGCTCGGTCCCGTCTACGGGGTGCAGTGGCGCTCGTGGCCGACGCCGTCGGGCGAGCACATCGACCAGATCGCGCTCGTGCTCGACCAGCTCCGCGCGAATCCCGACTCGCGGCGGCTCATCGTCTCGGCGTGGAACCCCGCCGACATCCCCGACATGGCCCTCGCGCCGTGCCACGCGATGTTCCAGTTCTACGTCGCCGACGGCCGGCTGTCGTGCCAGCTGTACCAGCGCAGCGCCGACCTCTTCCTCGGCGTCCCGTTCAACATCGCCTCCTACGCGCTGCTGACCCTCATGGTGGCGCAGCAGGCGGGCCTCGAGCCGGGCGACTTCGTGTGGACCGGCGGCGACTGCCACATCTACGACAACCACCTCGAGCAGGTGCGCGAGCAGCTGACCCGCGACCCCTACCCGTACCCGACGCTGCGCCTCGCGCGCACACCCGGCTCGATCTTCGACTACCGGTACGAGGATTTCGTGCTCGAGCACTACCAGCACCACCCCGCGATCCGCGGCGCGGTCGCGGTATGACCGCCGCTGACCCGCGTCGCCCGATCGGCCTGATCTGGGCCGAGGCCCGCGACCGCGTGATCGGCGCGCAGGGGGGCATGCCGTGGCACGTCCCCGAGGATCTCGCCCATTTCAAGGCGGCGACGCTCGGCGCGCCGGTGGTGATGGGCAGGCGCACGTGGGAGTCGTTCCCCGCCCGCTTCCGGCCGCTGCCCGGGCGGCGCAACATCGTGGTCACGCGCCGGGACGACTGGGCGGAGGCCGGCGCCGAACCCGCCGGCTCGCTCGAGGCCGCGCTCGCGCTGGCGGCGGAGGGCGACCCCGACCGGATCTGGGTGATCGGCGGCGGGGAGCTGTTCCGCGAGGCGATCGGGCAGGCGGATCTCCTGGAGGTCACCGAGTTCGACCTGCGGGTGCCCGGCGACACCACCGCCCCCGAGCACGAGGGGTGGATCCCGTCGAGGATCGATCCGCCGGAGGGCTGGCACACGTCGAGCTCCGGCATCCGCTATCGGTTCCTGACGCTCGTGCGGGCGCAGTAGAGCGGCGGGACGAGGCGACGTGGCGAAGACCGCTCTCATCACCGGCGCGAGCTCGGGCCTCGGCGCCGAGTACGCCCGCCAGCTCGCTGCCAAGGGCGCCGACCTCGTGCTCGTGGCGCGCGACCGCTCCGCGCTCGAGGCCCTCGCGTCCCGCCTGCGCGCCGTGTACGGCGTGGAGGTCGAGGTGCTCGCCGCGGACCTGCTGAAGCCCCGGCAGCGGGACCGCGTGATCGAGCGGGTGGCCGACGAGGCCCGCCCGATCGAGATCCTGGTCAACAACGCGGGTTTCGGGCTGCCGTTGGCGTTCGAGAGCAACGACATCGCCGACGAGGTCAGCCACCTGCGCCTGCACGTCGACGTGCCCATGCGCCTCACCCACGCGGCGCTCGGTGGAATGCTGGCGCGCGGCCGGGGCCGCATCCTCAACGTGGCGTCGGTCGCGGCGTTCATCCCGCGCTCGACCTACGGCGCGTGCAAGGGGTGGCTGGTCAGCTTCAGCCGCTGGGCCAACGGTCGCTACGGACCGCGCGGAGTGACCGTGACCGCCGTCTGCCCCGGCTGGACGCACACGAGCTTCCACGAGCGCCTCGGCCTCCCGCCGGGGCACGAGGGCGTGCCGGACGCCCTCTGGCTGGACGCGCGGGACGTCGTGGCGGCGTCCCTGCGCGACGCCGCGCGCGGCGTGCCCGTCTCCATCCCGTCCCTGCGGTACAAGCTGCTGGTGTGGGGTGCCCGATTCGCCCCGCCGGCGCTCGCCGCCCGCATCGCCGAGCGCGGGCGCTGAGCGCGCGCGAGCCACACGGGCCTGCTCCGGCGGCACGCGGAGTCGCGGCATCCGGATAACCTGAGAACATGACGCATCCGGGCAATCCCTTCGGACAGGTGCTCGTCGCCCTCGTCACCCCCATGACGGCCGACGGCGAGGTCGACTGGCCCGCTGTCGAGAAGCACATCGACGACGTCATCACCGCGGGCGCCGACGGCATCGTCGTGACCGGCACCACGGGTGAGACGTCGACCCTCACCGATGCGGAGAAGATCCGCCTGGTCGAGGTCGGCAAGGATGTCGCGGCCGGGCGGGCGAAGATCATCACCGGCGGCGGATCCAACGAGACCGCGCACGCTATCGAGCTGTACAAGGCCAGCGAGAAGGTCGGCGCCGACGGCATCATGATCGTCACGCCGTACTACAACAAGCCCACGCAGGCGGGCATCCTGACGCACTTCCGCCTCGTCGCCGACGCCACCGATCTGCCGGTGATCCTCTACGACATCCCCGGGCGCACCGGCGTGCCGATCCGCTACGAGACGATCCTGCGCCTCGCCAAGCATCCGAACATCCTCGCCATCAAGGACGCCAAGGGCGACTTCAGCGAGGTGAGCCGCGTGCTCAACCAGACCGACCTGATGTACTTCTCCGGCGACGACGCCAATGTGCTGCCGCACCTGGCGATCGGCGCGACGGGCCTCATCGGCGTCACCGCGAACATCGCGGCCCAGCCGTACCGCGTGATCGTCGACGCCGTCAACCGGGGCGACCTGAAGGCGGCGACCGCGGCCCACAAGCAGCTGGAGCCGCTCGTGCGCGCCGTGATGACCCACGTGCCCGGCACGGTGTCGGCGAAGTACATCCTGCACGGCCTGGGCCGAATCGGCAGCCCGCGCGTGCGCCTGCCGCTGGTGGGCCCCGAGGAGTGGGAGGCCGCCAAGATCGAGGACGAGCTCGCCCTGGTGACCGACGTCCCGGGTGCCGACTTCTCGAACTTCCGTCCCGACCGCAACGCGGCCGCCGGCGGTGCGCTGCCGAAGGTCTCGGGCACGACCAGATGACGATGTGCCGTCGCCGATGGGGCGCCGGCACGATGATGAACGGATGCCACGGCATCCGGAGGAGGCTTCACAATGCCCACCACCCCGTACGATCCCCCCGAGCTGGAAGCGGGCACGCTCCGCGTCGTGCCGCTCGGCGGCCTCGGCGAGGTCGGCCGCAACATGACCGTCTTCGAGTACGGCGGCAAGCTCCTCGTCGTCGACTGCGGCGTGCTCTTCCCCGAGGAGCACCAGCCCGGCGTCGACCTGATCCTGCCGGACTTCGAACCGATCAAGGGACGCCTCGACGACATCGTCGGCGTCGTGCTCACCCACGGCCACGAAGACCACATCGGCGCGGTGCCGTACCTGCTCAAGCTCAAGAGCGACATCCCGATCGTCGGCTCCGGCCTGACGCTCGCGCTCACCGAGGCCAAGCTCAAGGAGCACCGCATCCGGCCGTACAGCCTCACGGTGACCGAGGGGCAGCGAGAGAACCTCGGGCCCTTCGAGCTCGAGTTCATCGCCGTGAACCACTCGATCCCCGACGCGCTGGCCGTCGCCATCCGCACGCCGGCCGGCACGGTGCTCGCGACCGGCGACTTCAAGATGGACCAGCTCCCGCTCGACGGGCGCCTCACCGATCTGCGCGCTTTCGCGCGGCTGGGGGAGGAGGGGGTGGACCTCTTCCTCGTCGACTCCACGAACGCGGACGTCCCCGGCTTCACGCCGCTGGAGCGCTCGATCGGCCCGGTGCTCGACCAGGTCATCGGCAAGGCGCCGCGGCGGGTGATCGTCGCCAGCTTCTCCAGCCACGTCCACCGCGTGCAGCAGGTGCTCGACGCCGCGGCCGCCCACGGTCGCAGGGTGGCTCTCCTCGGCCGCAGCATGCTGCGCAACATGACCATCGCGGAGGACCTGGGCTACCTGCACGTGCCCGAGGGCGTGCTGATCGACTACAAGAAGGCGCGCGACCTCCCCGACGACAAGATCGTCTACATGTCCACCGGCTCGCAGGGCGAGCCCATGGCCGTCCTGAGCCGCATGGCGAACCTCGACCACGCGATCGAGCCCGGCGCCGGCGACACGGTGATCCTGGCGTCGAGCCTCATCCCCGGCAACGAGAACGCCGTGTACCGCGTCATCGACGGGCTCACCAAGCTCGGCGCCAACGTCGTGCACAAGGGCAACGCCAAGGTCCACGTCTCCGGACATGCCGCCGCCGGCGAGCTGCTGTACTGCTACAACATCCTCAAGCCCCGCAACGTCCTGCCGGTGCACGGCGAGTACCGCCACCTCATGGCGAACGCCCGCCTCGCCCAGGACACCGGGATCGCGCCCGAGCGCACGCTCCTCGCGGAGAACGGCACCGTCATCGACCTCAAGGACGGCGACGCGCACATGGTCGGCCAGCTCGACCTCGGGTTCGTGTACGTGGACGGCTCGACCGTCGGCGAGATCACGGATGCCGACCTCAAGGACCGCCGGATCCTCGGCGAGGAGGGCTTCATCTCGGTGATCGTCGTGGTCGACGCCGCGACGGGCAAGGTGATCTCGGGTCCCGAGATCCACGCGCGCGGCTTCGCGGAGGACGACCGCGTCTTCGAGGACGTCAAGCCGAAGATCGCCGCGGCGCTCACCGAGGCCGCCAAGTCGGGCGTGCGCGACCCGCACGCGCTGTCGCAGGTGGTGCGCCGCACGATCGGGCGCTGGGTGAACCAGTCGCTGCGACGCCGGCCCATGATCGTCCCGCTCGTGATAGAGGCATAACGGGATCACCGCCGGGCGGAGAATCGAAGCGTAGCCCGCACGTAACACGGATGGCCGTACCATCGGCCTCGTGGGTACCTCGTTCCGGATCCGTCCCGCTGTGCCGGCGGACGGCTCGTTCCTCGGCGACATGGTCGTCGAGGCGGCGAACTGGCGGCAGGGCGGCGCACGGCCGCGGCACGAGGTGATCGGCGGGGAGGAGCACGGGCGGTACGTCGCCGGCTGGATGCGGCCTGGCGACGCGGGCTTCGTCGCCGAGGCCGCGACGGGAGAGCCGATCGGCGCCGCCTGGTACCGGATGCTTCCGCGCAGCGATCCCGGGTTCGCATACGTCGGCACGGGCGTCCCCGAGCTGATCATCGGCGTGAAGCCGATCTGGCGCGCCCACGGCGTCGGCCGGGCCCTGCTGCAGCGGCTGTGCGAGCACGCACGCTCCGAGGGGTTCGCGCGCATCAGCCTCAGCGTCGAGCGCGACAACTTCGCCTCGACGCTGTACCGCAGCGAGGGGTTCGCGGTGACACAGCGGGGGACGGGCCGCGACACCATGGTGAAGCGCCTGCGCTGAGACGTCCGCCGTCGTCGCGACTCGTGGGCCCGGGCGGCGTGGTTGCCCCGATTTGTCGGAGTCCCCGCCTACCGTGGAGGGATGGCCAGGAGCACAAGCCCGACCAAGGGGTCGCGTGCGTCTTCGAGCGCGTCCGCGAACGCGCGATCCGGTGCGCCGTCGACGCCGCGCAAGCCCGCCGCGGCCAAGCCCGCGCCGGCGCCCAAGCGCTACGTCGGGGACGCGGACCGGCCGCCGGTGATCGTGCGCGCCTGGATGGGGCTCGCGCACGGGACCGGCGGACTGTTCCGGGCGTTCGGCCCGGAGTCGCTCGAGAAGGAGCAGCGCCGCGACGGCTTCCCGTTCCTGCTCGTGCTGCTGGCGATCGCCGGCGCCGTGAACGAGTGGTTCTTCATCGGCAGCGAGGTCGCGAAGACCATCAGCGCCTACACCGTCGGCGGCCTCATCGGCCGTGAGGCCTTCGTGCTGCCGGTGCTCCTGCTGCTGCTCGCGGGCTGGATGTTCCGGCATCCGTCATCCGTGCACGACAACGGGCGCGTCGGCATCGGCTTCGGCCTGCTGATCCTCACGATCGCCGGCTTCTGCCACGTCGCCGGCGGCCGCCCGCAGCCGAACGAGGGGCTTCCCGCGCTGAGCGAGGCGGGCGGGCTCTTCGGCTGGATGGTGGGCGAGCCGCTCGCGCTGGTGCTCACCGACGTCGGCGCCTACATCGTGCTGTCCCTCCTGGCGGTGCTGAGCGTGCTGATCATCACCAAGACGCCGCCCAACCGCATCGGTCGGCGGCTCGGCGAGCTGTACCTGTGGATGTTCGGCGCCGAGCCCCGAGAAGACAAGACGACGGATGCCGCCGGCGACGACTCCGACGACGACGGCGACCCCTCCCTCCCGTGGTGGCGCCGCAACAAGACGGGTCGCGAGACCGACCCCGAGGACGGGCTCGGCTCGGACGCCCTCACCGAGCTCCTGCCTCCGGGGTCGTCGCAGGGCGGCTTCGAGCAGGCGATCGCACCGACGGTGACCCCGCCCCCGGCGGCCGTCACCGACGACCTCACGGAGGTCATCGACCCGGCGGTGCTGTCGGCGGCCAAGGCTGCCACCTCATCGCGCACGTCGCTGCGCGACGACGCCGAGATGATCGAGGACGACGGCACCCTGCCCGGCCTGGACGGCATCGGGTCGTCCACCGCGGTCGACTCGCCCTCGGCGCCGTACCGCCTGCCGTCGGTCAACTCGCTCGCGGCCGGATCGCCGCACGTCGCCCGGTCGCAGGCGAACGACGACACGGTGCGCGCCATCACGAGCGTGCTCGACCAGTTCGGGCTGGACGCGCGCGTGACGGGATTCTCGCGCGGCCCGACCGTCACCCAGTACGAGATCGAGCTCGGCCCGGGCGTCAAGGTCGAGCGCATCACCGCCCTGACGAACAACATCGCCTACGCCGTGGCCTCGAACGAGGTGCGCATCCTCGCGCCCATCCCCGGCAAGAGCGCCATCGGGGTCGAGATCCCCAACACCGACCGCGAGATCGTGACCCTCGGCGACGTGCTCCGCTCGACGGCGGCGACGAATCAGACGCATCCGATGACGATCGGCGTCGGCAAGGACGTCGGCGGCGGCTACGTCGTGGCGAACCTGGCCAAGATGCCGCACCTGCTGGTGGCCGGCTCCACCGGCTCGGGCAAGTCGAGCTTCGTCAACTCGATGATCACGAGCCTGCTCATGCGCGCCAAGCCCGCCGACGTGCGGATGGTGCTCATCGACCCCAAGCGCGTGGAGCTCACCTCCTACGCCGGCGTGCCGCACCTCATCACGCCGATCATCACGAACCCGAAGAAGGCGGCCGAGGCGCTGCAGTGGGTCGTGAAGGAGATGGACATGAGGTACGACGACCTCGCGTCCTTCGGCTTCCGGCACATCGACGACTTCAACAAGGCCGTCGTCGCGGGCGAGATCACGCTCCCGCCCGGCAGCGAGCGCGTCCTGAAGCCCTACCCGTACCTCCTCGTGGTGGTCGACGAGCTCGCCGACCTCATGATGGTCGCCCCGCGCGACGTCGAGGACTCGATCGTGCGCATCACGCAGCTCGCCCGGGCGAGCGGCATCCACCTCGTCCTGGCGACGCAGCGGCCCTCGGTCGACGTCGTGACCGGACTCATCAAGGCCAACGTGCCGTCGCGTTTGGCGTTCGCGGTCACGAGCGTCACCGATTCGCGCGTCATCCTCGACCAGCCCGGCGCCGACCGCCTGATCGGCCAGGGCGACGGGCTGTTCCTGCCGATGGGGGCCTCCAAGGCCCTGCGGGTGCAGGGCGCGTGGGTCAGCGAGAGCGAGATCGAGGCCGTCGTCAAGCACGTCACGGCGCAGGCGCGCCCCGAGTACCGCTCCGATGTGCAGGCCGCCGCCGAGAAGAAGGAGATCGACGCCGACATCGGCGACGACCTCGAGCTGCTCCTCGCCGCCGCCGAACTCGTGGTCTCGAGCCAGTTCGGGTCGACGTCGATGCTGCAGCGCAAGCTGCGGGTCGGCTTCGCGAAGGCCGGCCGTCTCATGGACCTCCTCGAGTCCCGCGAGATCGTCGGCCCCTCCGAGGGCTCCAAGGCCCGTGACGTGCTGGTGACCGTCGAGCAGCTGCCGACCGTTCTGGCCCGTCTGCGCGGCCAGGACGTGCCCGACGAGGCCCCCGCGGCACCCCCGGTCGCCGAGGACCCCTACGGCTCGGATGCCGTCGGCGCGCAGTACGACGGCTACCCGGTCGTCGACGGCGACGAGGGCCCCGAGGACGCCTGGGGCCTCACCGGACGCGACTGAAGCCTTCAGCCCCGTCACGGGGCGGGTGCGTGCGCCGATAGGCTCGGGCCATGGCGATCCCGCGGCAGCTCCCCAACGCGATCACGATCGTGCGCATCCTCTGTGCGCCGGTGTTCCTGTGGATGCTGCTCGCCGACGGCGGCGCCGACGGTGCGCTGCGCTGGTGGGCGGCGGTGCTGTTCATCGTGGCGATCGCGACCGACGGGATCGACGGCTATCTCGCGCGGGCGAACGACATCGTCACCGACCTCGGCAAGCTGCTGGATCCGATCGCGGACAAGGTGCTGACGGGCTTCGCCTTCATCGGGCTGTCGATCCTCGGGGAGCTTCCCTGGTGGATCACGATCGTCGTCCTCGTCCGCGAGGTCGGGATCACCGTGTACCGCTTCGCGGTGGTCAGCGACCACGTCCTGGCGGCGGCGTGGATGGGCAAGCTCAAGACGCTGGCGCAGGGCGTCGCGCTGTCGCTGGCGCTCCTGCCCCTGTGGACGCTCGTCGGCGAGTGGATCTACTGGGTCAACGGCGTCACGATGGCGATCGCGGTGATCCTCACAATCGCCAGCGGCATCGACTACGTCGTCAGCGAGGCGCGCG
Source organism: Microbacterium sp. NPDC056736 (assembly GCF_042790415.1). Classification (NCBI taxonomy): domain Bacteria; kingdom Bacillati; phylum Actinomycetota; class Actinomycetes; order Micrococcales; family Microbacteriaceae; genus Microbacterium; species Microbacterium sp. NPDC056736. The sequence continues at coordinate 96,130 of NZ_JBHTZE010000009.1, forward strand.
CCGCCCGCGCGAAGCGGGGGAGGAAGTGAGCGGCTCGACGCCCGACGGCGAAACGGCGCCGTCTGCTCCCGACCCGGCTGTCGCCGTGCTGCGCGCGCTGGATGCGCGCGGGTGGTCTGTCGCCGCGGCGGAGTCGCTCACCGGCGGGCGTCTGACCGCGGCCCTCGTGGACGTCCCCGGCGCCTCCGCGCATCTGCGTGGGGGCATCGTGGCGTACTCCACGGATCTGAAGACGAGCGCGCTCGGCGTCGAGGCGGACCTGCTGGCCGCCCGTGGCGCCGTCGACCCCGCGGTCGCGGAGCAGATGGCGCAAGGCGTGCGGCATGTGCTCCGCGCGGACGTCGGCCTGGCCACCACGGGGGTCGCCGGGCCGGATCCGCAGGACGGTCAGCCTGTCGGCACCGTCTTCGTCGCGGTGTCCACGCCCGAGACGACCGTCGTCACGTCGCTGACGCTGTCGGGCACGCGGGACGAGATCCGCTCCCGGGCGGTGATCGGGGCGCTCGAGCTGGCGCTCACGCTGCTGTGACGCGCCCCGCGATCGTCGACTCGGGAACAGACCGTGTTTCGTCTCGGTTACATTCGGTGATTCCCACCCGATGCTCAGCGCACGGGTCTAAATTGGCATCAGCTGGTGCTGTACTGTTGTCCACCCGGACAACGCGGAATCCGAAGTGAGGAGGGGGCCAAAATGATCCTGGTACGTCAAGAGATCGGCGAAGTGCTTCGTGATTTCCGCCAGCAGAAGGGGCGCACCCTCCGTCAGGTCGCGAGTCGCGCGAGCGTCGCGCTGGGCTACCTCAGCGAGGTGGAGCGCGGCCAGAAGGAGGCCTCGAGCGAGATCCTCGCGTCGGTGGCCGAGGCGCTCGACGTCCCCATCTCGACGATCATGCGCGAGGTCGGCGACCGCATCTCGGTGCTCGAGGGACTGCAGACCTTCCCCGATGTCGTGCCCGACGACCTGGTCGCGTCGGTCGACGCGGAGCTGTCGCTGCGCTGATCCGCGCCTCCCGTACGAAGTGTCGAAACCAGCGAGCACGCATGCGCCGGAGTGAGTTCCATCGCGCCGTCTCGGACGAGTTCGGCGCCCGGGCGAACGCGGTGGTGACCGACCTGGTCCTGTCGGGCGTCGGCGGCCGCACGGCCACGGATGCCATCGCCGCCGGGGTCGATCCCCGCGAGGTCTGGCTCGCGCTGTGCGAGGAGCTGGACGTGCCCGCCGAGCGGCGGTACGGCGTCGGACGCCTCGAGCCGCGCCGCTGACCTGCCGCGACCGCGCGGCATCGTCCATCGCCGTCCGCCGCGGCGTGTCTGCTCGAATCTTCGTTCGATACCGGCGTAGGCTCCTGCACAGCGGGTGTCGAGAACGTGTTTTGCACGGATCCGGGAGGAGCGAGGGCCGATGTCGGAGCCCCTCCCTAACGTGAACACCGTCGAACGACACCTCACGCCTTGTCGCAGCATCCGTCCCGCCGGGTCGGAGCGCGACAGCCTACAGGCGACGGAACGCGAGCATAGAGGAGCACGTCATGCCATCACCCGTTGACCGCGAGAAGGCCCTGGAATCGGCCCTCGCCCAGATCGACCGGCAGTTCGGGAAGGGCTCGGTGATGCGCCTCGGCAGCGACGAGCGCGCGCCCGTCGAGGTCGTGCCCACCGGCTCGATCGCCCTGGACGTCGCCCTCGGCATCGGCGGGCTTCCGCGCGGCCGCATCATCGAGATCTACGGACCGGAGTCGTCGGGTAAGACGACGCTGACCCTGCATGCCATCGCCAACGTGCAGCGCGCCGGCGGAATCGCCGCGTTCGTCGATGCGGAGCACGCGCTCGACCCCGACTACGCGCAGAAGCTGGGCGTCGACATCGACCAGCTGCTCGTGTCGCAGCCCGACACCGGCGAGCAGGCGCTCGAGATCGCCGACATGCTGGTGCGCTCGGGGGCCATCGACCTCGTCGTCATCGACTCGGTCGCAGCCCTCGTGCCCAAGGCCGAGATCGAGGGCGAGATGGGCGACTCGCACGTCGGCCTGCAGGCGCGACTCATGTCGCAGGCGCTCCGCAAGCTCACCGGCGGGCTCAACCAGACCAACACCACGATGATCTTCATCAACCAGCTGCGCGAGAAGATCGGCGTGTTCTTCGGCTCGCCCGAAACGACCGCCGGTGGCAAGGCGCTGAAGTTCTACGCATCGGTGCGCCTCGACATCCGTCGCATCGAGACGCTCAAGGACGGCACCGAGGCGGTGGGCAACCGCACGCGCGTCAAGGTCGTCAAGAACAAGATGGCGCCGCCGTTCAAGCAGGCCGAGTTCGACATCCTCTACGGCGTCGGCATCTCCCGCGAGGGCAGCCTCATCGATTTCGGGGTGGAGCACGGCATCGTCAAGAAGTCGGGTGCCTGGTACACCTACGACGGCGAGCAGCTGGGGCAGGGCAAGGAGAACGCCCGCAACTTCCTCATCAAGAACGAGGACGTCGCCGCCGAGATCGAGTCGAAGATCAAGACGAAGCTCGGCATCGGCGTGCCCAAGGGTGGCGCTGAGGGCTCGGTCGGCGACGAGCTGGCGGCGCGCCGCCCGGCGTGATGGTCCGCTTCGTCGACAGCGGGGACGAGTCCGACGTCGGGACCGACGACGGACTCGCCCCCGTGATCCCGCTCTTCGGCGACCGGGCTCCCGGCTCCTATCCCAAGACCGCGGCGCAGGTGCAGCAGACGCTGGACCGCCTGCCCGGGGCGCGCACGCCGTCACGCCCCGCCGAGGAGGGCGCGACCGTGGGCGATCGTGGCGGCGCCCCCGCCGATGCCGGTGCGCCGACCGCTGACCCCGCCGGTGCGTCGACCGCTGACCCCGCCGGTGCGCGGACTGCTGACCCCGCCGGTGCGCGGACTGCTGACTCCGCCGGTGCCGCCGACGCTGCTGCCGCCGCCGAGGCCGCCGAGCAGGGCCTGGTGAAGAAGCTCCGGTCGCGGCAGCTCTCCGTCTCTGAGGCGAGGACCCACCTCGTCCGGCTCGATGTCGACGCCGACGCCGCCGATGGCATCATCGACGCCTTCATCGCGCGCGGCTACCTCGACGACGCGAGGCTCGCGGAGCAGATCGTGCACGCCGGCGTCGACCGCAAAGGCCAGGGCCGGCAGGTCATCGCGCAGAGCCTCGTCAAGCGCGGCGTGCCACGCGACGTGGTGGACGCCGCCCTCGCCGAGCTCCCCGACGACGACGCGGAGCGGGCCCTGGTGTTCGCGCGAAGCAAGGCGGGGTCGATGCGCGGTCTGGATCGCGACGTCGCACTCCGCCGTCTGGCCGGACAGCTGGCTCGCCGCGGCTACGGCGGCTCGGTCGCGCTGGGCGCCGCGCGGACGGCGCTCGACGAGACGACGCAGTCCTCCGGGCGGGTCCGGTTCGAGGAGCGCTGACGACGCCGAACCGTCCGCGCCCCGCCGTCCGCTCACCGGCACGGCTCGTAGAATGGCGTGATCATGTCTTCGCCCTCCGCAACCCCGACTCTCATCGCGCCGTCCGCGGCTGCGCACGACGTCGACGGCCGCGCCCGCACCTACGAGGTGCGCACCTTCGGCTGCCAGATGAACGTGCACGACTCCGAGCGCCTCTCCGGCTCCCTCGAGAGCGCGGGCTACGTCCGCGCCGAGGCGGGCGAGGACGCCGACGTCGTCGTGATCAACACGTGCGCGGTGCGCGACAACGCCGCCGGCAAGCTGTACGGCACGCTCGGCCACCTCAAGTCCCGCAAGGACAAGCACGAGGGCATGCAGATCGCCGTCGGCGGCTGCCTCGCGCAGATGGACAAGGACGTCGTCCAGCAGAAGGCGCCGTGGGTCGACGTCGTGTTCGGCACGCACAACATGGGCTCGCTCCCCAGCCTGCTCGAGCGCGCCCGCCACAACGGCGAGGCCGAGCTCGAGATCCTCGAGGCGCTCGAGATCTTCCCGTCGACCCTCCCGACCAAGCGCGACAGCGTCTACAGCGGCTGGGTGTCGATCTCGGTCGGCTGCAACAACACCTGCACGTTCTGCATCGTGCCCAGCCTGCGCGGCAAGGAGAAGGACCGCCGGCCCGGCGACATCCTGAACGAGATCCGCCTGCTCGTCGACGACGGCGCCATGGAGGTCACCCTCCTGGGGCAGAACGTCAACTCGTACGGCGTCGAGTTCGGTGACCGCCAGGCATTCGGCAAGCTCCTGCGCGCCGCCGGCGAGATCCCGGGCCTCGAGCGGATCCGCTTCACGAGCCCGCACCCGGCGGCCTTCACCGACGACGTCATCGACGCGATGGCAGAGACCGCTGCCGTGATGCCGCAGCTGCACATGCCGCTGCAGTCCGGCAGCGACCGCATCCTCAAGGCGATGCGCAGGTCCTACCGCAGCGAACGGTTCCTCGGCATCCTCGACCGCGTCCGTGCCAAGATGCCCGACGCCGCGATCTCCACCGACATCATCGTCGGCTTCCCCGGCGAGACCGACGAAGACTTCGAAGACACGATGCGCGTCGTCGAGCAGGCCCGGTTCGCCAGCGCGTTCACCTTCCAGTACTCCATCCGCGAGGGCACGCCGGCGGCGACCATGCCCGACCAGGTGCCCAAGGAGGTCGTGCAGCAGCGCTACGAGCGCCTCATCGCGCTGCAGGAGCGGATCTCGCTCGAAGAGAACCAGAAGCAGGTCGGCCGCGAGGTCCAGGTGCTCGTCTCGACCGGCGAGGGCAAGAAGGACGCCGAGACCCACCGCCTGACCGGACGCGCCGAAGACAACCGCCTCGTGCACTTCGAGGTGCCGGCCGGGTCTGAGACGGCCCGCCCCGGCGACGTCGTGTCGGTCGTCGTGACGCACGCGGCGCCGTTCCACCTCCTCGCCGACGCGCCGGACGGCGCGCCGCTGCGCATCCGCCGCACGCGGTCCGGCGATGCGTGGGACCGCGCGCAGGCCGAGTCGTGCGGCATCCCGGCACCGGCGGGCGACGCCGGAGCACCGCGGGCGGTGTCCCTCGGCCTGCCGACGCTGCGCATCGGCGTCTGACACGACGTGGTGACCTCCGAGGCGGGGGAGCGCCCGACTGCCGCGCCGCGCCCGGCCGCGACGCCGCGCCCGGCCGCGGCGCCGCGCCTGTGGGCCGTCGTCGGCGCGACCGGGACCGGTAAGACCGCGCTCTCGCTCGACCTGGCCGACGCGCTCGCGGAGCGCGGCCGCCCCGCCGAGATCGTCAACGCCGACGCGATGCAGCTGTACCGGGGCATGGACATCGGGACCGCCAAGCTGCCTGAGACGCAGCGGCGCGGCATCCGTCATCATCTCTTCGACGTGCTGGAGGTCACCCAGGAAGCGGCGGTGGCGTGGTACCAGGAGGCGGCGCGCGAGGTGATCGCCGACATCCACCGGCGGGGCGCGGACGCCGTGCTCGTCGGCGGGTCGGGGCTGTACGTGTCGAGCGTGCTGTTCGACTTCCGGTTCCCGCCGCGCGACACCGACGTCCGCGCACGACTGGAGTCGGAGCTCGACGCCCACGGACCGGGCGCCCTGTTCGCCCGCCTGCGCACGCTCGACCCGGCGACCGCCGAGCGGATCGACCCCCGCAACGGACGCCGCATCGTGCGCGCGCTCGAAGTGCTCGAGCTCGGCGAGCGCACCCACGGGGCCGCGCTTCCCGAGGCGCCCACGCTGTGGCACGACCGAACGCGGATCGTCGGCGTCGCGGTGCCCCGCGACGAGCTCGTGCGGCGACTGGACCTGCGCGTCGAGGCGATGTGGCGCGACGGCATCGTCGACGAGGTGGCGCGGCTGCGCACGCAGGGACTCGATCGAGGAGTCACCGCCCGGCGCGCCATCGGCTACGCGCAGGCCCTCGCCCAGCTGGCGGGCGAGATGACCCAGGCGGAGGCGATCGCCGAGACGCAGGCGCTCACCCGGCGGTACGCCCGCCGGCAGGTGTCGTGGTTCAAGCGCTACGACGGCGTCCTCTGGGCCGAACCGTCGACGGATGCCTCGTCCCTGGCAGACTCGATGCCATGACGATCGCCATCCGCCCCTTCGACGTCGCCGACACGGAGGACGTCGTGTCGCTCTGGCAGGCCACCGGGCTGACGAGGCCCTGGAACAACCCGTACCAGGACATCAGCCGCAAGCTCTCGGTGCAGCCGGAGCTGTTCCTGGTCGCTGTCGACGAGCGCGCTGTGGTGGGGTCGGTGATGGCCGGCTACGACGGCCACCGCGGGTGGCTGTACTACCTCGCGAGCGCGCCCGAGCGTCGCGGCGAGGGGATCGGCAGGCGACTGGTCGGCGAGGCCGAGGATCGGCTGCTGGCGATGGGGTGCCCGAAGGTGCAGCTCATGGTGCGGCCCGAGAACGGCGTGGCGCGCGGGTTCTACGACTCCCTCGACTACGAGCCGTTCGAGATCTGGGCGACGGGCAAGCGCCTCATCGCCGACTGAGGCGGCGGTCGCGCATCGTCGCGACCCTAGACTGGGACGATGCCGCAGACGATCGCGTTCACCAAGGGCCACGGCACCGGCAACGACTTCGTGATCGTCCCCGACCCCGACGGCGCGCTCGATCTCACCGACGACCAGGTCGCCGTGCTGTGCGACCGCCGGTTCGGCATCGGCGGCGACGGCATCCTTCGGGTCGTGCGCGCGAACGCGATCGCCGAGGGCGCCCAGGCAGCCGCCTCCGGCGCCGAGTGGTTCATGGACTACCGCAACGCGGACGGCTCCAAAGCGGAGATGTGCGGCAACGGGGTGCGCGTGTTCGTGCGCTACCTCGTGGACGTGGGCTGGGCCGACGTGGAGGACGCACCGCTCGCGGTGGGCACGCGGGCGGGTGTCAAGACGGTCACTCGCAGCGACGGCACGCTCGGCGAACGCGGCTACGAGGTGGATCTGGGCCCGTGGCGCGTGGAAGACGCCGAGGTGCTCGTCCGCACGCGCGGGGGCGGCGCGCCGCGCCCGGGCATCGGGATCGACGTCGGCAACCCCCACGTGGTCGTCGCGCTGCCCGACGAGACGGAGCTGGAAGGCCTCGACCTGGCCGCACAGCCCCTCCTGCAGCCCGAGCCGCCGCACGGGGCCAACGTCGAGTTCGTCGTGCCGAGCGATCCGCTCGTGCGGGAGGGCGTCGGCTCCATCCGGATGCGGGTCTTCGAGCGCGGCGTCGGCGAGACCCTCAGCTGCGGCACCGGCGTCGCGGCCGCGGCGCTCGCGGTGCGTCACTGGGCGGGGCCGGCTGCGCCCGATCGCTGGATCGTCGACGTCCCCGGCGGGACGCTGGGGGTGCGGATGCCGGAGGTCGACGGCGAGCGCCATGTGCTGCTGTCCGGGCCGGCGACCCTCGTCTACTCCGGCGAGGTCACGCTCGCCTGAACTGCCTCCGCCGACGGCGGGACGCGGTGGGACGCGGGGGGACAGCCCTGGCGCGTTGTCAGAGCTCCGGGATCCGGATGGGCTCGCTCGGGGGAGACCCGTGCCGGCGGATCTTCAGGACGCGGAACCCGCGCGCCGTCGCCGCGCGATGCACGCTGAACCTCCGGTCGAGCGTCGCGGCGAGCCACCGCTGGAGCGAGTCCGAGCCGAGGTTGCGCTGCACGACGAGCCAGGCATCCGCTCTCTCGTCCAGCCGCGGGATCCATCGCTCGAGCAGACCGTGCAGCTCGTGCTTGCCGACGCGGATCGGCGGGTTCGACCGGATCGTGCGGAACATCACGTCATCGGGAACATCGTCGGGCAGGACGGCGTTGACGTTCTCGAGGCCGAGATCGGCCGCGTTGCGGCGCACCAGATCCAGTGCCCGCTCGTTCACGTCGACGGCCCACACCGTCGCACGAGGGGAGTCCATGGCGAGGCTGAGCGCGATCGGGCCCCACCCGCAGCCGAGGTCGAGGAAGTGCCCGCCCGCGGGCGGCGGGGGCGTGTTCGACAGCAGCACCGCGGTGCCGGAGTCCACGTGGTCGGGGCTGAAGACGCCTCCGGCCGTCGTGACCTCCAGGTCGCGTCCGGCGAGCCGGACGCGGACACGGCGCAGATTCTCGGGGCTGGCGGGCGTCGCACTGAAGTAGTGGTCGCTCCCCATGGGTGACGAGCCTAGCGGAGGTGCTGCCCGAGCTGGGAGCGCATCGGACGACCGCCATTCCCTGTCCAGGCCCACCTCGGAGGACTAGAATTCACGGATGCCGCGAACCGGCCGATGAGCGTCGGAAAACGGCATCCCATCCACAACGAAGGAACACATGACGGATACGACAACCCCCCAGAGCACCGACGAGACGCCGGTCGACCCGGTGGATCGCGTGCTGGCGCGCGCCGAGGCGCGCTCGGGGGTGCACGTCTTCGGAGCCGCGCAGGCGCTCCAGGACGAGGCCACCATCGGGCTGGGCGACAGCGACGGCGAGCAGTGGGACCGTGAGGAGCGCGCGGCGCTGCGGCGCGTCCCCGGCCTGTCGACCGAGCTCGAGGACGTCACCGAGGTCGAGTACCGGCAGCTGCGGCTCGAGAACGTCGTGCTGGTGGGCGTCCACCCGCAGGGTGAGACGGAGGACGCGGAGAACTCGCTGCGCGAGCTGGCGGCCCTCGCCGAGACCGCGGGCGCCGTCGTCCTCGACGGCGTGCTCCAGCGACGCCCCCACCCCGACCCCGCGACGTACGTCGGCCGGGGCAAGGCCGAGGAGCTGCGCGACATCGTGGCGGCCGTCGGCGCCGACACGGTGATCGCCGACACCGAGCTCGCACCCAGCCAGCGGCGTGCGCTCGAGGACGTCGTCAAGGTCAAGGTCATCGACCGCACGACCGTGATCCTCGACATCTTCAGCCAGCACGCGAAGAGCCGCGAGGGCAAGGCCCAGGTCGAGCTCGCCCAGCTCGAGTACCTCCTGCCGCGACTGCGCGGCTGGGGTGATTCGATGAGCCGTCAGGCCGGTGGGCAGGTCGGCGCGGGCGGGGCGGGCATGGGCTCGCGCGGCCCCGGTGAGACGAAGATCGAGCTCGATCGCCGGCGCATCCGCACCCGCATGGCGCAGCTTCGCCGGCAGATCCGCGACTTCGCGCCCGCACGCGACGCCAAGCGCGCCGAGCGCAAGCGGCACACCGTGCCGTCGGTCGCCATCGCCGGCTACACCAACGCCGGCAAGTCGAGCCTGCTGAACCGGCTGACCAGCGCCGGCGTCCTCGTCGAGAACGCCCTGTTCGCGACCCTGGACGCCACCGTGCGCCGTTCCGAGGCGGCCGACGGCCGGGTCTACACGCTCACCGACACGGTCGGCTTCGTCCGGAACCTCCCGCACCAGCTCGTCGAGGCGTTCCGCTCGACGCTGGAAGAGGTCGGCCAGGCCGATGTCATCCTGCACGTGGTCGACGGGTCGCACCCCGACCCCGCCGCACAGCTGGCGACGGTGCGCGATGTGATCGGCGACGTCGGTGCGCGCGACATCCCCGAGATCGTCGTGTTCAACAAGGCCGATCTCGTGGACGCCGACACGCGCCTCGTGCTGCGCGGACTCGAGCCCCAGGCGCTCTTCGCCTCCTCCCGCACGGGGGAGGGAGTCGACGAGCTGCGCGCCGCGATCGAAGCGGCGCTGCCGCTCCCGGCCGTCGAGGTGCACGCGCTCGTGCCGTACGACCGGGGCGACCTGGTGTCGGCGATCCACGAGCAGGGGATGATCCTGTCGCAGGCGCACGAGGAGGGCGGCACGGCCGTGCACGCCCGCGTCGGCGAGCATCTCGCCGCCCGCCTCGCCCCGTTCTCGGTCTGAGACGCAACCTCCGCCCGAGACGCCGCCGACGGCCCCGCACCCTGTCCGGTGCGGGGCCGTCGCGCGTCTCAGTCGAGGGGGAGGGGCGGGATGCCGGGAGTCTCGAACCCGAACACCTGCCCGAGGAACGCCACCTCGGCCTCGAGGGTGCGCACCAGCGTCTCGGCGCCGCGGAACCCGTGACCCTCGCCCTCGAACGCGAGGTACGCGTGCGCGACGCCGTTGGCGGCGAGCGCGTCGCGCACCGCCTCCGACTGCGACGGAGGGACCACACGGTCCTCAAGGCCCTGCTCGATGAGCAGCGGCGTCCGCAGCCGGTCGAGGTGCGTCAGCGGCGATCGCTGGACGTACAGGTGCTCCGCGTCGGGGAGCGGCCCCACCATGCCGTCGAGGTAGCTCGCCTCGAAGTCGTGCGTGTCCTCCGCGAGGCGCCGGAGGTCGGCCACCCCGTAGCGGCTGATGCCGGCGCCGAAGACGTCGGAGCCCGTCAGCGCGCAGAGCACCGTCCACCCGCCGGCCGAGCCGCCGGCGATCGCCAGCCGCTCCGGGTCGGCCGCGCCGGCCGCGGCGTGACCTCGCGCGGCGGCGACCACATCGTCGACGTCCACGACGCCCCACTGTCCGAGCAGGCGCTCGCGGTACGCGCGGCCATAGCCGGTGGAGCCGCCGTAGTTCACGTCCAGCACGCCGATTCCGCGGCTGGTGAGGTACGCGATCTTCCCGGATGCCGCGCCGCCGACATGGTCGGTCGGCCCGCCGTGCACGAAGACGACGTAGGGCGGCCGCTCGTCCTGCGGACCGCGGGCCTCGGGATTGCGGGGCGGGTAGTCGAACGCGTGCACCGGGCCGTGCGGCCCGGGGAAGGTGACGGCGCGGGAGCGCGGCATCCACTCGTCACCCCAGGGTGATTCCCCTCCGACGATCAGCCGCCGGGCGTCGAGACTGTCGACGTCGAGCTCCCACAGTCCCGCTCCGCGCGAGCCGGCGCCCGACAGCAGGAGGCGTGTGCCGCGGACGTCCTCGATCGACAGGCGGGTGACGGCGTCGGATGGAAGGTCGTGCGCAGCGCCGTCCGTGCCGATCAGCACGAGTGCATCCGCCCCGTTCGTGCGGACGGCGACGATGCGGCCGTCCTCCAGCGCCGCGAACCAGCGGGTGCCGAGCACCCACAGCGGGCCGCCGGTATCGGCGTCGGCCTCGGCGACCGGCTCGTGCGGGAGGTCAGCGGTCAGGCGCATCCGCCACACGTTCCAGCGGCCCGACGGGTCGTCGGCGAACAGGAGGGCGTCGTCGGCGGTCCACACCGGCTGCAGCGGCGAGGAGTCGCCGCCGGCGACGGTCGTCCACTCCGCCACGGCGCCGTCCTCGATCCGGCCGATGCGCAGCTCGGCGCGGTCCCACGCCATGTGCGGATGGTCCCACGCGATCCACGCCAGGTGCCGCCCATCGGGCGAGAGGGCGGGGTGGGCCACGAAGTCGCTGTCGCTCGCGAGCGACACGATGCGGGCGGCATCCCTCGCACCCGATCCGTCCAGCGGGATCTCGACGATGTCGCGCAGCGGCGGGCGGCCTTCGCGGTGCGCCTCGCGCACCGCGAGCAGGCGTCCGCGCTGCAGGCTCAGGCCGCCGTAGCGCACGTCGCCCGCGTCGGGGGTGAGCGGCTGCGGCTCGGACCCCGGCCGCAGACGGCGGACGCGCTGGTCGGCCTTCTCGACGAAGTAGAGCACGCCCTGGTCGTCGGCGGTCCACGAGCCGCCGCCGTACTCGTGCACGCGCGACCGGGCGCTCCACGGCGCGGGGAGGACGTCCTCGACCGACCCGGACGAGGTGCGCCGCCGCACCGCCGACCGGCCGGCTTCCTCCGGGACCGACTCGCCCCACCACACCTGGGGCGCACTGCCGCCGCCGACGAACCGCGCCCCCTCGATGCGCGGCGATGCGGCGGACACCGCCGCGGCGGAGATCGGAGAGGGCCAGCTGCCGTAGGGGAGTGCGCGGGTGGTTGTCACGACACCACGGTACGACGAAGGCCGCCACCGCTCGACCGAAACAGTAGGTCACAGGACGGTGCACGCCGCCCGCCTCCGCTACCGTGGACGCATCGTCGCCCGGTCGTCCTCACGGACGCCCCGAACCACGGGGTACCGGGCAGGAGCGACAGCCGAGCCCGGCACCCGCCCGCGATGACACCCCTTCCGCTGCGGCGGTGAGCGTGGTGCCGCGGCCGCCCGGGCTTTCCGTTCGGCCCAGCCCTGTCCCCGACCTGAGAAGCAGACCCATGCCGATCGATCTGAGCACACCTGGCGTGCCGATCTCGTTCGAGGTGTATCCGCCGCGCTCCGACGCGGGCTTCGCCGCACTGCACGAGACGATCCGCCACCTCGCCGCCGTCGACCCCCGGTTCATCTCGGTGACGTACGGCGCCGGCGGCTCCACCGGCGGCCGCTCCCTCGAGCTGCTGACCCACATCCTCCGCGAGACGCACGTCGAGCCGCTCGCGCACCTGACCTGCGTCGGCAACGGCTACGCCGGCGCGACCTCGCTCATCCGCGAGTTCCTCGATGCCGGCATCACGAGCTTCCTCGCCCTCCGGGGCGACCCGCCCGCCGGATCGTCCGAGGACGACGCGTTCCTCGGCGACCTGGAATCCGCCGCACAGCTCGTGCAGCTGATCGACTGCGTGCAGGCCGAGCGGGCCCCGTACACCGAGGCGCCCGTCCCCGGCGTGCCGGGCGCCGTCCGCGTCGCGGAGAGACCGCGGGTCGACATCGCGGTCGCCGCCTTCCCGAACGGGCACCCGCGGGCCCGCCACGCATCGAGCGACATCGACGCGCTCCTCGCCAAGCAGGCGGCCGGTGCCACCCTGGCCATCACGCAGCTCTTCTTCCACGCCGAGGACTATCTCGGGTTCGTGCAGCGCGCGCGCGACGCCGGCGTCACGATCCCGATCCTGCCGGGGATCATGCCCATCACCTCGCCCGCGCGGCTGCGGCGCGTGCTCGAGCTCACGGGGGAGCAGCTGCCCGCCGAGCTGGCCGTCGCGCTCGACGTCGAGCCGACCGCCGAGGGGCAGCGTGCGGTGGGCGTCGCCCACGCCGCGCAGCTGGCCCGTGAGGTCGTCGAGGGCGGGGCCCCCGGCATCCACCTCTACGCGTTCAACAACCACGACACGGTCCTCGAGGTCCTGGGCGAGGCCGGGGCGCTCCCGTCGGCGTCACGGCTGCCCGATCCCGTCCACTGACACGCGGGCGCCGCGCTCCGTCGGAGAGCCCGACGGTGTCTTCGGCGACCCCGGAAACCCCCTGCCGCACACCCAGAAGGAAAGAGAGACGCACATGTCCGACCCTCGCCCGCAGTTTCCGAGAGGCACCATCCTCGGCTACCCGCGCATCGGCCGCCGCCGCGAGCTGAAGCGCGCCGTGGAGGCGCACTGGTCCGGAGCCACGGACGTCCAGACGCTCGAGCGCGCCGCGGCCGAGCTGCGCCGCGCGACGCGCGAGCGTCTGGCCGCCCTCGGCCTCGGCCGCGACGACTCGTCGATCCCGGAGTCGTTCTCGTTCTACGACCAGGTGCACGACGCCGCCGTCGCGGTCGGCGCGCTGCCCGAGCGCTTCGGCGCGCGGCGCGGTGACGACGGCCGGATCGGCCTCGACGCCTATTTCGCGGCCGCCCGCGGCGCGGGCGACGATGCGCCGCTCGAGATGACGAAGTGGTTCGACACCAACTACCACTACCTCGTCCCCGAGATCGGCCCCGAGACCGCGTTCGCGATGTCGTGCGACCGCTTCGCCCGCCAGGTGGCGGAGGCCAGGGCCGACGGCTTCACCGTCCGGCCGGTGCTGGTCGGTCCCGTCACGCTGCTCGCCCTTTCGAAGGCGACGGATGCCGCGCCCGCCGGCTTCGACCCGCTCAGCCGCCTGGACGACCTGCTGCCGGTATACGTCGAGCTGCTCGAGGGACTGCGGGCAGCGGGCGCGGAGTGGGTCCAGCTGGACGAGCCCGCCCTCGTGAGCGAGAGCCTTCCGGCGACCACGGCGCAGCTGGCGGATGCCGCCGCCAGGGCGTACGAGGTGCTCGGCGCCGCCACAGGCCGCCCGTCGCTCCTCGTCGCCGCCCCGTACGCGCAGTTGTCCGATGCGGCGTGGGCGGCGCTGGGCGCGGCGCCGATCGAGGCGATCGCGGTCGACCTCACGCGCGGTGGCGTCCCGGCCGCGGTGGGCGGCCTCGCCGGCAAGACGCTCGTGGGCGGCGTGGTCGACGGCCGCAACGTGTGGCGCGGCGACCTGGAGGCGGCGTGGGGCCGTCTGTCGGACCTCGCGGCGCTCGGCGCCGGTTCTGTCGCCGCCGCCACGTCGACCTCTCTGCAGCACGTGCCGCACGACGTCGACGACGAGTCCGCGCTCGATCCGCGTCTGGCGTCGTGGCTCGCGTTCGCCGACCAGAAGGTGGGGCAGGTCGTGACGCTCGCGACCGGTCTGGCGGAGGGACGCGCGGCGATCGAGGACGCGCTGATGGAGGCATCCGTCGCCCTCGCCGCCCGGCGATCATCGCCCGGCGTGCGCGACGGTGCCGTGCGGGCGCGCACGGCCGGCCTGGTCGATGCCGACTTCGACCGCGGCGCGTACGGCACGCGCGTCGAGGCCCAGGACGCGCAGCTGGCCCTGCCGCTGCTGCCCACGACGACGATCGGCTCGTTCCCGCAGACGGACGAGATCCGGCGTGCGCGTGCGCGGCACGGCCGCGGCGAGCTGGGCGCCGCGGAGTACGAGCGGTTCCTCCGCGACGAGATCGCGCGCGTCGTGACCCTGCAGGAGGATCTCGGGCTGGACGTCCTCGTCCACGGCGAAGCCGAGCGCAACGACATGGTGCAGTACTTCGCCGAGCACCTCGACGGATTCGCCGTCACCGAGAACGGCTGGGTGCAGTCCTACGGCTCGCGCGCGACCCGGCCGTCGATCCTGTGGGGTGACGTGTCGCGTCCGGCGCCGATCACGGTGGCGTGGTCGACGTTCGCCCAGTCGCTCACCGACAAGCCGATGAAGGGCATGCTGACCGGGCCGGTGACGATCCTCGCCTGGTCGTTCGTCCGCGACGACCAGCCGCTCTCCGAGACCGCGAACCAGGTCGCCCTCGCGCTGCGCGACGAGATCGCGGACCTCGAGGACGCGGGCATCCGGGTGATCCAGGTCGACGAGCCGGCGCTGCGAGAGCTGCTCCCGCTGGCGGTGGCCGACCAGCCGGCGTACCTCGCGTGGTCGGTGGCGTCCTTCCGCCTCGCCACAGCCGGCGCGGCACCCGCGACGCAGGTGCACACGCACCTGTGCTACTCGGAGTTCGACGTCGTGATCGATGCGATCGCGGCACTGGACGCCGACGTCACCTCCATCGAGGCCGCCCGCAGCCGCGGCGAGGTGATCGGCGACATCGCGTCGTCGGGCTTCGCGGCCGGCATCGGGCCGGGCGTGTACGACATCCACTCGCCGCGCGTGCCGTCCGTCGACGAGATCTCGGAGCTCCTCGACCGCGCGGTCGCCGAGCTCCCGCTGCGCCGCGTGTGGGTGAACCCGGACTGCGGCCTCAAGACGCGGGGGTACGGCGAGACGGTGACGTCGCTGCGGAACCTCGTCGAGGCGACGCGGGCGGCGCGGACGCGCGTTCCGGCCTAGCGGCGCTTCTTGGTCCCGGATGCCGCGGCCCCGCCGGTCGCGGCATCCGGCGTCTCCACCACCACGGTGTCGGCATCCGCGTCGATCACGAGGGTGTCCGCCTCGGAGTCGAGGACGAGGGTGTCGCCGTCGGTGACGCCCGCCGGCCCCGCGCCGTCGGCGGGGGGCACCGCGACCACGTCGGCCGCGGCCGCCGCCTCGGCGTCCTCCGGCCGGCGCTGCAGCAGTTCGGTGACCCACCACACCAGGAGCCAGACGATCAGGACCAGGAAGACCTCTCCGACCGACAACGGCCGCAGGAGCATCAGCCACAGCACCGCGAGGACGCCGAGGACCACCCGGACGAGCACGCGCTGTGCGAAGAGCCACGAGCCGACGCGGCCGGTGTCCACGCCCCGCCGGAGCGCGGCGATCCGGATCCCGGCGTTCATCGACGCCACCCCGTGGCGTGCCGCCTGTGCGCCGCGCCAGCGCCCCGACATCCAGGCGATCACCGCGATCACCAGGCCGAGGAGCGTCAGCACCACCGCGGTGTCGCGCATGGCGCCGGTGATCTGCTCGTACATCGAGGCGAGCGCGCCGGCCGGCACGCCGAGGTTCGGTCCGCTCAGCGCGAGCACGGCGCCGCCGGCGCCCAGGGCGATCGCGAGCGCGGCCGCGCCGACCGCGATGCCGACGCCTGTTCCCAGGACCGCCGTGGAGCGCCGCCGGGCGATGGCGATCCCCGCGACGAAGAGGACGAGGGCCAGCAGCGGCGTCCACCACCCCGCGGCCACCGCGAGGTTGTAGACCGTGCCGACGACCGTGAGGGCGTCGCTCTGGGCCACCACGATCGTCCTGTCGATCTCGGGGATCTGCTCGGCGATCCCGATGCCGCGGTCGACGAGGCGGTCCTTGACCTCCGCGATGATCGGGCCCAGCTGGATGCCGATCTCCCCCTCGCCGGTGATCACCACGGCGCCGCCGGCCGTACCTCCCGCCGCGACGGCCTGCAGCGAGCGGTGACTGGCTCGCAGAGCCGTCTCCCACACGTCGGCGAAGGCCTCCGACTGCACGAGGCGCGTGACGGTCGTGTCGACGAGGTTCTGCACCCCCTGCGCGGCGGGGGAGCGCAGCAGATCGAGGGCGGCGAGGGCGCGCGGCGGCAGATCGAGCTGCTGGATGCCGTCGAAGAGATCGTTCACGACCGCCTCGAGGTTCAGCGACTCGTCGATCGCCGCGGTGACCTCCTGCACGATGAGCGCCTGAACCTGCGGGTCGTCGGCCAGCGGTGCGAACGTCTCGACGAAGCGCGTCTCGTCGACCAGCTCGACGCGTGCCCACGCGGCGACGATCGACACCGGCACCAGGATCGTGGCGATGACGATGCACAGCGCCGAGAAGAAGGCGCGCCAGCGGCTGCCGGGCGGCTCGGTCGACGTCCTGGCGCCCTGCGCGGAATCACCGCGGAGTCGGGCGTTCTCCGCCTCGAGCGCCTCGAGGCGCGCGCGGAGGTCGGCGGCGTCGGCGATGCCGGTCGTGTCGGTCATCCCCCCCTTATAGCGCGCCGCGCCGCTGCCCCGCCAGGACCTTCGTCACGCGTTTCGGGTGAAAGCCGCTCAGACCGCGCGCAGCACCGCCACGACCTTGCCGAGCACCGTCGCCTCGTCGCCCAGGATCGGCTCGAACGCGGAGTTGCGGGGGAGCAGCCATGTGTGGCCGTCGCGCTGCCGGAAGGTCTTGACCGTGGCCTCGCCGTCGAGCATCGCCGCGACGATCTCGCCGTTGTCGGCGGTGGCCTGCGCGCGCACGACGACCCAGTCCCCGTCGCAGATCGCGGCGTCGATCATCGACTCGCCCGAGACCTTGAGCATGAAGAGGTCCCCCTTGCCGACGAGCTGGCGGGGCAGCGGGAAGATCTCCTCCACCTGCTGCTCGGCGGTGATGGGCACGCCGGCGGCGATCCGCCCGACGAGGGGCACCAGGGCGGCGTCGCCCAGCGAGGGCGCGGCGTCGGCCGGGCTCTCGGTCGCCGACCCGGGGAGGTCGATGAGCACCTCCATCGCCCGCGTCTTGCCGGCGTCGCGGCGGAGGTAGCCGCTGAGCTCGAGCTGGTTGAGCTGGTGGGTCACGCTCGACAGCGACTTCAGGCCGACGGCGTCGCCGATCTCGCGCATGCTCGGCGGGTACCCGTGGCGCGCGATGGAGCGCTGGATCACCTCGAGGATCGCGAGCTGCTTGTCGCTGAGGCTCTTGCGCCGACGAGTCTGGGGCTTGTCGCGCCCGGCCGCGTCGCTCATCTTCCGGCTCCCGTCCTGCGCCCGCGAGCGCTGCTTCTTCGAATGTCGGAGGCCCGTGGTGGGGTTCTCGTATCGAAACCGTATCCGCATACCGGGGGTACGGGGAACAACCCGTCCGCGTGTCGCGTTCGATCATTCGGCACTCGGGCCGAGTCTTGACACCGTCGAGAGTCGAAGATAGCTTCGGAAGAGAGGTTCGCACTCCCCGCTCCCGGCCGAGCGGGGAATGCGAATCTCTCCCCATCACGAGGAGACACCATGACCGCGATCGCTTACACGACGTCCGTTCCCTCGCCGGCGCGCGCGACGCGTCTGCGACTCACGGTGCGGGGCCGCCGCGTCCTGGCCACGCTGGCGGCGATGCCCGCGGTGATCGCGCTCAGCGCCGCGGTCATCGGCGGCGGGGCGGCTCTCGCCACCCGCGACGCCGGTGCGCCGGCGGGGTCGTTCAGCACCGTCACCGTCTCGCACGGCGACTCGCTGTGGACGATCGCGGAGGACGTCGCGCCCGGGCACGACCCCCGCGACGTGGTCGACGCCATCGTCCGCCTGAACGCACTCGACGGCGTCACCGTCCAGGCCGGGCAGAGCCTGGCGATCCCGGCGGAGTACGGCTCGGCGGAGTAGGGCCCGGCCGAACCGCGCCGCCGACGTCATCCGAGGCGGGAGCGTGTCGCGCGGCTCTACCATGGGAGGGGTGAGTGCACGTCTCGAAGACCTCCCTTTACGCGCCGATCTCCGCGGGCAGACGCCCTACGGCGCTCCGCAGGCACCGCTTCCCGTCGCCCTGAACGTCAACGAGAACACGCATCCGGTTCCGCAGGGGGTCGCGGACGACATCCTCGACTCCATCGCCCTCGCCCTGCGCGATGTGAACCGGTATCCCGACCGCGAGTTCACCGCCCTGCGCGAGGGCTTCGCCGACTACCTCGGACACGGGCTCACCCGCGAGCAGATCTGGGCCGCGAACGGGTCCAACGAAGTGCTCCAGCACATCCTGCAGGCCTTCGCCGGACCCGGCCGTACGGCGTTCGGCTTCGGGCCCACCTACTCCATGTACCCGCTCCTGACGCGGGGGACCGGGGCAGATTGGATCGCCGGGACGCGGTCCTCCGACTACTCGATCGAGGCTGCGGACGCGGCCGCGCAGGTCGCCCACGTGTCGCCGGCTGTCGTCTTCCTGTGCTCGCCGAACAACCCCACGGGCACGCCCCTGGGCCTCGACGTCGTCGAGGCGGTCTACGACGCGACCGACGGCATCGTCATCGTGGACGAGGCGTACTTCGAGTTCGCGCCCCACGACGAGCGCTCGGCGCTGACGCTGCTGCCCGGTCGCGAGCGGCTCGTGGTGTCGCGCACGATGAGCAAGGCGTTCGCCTTCGCGGGTGCCCGCGTGGGGTATCTCGCGGCCGACCCGGCGCTGATCGACGCGCTCCGGCTGGTGCGGCTCCCGTACCACCTCAGCGCCTTGACGCAGGCGGCGGCCACGGCGGCCCTGCGTCACGCCCCGACGATGCTGCGCATGGTGGATGAGATCGTGGGGCAGCGCGACCGCATCTCGGCGACCGTCGAGGCCCTCGGCTACACGCCGCACGAGTCGTGGACGAACTTCGTGCTGTTCGGCGGGGTGCCCGATCCGGGCGCGACCTGGAGCGCGCTGTACGACGAGGGCGTGCTCATCCGCGATGTCGGCATCCCGAATCACCTCCGCGTCACCGCCGGGACCGAGGAGGAGACGACCGCGTTCCTGGACGCACTGGCCTCGGTAGGATCGACGTCATGAGCGCCGCATCCCGCACCGCCTCGCTGCGGCGGGCCACGAGCGAGTCCACGGTCGAGCTCGAGCTCGATCTCGACGGCACCGGCCGCAGCCGCATCGACACCACGGTGCCCTTCTTCGACCACATGCTGACCGCGTTCGCGAAGCACTCGCTCACCGATCTCACCGTCCGCGCCTCCGGCGACACCGACATCGACGCGCACCACACGGTGGAGGACATCTCGATCGTGCTCGGACAGGCGATCCGCGAGGCGCTCGGCGACAAGTCCGGCATCTCGCGCTACGGCGACGCGCTGGTCCCGCTCGACGAGGCGCTCGCGCAGGCGGTCGTCGACATCAGCGGCCGCCCCTACCTCGTGCACACCGGTGAGCCGGCCGGTTTCGAGCACCACCTCATCGGCGGCCACTTCACCGGCTCGCTCGTGCGCCACACGTTCGAGGCGATCTCGTACAACGCCGCCCTGACCGTGCACGTGCGCGTGCTGTCCGGGCGTGACCCGCACCACATCGCGGAGGCCGAGTACAAGGCGTTCGCGCGGGCGTTCCGGCAGGCCAAGGCGCTGGACCCCCTCATCGAGGGCGTCCCGAGCACGAAGGGCGCGCTGTGAGCGCAGCGGCGTCCGCCGACCGCGAGAGGCCGCTCGTCGCCGTCCTGGACTACGGGTCGGGCAACGTGCACTCGGCGGTCAAGGCGCTCGTCGCGGCCGGCGCCGACGCCCGGCTCACCTCCGACCGCGGCCTCGTGATGGACGCCGACGGGCTCTTCGTCCCGGGCGTCGGGGCCTTCCGCGCCGTCGTGGATGCGCTGCGCGCCAGCCGCGGCGACGAGCTCATCGAGCGCCGCCTCGCGGGCGGGCGTCCGGTCATCGGCGTCTGCGTCGGCATGCAGATCTTCTTCGAGCGCGGCGTGGAGCGCGGCATCGACACCGAGGGCATGGGGCAGTGGCCGGGCGTCGTGACCGAGCTCGACGCGCCGGTGCTTCCGCACATGGGCTGGAACACCGTGCAGCCCGGCGAGGGCTCCCGGCTGTTCCGAGGGATCGAGCAGGAGCGGTTCTACTTCGTCCACTCGTTCGGTGCGCAGAAGTGGCTGCTCGATGTGCAGCCGCCGTTCCCCGAGCCGGTGCTGACCTGGTGCGAGTACGGCACGCCGTTCCTCGCCGCCGTCGAGAACGGACCCCTCTCGGCGACGCAGTTCCACCCCGAGAAGTCGGGGGAGGCGGGCATCCGCCTGCTCTCGAATTGGATCGAGGGGCTCGGCGGGGATAACCTCTGAGACCGTGCCAACTCCGGGAGCGTCTGCTCCCGACCTTCCCGCACGAGGAGCCATGAACGATTTCGCGTCCACACCCGAGCTCGTCCTTCTGCCCGCCGTCGACGTCGCCGACGGCAAGGCCGTCCGTCTGACCCAGGGCGAGGCAGGCACCGAGACGAGCTACGGCGATCCGGTCGACGCCGCGCTCGACTTCGCCCGCCAGGGCGCCCAATGGATCCACCTGGTCGACCTCGACGCCGCATTCGGCCGCGGAAGCAACGCCGGCGTGCTGCGCAAGGTCATCAAGCAGGCCCGCGGCGTGCAGGTCGAGCTGTCGGGCGGGATCCGCGACGACCGCACGCTCGAGGCCGCCCTCGAGAGCGGCGCCGCCCGCATCAACCTCGGAACCGCCGCACTGGAGAATCCCGAGTGGGCGGCGGACGTCATCGGCCGGTACGGCGACGTCATCGCCGTCGGACTCGACGTGCGCGGGACGACGCTGGCGGCGCGCGGCTGGACGCGCGACGGCGGCGACCTGTGGACGGTCCTCGATCGCCTCGAGGCGGCCGGCTGCAGCCGCTACGTCGTCACCGACGTCACGAAGGACGGCACGCTCAAGGGCCCGAACCTCGACCTGCTGCGCGAGCTCACCTCGCGCACGCCGAAGCCGATCGTCGCCTCGGGTGGCGTGTCGAGCCTCGACGACATCGTTGCCCTCCGCGAGCTCGTGCCGCTGGGCGTCGAGGGCGCGATCGTGGGCAAGGCGCTGTACGCCGGTGCCTTCACGCTCGCCGAGGCGCTGGATGTCGCCGGACACTGACCCGCCGTCCGGCGGTGCGCCCCACGGCCACGGCCACCACGGCGACCCCGCCGCCGACTCGGCGGGCGTCCCGTGGGAGGGACGCGCCTTCCACTCCAACCCGCACGCCTCCGACGACGGATCCGCCGATCCGGCGCTTCTGGCCGCGCTGACGGCGTTCCGCGCCGGCACCGGCACGCAGGCGCAGGTCGTCGACGCGTACCGTCGCGCGCGGCTGCTCATCCCGCTCATCGCGGAGAAGGGCGACCACGGCGTCGGCGCGCACGGCCTCGAGGTCGACAAGACCCAGGAACTGTCGATCGTCACGGTCGCGGCGCCGGACGGTCGCCGGGTGCTCCCGGTGTTCACGTCGGTGGACACCATGAGGCGGTGGGATGCCTCCGCCCGGCCGGTCCCCGTCGCGGGCGTGCGCACGGCTCTGGCCGCCGCCGCCGACGACACCGACCTCATCGTGATCGACCCGGCGTCGGAGACCGAGTTCGTCATCCGGCGCCCCGCGGTCTGGGCTGTCGGCCAGGGACAGCCGTGGGAGCCCAGCTTCCTGTCGCCCGAGGTCGTCGCGGGACTGCACGCCAGCATCGGCGGCGAGCTCTCGGTCATCGACCTCGTCGTCGACGCGGGCGACCCGGACGCCCGGCTGCGGGGCCCCGAGCTCATCGTCAAGCTCCAGCTCATGGACGGCCTCGAGAAGCCCGAGCTCGACGCCGTGCTCGCGCGCCTGGCCAAGCGCTGGGCGGCCGACGACCGGATCGCGGTGCTCGTCGACTCGCTGACGGTCAAGCTCGTCCGCTCCTGAGCGCCGGCCCGTCGCGCCGGCGCCCCGCCGGGCGCGGAGTGCGCGGTGCCCTTGCGAGCCCGGAGTGCTCGGTGGAGGATCGGCACGGCAAGGGGGTCGCATGGACGACGCGTCGACGACGGAGCAGTACCGGCGGGCGCTCGAGGCCGCGCACCGCGAAGCGCTGCGCTGGCTGGATTCGCTGCCGGATCGGCCCATCCGTCCCGAGGCCGACGCGGACGCCATCCTCGCCCGCCTGGAGCGGACGCTGCCTGAGACGGGAGCGTCGCCGACGGCGGTCGTCCAGGAGCTGGCGGAGGCCGCCGAACCCGGTCTGATCGCACTCGGGTCCCCGCGATTCTTCGGGCTGGTGATCGGGGGGACGTACCCGGCCGCACTGGCTGCGGATTGGCTCGCCTCGGCGTGGGACCAGAACAACGGCGCGCGTCAGCTGACGCCCGCGACCGCCGCCGTCGAGGAGGTCGCCGCGGCCTGGCTGCTCGAGCTCCTCGGTCTTCCGGCCGGCAGCGGCGTCGGATTCGTCACCGGTGGCACCATGGCGAACTTCGCGTGCCTCGTCGCGGCACGCGACGAGGTGGTGCGCCGGGCCGGCGGCGATCCCGCCGCGGGCCTCCAGCGCGCTCCCGAGGTCCGGTTCCTCGCCGGCGGCGCCGTCCACACATCGATGGTGCTGGCCGGGCGCCTCGCAGGCCTGGGCGCGCCACGGACGGTCGGCGCGGACGACCAGGGACGCATCGACGTCGCCGGCCTGGAGCGTGCTCTCGCCGAGGCGACCGGCCCCGCCGTGGTCGCACTCCAGGCGGGAGACGTGCATTCCGGCGACTTCGACGACTTCGTGGGGGCTGTCGAGGTCGCCCATCGTGCCGGGGCCTGGGTGCACGTGGACGGGGCGTTCGGGCTCTGGGCGGCGGTGAGCCCCCGACTGCAGCACCTCGTTCGCGGGATGGCCGATGCGGACTCCTGGGCGACCGACGCCCACAAGACTCTCAACGTGCCCTATGACTGCGGCGTCGCGATCGTCGCCGACGAGGCGGCCATGACGGCTGCCCTCGGCGCGCACGCGCCGTACCTGCCGGCCGTGACGGGCGTCTCCGACCCGTACGACCGCGTGCCCGAGTTCTCCCGCCGCGCCCGCGGAGTCTCGGTGTGGGCGGCGCTGCGCGCCCTCGGCCGACGGGGAGTGGTGGGGCTGGTGGACGGACTGGCGGATGCCGCGGCCGCCCTGGCCGATGGGTTCCGCACCGTCGCAGGTCTCGAGGTGCTCAACGACGTCGTCTTCACGCAGGTCTGCCTCGCGGCGGGCGACGACGCGCAGACGGCAGCGCTGGGAGAGTGGCTGCGCGCGGAGGGGACCGCCTGGGCCTCGTCGTCCACGTGGCGAGGGCGCACCGTCCTGCGCTTCGCGGTCAGCAACCACGGCACCGACGCGGACGCCGTGCGCCGCACCGTCGACGCCGTGCGCAGGGGCGCCGCGGCTCTCGCCATCGGGGGGTGACCCCGGGTGGGGCCGCTCCGGGCCGGGTCAGGTGACCGGGCCGGTCCACTTCTCGCCGGGACCCTTGCCGATCGGGTCCGGGATCACGGATGCCTCGCGGAAGGCCAGCTGCACCGAGCGCAGGCCGTCGCGGAGCGACCGGGCGTGCATGTCGCTGATCTCGGGGGCGCCCGCGGTGATGAGCCCGGCGAGTGCGTTGATGAGCTTGCGGGCTTCGTCGAGGTCGGTCTGGGTGGCGGGGTCGTCGGCGAGCCCGACCTTGACGGCGGCGGCGCTCATCAGGTGCACGGCAGCGGTGGTGATGACCTCGACGGCCGGCACGTCGGCGATGTCGCGGGTGGCCGCGGAGGCTGCCCGCTCCTGCTCCTCCCACCGCGCCTGGCGCTCGGCGTCCACCGCCGCCGCGTTCGCCGATGGGTCGTCCTGGTCTCGAATCGTGTCCACGCCGTTCTCTCTGATAGACTGCTGCGGTCTCCGGTGCGTTCTGCATCGGATCGGAAAGTGGATCACATCCCACCCGCGCTTGCCGTTCCAGGCTACCGGGTCACGCACTCCGCCCCGACCGTCCTGCGGCCGGGGTAGCCGCGGCGGATACGGCGCGGAAGGCTCCGTCACCGGGGCAGGGTGCAGAAGTCGGCGCTGAAGCGTCCTGACGGGTGGAGTGGCTCTCGTTCCGCCCGCGGCACGGCAGTGTGTCGCGGAGGTCCAACCCTCTTACCCAAGGAGTTCCGCATCAGCGATCCCCGCACCAACGACCGCATCCGGGTGCCCGAGGTACGCCTCGTCGGCCCGAACGGAGAGCAGGTCGGCGTCGTCCGCATCGAGGTGGCGCTGCGCCTGGCTCAGGAGGCCGACCTCGATCTCGTCGAGGTGGCCCCCAACTCGAAGCCGCCCGTGGTCAAGATCATGGACTACGGCAAGTTCAAGTACGAGGCCGCGCAGAAGGCCAAGGAAGCGCGTCGCAATCAGGCGAACACCGTCCTCAAGGAGGTCCGGTTCCGTCTGAAGATCGAGGCTCACGACTACATCACCAAGCTCAAGCGCGCCGAGGGCTTCCTCCAGTCCGGCGACAAGGTCAAGGCGATGATCCTGTTCCGTGGTCGCGAGCAGTCGCGTCCCGAGCAGGGTGTGCGTCTGCTCCGCAAGTTCGCGGAGGACGTCGCGGAGTTCGGCACTGTCGAATCGAACCCCACGATCGACGGCCGCAACATGGTGATGGTCATCGCGCCGCACAAGAACAAGTCCGAGGTGAAGACCGAGCAGAACGCCCAGCGTGCTGCCAACAAGGAGGCCGCCCGGTCCGCCCGCAACGGCGGTGCACCGGACTCCGACGCCGCGGACGCGGAGTCGCCGGCCCCGCAGGCCGAGGCGACCGCCGCCGAATAGGCCCCACGAACTCCCGCACCGCGGGATACCGACTCCCGCCTGGGCGGGAAGTGAAACGAAGGAAGAAGAGATGCCGAAGCAGAAGACCCACTCGGGCGCCAAGAAGCGCTTCAAGGTCACGGGCAGCGGGAAGCTCATGAAGCAGCAGGCGAACCTTCGCCACAACTTCGAGGGCAAGCCCACGCGCCGCACCCGCCGCCTGTCGCAGGAGCAGGTGCTCGCCCCGGGCGACGCCAAGGTCGCGAAGAAGCTCCTCGGCCGCTGACGCGCGCCGACGCAAGTTAGGAACATCAAGAAATGGCTAGAGTCAAGCGGGCCGTCAACGCCCACAAGAAGCGTCGCGTCATCCTCGAGCGCGCCTCCGGTTACCGGGGCCAGCGGTCGCGCCTGTACCGCAAGGCGAAGGAGCAGGTCACCCACTCGCTCGTCTACGCGTACCGCGACCGTCGCAAGCGCAAGGGCGACTTCCGCCGTCTGTGGATCCAGCGCATCAACGCCGCTGCCCGCCAGAACGGCATCACGTACAACCGCTTCATCCAGGGCCTCGGCCTCGCGGGTGTGCAGGTCGACCGTCGCATGCTCGCCGAGCTCGCGGTGAACGAGCCCAAGACCTTCGCGTCGCTCGTCCAGACCGCCAAGGGCGCGCTGCCCGAGAACGTCAACGCTCCCAAGAGCGCCTGACCGACGGCATCCGTCTGACGAAAGGAGCGTCCTCCTCACGGAGGGCGCTCCTTTCGCGTGCCCGGACGGCTCCGTGCGTACCGGGGAGCGCAGACCGCGACCCTAGACTGATGCCGTGCTCGAGAACCCCCGCTCGCCGCGCGTCCGCGCCGTCGCGAAGCTGACCAAGAGGAGCGCCCGCCAGGAGACCGGGCTGTTCCTGCTCGAAGGACCGCAGGCCGCGCGGGAGGCGCTGGCGTATCGACCGGACACCCTCGTCGAGATCTTCGCCACCCCCACCGCCTTCGAGAAGCACGCCGATGTGCGCGACGCTGCCGAAGCGGCCGGGCTCGAGGTCGTGTACACCACCGAGGCGGTGCTCGACGCGATGGCCGACACCGTGACGCCGCAGGGGATCGTCGCGGTCGCACGGCAGTCGCCGACGTCGGTCAGGGAGGTCTTCGCGGCCTCGCCCCGCCTCGTCGCCATCTGCGAGGAGGTGCGCGACCCGGGCAACCTGGGCACCATCATCCGCGCGGCCGACGCCGCCGGCGCGGACGCGGTCGTGCTGACCGGGCGCACCGTCGACCCGTACAACCCCAAGGTGGTGCGCGCCACGACCGGCTCCCTCTTCCACGTCCCCGTCGCGGTCGGGGTCGATCTGGCATCCGCCGTCGAGAAGGCCCGCGCCGCGGGCGTGCGCGTGATCGCCGCGGACGTCGGCGGCGGTGACTTCCTCGCCTCCCGCGACCTGCTCGCCGAGCCCACCGCGTGGCTCTTCGGCAACGAGGCCAGGGGACTGGACGAGGAGGCGCTCGCCCTCGCCGACCTCTCGCTGCGCCTGCCGATCTTCGGTGCGGCGGAATCGCTGAACCTCGCCACCGCCGCGAGCGTGTGCCTCTACGAGACCGCTTTCGCGCAGCGCGCGGCACGCTGACGCCCCGCCGGATTCCGGTGCTGTTACGGAACGGTAAAGGCACGGCGTACCTCTGGCCGAGTGTCGTCGCGCACCCCTAGGGTGAAGGGCATGGCGACACCTGACGCACCGGCAGCGGCGCCGCGCACTTCGAACATCAACGTCCGTCGCGGCGAGCCGCTCGTGGTCATCGACCACGTCGACAAGCACTTCGGCGAGCTGCACGTCCTGAAAGACATCAACACGGTGGTCAACCGCGGTGAGGTCGTGGTCGTGATCGGTCCTTCGGGGTCGGGCAAGTCGACGCTGTGCCGCGCGATCAACCGCCTCGAGACGATCGACTCGGGCAGGATCACCATCGACGGCGTGCCCCTTCCCGAAGAGGGCAAGGGGCTGGCGAAGCTGCGCGCCGACGTGGGCATGGTCTTCCAGTCCTTCAACCTCTTCGCGCACAAGACGGTCCTCGAGAACGTGACGCTCGGTCCGATCCGCGTCCGCGGCATGAAGAAGAAGGACGCCGACGAGAAGGCCATGCAGCTTCTCGACCGCGTGGGCGTGGCCAACCAGGCCAAGAAGATGCCCAACCAGCTCTCGGGCGGTCAGCAGCAGCGCGTGGCCATCGCGCGCTCCCTCGCGATGAATCCCAAGCTGATCCTCATGGACGAGCCGACGAGCGCGCTCGACCCCGAGATGATCAACGAGGTCCTCGATGTCATGGTGGGTCTCGCGCAGGAGGGGATGACGATGATCGTGGTCACCCACGAGATGGGCTTCGCCCGCAAGGCTGCCGACCGCGTGCTCTTCATGGACGGCGGCGTGATCGTCGAGGAGGCAACGCCCGACCAGTTCTTCACCAACCCGCAGAGCGAGAGGGCCAAGGACTTCCTGTCCAAGATCCTCGAGCACTGATTCCGCTCGGCCGCCTGCCGCGGTCGGGAACCCAGAGGACCGTCACGAACGGTCCCGCACAGCAAAGGACGAAGACATGAAGCGAATGCGACTTCCGCTGATCGCGCTGGCAGCCGCCGGCGCGCTCGCACTGTCGGCGTGCGCCTCCGGCGGAACGCCGGCCGGCGAAGACACCGCGGCCCCCGAGCCCGAAGAGGTCACCTTCGAAGAGGGCACCACGATGGCCGAGCTCAACGAGGCGGGCTCGATCACGATCGGCACCAAGTTCGACCAGCCGCTGTTCGGTCTCATGGGACCCTCGGGCGTGCCGGAGGGCTTCGACGTCGAGATCGGGAAGATCATCGCCTCCGAGCTCGGCATCGCCGAGGAGGACATCGAGTGGAAGGAGGCCGTGTCGGCCAACCGTGAGCCGTTCATCCAGAACGGCGAGGTCGACATCGTCATCGCCACCTACACGATCAACGACAAGCGCAAGGAGGTCGTCTCCTTCGCCGGCCCGTACTACATGGCGGGTCAGTCGATCCTGGTGCTCGCCGACAACGAGGACATCGAGAGCGAAGACGACCTCGTCGGCCAGCCGGTGTGCTCGGTGACCGGCTCCACCCCGGCGGCCAAGCTCGCCGAGATCGGCGCCGAGCCGGTGCTGACCGACACCTACTCGAACTGCCTCGAGCCGCTGCGCAACGGGCAGGTCGTCGCGGTGTCGACCGACAACGTGATCCTCGCCGGTCTCGCCGCCCAGAACGAGGGCGAGTTCAAGGTCGTCGGAGAGCCCTTCACCGAGGAGCCGTACGGCATCGGCCTCGAGCTGGAGGACACCGAGTTCCGCATGTGGATCAACGACGTGCTGGAGGAGGCGTACGAGGACGGCCGCTACGAGGAGGCGTGGAACTCGACCGCTGGGACGGTCCTGCCGTTCGTCGAGCCGCCGACCCCCGACCGCTACTGATCGACGACGGATGCCTCGGGCCGGCCGCACGCGTCGGCCCGGGGCATCCGCCTCCGCCATCCCGTTCCCGAAAAGAGGCGCATGGAGCAGCTCTGGTCGCTGATGCCGACCTTCCTCGAAGGCTTCCGCGTGACGCTGATCCTGCTCGCGGTGTCGGGCGTGTTCGCGCTCGTGCTCGGCACGCTCATCGCCGCGATGCGGATCTCGCCGGTTGCCGCGCTGCGCGTCTTCGCGGCGTTCTGGACCGAGATCGCGCGCAACACCCCGCTGACGCTCGTCTTCATCTTCACGGCGTTCGTGCTGCCCATGCTGGGCGCGCGCATGCCGTACCTGATCCTCGCCTTCATCGCCCTCACGTACTACACCTCGCCGTTCGTCGCCGAGGCGCTGCGGTCCGGGATCAACGGCGTCCCGGTGGGGCAGGCCGAGGCCGCCCGCAGCATCGGCCTCGGGTTCGGCCAGACGGTGTCGCTGGTCGTGCTGCCGCAGGCGTTCCGCATGACGATCCCGCCCCTCATCAACGTCTTCATCGCCCTCACCAAGAACACGTCGGTCGCCGGCGGGTTCTTCGTGGTGGAGCTGTTCGCGACGACGCGACAGCTGGCCAACGACAACGGGAACATCGTGATCCAGATCCTCCTGACGGCGGCGGTGCTGTACCTCGTGGTGACGGTCCCGCTCGGCTTCGCCGCCGGGCAGCTCGAGAAGCGGTGGGTGGTGCGGCGATGAGCGGCTCGAGCGTCCTCTTCGATGCGCCCGGACCGCGGGCGCGCAGGCTGTCGCTGATCCTGTCGATCGTCGCGGCGGTGCTGATCATCGCCGGCGCGACGTGGGTCATCATGACGCTGGCCGCGCCGCGGACCTCAGGCGGCATCACGCTGCCCGGCATGTTCGACCCCAGCCGCTGGGACATCTTCCTCGACCCCGAGGTGTGGGCATCGATCGGCCGCGGCGTGGTGGCGACCCTCCAGGCGGCCGCCGTCGCGGCGGTCGGGGCGATCGCGCTCGGCATCGTGCTGTCGCTGCTGCGCAGCTCGCTGATCCCGTGGGTGCGCATCCCGACGGCGTGGGTGATCGAGTTCTTCCGCGGGATGCCCGTCCTGCTGATGATGCTGTTCATCCTGCTGGTGGCGTCGACCGGCGCCTTCTGGGCCGTCGTGATCGCGCTGATCCTCTACAACGGCACGCTGATCGGCGAGATCCTCCGCGCGGGCCTCGCCGCCCTGCCCAAGGGGCAGCGCGAGGCCGCGCTGAGCGTGGGCATGCGCGAGTTCCAGTCCAAGATGCTGGTGGAGTTCCCGCAGGCGTTCCGGCAGATGCTGCCGATCATCGTCGCCCAGCTGGTCGTCCTGCTGAAGGACACCTCGCTCGGCTACATCGTCGGCTACAACGAGATCATCCGGAACAACATCAACAACCTGGGCAGCTTCTACGGCAACCGGTACCTCTTCTCGCTGTTCGTCGTGACCCTGGCGATCTACCTCGTGATCAACCTCGCGCTGTCGTGGTTCGCCCGGTGGCTGGCCCGCCGCACCGCGAGCGGTGGGACCCGCCGTGGCAAGGCTGTCGATCCGCTGAACCCGGCGGCCGTGCTCGAGGCTGAGGCGCGCGCCGATGAGGCGGAGCGGACGGCCGCAGGCAAGGGGCTGGGCAGGAACGACGGCACTGCCGTCTGAGGGCGAGCGGACAGGCGCCGGCAGGGACTGCGGTTGCGAACCGGCAGCGCTGACGCGCGCAGGGTGACGATCCACCGTCGGTAGACTCGTCTCTCGTGTCTGACGTTCCCGAGATTTCGCCTGAGGCGGTGAACGCCGCCGTCGATGAGGCTCTCGCCGCCATCTCCGCCGCGGCCGACACCGCCGCGCTGAAGGCCGCACGATCCGCGCACTCCGCAGAGGGCTCGCCGCTGGCGAAGCTCAACGCGCGGCTGCGGGACGTGCCGAACGACAAGAAGGCCGAGTTCGGCAAGCTCGTCGGTCAGGCCCGCGGCCGGGTGAACCAGGCGCTCGCCGCGCGCGAGCAGGAGCTCGC
Source organism: Microbacterium sp. NPDC056736 (assembly GCF_042790415.1). Classification (NCBI taxonomy): domain Bacteria; kingdom Bacillati; phylum Actinomycetota; class Actinomycetes; order Micrococcales; family Microbacteriaceae; genus Microbacterium; species Microbacterium sp. NPDC056736. Next base: position 126,818 of record NZ_JBHTZE010000009.1, read on the forward strand.
CGCCGCCGAGACCGCCGCGCGACTCGAGGCCGAGCGCGTCGACATCACGGCGCTGCCGTCGCGGGCGCGCGTCGGGGCGCGGCATCCGATCTCGCTGCTGCAGGAGGAGATCGCCGACATCTTCGTGGGCATGGGCTGGGAGATCGCGGAGGGGCCCGAGCTCGAGCACGAGTGGTTCAACTTCGACGCGCTCAACTTCGACGTCGACCACCCCGCGCGCCAGATGCAGGACACGTTCTTCGTCGACCCCGTCGAGCGCCACCTCGTGATGCGCACGCACACCAGCCCCGTCCAGGTGCGCTCCATGCTCGAGCGCGATCTGCCGCTGTACGCGCTGTGCCCCGGCCGCGTGTACCGCACCGACGAGTTCGACGCGACGCACCTGCCCGTCTTCACCCAGTTCGAGGGCATCGTCGTCGACAAGGGCATCACCATGGCGCACCTCAAGGGCACCCTCGACCACGCCGCCCGCGTGCTGTTCGGGCCCGAGGCGAAGACGCGCTTCCGTGCCAACTACTTCCCGTTCACAGAGCCGTCGGCCGAGCTCGACCTGTGGCACCCGACCTTCAAGGGCGGCGCCCGATGGATCGAGTGGGGCGGCTGCGGGATGATCAACCCGAACGTGCTGCGCGCGGCGGGGATCGACCCCGAGGAGTACTCGGGCTTCGCGTTCGGCATGGGGATCGAGCGGACGCTCATGTTCCGCAGCGACGTCCAGGACATGCGCGACATGGCCGAGGGCGATGTCCGCTTCAGCGAGCAGTTCGGAATGGTGGTCTGATGCGCGTCCCGCTTTCGTGGCTGCGTGAGTTCGTCGACGTCCCGGGGGATGCCTCGCCCGAGGACGTCCTCGCGGCGCTCGTGCGCGTCGGGTTCGAAGAGGAGGACATCCACCGCTTCGAGCTGCAGGGGCCGATCGTCGTCGGCGAGGTGCTCGACTTCGTCGAGGAGCCGCAGTCCAACGGCAAGACCATCCGCTGGTGCCAGGTCCGCGTCGCGCCCGACGGCGAGACCGCGGCCGACGGCGGCGACGCCGTCCACGGCGTCGTGTGCGGTGCCCGCAACTTCTTCGCCGGCGACAAGGTCGTGGTGACGCTCCCCGGAGCCGTGCTGCCAGGCCCGTTCCCGATCGCCGCGCGCAAGACGTACGGCCATGTCTCGGACGGCATGATCGCCTCCGCGCGTGAGCTCGGCCTCGGCGAGGAGCACAGCGGCATCCTCCGTCTGGTCGAGCTCGGGATCGACGCGCCGGTCGGCACCGACGCGATCTCGCTGCTCGGACTGGACGACGTCGCCGTCGACATCAATGTGACGCCCGACCGCGGCTACGCGCTGTCGATTCGCGGCGTGGCGCGCGAGTACTCGCACTCGACCGGCGCGGCGTTCCGCGACCCGGCCGAGCGTCCGTGGGACGAGCTGGCCCCCGGGTCCGGCTTCCCGATCGCCGTCGACGACACCGCACCGATCCGTGGACGCGCCGGGGCCTCCGAGTTCGTCGCCCGCGTGGTCCGCGACGTCGATCCCACCAAGCCGACGCCCGCGTGGATGATCGCACGCCTGTCGCTGGCCGGGATCCGCTCGCTCGGCATCCTCATCGACATCACCAACTACGTCATGCTCGAGCTCGGGCAGCCGATCCACGGCTACGACCTCGACAAGCTGCAGGGCGGCATCACCGTGCGCCGGGCGCAGCCGGGGGAGAAGCTCGAGACGCTCGACGGCAAGGTGCGCACCCTCGATCCCGAGGACCTCCTCATCACCGACGAGTCCGGGCCGATCGGCCTCGCCGGCGTCATGGGCGGCGGGGCGACGGAGATGAGCGACACGACGCGCAACGTGCTCATCGAGGCCGCGATCTTCGACACCGTGTCGATCGCGCGCACGGCGCGCCGCCACAAGCTGCCCAGCGAGGCCTCGCGCCGCTTCGAGCGCGGCGTCGACCCGCTCGTGCCGTTCGTCGCCGCCCGCCGCGTGGCCGAGCTGATGGTGGAGTACGCCGGCGGCACGAGCGACGAGGAGCACGGCGGAGCCCTGTTCGCCGAGGTGTCCGTGCCCGCCATCGAGCTTCCGCCGCTGTTCGTCCAGCACCTCATCGGCGTCGACTACACCGACGGCCAGATCGAGGCCGCGCTGCGGCTCATCGGCTGCGAGGTCGTGCCCAACGAGGACGACGCCGCCGGGTGGCAGGTCATCCCGCCGTCGTGGCGCCCCGATCTCAGCGACAAGTGGACGCTCGCGGAGGAGGTCGCCCGCATCGAGGGGTACGACCGCATCCCCTCGGTGCTGCCGCTGCCGCCCTCGGGCCGCGGTCTCACGAGCGCCCAGCAGGGCCGTCGCCGCGTCGCCAACGCGCTGGCCGCCGCCGGCTTCACCGAGACGCCGTCGTTCGGCTTCACCACCGAGGAGCAGAACGACCTCCACGGCTCGCCGTCGGGGGCGCACCTCCCGAGCGTCAAGCTCGCCAACCCGCTCGACGGCCAGGCGCCGTTCCTGCGGCGTTCGCTGATCCCGGGCCTGCTGCAGGTCGCGCACCGCAACGTCTCGCGCGGTCTCACCGACCTCGCGCTCTTCGAGACGGGCGCCGTCTTCCTCCCGCAGCCGGGGGTGCAGTACGGCACGACGCACGTCCCCCCGCTCGCGGTGCGACCGGATGCCGCGACCCTGGCCGAGCTCGACGCGTCGATCCCGCCGCAGCACCGCCACGTCGCCGTGCTGCTGACGGGCAGCGTCGTGCCCAAGCAGCCCGGGATCGCCGCGGTCGCGGCCGAGCTCGCGGACGCGCTGGACGCCGTCCGCACGATCGCCGCCGCGGCGGGCGTCGCCATCGACGTCGCGCAGGCGGAGCGCGCAGCGCTGCACCCCGGGCGCACCGGCGTCCTTTCGGTCGCCGGCACCGAGGTGGGCTACGTCGGCGAGCTGCTGCCGGCGGTGGCGGAGGCATCCGATCTCTCCAGTCGTGTGATCGTCGCCGAGCTCGACCTCGACCTCGTGCTGTCGCTGGCGGGGGAGAAGGTCGTCGCGGCGTCGCTGTCGGGCTTCCCCGCGGCGACGCAGGACGTCTCGCTCCTCGTCGGCGCCGACGTGCCGGCCGCCGACGTACGCTCGGCGCTCACCGAGGGCGCGGGGGAGCTGCTGGAGTCGCTGCGCCTCATCGACGACTACCGGGGCCAGGGCGTGCCCGAGGGTGAGAAGAGCCTCACGTTCTCGCTGCGCTTCCGTGCCCCCGATCGAACGCTGACGGCCGCCGAGGCGACGGAGGCGAAGCTCGCCGGCGTCGCGCTGGCGACCGAGCGGTTCGGCGCGACCCTGCGGGAATAGCCACTGCGGCCGTCGCTGATGGCTCTCACCGTTCCCGGCTGAGGACACCTCCGCCCGCCGCGGCGATCACGGACGCGAGGCGCTGAATCGCCTCGACGACGGCCTCGTCGTCGATGTCGCCGAAACCCAGGACGAGGGCCGGCGGGAGGTCGCGTCGGTGACGGGTGAATGCCGCGAGGCCGGTGACGCGGAGGGAGGCGTCCGCGGCAGCGGCGACGACCTCGTCTTCCGGGACGCCAGGCGGAAGCCGCAGCACACCGTGGAATCCGGCCACCAGACCCGTCATCGTCAGCCCGGGAGAGACCCGGGCGAGCGTCTGGAGGACGATGGCGCGGCGCGCAGCGTACACGCCACGCATGGTTCGCACGTGCTTGTCATGGCGGCCCGACTCCAGCAGTGCCGCGAACGCGAGCTGGTCGATCACCGGGCCGCCGCGGTCTGCCGCGATCCTTCGCGTGGCGAGATCGTCGACCAGCTCGCCGGGCACCGCCATCCACGCGATCCTCACGCCGGGCGCATGGGCCTTGCTCGCCGACCCGACGAGGATGACGCGGTCGGGCGCGAGGCCTTGGAGAGCGCCGAGGGGCTGTCGGTCGTAGCGGAACTCCGAGTCGTAGTCGTCCTCGATGATCCAGGCAGCGCTGCGCGTGGCCCACTCCACGAGCTCCAGGCGCCGCGACGCCGACAGCACGACGCCGGTGGGGGACTGGTGCGCCGGTGTGACGAGCACCGCGTGAGCGCCCGACTCGTGAAGCAGTTCGGTGCGGAGGCCGTGCGCGTCCAACGGGAGCGGCGCGAGCTCGATCCCGGCGGCGCGGACCGCGTCGTCGACGGCCCGATCGCCCGGATCCTCCACCGCCAGCACCCGGACCCCGCGCGCGGCGAGCACCGGCAGCAGGAGGGCGAGACCCTGCGCGAACCCCTGGCAGAGGACGACGTGGTCGGCGTCGGTCGCCGCCGCGCGGACGCGTCGCAGGTGGCCGGCCACCGCCTCGCGCGCCGTCGGGTGGCCGCGGCCGTCGCCGTAGTCGAGGTCGTGCGACCCCGCGCTGCGCACCGCGCGCGCGTACGCCCACGCCCAGTCGCCGGCCGGGAACCGGCGGAGATCGGGGACCCCTGGCCGCAGATCCGCACCGCGCGGAGCCGCCGCGGGCCGCGGCTGCGCCCTGCCGCGCGGTGGTACGGCACGCGAGGAGACACGGGTGCGACCGCCCGCACGCGCGACGAGATAGCCCTCGGCGCCGAGCTGTTCGTAGACGTGCACGACGGTGCCCCGGGCGACGCCCAGCTCTGCCGCCAGCTCACGCGTGGCGGGCAGCGCATCACCGTCGCCGAGCACGTCTTGCCGGATCGCGTCGCGCAGTGCCGCCTGCAGCCGCTCGCCGGGCCGGGGGCCGGCCGGGAGAGCCAGGACCAGCGCGAGGTCCGAAGTGGTCCAATCCTGTGCCATGCGACTGGACCATACCAGTGGGCCACTCGCGTCCTACGCTCAGAACGCCGGGGAATCCGGCGACGTCCGGAAGGAGCGGCTGATGGGTTCGACTGTCCTCTACGTCACGGTCTCCGTCGACGGGTACGCGGCCGCACCACGCGACGACCTCTCACGGTTGCATCGCTGGCTCGACGACGCCGGACCCCAGGGCGGGGACGACGTCGCGCGGGAGCTGGTCGAACGATTCCGCCGGGCGGGCGCCATCATCTTCGGCCGACGCACCTGGGACGCCGGCCAGGAACCATGGGGCGACGATGACGTCTTCTCGAGCCCGGTCTTCGTGGTGACTCACGAAGCTCGAGCGCCCGAAGCCAGGAACGGCACGCTCTTCACCTACGTCTCGGGAGAGCCGTCGAGCATCCTCGAGCAGGCGACCGCCGTCGCCGGCGACGCCGAGGTGGTGATCATGGGAAGCCCGCACACGGCGCAGCAGTTCCTCCGCGCAGGCCTCGTGGACGCGCTGCTCCTGCACATCGTGCCGGTGCTGGTGGGTGGCGGGATCCCCCTGTTCGCCGACCTGACGGCATCCCGTGAGCTGGAGCTTCTCTCCTGGCGTCGCGCGCGCGACGTGTTCGCCGTGGAGTATGCGGTACTCCCCGCCGATGAGCGACGGGCCCTGGCCACCTCGTGAGCGCGTCTGGTTGGGTGTACCCATGACCGACGTGCTGGTGCTGGGTGGGACGGGTTGGCTGAGCGGGCGCATCGCCGAGCGATGGGCCGATGCCGGGGCGTCGGTGACGTGCCTGGCCCGCGGCGGACGACCTGCTCCCTACGGCACGACGCTCGCCGTCGGAGACCGGGGCGAGGCCGGCGCGTACGCCGAGGTCGCGCGCCGGGAGTGGGACGAGATCGTCGACGTCTCGTCGAACCCCGTGCACGTCTCGGCGGCGCTGGAGGCGCTCGGCGCGCACGCCGGGCACTGGACGTACATCTCGACAGTGTCCGTCTACGCCTCGAGCGACGACCCCGGCCAGGACGAGAGCGCTGAGCTGCTGACACCCGCCGGTGCGGGGGAGGAGCCGGACTACGGGCGCGCGAAGGCCGAGGCCGAGGCATCCGTCCGCTCCGCGCTCGGCTTCCGCGCGGCGGTGGTCCGGCCCGGGCTGATCGTGGGGCCCGGCGATCCGACCGATCGCTTCGGGTACTGGGTGGGCCGGCTGGCGCTCGCCGGCGACGGCGAGGTGCTGGTTCCCGACACCGAGGGCCGGGGCGCGCAGGTGATCGACGTCGACGACCTCGCCGGCTTCGTGCAGGCGATCGGGCGGGAGCGATGGACGGGCGTCGCCAACGCCGTCGGCGACCCCGTCGACCTCGACCGGCTGCTGTCGGAGGCGCGCGAGGTCGCAGGGCACACCGGGACCCTCGTCCCCGCGGGCGATCCCTGGCTCGAGGAGCACCGCGTGGCGTACTGGATGGGGCCGCGGTCGCTGCCGCTGTGGCTGCCGGCGGGGATGGCGGGCTTCTGGACCCGCTCCAACAGCGCCTACCGGCTGCTGGGCGGACGCCTGCGCCCGCTGCGCGAGACGCTGGAGCGCGCCCTCGCGGACGAGCGGGAACGCGGTCTCGAGCGCGAGCGGCGGGCCGGCCTCTCGCGCGACGACGAGATCGCGCTGCTGCACGATCTGCAGACCTGATCGGCGGATGCCGCGGATCGCCGATTTGGCACGAGCTCGCGGCAGCGGCTATCGTCGCCCCATGCCTTCGGCCGCCCAGGGACTCTCGACGCCGCTTACGAGCGTCGTCCCTGCGCGCCGACGCCGTCTGGGCGAGCGCCGACTCTAGGCGACCCCGCACGCCGTCCCGTCATGGACCGTCGCGAGCGGGCGTCGCCGTCTCCCGGCCCCGCACCCAGACTCTAAGGTGGAATCCATGACATATTCGGTCGCCGTCTCCGGCGCATCCGGCTATGCGGGCGGCGAGATCCTGCGGATCCTCGCCGCGCATCCCGACGTCGAGATCCGCACCGTGACCGCGCACTCCAACGCGGGACAGCCGCTCATCCAGCATCAGCCGCACCTCCGCTCCCTCGCGCACCTGACCCTTCAGGACACGACGCCCGAGACCCTCGCCGGGCACGACATCGTCTTCCTCGCACTGCCTCACGGCCAGTCGGGTCAGTACACCGACGCCCTCGGCGACACCGCGCTGGTCATCGACGCCGGTGCCGACCACCGTCTGGAGGCGGTCGCGGACTGGGACGCCTTCTACGGCGGCGACTTCCACGAGCCGTGGGTGTACGGCGTGCCGGAGCTGCCCGTCGCCGGCACCAAGCAGCGCGAGCGTCTCGTGGGGGCGACCCGCATCGCCGCCCCCGGATGCAACGCCTCGACCGTGTCACTGTCGCTCGCCCCGGGCGTGGCCGCCGGCCTGATCGATCCGTCCGACATCGTGACGGTGCTCGCGGTCGGGCCGTCGGGCGCGGGCAAGAGCCTCAAGACCAGTCTCCTCGCGGGCGAGATCCTCGGCACCGCCAACCCGTACGCCGTGGGCGGCACCCACCGCCACATCCCCGAGATCCGCCAGGCGCTCGCCGCCGCGCGCACGTCGGCGCACACGGCGACGGCGGCGGATGCCGCGGACCAGGGCATCCGCATCTCGTTCACGCCGGTGCTGGTGCCGATGGCGCGGGGCATCCTCGCGACGTCGACCGCCCCGATCGCCGCGGGGGCGACCGACGACGAGATCCGCGCCGCCTGGGAGGCGGCGTATGGCGACGAGACCTTCGTGCAGCTGCTGCCGGCGGGGGAGTTCCCGCGCACGGCCGACGTGCTGGGCGCGAACACGGCGCTCATCGGCCTGGCCATCGACCGGGCCGCGAACCGCGTCGTCGTCGTCACGGCGGTCGACAACCTCGTCAAGGGCACGGCCGGAGCCGCCGTGCAGTCCATGAACATCGCACTGGGCCTCTCCGAGGGCACCGCGCTGACCGTGAACGGAGTCGCCCCGTGAGCGTCACCGCCCCCCGGGGATTCGAGGCGGCGGGCGTCGCCGTCGGCCTCAAGTCGACCGGCCGGCCGGACGTGGCCGTCGTGGTCAACCGCGGCCCGCTCAAAGTGGGGGCGGCGGTCTTCACGAGCAACCGCGCCAAGGCGAACCCGATCCTGTGGTCGGAGGAGGTCATCCGCGACGGGGTCGTCGAGGCGATCGTCCTCAACTCCGGCGGCGCGAACTGCTTCACCGGCCCGTTCGGCTTCCAGACCACCCACCAGACGGCCGAGAGGGCCGCGGCACTGCTCGGCGTGAGCGCCGGCGACATCCTCGTGTGCTCGACGGGGCTCATCGGCACCGGTGACGAGGCGTTCCGCGCGAGGGTGCTCGCCGGCACCGCGCAGGGCATCGCCGAGCTGTCCGCCGACGGCGGGGAAGCGGCATCCCTGGCCATCATGACCACCGACTCCACGCCCAAGCGGGCCGTCGCGACGGGCGACGGCTGGACGATCGGAGGCATGGCCAAGGGTGCCGGGATGCTGGCGCCGGGCCTTGCCACGATGCTCGTGGTGATCACGACCGACGCGGTGCTCGACGCGGCGCAGGCCGACGAGGCGCTGCGCGCGGCGACGAGCCGCACCTTCGACCGGCTCGATTCCGACGGCTGCATGTCGACCAACGACCAGGTGACGCTCATGGTCAGCGGCGCCTCGGGCGTCACACCCGACGGGGAGGCGTTCGCGGCCGCCCTCGCCGGCGTGTGCCAGGACCTGGCGCGGCAGCTGCAGGGCGACGCGGAGGGCGCCAGCCACGACATCACGATCGACGTGATCAACGCCGCGTCCGAAGCGGACGCCGTCGAGGTCGGGCGCTCGGTCGCCCGCAACAACCTCTTCAAGGCCGCGATCTTCGGCAACGACCCGAACTGGGGCCGCGTGCTCGCCGCCATCGGCACCACGACGGCCGCCTTCGACCCGTACGACGTCGACGTCTGGATGAACGGCGTGCGCGTGTGCTCGCAGGGCGGGCCCGACGCGCCGCGCGAGGCCGTCGATCTCACCCCGCGTGCCACCGACCTCGTCATCGACCTCAAGGTCGGCGCGGCATCGGCGACGATTCTCACCAACGACCTCACCCACGACTACGTCCACGAGAACAGCGCATACTCCTCATGACCGATCTGCAAGACACCGATCCGTCCGAGGCCAGCGCCCGGGCGGTCACCCTCATCGAGTCCCTGCCGTGGCTCAAGCGCTTCCGCGACCAGATCGTCGTGGTCAAGTACGGCGGCAACGCGATGGTGAGCGAGGAGCTGCAGGATGCCTTCGCCGCCGACATCGCCTATCTCCGGTACGTCGGCGTCAAGCCCGTCGTCGTCCACGGCGGCGGCCCGCAGATCTCGTCGATGCTCGACCGCCTCGCCATTCCGAGCGAGTTCAAGGGCGGCTACCGCGTCACCTCGACCGAGGCGATCTCGGTGGTGCGCATGGTGCTGACCGGGCAGATCAACCCGCAGCTCGTGTCGAAGATCAACGCCCACGGGCCGGTCGCGACCGGCCTCAGCGGTGAGGACGCCGGCCTGTTCGGCGGTCGCCGCCGTGGCGTGGTGATCGAGGGCGTCGAGCACGACCTCGGCCGCGTCGGCGACGTCGTGCAGGTCGACCCGCAGCCGGTGCTCGACCAGATCGACGCCGGCCGCATCCCCGTCGTGTCGAGCATCGCCCCCGACCTCGACCACCCGGGACACTCGCTGAACGTCAACGCGGATGCCGCGGCATCCGCTCTCGCCGTCGCGCTGGGGGCGGCGAAGCTCGTGGTGCTCACCGACGTCGCCGGGCTCTACGCCGACTGGCCGAACCGCGACTCGCTCGTGTCGCACCTGAACTCGACGGAGCTGCGTGCGATGCTGCCGAAGCTCGAGTCGGGCATGATCCCGAAGATGACGGCGTGCCTGGAGGCCGTCGAGGGCGGCGTCGAGACCGCCGCGATCATCGACGGGCGGGTGCCGCACTCGGTGCTCGTGGAGATCTTCACCAGCAAGGGAATCGGAACAGAGGTGGTGCTCGGATGACGTGGCAGGATGACGCGGGGCGCGACCTCGTGAAGAGCTTCGGGGCCCGCATGCAGATGTTCGAGCGCGGTGAGGGCTCCTATCTGTGGGACGCCGACGGCAAGCGCTACCTGGATTTCCTGGCGGGGATCGCGGTGGACTCGCTGGGCCACGCCCACCCGGTGTTCGTGGATGCCATCGCGACGCAGGCGGCCACGCTCGCGCACGTGTCGAACTACTTCGCGACGCCGCCGCAGCTCGCGCTCGCCGCGACGCTCAAGCGCCTCGCCGGCACCGGCGACGCCGGCCGCGTCTACTTCGGCAACTCCGGCGCCGAGGCGAACGAGGCGGCCTTCAAGCTCGCCCGCCTGCACGGCGGCACCGAGCGGCCCCGCATCCTCGCGCTGAACGACGCCTTCCACGGCCGCACCATGGGCACCCTCGCCCTCACCGGCAAGCCGTACATGCAGGAGCCGTTCCTCCCGATGACGCCCGGCGTCGAGTTCATCGACTCGACCGCGGAGGCGCTCGAGGCCGCGATCGACGACCGGGTCGCCGCGCTCTTCGTCGAGCCCGTCAAGGGCGAGGCGGGCGTGCTGCCGCTGCCCGATGGTTACCTCGCGGCCGCGCGGGAGATCACCGCGCGCCACGGGGCCCTGCTGATCGTGGACGAGATCCAGACCGGCGCGGGACGGACGGGGGAGTGGTTCGCCTTCCAGCACGAGGACGTCATCCCCGACGCGATCACGGTCGCCAAGGGCATCGGCGGCGGCTTCCCGATCGGCGCGCTCATCACGTTCGGTGAGGCGAGCGAGCTCTTCTACCCCGGAACGCACGGCTCGACGTTCGGCGGCAACGCCCTCGGGACGGCCGTCGCCGGCGCGGTCCTCGGCGAGATCGAGCGGGCGGAGCTCGTGCGCAACGCCGCCGAGCGCGGCGCGCAGCTGCGCGAGGCGATCGAGGGCATCGACTCGGAGCTGATCGACGGATGCCGCGGCCTCGGCCTCCTCATCGGGGTGGGCCTGCGGCATCCCGTCGCCAAGGCGCTCGTCGCGGCCGCGCAGGAGCACGGTCTCGTCATCAACGCCCCCAACGACGAGACGATCCGCCTCGTGCCCGCCCTCACGATCGGCGACGTCGAGATCGACGAGTTCGTCGAGCTCTTCACGGCGTCGCTGCGCACGGTCGAGGACGCCCTGGTGCTCGAAGGCTCGACCCATGCCGCCACGAGCACGGAGGTGCCCGCATGACCCGCCACCTGCTGCGCGACGACGATCTGACGCAGACCGAGCAGAACGAGATCCTCGAGCTCGCGGTCGCGCTGAAGAAGGACCGCTGGAAGCTCAAGCCGCTCGAGGGTCCGCAGACGGTCGCGGTCATCTTCGACAAGTCCTCCACGCGCACCCGCGTGTCGTTCGCCGTCGGCATCGCCGACCTCGGTGGCTCGCCGCTGATCATCTCGACGGCCAACAGCCAGCTCGGCGGCAAGGAGACCCCCTCCGACACGGCGCGGGTGCTGGAGCGCCAGGTCGCCGCGATCGTCTGGCGCACCTACGCGCAGGCGGGGCTCGAGGAGATGGCGCGCGGCACGCGTGTGCCGGTGGTCAACGCCCTCAGCGACGACTTCCACCCCTGCCAGCTGCTCGCCGACCTGCTGACGATCAAGGAGCACAAGGGCGACCTCGAGGGGCTCACGCTCGCGTTCTTCGGCGACGGCATGTCGAACATGGCGCACTCGTACGTGCTCGCCGGCGTCACGGCGGGCATGCACGTCAGGGTCGCCTCACCCGAGGCGTACGCGCCGCGCGACGACGTCATCGCCGATGCCGACCGCCGTGCCGCCGAGACCGGCGGCTCGGTCACCCTCTACACCGATCCGAACGAGGCGGCCGCAGGCGCCGACGTCGTGGTCACCGACACCTGGGTGTCGATGGGCAAGGAGGAGGAGAAGCTCGCGCGCCTGCGCGACCTCGGCGCGTACAAGGTGACGCAGGACCTGATGTCGCTGGCGCAGGACGATGCGATCTTCATCCACTGCCTGCCCGCCGACCGCGGCTACGAGGTCGACGCCGAGGTGATCGACGGCCCCCAGAGCGTCGTGTGGGACGAAGCCGAGAACCGGCTGCACGCGCAGAAGGCCCTGCTGGTCTGGCTCCTGCGGCAGGGCTGAGCCCGTCGGCGCGATGGGACCCCGATCGGTGAGCGCCCCCAGCTGGGTCGCCTCGCGGTGGGCGCGCCTCAATCGCGCACCCCGCATCACCGGGGTGGACCTCGCCCGGGGACTCGCCGTGCTCGGGATGCTCGCCGCCCATCTCCTGTCGATCACGGAGGAGTTCGACCTCTCGGACGCCGGCACGTGGGTGGCCGTGGCGGAAGGCCGATCCTCCATCCTGTTCGCGACGCTCGCGGGCGTGTCGATCGGCCTGATGACCGGGGGACGGATGCCGCTTCCCGCCGCCGCCATGACCACCGCGAGATACCGCATCGCCGTGCGCGCGTGCCTGCTCTGGGTGATCGGCGCGCTGCTGATCGCGACGACCGTCCCGGTCTTCGTCATCCTGCCCGCCTACGCGGTGCTCTTCCTCCTCGCGCTCCCGCTCACCGCCCTCGGGGCGCGCCCGCTGCTCGCGCTGGCCGCGGTGCTGGCGGTGACGATGCCGCTCGTGCAGGTGATCCTCGACGCGCTGCCGGTGTGGAACACCGCCCTCGGCGCCGAGGCGTCCGTCGCCCTGGGCTGGCACTATCCGTTCACGACGTGGATCGTCTTCGTCGTCGCGGGGCTCGGCGTGGCGCGCGCCGGTGTCACGCGACTGCGGGTCCAGGGTCTGCTGGTGGCCGTGGGCATGGTGCTCGCGGCGCTCGGCTACGGGCTGGATGCCACGACCGGGTCGTCGTCGGCGGAGGAGGCGACGTCGTATTTCGGCGCGCTGTGGACGGCGCGGCCGCACTCCACCGGCCTGCTCGAGGTGATCGGGTCGGGCGGCTTCGCGCTGTTCACGCTCGGAGTCTGCCTCCTCGCGTGCCGGACGGTGCTGGTGTGGGTCGTCCTGCCGCTGCGCGCGGTCGGGGCGATGCCGCTCACCGCCTACACGCTGCAGCTCGTGGTGTGGGCGGTCGTCGCCGCGCTGACGCTGGAGCGCGTGAGCGATCTCGCCGGGTTCCGCGCGCTGGAGCCGTTCTGGCCGCTCACGCTCGGCACGGTGCTCTTCTGCACGGCGTGGGCGCTGCTGGTCGGGCGCGGCCCGCTCGAGACGCTGCTCGACCGCGGCTCGCGCTTCGTCGTGCCGGGCCGCCGCTCCCGCTGACCCCGGGCCGCGGCGGGCTCGAGCGCCCGGCCGCCGTCGGTAGGCTGGGACGGTGAGTGAATCGAAGGCCGACGGCACCAACGAAGGCGCACTGTGGGGAGCCCGCTTCGCGACGGGGCCGTCCCCCGAACTGGCCGAGCTCAGCCGGTCCACGCACTTCGACTGGGATCTCGCGCTGTATGACATCGCCGGCTCCCACGCGCACGCGAAGGCGCTCGCCGCAGCGGGCTACCTCACCGCCGACGAGGCGGAGGCCATGCACGACGGCCTCGACACGCTGGCGCAGGGCATCACGGAGGGGACGCTTCGGCCGTCGGCATCCGATGAAGACGTCCACGGTGCACTCGAACAGGCGCTGATCGGCGTCGTGGGCGCCGAGCTCGGCGGCAAGCTGCGCGCCGGACGCAGCCGCAACGACCAGATCGCGACCCTCGTGCGCATGTACCTGCTCGACCACTCGCGCACGATCGCGCGGGAGATCCTGCGGCTCGTGGACGCCCTCGTCGCGCAGGCCGAAGCCAACGCCGAGGCGATCATGCCCGGGCGCACGCACCTGCAGCACGCGCAGCCCGTGCTGCTCGCGCACCACCTGCAGGCCCACGCCTGGCCGCTCGTGCGCGATCTCGAGCGGCTGCGTGACTGGTCGGTCCGCGCCTCGGTCTCGCCCTACGGCGGCGGGGCGCTGGCCGGATCGACGCTGGGTCTGGATCCGCAGCTGGTCGCGCGCGAGCTCGGCCTCGCCCGGCCGGCCGAGAACTCGCTCGACGGGACGGCGGCGCGCGACGTCGTGGCGGAGTTCGCGTTCATCGCGGCGATGGTCGGCATCGACGTGTCGCGCTTCGCCGAGGAGATCATCCTCTGGAACACCCGCGAGTTCGGCTTCGTGACCCTCGACGACGGGTACTCGACCGGATCGAGCATCATGCCGCAGAAGAAGAACCCCGACATCGCCGAGCTCGCGCGCGGCAAGGCCGGTCGTCTGATCGGCAACCTCACCGGCCTGTTGGCGACGCTGAAGGCGCTGCCGCTGGCGTACAACCGCGACCTGCAGGAAGACAAGGAGCCGGTGTTCGACTCGGTGCGCACCCTTGAGACCGTGCTTCCGGCGTTCGCCGGTATGGTCGCGACGATGCGCTTCCACACCGACCGCATGGCGTCGCTCGCCCCGCAGGGCTTCTCGCTGGCGACCGACGTCGCCGAGTGGCTCGTCAAGCGCGGGGTCCCGTTCCGTGACGCGCACGAGATCTCGGGCCACCTCGTGCGGGTCTGCGAAGAGAACGGGCTCGAGCTGCACGAGGTGTCGGACGAGCAGCTGGCCGCGGTCTCTCCTCACCTCGCCCCCGACGTGCGCGACGTGCTCAGCATCGAGGGCTCGGTGGCGAGCCGCACGGGCGTCGGCGGGACCGCTCCGGTGCGCGTCGAGGAGCAGCGCGCCGAGCTGATCCAGCGGGTGCAGGCGGCAGCGCACGCGCTAGGACTGTAGCGCTCGAGACACCCGCCGCGATCACCAGATCGCGAGCCGCACGAGCGCGCCGACGACGCACGCCCACACCAGGCTCGCGAGGGTGCCGATGATGAACCGTTCGCGGGCCTCGGCGCTGGCGAGCTCGGTGAACCGGCCGATGCCCTTGAGGGCCACCACGACGGCGATCGCCTCGGGGAACCCCGCGATGATGCCGAGCACCACTGCGACGCGTTCGAGGTACCCGATGGTGGTTCCCCCTCGCATCACCTCGCGGACGGCGCCCTCGCCGGCGATCGCTCCCGGCAGGGACGGGGCACGCAGGAGGATGCCGCCGTTGTCGCCTTCTTCCACGCGGCCGTGGCTGGCGACGTCGAGGATGCGCCGCGTGATGGGGTTGCCGCCCAGGACCGCCAGGGTGGTTCCGAGCAGTGCGATGCCCAAGCCGAGGAGCAGCGGCACGTTGACGGGCGACACCGTCACCGCGAGCAGGCACAGCACGACGAGGACGCCTGCGACGATGAGCGGGACGTCCGTCGGCTTGCGAAGACTGACGACCACCAGCACGAGTGCTGCGCACAGCACGACGAACAGGAAGATCGAGAGCGCGGCGGTCAGCACGACGTCGGGGAGGACCATGGCGTCAGTCTGGCATGGGGCTCGGACGGCGCCCGGGTGCGGCATCCCGTGTGCCGTGAGGCCGGTCGGCGTCGTCGTGCTCAGCTGCGTTCGGGCGGCGAGACGGCGCGCGTCTCCTCATCCAGGCGTGCGAGCGCGCGCTCCAGTGCGGGCACGGCGGCCTCCTCGACACGCAGGGCCGCTGCCTTGGCGCGCAGGCTGATCGCGCCCTCCGAGACGCCCAGGCGTGCGGCGGCGTCGCGCTGGGTGAGCCCGTCGGCGAGCAGGTCGTAGACCTCCCAGCCCTCCGGTGTGCGCCGGTCGCGCAGCTCGATGAGAAGGGCGACGAGCGCCTCGGCGTCCGCTCCGCCCACGGGTGCGGTGACGGCCATCCGGGTGGATGACTTCTTGGCGCGATCGACAGCGTCCCTCGCGTTGATGAAGGCCTGCCCGCGTGCGGCGCGGACGCTCTGCGGAAGCGGCGATTCGACGGTGCCCACCCCGAGCCCGACGCTCCATTCGCCTGTCCTCGTCAGTTCGAGCACGATCGACAGCGCCACCGACGCGTCGGCGACCGCGACCTGGAGCTCGTCACCGGCGGTGCGCTCGGGAGGCAGCGCAAGCCCACCGGCGCCGTGGCGCGCGACGACGGCGAGAGCGGACGGAACAGCGTCGGCGTTCGCGCGGCTCGCGCGCTGATCGGCGGTGAGGACGTACATCGGGTTTTCCTTCAGTCCTGGAGATCAAGTCCCCTTTAGTTTAGCCCCCAGGCTGAATCAAACATAGTCAGTAGGCTAAAGTAGGCGGTACTTAAGCTTTGCAACTATAGCGACGACGATGAGGCGATCGCCGCGGGGTCGTCTCGACCCCGGTACCAGTCCAGCTTCTCGAGCCGGGCCGAGGCATCGGCCCTCGGCGACGCACGGGGCCAGGCATCGGTCGCTGATAGCCTGAAACGCGTGTCTGAAACCGTCGTGAGCGCGACCGCGCCCGCCAACGACCCGGCGTTCGAGAACGTCTGGGACGAGATCGTGTGGCGTGGGCTCGTGCATGTGTCCACCGATCAGGAGGCGCTGCGCGCCCTTCTCGGCGGGGACCCGATCACGTACTACTGCGGCTTCGACCCGACCGCGCCGAGCCTGCACCTCGGCAACCTCGTGCAGCTGCTCACGATGCGCCGCCTCCAGCTCGCCGGCCACCGGCCGCTCGGCCTCGTGGGCGGGTCCACCGGGCTCATCGGCGACCCGCGCCCTTCCGCCGAGCGCACGCTCAACACCAAGGAGACCGTCGGCGAGTGGGTCGGCTACCTGCGGGAGCAGGTCGAGCGCTTCCTGAGCTTCGAGGGCGACAACGCCGCGCGCATCGTCAACAACCTCGATTGGACCGCGCCGATGAGCGCGATCGACTTCCTGCGCGAGATCGGCAAGCACTACCGCGTGGGCACGATGCTGAAGAAGGACGCCGTCGCGGCGCGCCTCAGCTCCGATGCGGGCATCAGCTACACAGAGTTCAGCTACCAGATCCTCCAGGGCATGGACTACCTCGAGCTGTACCGCCAGTACGGCTGCGTCCTGCAGACCGGCGGCAGCGACCAGTGGGGCAACCTCACCAGCGGCACGGACCTCATCCACCGGGTGGAGGGCGTGCACGTCCACGCGATCGGCACCCCGCTCATCACCAACAGCGACGGCACGAAGTTCGGCAAGAGCGAGGGCAATGCGATCTGGCTCGACGCCGCGATGTGCAGCCCGTACCGGATGTACCAGTTCTGGCTCAACACCGACGACGCCGACGTGATCCAGCGCCTGAAGATCTTCACGTTCCTCACGCGGGCGCAGATCGAGGAGTACGAGCGTCTCGTCGCCGACGAGCCGTTCCGTCGCGCCGCGCAGAAGCGCCTCGCCCTCGAGGTGACGACCTTCGTGCACGGGACGGATGCCACGGCCGCCGTCGTCGCGGCCTCGGAAGCGCTCTTCGGGCAGGGCGACCTCGCGGCGCTCGACGCGACGACGCTGCGGCACGCCCTCGAGGAGCTCCCGAACGCCTCCGTCGCGGCGGGGACGAACGTGGTGCAGGCGCTCGTCGACACCGGGCTGGTCTCGAGCCTCTCGGAGGGCCGCCGCGCGATCGCACAGGGCGGGGTGTCCCTCGACGGCGCGAAGGTCGAGGACGACGCGGCCGTCGTGTCGGGCGGTCTGCCCGGCGGGGTGTCGGTGCTGCGACGCGGCAAGAAGACGCTGGCGGGCGTGTTCGTCGGCTGACACGACGATCGTGAGCGGGTTCGCCGCGACGACGGAGGGGTGACGGATGCCGTTCACGCCGAGTCATGCCGTCGTCGCGCTGCCTTTCGTGCGCACACCGCTCGTGCCCGCCGCGATCGCGATCGGCGCGATGACGCCGGACCTGCCGCTGTTCGTGCGGGCGCTGCCGCTGGACTACGGTGTCACGCACTCGCTCGGCTGGCTCCCGGCGACGATCCTGATGGGCCTGCTGCTCCTGCTGGTGTGGCGCTGCGTGCTGCGCCCTGCCGCACGGGAGCTCGCGCCACGGTGGCTCGCGGCCCGGCTGCCGGAGTCGTGGGACGCGGGAGCGGGCGCCGCCCTGCGCGAGACCTTGGCGATCGCTCCGGGTGAGGCCGGTGCGAGGTCCACGCGGATGCTGCTCCTCGCGGTCTCGCTCGCGATCGGCGTCGTCAGCCACATCGTGTGGGACCTCTTCACGCACGCGGGCCGGTGGGGCACCACCTCGGTCCCTGCTCTGGCGGAGGACTGGGGTCCGCTTCCGGGCTACAAGTGGCTGCAGCACGGCTCCAGTGCGATCGGGCTCGCCATCCTCGGCGTCTGGATGATCCTGTGGCTTGCCCGGCGGGAACCGGGCGGCGCGCCTTCGCAGGTGCTGCCGCGATGGGTGCGATGGGGATGGTGGATGTCGTTGCCGGTGGTCCTCGCTGTCGCGTGGGTGTGGGGGCTTTCCGTTCATGGCGGCCTCGACGCCGAGTTCACGGCGGCCCACCTGGCCTACCGCGTGCTTCCGCCCGCGTGCGCGGTGTGGGGCGCCGCCACCGTCATGCTCTGCGTCGCCGTCCAGGTGCGCCGGCGCCTCGCCTCCGCACCGAGACGCTCGGCCGTCCGGTGACGAGCCGCGAGAACCGCGTGATTCTGCGGAAGAACCGGCACGACACGCCCGGGATGCGGGGTGGATTCGACGTGATCGGGGATCGCACGTAAAGTATTTCTTGTTCGCCCCAAAGGGTAGAGCGGAAGGCCGGAAGGCCTGGCTCCCCTCAAGCAGCGAACCACCTCCCACAAACCAAGATCCGTTCGCGGGTCTTCCGCTCGTCGGACTCGTGGGGGACTCGCTGGAAGGACGCCGGTCAGTTTGACGGAGTCGCTACGGCGAGGTAAGATAGTGAAGTTGCCCAGCCGGGGCAGCGGGTCTGTGACTCTCTGCTGGCTGGTGCGTCCGATCTTTGAGAACTCAACAGCGTGCACTTGTCAAATGCCAAATTTATTTCTCTGTCGACCAGTTTTCTGGTTGGTGGGGGTCTTTT
>NZ_JBHTZE010000010.1:0-44313 GCF_042790415.1 Microbacterium sp. NPDC056736
TGGCGCGGTTGTTTTATTCAAAGCTTTTGTTTTGCGGGTGGGGGGTGCCCCCCCGCCCGCGGTGGCCCGGGGGGGCGGGGCGAGGCTTCAGCTCTTCGGCGAGAACCCGAAGATCGACGGGTAGGCATTGGTGGGCCAGAACTCGAGGTTCGTGTTCGCGTCCACCGCGTAGGTCCCCTGGACCCGGAAGAACGGCGCGAACCAGGCCTGCTCGACGATGTACGCGTTGAGGTCCTTCGTGGCCTGCTCGGCGTCGTCGCCGCCCATCTGGATGGTGGCGATGTACTCGTCGACCTGCGGGTCCTGCGAGCGGAACGGGTTGAAGGTCGCCTGGGGGGCGATCATGAAGTTGATCAGCTGCCAGTCGGGGTTCTGCTCCAGCGCCATCCATGTCGCCGGGTACTTCGGCGCGAGCATGTCGGTGATGAAGTTGCCGGTGCCGGGGTCGGTGTAGTTCACCGTGATCCCGATGTCGGCGAGCTGCTGCGCCACGAGGTCGAACGTCGTCTGGAAAGCCGGCGTGGACATCATGTCGAGCGTGAAGCCGTCGGGGTAGCCGGCCTCGGCGAGCAGCTCCTTGGCGGCCTCGGGGTCGTATCCGTAGGTGCTGTCGAGCGCCTCGTCGTAGCCGACGGACGTCTCGGGGAAGACCTGCTCGGTCACCGTGCCGTAGCCGGCCTGCAGAGCGTCGAGCAGCGCCTCGCGGTCGAACGCCATGTTGATGGCCTGGCGCACCCGCACGTCGGCCAGCTCGGGGGCCATGGTTCCGGCGCGGTCGAAGAGCAGGAGGCCCTGGAAGTCGAGCTCGTTGGACTCGATCGTCCAGCCGGATGCCTCGATCTCGGGGATCGTGTCGTTGTTGACGATCTTCGCGCCGTTCGCCTCGCCCGCCTTGAGCGCGTTCAGCGTCGCCGTCGGGTCCTCGATGACGTTGATCGTGAGGTTGTCGTACTTGACGGCGTCGGGGTTCCAGTAGTCCGGGTTGGCGGTGTACACGTACGTGGTGCCGGTGACCGTCGCCGCGGTGTCGAGGATGTAGGGGCCGGAGCCGACCGGCTCGGTGGCGGAGTCCGGGTCGTCGAACGTCGACGGCGCCTGGATGAGGCCCGGGGCGATCGACAGCAGGTTCACGAGCGAGGGGTCGGGCGTGGGCTGCGTGATGGTGACGGTCGTCGGGTCGACCGCGGCGAACTCCTTGCCGGCGAGGGTGGCGGCCTGCGGGGCGGTGCCGTCGCGGAAGCGCTCGAGGCTGGCGACGACGGCGTCGGCGTCCAGCGGCGTGCCGTCGGTGAACTCGACGTCGTCGCGCAGGGTCAGGGTCAGCACGGTGTTGTCGTCGTTGTACTCCCACTCGGTGGCGAGCCACGGCTCGATCTCACCGGCGGCGTTCTTCTGCAGCAGCGTGTCGAACACCGCCTGGAAGAACGGGCTGCGGTTGCCGTATTCGGCGCCCTGGCCGATGTCGTAGCTCGTGGGCCCGATGATCGCGGTGAGCGTGAGCCGGTCTGCCCGGCCGGATTCGCCTGCGCCCGACCCGTCGTCCCCGGCACCGGCGCAGCCGGTGAGGGCGAGAGCGGCGATCGCGATGGTGGCTGCTGTGGCCTTCCAACGGAACATCCTTGGTCCCTTCATAGGTGGCGATGCCCCTGCGGATCGCCTTCTGGCGGGAGACGCTAACACCAATTCCTAGTCAACGCTAGGTTTTTGACGCAAAAATCTAGCGTGCGCTCGAATTTCGTTATAGAACGGAGGGGAAGGAACCCGGCGGCCACCGATGTAGGTGCGCGAGACGACCCGGGGATACGGTGAGACGATGACCGAGACCACCTCCGCCGCAGCGCGGAAGGGGACCGCTCCCACGCGGACGCGCAAGCCGCGCGGCGAGTATGCGAAGTCGGCGGCGACGCGGACGGCGATCCTGGATGCAGCCCTCGAGGTGTTCGCCGAATCCGGATATCGAGCCGGATCCCTGCGGGAGGTCGCCGAGCGCGTGGGCATGAGCGAGGCCGGGCTGCTTCACCACTTCCGAAGCAAGAGCGCACTGCTTCAGGCGGTGCTCGACCACCGAGACGACCTGGCGCGCGAACTCGTCGACTTCGACGTGCCCGACGGCGTCGAGGCCCTGCGCGGCCTCGTCGCGCTCGCGCGGCACAATGCGTCCATCCCGGGGGTCGTCGAGCTCTACTGCACGCTTTCGGCAGAGGCGACGTCGTCCGATCATCCCGCCCACGGGTACTTCGTGCAGCGATACGAATACGTGCGGGAGAGCACCACCCGCGCCTTCGCGCGCATCGCCTCCGCCGATCGGCTGCTGCCGGGGGTCGACCCGCGACGTGCGGCGGTCGCGACGATCGCGCTCATGGACGGCCTCCAGGTGCAATGGCTCCTCGACCCGTCGTCGACGGACATGGCCGAGGCGCTGGCGGAGTTCTTCCGCGGCATGATCAGCGGCTACGACCTCGCGGGGATCGAAGCGGTGCTCGATGCGAGATCGGGCGGCGCTGAACCCGCGGACGGCGCCGGGGCGGACCCGGGACCCGCGGAGGCCGACGGCTCCCGCGAGGTCGGCGCGTGATCCGGCAGCCGTTCCTCGAGGGCTGGACCGTCGGTCCCAAGCTCGGTGCCTTCGAGGCGCCCACGCCCGAGTCGGTCCCGCGGCCCGTCCGGCTGCCGCACGACGCCGTGCGCGACCTGCCGCGGTCCTCCGGCAGCGACCAGGGCGTGCACACCGGCTACGTGCAGGGCGGGGTGTTCGAGTACGCGAAGACGATCGACGTACCCGCTTCGTGGCGCGACAAGACGGTGCGGCTCGAGTTCGAGGGTGTCTACCGTGACGCGGTCGTCTTCGTCAACGGCGACGCGGTCGTGCACGAGCCGAACGGCTACAACGCCTTCGAGGCGGTGCTGGACCCGTATCTGCGCCACGGGGAGGCGAACCGCATCACCGTCGAAGCCCGCGCGCACCGCGACAGCCGATGGTACTCCGGCGCGGGCATCTATCGTCCCGTGCACCTCGTCGTCGCCGATCCGGTGCACATCCCGCTCGACGGCACCGTCGTCACGACCCCCGACATCGACGCCGACCGTGCGATCGTGAACGTGGCGACGACCGTGCGGAACGGCTCGCGCCACACGCGCACGCTGCGGCTCACGTGGACGGTCGCGGGACCCGACGGCGCGCAGGTCGCGACCGGGTCAGCGCCCGTGACCGTGCTCCCCGGGAGCGAGGCCGTCGCACGGCTCCGCCTCGCGGTCGAGGCGCCGGCGCTCTGGAGCGAGGCGTCGCCCGCGCTGCACCGGGTGCGCACCGCCCTCACGGCCGAGGACGGAACCGAGCTGGACACGGATGCCGCGAGCTTCGGCATCCGTCGCCTCCAAGTGGACGCGCGGCGCGGCCTGCGGATCAACGGCGAGCCCGTGACGCTCCGGGGCGCCTGCGTCCACCACGACGGCGGGCCGCTCGGCGCCGCCACCTTCGCCGACGCGGAGGACCGGCGGGTGCGGCTCCTCAAGGAGGCGGGCTTCAACGCCCTGCGCAGCGCGCACAACCCGATGAGCCGCGCGATGCTGGACGCGTGCGACCGGCACGGCGTGTTCGTCATGGACGAGCTCACCGACACCTGGACACGGTCGAAGGTGGCCTTCGACGCCGCGCCGGGGTTCGCCGAGCGATGGCGGCGCGACGTCGACGCCCTCGTCGCGAAGGACCTCAACCACCCGAGCGTCATCATGTACTCGATCGGCAACGAGATCCTCGAGCTCGCGTCGCCCGCCGGGTCGGCGTGGAGCAGGCGCCTGGCCGAGCGGATCCGCGAGCGCGACGACACCCGTCTGGTCACCAACGGCATCAACGGCATCATCGCCAACCTCGACCGCATGCGGGAGGCCGATGCCGGGCCGGAGGGCGAGGGAGAGCCCACCGATCCGAACACCATGATGGCGACGATGGGCGACGTGATGGCCCGCGCCAACGCGTCGGAGCTCGTGACGGCGTCGACCGAGGAGTCGGCGTCGGTGCTCGACGTCGTGGGGTTCAACTACGCGGAGTCCCGCTACGAGCTGGATGCCGAGCTGTTCCCGAACCGGGTCATCGTGGGCTCCGAGACCTTCCCCTCGCGGATCGAGAAGATGTGGGAGCTGGTCCAGCGCCTGCCGCACGTCATCGGCGACTTCACCTGGACGGGGTGGGACTACCTGGGGGAGGCCGGCATCGGCCGCGTCGACTACACCGATGAGCCCGGCTATCAGCCGACCGGGACCGCCGGACCGTTCCCGCATCTGCTCGCCGGCTGCGGCGACCTCGACATCACCGGCCACCGCCGCCCCGCCTCGTACTACCGCGAGATCGTCTTCGGGCTGCGCACCGAGCCGTACCTGGCGGTGCATCCGCCCCGGCACCACGGCCGGCCCACGGCGACCACGCCGTGGTCGTGGGACGACTCGGTGTCGTCATGGACGTGGGATGCCGCGCCCGGCGCCCCGGTCACCGTCGACGTCTACGCGCCCGCGGAGGAGGTCGAGCTGCAGCTCGACGGCGTCTCGCTGGGCGTGGCGCCGGTCGGCGCCGAGAAGTCGTTCCGTGCGCGCTTCGAGACGGAGTACCGGCCGGGCGAGCTGGTCGCCGTCGCGCGCTCCGGCGGTCGCGAGGTCGGCCGCACGACGCTGCGCACCGCGGCGGACACCGCCCTCGTGGCGATGGCCGAGCGCGACGAGATCACGACGGACGGCCTCGGCTTCGTCCGGATCCTCCTCGCCGATGCGAACGGGGTCGTCGCGTGCGACGCCGATCGCGCGGTCACCGTGACGGTCGAGGGCGATGCCGAGCTCGTCGGCCTCGGCACCGGGCGCATCCGCACCGAGGAGTCCTTCGCGGGCCCCGCCGTCACGACGCACGACGGGCGGGCGCTCGCGATCGTGCGGGCGACGGGGCCGGGACGGGCGACGGTGACGGTGGCGGCCGACGGCCTGGCCGCGGCATCCGTCACCCTCACCGTCTCCTGACGCGGACCGCGGTGCCGCGCGGCGACGTCAGCTCGCGCGGCGGACGCGCACGTCGCCCTTGTCCTCGGGCACGACGCGGATCGGGGTGGTGCCGGCGACCTCGTCGCTGAACTCCTCGGGAGCGATGACCGAGAGGGGGCGCGTCTCGTCGAGCGTCAGGCGGAACCGCCTGTGCTCGTGGCGGTGGAGCCGGCCCGAGACGAAGAGCCAGGTCGCACCGATCGCGAAAGCCACGAAGGCCGCTGCCGCGCCGAGGAGGATCGCCACGCGCGGACCCCACTCCGCCGCCACCCATCCGACGATGGGTGCGCCGATCGGCGTGCCGCCCATGAGGATCGCCATGTACAGGGCCAGCACCCGGCCGCGCAGCACGGGATCGGTCGTGGTCTGCACGTAGCCGTTGGCGGTCGTCATCATCGTCACCACGGCGAAGCCGGTGAACATGAGCGTGACGGCATACAGCCAGTACGAGGGCATGAAGGCTGACACGAGGGCGGCGAATCCGAACATCGCCGTGCCGGCGATGAGCACCCGCAGCCGCGCGCGATCGCGCCGTGCCGCCATGAGGGCTCCGGCGACCGAGCCGATGGCGAGGATCGAGCTCAGCAGTCCGAAGCCGTCGGCCTCCTTGCCGAACTCGACCGCCATCGTCGAGGCCAGGATCGGGAAGTTCATGCCGAACGCGCCGATGAGGAACACCATCGCGAAGGTGACGATCAGGTCGGGTCGCCCGGCCACGTAGCGGAAGCCGTCGGCGAGCCGCGACGACTGGGGCGCCTTCACGCGCGGGATGAGCTCGTGGGTGCGGATGAGCACGAGCGCGGCGAGCATCGCGAGGAAGGTGACGGCGTTGGCGACGAACACCCACCCGGTTCCGACCGCCACGATGACGATGCCGGCGACGGCCGGGCCGATCATGCGGGCGCCGTTGAACGACGCGGCGTTCAGCGCGACGGCGTTGGAGGCGTTCTCGCGTGCCACGAGGTCCGACACGAACGCCTGGCGCGCCGGGTTGTCGAACGCGGCCACGACGCCGAGGGCGAGGGCGAATGCGTACATGATCAGCAGGTTCATGACGCCGGCGAAGATCAGCGCGCCGATGCCGAGTCCGAGGATCAGCAGCAGGCTCTGCGTCACCAGCAGGAGCCGGCGGCGGTCGAACCGGTCCGCGACGAGGCCCGTCACGCCGACCAGCAGCAGCGGCGGCGCGAACTGCAGCGCCATCGTGACGCCCATCGCGGCGGCGTCGTTGTCGGTGAGCTCGGTGAGCACGACCCAGCTGATGGCCGTCGCCTGCATCCACGCGCCGATGTTCGACACCAGCGCGCCGATGAACCAGACGCGGTAGTTGAAGGCGGAGAAGGACCGGAACATCGCGCTCATCGATCGACCATCCGCTGCATGATCTCGGCGGCGGCCTCGAGCGTCTCGCGCTCGCGCGCGGTGAGCTGGGCGAGGGATGCCTCGACCCACGCGTCGCGGCGGCGCGCGGTCTCTTCGACGACCGCCTCGCCCTCGGGCGTGAGCGAGATGACGACCTTGCGGCCGTCCCGCTCGTCGGCGCCGCGCACGATGTAGCCCGACTCCTGGAGGCAGTTGACGGTGCGGTTCATCGAGGGAGCCGAGACCCGCTCCCGCTCGGCGAGCTCGCCGAGCGTGTGGGGACCGTGCACCTTGAGGGCGGCGAGGACGGCGAACTGGCCGTCGCTCATCGAGTCGACGGCGCGCTGCGTGCGCATGCGCCGCGCGAGACGGAAGATCGCGATCCGGAGGCGGGAGGCGGCAGGGGAGAGGTCCGGCTGGTCGACGGCGCTCGGGCCGGTCGCTGTCGTGGTGGTCTCGTCGCTGCTCATACGGTTAGTTAGCTTAGCTCATTAGTCTTGCTAAACAAAGTCGGAAAGCGGATGCCGCGCCCCGGCGCGCACCGCATGCGGCGGGCGGCGGCATCCGTCCGCATAGACTCCTGCGCATGCCCGAGTTCATCGATGCCCACGGCATCACGATCTTCTTCGATGTCCACCCGGCGAAGACCGAGCCGCGGGCTGTCGTGCAGCTCCTGCACGGCATCGGTGAGCACGCCGGGAGGTACGCCGCCCTCATCGAGGCACTCACCGGACAGGGCTGCACCGTCTACGCGGCCGACCACCGCGGCCACGGCCGCACCGGAATGGCGCAGCACGGTGGCGATGCCTCTCGGCTCGGCCACCTGGGTCCCGGGGGCCTGCGCGCCGCACTGGCCGCCATGTGGCAGTTCACCGAGCACATCCGCGCCGAGAATCAGGAGCTGCCGCTCGTGCTGCTGGGGCATTCGGGCGGATCGATCCTCGCGCAGATGCTGGTCAACGCCCACCCCGACGCGTATGACGGTCTCGTCCTCACCGGCTCGGCCCTGCGGATGCCGCGCTGGATCCGCACGACCGCGCTCAACAAACCGTGGGACGGGCCCGGTGCGATGGGCACGGAGTGGCTCTCGAGCGATCTCGCCGTGGGGCGAGCGTTCCTGGACGACCCCTTGACCACCAGCGAGGACCCGCTCAAGCTCATCGGGATCCCGGACTCCCTCCGGATGTACGGTCTTCCGCTGCGCGACTCGCCGCGCGACCTGCCCACCCTGCTCATGGTGGGTCGCGACGACCGGGTCGGCGGCCCGCGCAGCGTCCACCGGCTCGCCGACGCGTACCGGACGCGCTCGGGGTTCACCGACGTCACGACCCTCGTCTACCCCGGCGCCCGCCACGAGATCTTCAACGAGGTCATGCAGAAGGATGTGCGCGCCGATCTCCTCGCGTGGCTCGACCGGCGGTTCCCGGCGAAGGGCTGATCGCCCCGGCTCGGCAATAGGCTGAGCGGATGCACGGCGAATACAAGGTGCCCGGCGGGAAGCTCGTCGTCGTCGACCTCGAGGAGCGCGATGGCCGCATCGCGGACTTCCACCTCGCGGGCGACTTCTTCCTCGAGCCGGACGACGCGCTCGACGACATCGACGCGGCGGTCAACGGCCTCCCGGTCGAGGCGGACGTCGCCGCGATCGCCGCGGCCGTGCGCTCCGCGCTCCCCGAGGGCGCCCAGCTGCTCGGCTTCACGCCCGAGGCGGTGGGCACGGCGGTGCGCCGGGCCTTGGTCACCGCGCCCGGCTGGCGGGACTTCGACTGGGAGATCGTGCACGAGCGCCCGGTCTCGCCGCGCATGAACCTGGCGCTCGACGAAGTGCTCACCGCCCGGGTCGGCGACGGCCGGCGGCGCCCGACGCTGCGCATCTGGGAGTGGAACGAGAACGCCGTGGTCATCGGGTCGTTCCAGTCGCTGCGCAACGAGGTGGATCCCGAGGGTGCCGCGCGCCACGGCTTCGACGTCGTGCGCCGCATCTCGGGCGGGGGCGCCATGCTCATGGGCGCGAACTCGATCATCACGTACTCGCTCTACGTCCCGGCATCGCTCGTCGCCGGTCTCACCTTCGCGGACTCGTACGCGTTCCTCGACGACTGGGTGCTGCAGGGGCTGCGCGCCCTGGGCGTCGACGCCACCTACCAGCCGCTCAACGACATCGCCTCGCCGCAGGGCAAGATCGGCGGCGCCGCGCAGAAGCGACTGGCGAACGGGGGAGTGCTGCACCACGCGACGCTCAGCTACGACATGGACGGCCAGATGATGACCGAGGTGCTCCGCATCGGGCGCGAGAAGCTGAGCGACAAGGGCACGACCTCGGCCGCGAAGCGCGTCGATCCGCTGCGTCGCCAGACCGGGCTGCCGCGCGAGGCGATCATCGCCAAGCTCGAGCAGACGTTCACGAAGCTCTACGGCGCCGTGCCCGGGCGCATCGCCGAGGACGAGTACGCCGAGGCGGAGGCGCTCGTGGAGTCCAAGTTCGCCACCGACGCGTGGCTGCGCCGGGTGCCGTGACCGACGACGGGCCGGCCCCCGCGCCCGCCGAGGGGGCCGTCGAGATCCACGAGGGCGACAACCTCGACGTCGTCCGCGGCTTCGCCGACGCCTCCTTCACGCTCATCTACCTCGACCCGCCGTTCAACACCGGCCGCACGCAGGAGCGGGCCGTCGAGACGGCGCGGACGCGGCATCCGTCCCCCGTCGAGCAGGCGGCGGAACCCGCCGGGATCGTGCGACGCGGGTTCCACGGGCGCGAGTACGAGCGGATCCGCGGCGACCTTCGCGCCTACGACGACCGGTTCGACGACTACTGGGGCTTCCTCGAGCCGCGACTGCTCGAGGCGTGGCGGCTTCTCACCGAGGACGGCACCCTCTACCTCCACCTCGACTACCGCGAGGCTCACTACGCCAAGGTGCTCATGGACGCCCTCGTGGGGCGGGAGCGGTTCCTCAACGAGCTCATCTGGGCGTACGACTTCGGCGCCAAGACGCGCAAGCGCTGGCCGACCAAGCACGACACGATCCTGGTGTACGTGAAGGATCCGCGGGCGTACTGGTTCGACTCCGACGCCGTCGACCGCGAGCCCTACATGGCGCCGGGGCTCGTGACGGCGGAGAAGGCCGAGCGGGGCAAGCTGCCCACCGACGTCTGGTGGCACACGATCGTGCCGACGACCGGGCGTGAGAAGACCGGGTATCCCACCCAGAAGCCCGAGGGCATCCTGCGCCGCATCGTGCAGGCGTCCTCGCGCCCCGGCGACCGTGTGCTCGACTTCTTCGCGGGGAGCGGCACCACCGGCGCCGTCGCGTCGTCACTCGGCCGCGACGCGGTGCTCGTGGACCACAACCCCGAGGCGATCGCGGTCATGCGACAGCGGATGCCGCGCGCCCGCGTGGTCGCGGACTGACCGGGCGGCCGGCGGGCCGGGCGACCGGCGGAATATACCCCTCCGCGAGGCGGTCGTCGAGCCTCCGCGGCGCCGGGGGGCGGCATCCGTCACCCGCTCTAGGGTGGGAGCCATGCGCTTCGGAACCTTCATCCCCCAAGGCTGGCGATTCGATCTCGTGGGCATCGACCCCTCCGCCCACTGGGAGGTGATGAACGGCCTCGCGCAGCGCGCGGATGCAGGCCCGTGGGAGTCGCTGTGGGTGTACGACCACTTCCACACGACCCCGGTGCACTCGGACGAGGCGACGCACGAGGCGTGGACGCTGATGGCCGCCTTCGCGGCCTCGACCAGCCGCATCCGTCTCGGCCAGATGTGCACGTGCATGGGCTACCGCAACCCCGCGTATCTCGCGAAGGTCGCCGCGACGGTCGACATCGTGTCGGGCGGCCGCACCGAGATGGGCATCGGCGGCGGCTGGTACGAGCACGAGTGGAACGCGTACGGCTACGGGTTCCCGCCGGTCCCCGAGCGGCTGCGGATGCTCCGCGAAGGCGTCGACATCATGCAGCAGGCGTGGACCACCGGCCGGGCGACGCTCGACGGCCGGCACTACCAGGTCGACGGCGCGATCGTGCAGCCGCTGCCGCTGCAGGACGGCGGCATCCCGTTCTGGATCGCCGGCGGCGGCGAGAAGGTCACGCTCAAGATCGCTGCGAAGTACGCGTCGTACACGAACTTCTCGGGATCGCTCGAGGACATCGACCGCAAGAGCGCCGTGCTGCGTGAACACTGCGACGCGCTGGGACGCGACTTCTCCGAGATCACGCGCAGCTCGAACTTCAACACGATCGTCGGGGCGACCGAGGGTGAGGCCCGCGAGCGGCTCGCCGTCGTCAAGGAGCGGCTGCTCCCGCACGTCGGGCAGGAGCGGGCCGACCACATCGAGCACGAGTACCTCGCGTCGCCCGGGTTCGGCTCGGTGGAGCAGGTCGTCGAGCAGCTCGCCGAGCGCGAGCGGCACGGCATCGCCTATGCGATCCACTACTTCCCCGAGGCGGCCTACGACGTGTCGGGCATGGAGCTGTTCGAGCGCGAGGTCGTTCCGGCGCTGCGCTGATCGACGCTTCGTTCAGACGAGCGCGCGGACGCTGCGGTAGCCGTCGCCGATGACGTCGGAGGCGGATGCCTCGCCGCCGAAGACGCGCGTCGTCCCCGGCGTGCTCGACCAGGCCGGCCAGCCGGGGTCGTCGCCGCGCACCAGCGCCACCGCGGCGCCGTGGAGTGCGGCGGCGATCCGCCGCGGGGGCGCGTCTCCCGCGATCGCGGCGACGCCGGGCTCGTCGAGGCAGTCGAACCAGAACGGCACGTCGAGGCAGTGCAGGGCCCACCGCTTCGTCGGGGAGGGCCACGAGAAGCGATACACCCAGGTGGGCGCTGCGCCCCGCGCCTCGGCGACCCTCGCCACCGTGGAGCGGAAGATCGCGTCGGTGACATAGCGGCCGAGCACGGCGGCCGTGCCCTTGCGCCGCTGCGCCGCGTTGTCGGCGAGGTAATCGCGGCGGCGATCGCGCGGCACGCCCAGCCTCGAGAGCGCGAGACCGGCCGGGACCAGGCGCAGCGCGCGCGCCGCCCCGTCCAGGACCATCGTGAACTCGTCGTCCGTCGAACCCAGCACGAGCGGCTTGTCGGCGCCGACGCCGTCCCGCAGCGCGGCGACCGTCGGCTGCGGCACGAGGTCTCCGTCGACGGCGGGGCCCCACGAGAGCCCGTCGTCCAGCATGGCGCGGACGCCGGCGAGGCGGTCGCGCGAGGGGGCCCGGCTCGCCTTCGACTGCAGCCCGTGCAGCGTCGCCTCCGGCGCCGAGGCGAAGCCGTCGCGCGTCGGGGCGACGCCCGCGAGCGCCGCGAGCCGGGCCGAGGCGGCCTCGGCGCGGTCAGGCGGCACGTCCGCCAGGGCGGCGGACAGCGCCCACGCCGAGTGGAAAAGGTGCTGGGCGGCCGGCAGCGCGAGCAGCCGCAGCACCGCGCCTCCGCCGGCGGACTGGCCGGCGATCGTCACACGCGAGGGGTCGCCCCCGAAGTTCGCGATGTCGTCCTGCACCCACTGCAGCGCCGCGAGCCAGTCGCGCACGCCTCGATTGGACGGGGCGCCGTCGATGCGGCCGAATCCGTCGAAGCCGAGGCGGTACGAGATCGTCACGGTGACGACGCCGTCGCGGTTGAAGGCGCGGCCGTCGTACCAGGGACTCGCGGGTGAGCCGGAGACGTAGCCGCCCCCGTGGATCCACACGAGCACCGGCAGCGGCGTCCCGGTCGCTCCGGGTGCCGGCGTGAAGACGTTGACGTTGAGCGTCGACTCGCCCGGCACCGACGGCTCGGGGATGAGCGTGATCCCGGTGTCGCCGCGCTGCGCGGTCGCGCCGAACTCGAGGGCGTCGCGAACCCCCTCCCACGGGTCGACCGGCACGGGAGCGGCGAACCGGAGGTCCCCGACGGGAGCCTTGGCGAACGGGATGCCGAGGAACGCCGCCGACCCGCCGGCGCCGGGCTCGCCGCGCCAGGCGCCGCGGACCCGTCCGGTCGTCGTGCGTGCCTCGGCGTACCGGATGGTCGTGGTGGTGTCGGTCATCGCTTCTCCGTGGTGAGCAGTTCGAACAGGGCGTCGATCGTTGCGGCCATGTCGACGTCGGGCTGCTGCATCCACTGCAGCTGCAGTCCGTCGGCGACGGCCTGGAAGATCCTCGCGAGCGTCGCGGGGTCGATCCGGTCCGTGATCTCGCCCGACTCCTGCCCGGCGGCGATCGCTGCGGCGAAGTAGCCGCGCAGGGTCTCGCCGCGCGCCACGAAGAACCGGTGGGCGGGATGCTCCGGATCGGCGGCGTCGACCGACAGCCGCGCGAAGAGCTGCACGAGCCCCGGGACCTCGGCGTTGTGACGGACGATCCCGACGTACCCGTCCCGGAGCTCGCGGAGGTCGGCCGGTGCGGCCTCCGGTGAGGCCGTCGCGGCGTCGAGCCCCATGTCGGCCGAGTCCCGTTCGTCGCGCTTGCGGAGGATCTCGGTGAACAGCTCCTCCTTGCCCTCGAAGTAGTGGAGGAGTCCCGCCTGGCTGAGGCCGACGGCATCCGCCAGCTCTTTCACCGACGCGCCTCGGTACCCCTCACGGGCGATGACCTCCAGCGCGCGCGTGAGGATCTCCTCGCGCTTGGCCACCCCCTTGGCGTAGGAGCCCCGCCGCCCCGTGCCGTTCTCTGCCATAGCTCACAGTAAACCCGAGCGGTGCTCGATTTCTCCGGCGGGGCTCGTCAAGGACCGGCTGCCGGGTCGGATGCCTCGGCCCGGGCGGTCGCGGGGACCGAGGGCCGAGGCATCCGTCGTCGTCAGCTCTTCAGGAAGGCGAGCAGCGCCTCGTTCACCTCGGCGCCGTGCGTCCACAGCAGGCCGTGCGGCGCGCCTTCGAGCTCGACGTAGGTCGCGTCGGGGAGGAGCTCCTTGAAGCGCCGGGCGGTCACGTCGATCGGCAGGATGTTGTCGGCCGTGCCGTGGAGGATGAGCGCCGGCACGTCGATCGATCCGATGTCGCCGCGGAAGTCGGTCGGCCACGTCAGCGGCGCCGCGGCGATCGCGGCGTTCCCCGCGTAGCTCGCGACCTGGACGCTCGCGTCGAGAGCCTCCTGCGAGATGCGGGTGCCGAGGTTGTCGTCGAGGTTGTAGAAGTCCTTGTAGAACCCGGCGATGAACGCGTAGCGGTCCTCGCGCACCGACTGCGCGATGCCGTCGAAGAACTCCTGGGGGCCGGCGCCGCCCGGGTTGTCGTCGGTCTTCAGCAGGTACGGCTCGAGCGACCCGAGGAAGGCCGCCTTCGCCACGCGGCCGCTGCCGTACCGCGACAGGTAGCGTGCGATCTCGCCGGTGCCCATCGAGAAGCCCACCAGGACCGCGTCGCGGAGGTCGAGGTCCTCGACGAGGGCGTGCAGGTCGGACGCGAACGTGTCGTAGTCGTAGCCCGACCCGGCCTTGGTCGACGCGCCGAAGCCGCGTCGGTCGTAGGCGATGACGCGGTAGCCGGCGTCCAGGAGCGCCGCCTGCTGCTTGCCCCACGACTCGCCGTTGAGCGGGAACCCGTGGATCAGCACGACCGGCTGCGCATCGGCCGGTCCCTGATCGGTGTAGTAGATGTCGATGTCGACCGAGTTCTCGGTTCCGACGGTGATGTACGCCACGATCGCTCCCTTACACGCGCGGACCGGATGCCCGCGCACCAGGTTCGACGCTAAGCGTCCCCGATCCATTCCCGCCAGGTCTTGCGCCGGCTGGCCGGCGCCCCTTCCCCCGGTGTTCACCTGCGCTGGATGCACGCGTCCACGCGGCATCGGCGTACGTTCAGCGCAAGTGAAGCATGAGGCTGTGGGGGCGAGTCAGTCGCGGGCGGCGCCGGCGGACGGGGCCACGGTGAAGATCGTGGGGGCGGCGAAGCCGGCGGACGCGAAGGCGGCGGTGGCGGCATCCGTCACGGCCTGCACCCGATCGCGGGCGACCAGGGCGATCGCCGCACCGCCGAAGCCGCCGCCGGTCATGCGCGCGCCGACCGCGCCGGCCGACAGCGCCGCCTCGACTGCGGTGTCGAGCTCGGGAACCGAGATCTCGAAGTCGTCGCGCATCGACGCGTGCGACGCCACCAGCAGGTCGCCGATCGCGGTCGGCCCCTGCTCGCGGAGCGTTCGGACGGTGTCGAGCACGCGCTGGTTCTCGGTCACGACGTGGCGCACGCGGCGGAGGGTCACGTCGTCGACGAGACCGGCGAGGCGCGGCAGGTCGGCGGGAGTGACGTCGCGCAGCGCCGGAACGCCCAGCGCGGCCGCGCCCCGCTCGCACGCCGCGCGGCGCTCGCCGTAACCCCCCGTGGCGTGGGAGTGCTTCACGCCGGTGTCGATCACGACCAGCTCGAGCCCCGCGTCCGCGAAGCCGAGGTCGATGATCTGCGCCTCGAGCGAGCGGCAGTCCAGGAAGATCGCGGCGTCGGCACGGCCGAGCAGCGACGCCATCTGATCCATGATCCCGGTGGGCGCCCCCACGGCCTCGTTCTCGGCGCGGCGGCCGACCTTGGCGAGGGCGACGCGGTCGAGGTCGACGGCCCAGGTCTCGGCCAGGGCGACGGCGGTCGCTCCCTCGATCGCGGCCGATGACGAGAGGCCGGCGCCGACCGGCACGTCGGACGCGAAGGCGAGGTCGACGCCCGGCACGCGGGACGGATCGATTCCGGATGCCGCGAGCAGCGCCCACGCGACGCCCAGCGGGTAGCGCGCCCACTCGGGGACCTCGTCGCGCCGTTCGGGGAACAGCGTGTGCAGCTCGGCGAGGCCCGCTTCGACGGCGCTGCCGTCGAAGGTCGAGACGACACGGATGCGATGGTCGTCGCGGAGGCCCAGCGCGACGTGCGTCCGGTGCTGGATCGCGAAGGGCAGCACGAACCCGTCGTTGTAGTCGGTGTGCTCGCCGATCAGGTTCACGCGGCCCGGAGCAGACCACGTCCCCGTCGGATCGGCGGCGAAGCGCTCGGCGAACAGGGCGATCGCGGCGTCGGCGGTGCGGGTGTCGGTGGCGCTCACGGGGTCTCCTCGGGGACGGCGGCGACGGCTTCGCGCAGCCTTGCGGCGGCCGTCTCGGGCGGGATGTCGCCGATCCAGGCGCCCATGGCGGCCTCGGAACCGGCGAGGAACTTGAGCTTGTCCGCGGCGCGACGCGGCGACGTCAGCTGCAGGTGCAGTCGGGCGGTGTCGCGGCCACGGTGCACGGGCGCCTGGTGCCAGGCGGCGATGTACGGCGTCGCCGAGTCGTACAGGGCGTCGACGCCGCGGAGCAGCCGCAGATAGAGGGGCGCGAGCTCGTCGCGCTCGGCATCCGTCGTCTCGGCGAAGTCCGCGACGTGACGGTGCGGCAGCAGATGGATCTCGATCGGCCAGCGCGCGGCGAACGGCACGAACGCCGTCCAGTGCTCGCCCTCGAGGATCACGCGCTCGCCCGCACGCTCGAAGGCGAGGATGCGCTCGAACAGGTCGGGGCCCTCGCGATCGATCGACGCGAGCAGGCTCGTCGTGCGGGGCGTGATGTAGGGGTACGCGTAGATCTGCCCGTGCGGGTGGGGGAGCGTGACGCCGATCGCCTCGCCGCGGTTCTCGAACGGGAAGACCTGCTCGATGCCGGGAAGCGCCGACAGGGCCGCGGTCCGGTCGGCCCACGCCTCGATGACGGTGCGCGCCCGTGTCGCCGTGAGCGAGCCGAACGATCCGGCGTGCTCGGGGCTGAAGCACACGACCTCGCAGCGTCCCACGCTCGTGCGCGTGCGGCCGAGCCCGGGGGCGACGAGGTCGTCGAGGTCGCGGGGCGCGTCGACGCCTGCCGGCGCGTCGCCGTGCGCGACCGCCAGGGCGGGCCCGAACGATGGCGACTTGTTCTCGAAGACGGCGACGTCGTAGCTGGACGGGATCTCGGACGGGTTCGTCGGCGTCTGCGGAGCGAGCGGGTCCAGGTGAGCGGGAGGCAGGAACGCACGGTTCTGGCGCGCCGCGGCGATCGAGACCCAGTCGCCGGTCAACACGTCGCGCCGCATCGTCGCGGTCTCGGGCCGCGGTGCGAGCTCACGTGCGTCGACGGCGCGCTCGGCCCCGAGGGTCGTGCCCGGGTCGTCGTAGTAGATGAGCTCCCGGCCGTCGGCCAGTCGCGTTGCGCGCTTGACGACGCCGGCGCTCAGCGCCTGCACGGCCAGCTCTGCCGTCGAGGCGGCGACCATGGGGTCCAAGTCCGGTGTGTTCACGTCAACATGCTAGCTATAGCGCTATGTTAGCGTCAACACGGTTTCGGGATTCGCGCTGCGGTGGCGAGCGCACGGGCCGGGGAGCGAGGAGTTCGAGGATGACGACGAGACGCGTCTCGATGGCGGACGTCGCCGCCCGCGCCGGCGTGTCGGGGCAGACCGTGTCGCGCGTCGTCAACGCCAGCCCTCGCGTCGACCCCGAGACGCGCGCGCGCATCGAGGCGGCGATGGCCGAGCTGGGCTACCGCCCGCACCGTGCCGCCCGGGCGCTGCGCACCGGCCGCACGCAGACGATCGGCCTGGTCGTGTCGACGCTCGCGTCAGTGGGCAACTCCCGCATGCTTCAGGCGGTGGCGGATGCCGCGGCCGCCCGCGGCTACGCCCTCACGGTCGTCACGCTCGGCGCCGAGGGCGACGTCGCCGCCGCGTTCGGGCGGCTCGTCGACCAGGCCGTGGACGGCGCGATCGTGCTGAACGAGGCCACCGAGCGCGTGCGGGAGGCGGACCTGCGCGCGGCGGGGCTGCAGCTCGTGGTGGTCGACTCGCCGCGCGACGACCGCTTCGGTGTCGTCGAGACAGATCACGCCGGCGGTGCGGGCCAGGCCGTCCGGCACCTCCTGGACCTCGGGCACCGGACGGTGCACCATCTCGCCGGACCGGCGGGCTCGTTCGCCGCGGCCGAGCGGGAGCGCGGCTGGCGCGAGGCGCTCGTGCAGGCGGGCGCGGCGGTGCCCCCGGTCGTGCGCGGCGACTGGACGTCCGCGTCGGGGTCGGCTGCGGCATCCGCTCTCGTCGATGCCGGCGCGACCGCCGTCTTCGCCGCGAACGACCAGATGTCGCTCGGGCTGCTGCGGGCCTTCGCCGACGCGGGGCGTGCCGTGCCGGGGGACGTCAGCGTGGTCGGGTTCGACGACGTGGCGGATGCCGCCGACTACCGCCCGCCGCTCACCACGGTGCACCAGGACTTCGACGCGCTCGGCTCGCTCGCGGTGGCCGCGCTCGTCGACGGCATCGAGGCCGGCGCGGCCGCGGCCTTCGTGACCGTGCCGACGCGCCTCGTCGTGCGCGCCAGCACCGCGCCCCCCGCCCGCTGAGGGGCGGGTCCGGGTCGTGGGAGGCGCCGCTTTCGCGTGGCGGGTGGCGCCGCTTTCGGGCTGCGGGTGGCGCCGCTTTCGGGTTGCGGGTCGCGCGGCTCCGGGTCGCGGGTGGCGCGGCTCCGGATTTCGGACTTCGCGAGGGTTTCCGGAGGCTTCGGTGCCCGCGGGTCCGGAAAGCGTGCGGAAGTCCGAATACCGGATCCGCGGGATGGGGGCGGGCGTCAGCCGTGGGCGGCCCGGCGGGCCTCCCAGCCGCTCTGCACCATCTCGTCGACGGTGTAGCGGTTCTTCCAGTCGAGGTCCCGCGCGGCGAGCTCGCCCGTCGCCACGATCCGATCGGGGTCGCCCGGGCGGCGCGGCGCGACCTCGGGCGTGAAGTCGATGCCCGTGACGCGCGCCATGGCGTCCATGATCTCGCGGACGCTCAGGCCGTTCTGCGACCCGAGGTTGTACGCGGGCTCGATCGGCGCGCCCGTGAGCAGCCGCTGCGCGGCGGCGACGTGGGCGGCGGCGATGTCGGCGACGTGCACGTAGTCGCGCACGTTGGTGCCGTCGGGGGTGTCGTAGTCGTCGCCGTAGATGCGGGGCGTGCGTCCCTCGAGGAGCGCCTCGAACACCAGCGGGAACAGATTGTGCGGGCTGGTGTCGTACACGGCGGGATCGCCGGAGCCGACAACGTTGAAGTAGCGGAGCGCGGTGTGGCGGAGCGGATGCTTCGACTCGGCGGTCGCGACGGCCTGGTCGCGGATGAGCCACTCGCCGATCAGCTTGGACTCGCCGTACGGCGACGCGGGCCGCTTGGGCAGATCCTCGGTGACCAGCGGCACGTCGGGGGTGCCGTACACCGCCGCGGAGGACGAGAACACCAGGTTCGCGACGTCGGCGACCTGCATCGCCTCGAGGAGC
Organism: Microbacterium sp. NPDC056736; assembly: GCF_042790415.1. Classification (NCBI taxonomy): domain Bacteria; kingdom Bacillati; phylum Actinomycetota; class Actinomycetes; order Micrococcales; family Microbacteriaceae; genus Microbacterium; species Microbacterium sp. NPDC056736. Next base: position 18,594 of record NZ_JBHTZE010000010.1, read on the forward strand.
ACCCGGGTGCCCTCGACGTTCTGGGCATAGGTGTGCAGCGGCCGCTGGACGGAGACGCCCGCGTACTTGAACCCCGCCAGATGGATCACGCCCTGGGCGCCGTGGTCGCGCAGCGCGCGTTCGACGAGTTCCCGGTCGAGGATCGAACCCTGCACGAAGGGCACGCCGTCAGGCACGAACTCGGCGTGGCCGCTCGAGAGGTCGTCGACGACGACGGGCGCGAGGCCCGCGTCGCCGAGAGCGCGGACGATGTGGGCGCCGATATAGCCGGCGCCTCCGGTCACGAGCCAGGTCATGTCACTCCGGGGGTCGGGGTCGCCGAGCGGCGCCGTCCTCCATTGTGCCCGCTCCGGCCGGATGCCCACGGCCACGGGGCTCGCGCCCGGGCACAGAATCGGAGAACCAGGGCGGCACGCCGGGCTGCGGCATCCGTCTCCGGCGTGTCGGCCACATCCTCCGATTCTGTGCGCGCCGCGCGGTGCGCCGTGCGCCGCGCCGCGGCTCAGGCGCGAGCGGCCCAGCGCGCGGCGCGCTGCAGCAGCCGCACGTGCTCGGGGGAGTCGTAGGCCCGCGCGTCGTGGCCGAGCGACGACACGACCGCCCGCGTGGGGTCTTCGCGGATCCACACCGCCGGGTGGGCGGTGCCGTCCACGTCGTGCTCGGCCAGCACGCGGGCGCCGTCGTCGACCGCGAGGTCGCTGTAGCGCTCGTCGAAGACGTCGATGCCCGGCATCCGATCGGTGATCGGGTGACCGGCGTCGACGATCCGCACGTGCGCGTCGGCGATCGGCGGGTGCCACGAGCGTCCCGGCTCCCACTCCCCGCCGATCGCGCGGCGCCACGCCGGGTGGTCGCGAAGCGTCGAGAGCGCGGCATGCACCGCGATGATCCCGATGCCACGCGCGATCGCAGTGGTGAGACCGGCGTCGGCGGCCGGGTCGGCGTGGTGCTCGAGCTCGGTGTCGCCGTTCCGCCACGGGTCGCCGGCGTTGACGACCAGCAGATCGAAGCCGTCCAGGTGCGCGAGCGCGTGATCGACGTCGTCGTCCACGGTGACGTCCCACCCGTCGTCACGCAGCAGCGCGGCGATGCGCGCCGAGGTCTCGGAGAACGGATGCCACGGATCGCCGTAGCGGCCGGTGCCGGTGGCGATGACGGCGCGCGGGGACGCGGGCTGGGCCTGCGACGGGTCCATGGATACCATGATCAGCAGGATAACGCTTTCCGAACCGGTACCCGCCGGTGCAACGCATCGCCGCGCGAGGAGAATGGCCGCATGACCCACACCGTCGTGATCGCCCCCGATTCGTTCAAGGGGACCATCGGCGCAGCGGCAGCCGCCGACGCCCTCGGGGCGGGCTGGCGACGCGAGCGACCCCACGATCGGGTGCGGCTCATGCCGATGGCCGACGGCGGAGAGGGCACCGTCGACGCGTTCGCCGCCGCCGTGCCGGGCGCGCGCCGGATGCCGGTGACGGTGACGGGGCCCGAGGGGACGCCTGTCGAGGCATCCTGGGTCCTGCTCCCGCCGAGCGCGGACGCTCCGAACGGAACCGGCGTGGTCGAGCTCGCGAACACCAGCGGCATCGAGCTGCTCGGGACGCCGCCACGGCTGCGACCGTTCGACGCGCACACACGAGGCTTCGGCGAGGGGATCGCCGCCGCGCTGGCCCACGGCGTGTCGCGGCTCGTGCTCGGCATCGGGTCGAGCTCGTCCACCGACGGCGGTGCCGGCCTGCTCGCAGTGCTCGGCGCGCGGATCACGGATGCCTCGGGCGCGCCGATCGCCGACGGCGCGCGCGGGCTCGCCACGGCGTCGTCGGCCGACCTGTCGGGGCTCGCGCCGCTTCCGCCGCACGGTGTGACCGTGCTCAGCGACGTGACGAACCCGCTGCTGGGTGCCCGCGGCGCGGCGGCGGTGTTCGGCCCGCAGAAGGGCGCGAGCCCCGACGACGTCGCCGGGCTCGACGCCGCGCTCTCGCGGCTCGCCGGGCTGGACGCCTTCGCGACCACCGATCCCGAGACGCCGGGCGCCGGTGCCGCCGGCGGCACCGGGTTCGGCCTGCTGGCCTGGGGCGCGGAGCTCGTGCCCGGCTCGGCCGCCGTCGCGGAGCTCGTGGGACTCGATGCGGCGGTGGCCGCGGCATCCGTCGTCGTCACCGGCGAGGGGTCCTACGACGGGCAGTCCGCCGCCGGAAAGGTGCCCGCCCACGTGGCCGCGGTCGCCCGCGCCGTCGGTGCGCCGGTCGCGCTGGTCGCGGGGCGCATCGCCGCGGACGCAGACGTCTCGGGGTTCGCCGCCACCGCCTCGCTGACCGACCTCGCTGGGTCGGGGGAGGCGGCGATGGCCGACGCCGCGCACTGGCTCGAGCGAGCCGGCGCAACGCTGGCAGGTTCCCTCACCTGACGCTCCCGGCCGACGTCGCGCGTGAACACCGCGTCCGCGACGAGACACCCGGGCCTGGCGCGGTGTCTCGTCGCGAACGCGGTGTATGCCCTGGAGGGGCGTCGGTTGCAGCGAGGTTCAGGGCACGAGCAGAGCGCCGTTGCGGCGGTGCGGCAGCGTGGCGAGGGCCTCATCCCGCAGCACCTCGGGGAGGAGCGCGTCCGGGGCGTCCTGGAAAACCACAGGCCGCAGGAACCGGCGGATCGCCGTCGCCCCCACGGACGTGTGCAGCGACGTCGTCGCCGGCCACGGGCCGCCGTGCTGCTGCGACCAGGTCACGGCGACACCGGTGGGCCAGCCGGAGAACAGCACGCGTCCGGCCTTGCGGGTGAGCACTTCGAGCACCTCGGCCACCTCGTCGGACGCCTGCGAGTGCAGCGTCGCCGTGAGCGATCCGGGAACCGCCTCCAGCGCAGCGCGCAGGTCGGCGGCCGAGGAGTAGCGCACGAGGAGCGTGACCGGTCCGAAGCACTCCTCGAGCAGCGTCTCGGGGCGAGCGGCGACGGCCGCGGCATCCGTCGACAGCACGATCGGGCGCGCAGACCCCGGCTCTGCGGGCCGGCCCTCGGCGACGACCGCCACGGACGGGTCGGACTCGAGGTGCTCGATGCCCGACGGGAAGGCCTCGGTGATGCGATCGGTGAGCAGGGGTCCGCCGGAGGCGCCGGTGGCGAAGCCCGCCACCAGGTCCTCGAAGCCGGCGCCCTCCGGGACGAACACGACGCCCGGCTTGGTGCAGAACTGGCCGACGCCGAGCGTGAACGAGCCCACCAGGCCCTGCGCGAGCGTCTCGCCACGCTCTGCGATCGCCGCTTCGGTGATGACCACCGGGTTCACCGATCCCAGCTCGCCGTAGAACGGGATGGGGTCGGGGCGTCCGGCGGCGAGGTCGAAGAGCGCGCGTCCGCCGCCGAGCGATCCGGTGAACCCTGCGGCTTGGATGACCGGATGCTGCACCAGTGCGTTGCCGGCCTCGCGGCCTTCGACGAGAGCGAGCGAGCCTTCGGGCGCACCCGCGGCGATGAGGGCGGCCGCGACGATCTCGGCGGTGCGCCGCGAGAGCCGCGGGTGTCCGGAGTGCGCCTTGACGATGACGGGGTTGCCGGAGGCCAGCGCGGACGCGGTGTCGCCACCGGCGACCGAGAACGCGAACGGGAAGTTCGACGCCGAGAACACCGCCACCGGTCCCACCCCGACCAGCATGCGCCGCAGCTCCGGGCGCGGCGGCACGGCGGCCGGGTCGGCGTCGTCGACGGTCAGCTCGAGGTACGAGCCCTCCTCGACGACGCTCGCGAACAGGCGCAGCTGCCCGGTGGTGCGGCCGACCTCGCCGCGCAGGCGCGTCGCGCCGAGCCGGGTCTCCTCGTCGGCGATCGCGACCAGCTCGTCGACGTGGACATCGAGCGCGTCAGCGGCGGCGCGGAGCCAGGACGCGCGGGTCGCGGCATCCGCCGCGCGCCACACCGGAGCGGCTGCGGCCGCCGCGGCGGCCAGGCTGTCGAGCGCGGTCGTGGAGGTGGTCGTGACGGCGGTGGTCATCGGGGTTCCTTTCGTGCGGTGCATCGCTCGCCCGGTCCGTCGTGCTCGTCCGTCACAGGCATACGCGGATCACGGGTGACGGCGGACAGGCGCAGCGAACGAATCAGGGGGCGGGAGACGGGAGTCATGAGAATCGGATGCCGAGGCCGGCGTGGGGGACGTCGGTGAGGGTGCCGTCGGCGATGCGCACCGGGGATGCGTCGCGGAGGGCGCCGAGGGAGGCGAAACCGGCGTCCTCGACGTCCTCGACCATGGGCTCGGCGACGCCGGGCACGGCGCGCAGGCAGAGCGCGAGCTGGCCCGAGAGCTCCGGCAGCAGATGGGGGTGCAGCGCCGCGCCGTACTCGGCGGCGATCGCCGCGATGCCGAGGAACGGGGTGATCCCGCCGACGCGCACCACGTTGGGCTGCACGATCTGCGCGGCGCCCAGCCGCAGGAAGTCGTCGAAGCGGTAGACGTTGTGCAGGTTCTCGCCCACGGCGATCGGGATCCCGCTCGAGGCGGCGAGGCGCCGGGACAGTTCGACGTGCCCGTACAGGTCGTCGGCGCGCAGCGGCTCCTCGATCCACGCCGGCGACACCTCGGCGAGCACCTCCAGCGAGCGCGTGGCGCGGTCCAGCTCCCATCGCTGGTTCGCATCGATCATGAGCGCGCGGTCCGGTCCGAGCACCTCGCGGACGGCCCGCAGGCGCTCGAGGTCCTCCGCGACATCGGGCTTGCCGACCTTGACCTTCACGGCGCCGAAGCCGGCGTCGACCCAGCGTCGCGCCTGGGCGACGAGTTCATCCTGCGTGTAGTGCAGGTTCACGCCCGAGCCGTAGGCCGTCACCCGTTCGCGCTGGGCGCCGAGGAAGCCGGTCAGCGACGTCCCGGCCGCGCGGGTCGCGGCATCCCACAGTGCGAGGTCGAGGCCCGCCTGCGCGATCGTCGTGATCCCGCCCCCTCCCGCCTCGTGGAGGTGCTGCCACAGCGTGCGCCACTCGGCGCCCGGGTCGGCGGTGCGCCCGATGGCGAAGGCCGCGATGTCGTTCGCGAGCAGGGCGTGGACCGCCTCGGCACCGATCTGCGGCGTCCACGCGAAGCCCCAGCCCTCGGCGCCGTCCGACCGCACCACGTGCGTGGCGATGACGCCCACCGACGTGACGTCCGCGGCCCAGGGGCGCGTCAGGGCGACCCGGACCAGACGCGCGTCGAAGGCGGCGATCGTCGGTGCGGCCTCGAACGCCGCGCCCGCGGCATCCGACACGGCCTCGCGAGCGCGGGTCATGGCAGCAGCGCCCGTCCCGCCTCGAGGATCTCGGCCAGGCGCTCCTCCTGCGCCGGGGTGGGGTCGACGAGCGGCGCACGCACGGAGCCGACCGGGAGCCCGCCGAGCCGCAGGCCCGTCTTGATGAGCGAGACGCCGAAGCCCGGGGTCTCATCACGCAGCTGAACGAGGGGCGAGTAGAAGCCGTCGAGCAGCTCCGCGCGGCGCACCTCGTCGCCGTCGACGTACGCGCGGTAGTACGCCCCCGCGACCTCGGGGATCATCGCGAACGCCGCCGACGAGTACAGCGGGATGCCGATTCCCCGGTACGCGCCCTGCGTCAGCTCGGCGGTCAGCAGGCCGTTGAAGAAGGCGAAGTCGTCGCGACCCTCCGCGGCGACGGCGCGCACGATCTGCTGCGCGAGGCCGACATCGCCGACCCCGTCCTTGAAGCCGACGACCTTCGGGTTGCGCGCCAGGCGGCGCACCGAGTCGACGGAGTACTGGGCGCTGCCGCGGTGGTAGATCACGACGGGGAGATCGGATGCCGCGGCCACCGCCTCGACGTACGCCACCAGTCCCGCCTGCGGGCCGCCGACGAGGTAGGGCGGCAGCACGAGCAGCGCATCTGCTCCGGCATCGGCGGCCGCGCGGGCGAGCGTCGTCGCGTGGCCGAGCGGGCCGCCGGTGCCGGCGACGACGGGCACGCGGCCGGCGACGGTCTCGGTCGCGACCTGCACGACGCGTGTCGCCTCTTCGGTGGACAGCGCGTGGAACTCGCCCGTGCCGCACGCCGGGAACACGCCGCCGGGGGAGTGCTCGAGCGTCGTGGCGACGTGCGTGCGCAGCAGGTCCTCGTCGACGCGTCCCTGGGCGTCGAACGGCGTGACGGGGAAGAAGAGGATGCCGTCGAAGTTCACGCCAGCACGTCCTTTCGGGCGAGGTCGGAAGAGGGGGCAGGGTCGTACGCGGGCTCGCCGAGCTCGCCGCGCCACGTGTGCGCGGGACGCCAGCCGAGCACGCGACGCGCTTTGGCGTTGGAGAACGCGGGGGCCGTGCCCGTCAGCTCGGCGGCGAGGTCCTCGGTGCCGGGGACGAACCGGGGCAGCAGTTCGGCGAGCGGCCGGCGCGCCAGCGCGTCGTCGGCGCCGACGAAGAACACCTCGGCGTTAGGGATCTCGGGCAGGGCCAGCAGCAGCGTATCGACGAACGTGGCGACGTCGCGGGCATCGACGTAGTTGAAGAGGGCGGGCGCCGACAGCGCCGGATCCGCCAGCCGCTCGTGCACCGTGTGGCCCTGCTGCGTGAGCGCGCCCTGCCACTCCTCGGGCGCGATGACGTAGCAGGGGCGGAAGGCCGCGAAGCGGACGGCGTCACCGGTCTGGCGGGCGAGCATCGCGATGGTCTGCTCGGCGAGGTGCTTGGACAGCGCGTAGGCATTCCAGGGCTTCGGCGTCGACTCCTCGTCGAGAGGGAGCCGCTCGGGCAGCCACCCGGTGGGCGCGCCGTAGCCCAGCACGGTGGGGCTCGACGCGGTCACGATCCTGCGGATGCCCGCGTGCGCGCCGGCCGAGAGCACGTTGAGCGCCATCGTCGCGTTCGTGCGGAGGATCACATCCTCTGGTGCGCTGAACGGCACCGCGATGGCGGCGAGGTGGATGAGCGCGTCCGCCCGCGTGCCGGCGATCGCGCGGGCGGCGGCATCCGTCTCGGTGAGGTCCACGGCGACCTGCTCGACGTCGCCCAGCTCGGGGGCATCCGACACGGCGCGGTCGAGCGACACCAGCTCATGACCCGCCGCCGCGAGTCCCGCGACGAGGCTGCGGCCGAGGCGCCCCGCGCCGCCGGTGACGGCGATCCGGCTCATGCGCGGACCGCGGCCGCTTCGGCGGCGGGCGTGGTGAGGAGGCGGATGCCGAGCTCGGCGACCTGGACGGGGAGCCCGGTCTCGAGCGAGCGGTTGCCGGCGATGCCGACGGCGATGGAGCGGACGCCGTCGCGCCAGTCGGCGGGGCGGGCCAGCGGGTCGTCGCCGGGACCTTCGAACACGTCGGCCAGGAGCAGGGCGTCGCCGCCGCCGTGGCCGTCGCTGTTGCCCTCGAGCGGCACCTCGTAGGCCGCCTCCCAGTGCCGCTGCACGATGAGCCGCTCGCCTTCGGGGCGGAGCGATCCGGATGCGCCGGCGTGGACGGCGGACGGGTCGAGCACGGGGTGCAGCCCCTCGTCGGCGAGCACGGCACCGCGCTCGACGACCTCCAGCTCGGCGCGGCCGAGCGTGCCGTTGACCGCGACCCGGTAGCCCTCCCACGGCGCGTGGGCGTTCAGCGAGTACGACAGGGTCGCGCCGGAGGCGTAGTCCACGACCAGGGCGAGGTTGTCCTCGATGGTGATGCCCTCGCCGAACACGTCCCGGTCGCGCAGGTAGCCGTCGTGCTGCTCCGCGTCCAGGTAGAGCGCCTTGAGGCGCTCGTCGTCGCGCAGGTCCAGCTCGAACGCGTCGGCACCGTCGTGGGTGCCGCGGGCGGGACGGTTCCCGATGCCGCGGGCCGCGGCGTTGTCGGCCCCGTAGAAGCGGAGGCCGCCCGACGCGTAGACGCGCCGGGGCGCGGAGCGGATCCACCAGTTCACCAGGTCGAAGTGGTGGCTGGCCTTGTGGACGAGCAGGCCGCCGGAGTGCTCCTTCTCGCGGTGCCACCGGCGGAAGTAGTCCGCCCCGTGCTTGGTGTCCAGCACCCACGAGAAGTCCACGCTCGTGACCTCGCCGATGACGCCGTCCTGGATGACCTGGCGCAGCGCGGAGTTGCGCGGGGAGTAGCGGTAGTTGAAGGTGATGACGACCTCGCGGCCGGTGCGGTCGATGGCGTCCTCGATCGCCGCAGCGGACGGCCCGTCGATGGTCAGCGGCTTCTCGACGACGACGTCCGCGCCGGCATCCAGCGACCTGACGATCAACGGCGCGTGCAGGTCGTCGCGCGCGCAGATCACCACGCGGTCCACCCGCTGCTCGCGGACCATCGCCTCGAGGTCGTCCGGGCCGTACACCGCGGGAGCGGGCAGGCCCGCTTCGGTGACGCGGTCGACGTAGTACTGCGCGCGCACCGGGTTGGGCTCGCAGATCGCCACGAGCGCCGCGTCGTCCGCGTAGCGCCCGATGATCGCGTCGACGTACATCTGAGCGCGGTGTCCCGCACCGACGAGGGCATACCGGCGGTGGCTCATCTCTCTCCTTCAGGAAACGTTTTCTCAGGATAGCACGGGGCCCGTGGGGCCGTCCTCGGAACCCGGATCAGTGCCGCGGTGCCGGCGTCACGCGGCGGCGGGTCCCGTCGTTCCCCGGACGGTGACCTCGGGGAGGAGGGTGAGCGGATGCCCCGGCTCCGCGCCTTCCAGCAGCTGCCGCATCCGCGCCCATGCCTGTGCGCCCAGCTCGGAAGCGGGCACGGCCGCCGTCGTCAGCGGCGGAGTCGTGTACCGGGCGAACGGGATGTCGTCGAAGCCCACGATCGACAGGTCGGCCGGGACGCGGCATCCGCGGGCCTGCACGGCGCTCAAGAGACCCATCGCGACGAGATCGTTGAAGGCGAGCGCGGCCGTCGCACCCGAGGCGAGCACGTCGTCGCCGGCGGCGGCGCCCGACTCGAAGTCGACGCCGCAGGGGATCTCGGTGACGTCGGTGTCGGGGTGCGCGGCCACGAAGCCGGCGATCGCCTCGAGCCGGGCCGCGTTCGCCACGCTGCGCGGGGCTCCCGCCAGGAACACGATGCGGCGGTGACCGAGTGCGTGGAGGTGCGCGAGCTCGGCGGCCAGCGCGCTGCGGTAGTCCGCACGCACGCTCGGCACGTCGCCCGACGCGCGGTTGATCAGCACGACGGGGCGCAGGCCCCCCACGAGGCGGTCGAGCTCGTCCTGCGGCAGGCGCGGCGAGCACAGGATGACGCCGTCGGTGCGGCGCCGCGTCGCGCCGGCGAGGACGCGCTCCTCGTCGACGGACTCCGCCGAGTCGGCGACAAGCACGTGGTAGTCGTCAGCGGCGGCGGCGCGGCTGAGCCCGCGGAGGATCGCCTGGAACGTGGGGTTGCCGAGGTCGGGAACGACGACCGCCACCGTCTGCGTGCGCCCGAGCACCAGGCTGCGGGCGACGGGGCTCGCGGTGTAGTCGAGGGCGGCCGCGGCATCCTTCACCCGCTCCGCGAGAGCCGGATCGACGGTCGGGTTGCCGTTCAGCGCGCGCGACACCGTCGACAGCGACACGCCGGCGCGAGCGGCGACGTCTGCGATGGTGACGCGCGATCCGTCGGCGCGTGGCGGGCGAGGCATCGGGTGCTCCTTCGGTCCGGGGCGCGCTCAGCCTACCCGGAAACGTTTCCTCGCCCGCGGTGGGGAGGGGTCGCGCACTCTGGGGGTTGTGGGCCCTGCCGTTCGGGTGCTCGGGGGTTCGTGCGCGTGCCCTTCCGGAAGCTCGACGCTGTGCGCGTGCCCTTTCGCGGGCTCGGGGCTCGCGCCCATCCGGAAGCTCAAGGCTGTGCGCGTGCCCTTTCGCGGGCTCGGGGGCTCGGGTCTCGCGCGCGTGCCTTTTCGCGGATCCGGAATTCGGACTTCTCGCCGCTTTCCGGATCGCGCGCGGCATCTGGATCCGAAAACCAGCGGATTCTCCGAATCTCGGATCGTGCGCGCAGGCGCCACAGCGGCGCAAGACGGGCGACGGATGCCTCGACCCGGCGGACCCCGCGAACCGGCGACGCCGCGCCGGCGACGCGGCGCCCGGCGGCGCGTCGCCCGGCGGGGTCAGGCCCGCGGCGGCGTGCTGCCGCGGAGGATCACCTCGAGGGGCAGGGACGGCTCGTCGTCCTCCCACTCCGCGTCGGTCGCGGCGTGCAGGGCGCGGTAGCCGAGGTCCTCGAGCGGGACGCGGACCGTGGTGAGCCCGGGGCGGATGTCGCGGCCGGTCGCGATGTCGTCGAAGCCGGCGACGGCGATGTCGTCGCCGACTCTGCGCCCGGCGTCGCGCACGGCGGACATGACGCCGATGGCCACGACGTCGCTGATGCCGAAGATCAGGGTGCCGGCGGGCACGTCGCCCTGCAGCAGCTCGGTGGCGGCGGCATAGCCCGCGTCGCGCGTGAAGCCCGCGCGGCGCACCTCGCGCACGGTGCCGCCGGCGGACGTGAAGCCCTCGGTGAAGCCGGCGATGCGGTCGTCCGAGGTGCGGATGCCCTCGGATGCTGCGACCACGATCGCGTCGCGATAGCCGACGCCCGCCAGCTGGGCGCCGAGCGCGGCCGAGCCGCCGCGGTTGTCGACGGCGACCGACCGGGCGGACCCGCCGCCGGGCCCGACCACGACGACCCGCCCGCCCATCTGCGAGAAGGCGTCGAGCTCGCCCTGGAGTCCCACCGCGTCGGGGCCCTCCACGCGGGAGGCCGCGAGGATGAGGCCGCGCGGGCGCTGGCCGCGCAGCGCGCGGACGAGCTTGACCTCGCGCTGCGGGTCGCGCTCGGTGATGGCGATGGTCACCACGAGGCCGGCCTCGTCGGCACCCCGCGCCACGCCGGACGCGAGCTGGCCGAAGTACGGGTCGGCGATGTCGGCCACGAGGAGGGCGACGATCGCGGCCGTGCCGCGCGCGGTCGCCTGCGCCGACAGGTTCGCCGTGTAGCCGAGCTTGTCGGCGGCGGCCTGGACGCGCTCGCGGTAGCTCTCGGCGACCTTGCGGGTCGAGCCGTTGAGCACACGCGACGCGGTCGCGAGCGAGACTCCGGCCTCGCGCGCGACGTCGTGAAGGGTGGCGGCGCCTCGGGTCGGCGCGATGATGTCGCTCACGAGCCAGAGTCTAGGCCCTGTGTCCGGTTCGAGCACTAGATTGGGAAGCGGTTTCCCAATCCGGCTCGAGATCCTCTCGGCAACAGCGTCGTCCCCGAGGAGCACCATGACACGACCCGCCGCATCGAGCGTCGCGCCGCCCGCCACCGTTCCCTTCGCACCACCCGCGCGCGTGCGCCTCGCGCCCGGCCCCGACCTCGACGCGCAGCGCACCGTGAGCGCGACGCTGCAGCGGCTGGATCCCGAGCGGCTCCTCGCCCCGTTCCGTCGGGAGGCCGGCCTCGCCCAGCACGCCGAGCCGTACGGAGGGTGGGAGTCCGATGGGCTCGACGGCCACACCGCCGGCCACGTCCTGTCGGCCGCGAGCACGCTGGCCGCCGCGGGGGACGAGGCCGCCGCACAGCTCGCACGAACGCTGGTGCGCGGCATCCGTCACTGTCAGCTCGCGCGCGGCAGCGGCTACGTCGGCGGCGTGCCGGACGGAGAGGCGCTGTGGGACGAGCTGCGCGCCGGCCGGGTGGAGGCGGGCGCCTTCCACCTCAACGGGCGGTGGGTGCCGCTGTACAACCTCCACAAGACCCTCGCCGGGCTCATCGACGCCGCCGAGCTGACCGGCGACCCCGACGCGCGGGCGACGCTCGACGACCTCGGCGCGTGGTGGCTCCGCGTGGCCGGCGAGCTCGGGGACGACACGTTCGAGCGCATCCTCGACTGCGAGTTCGGGGGCATGACCGAGGCCTTCGCGCGGCTGGCGCTGCTCACGCGCGAGCCCGCCCAGCTGCATCTCGCCCGCCGCTTCGTACGTCGCGGGCTGGTCGAGCCGCTGGCTGCGGGACGCGACGAGCTCGACGGGCTGCATGCCAACACGCAGATCCCGGTGGTCGTCGGGTTCGCCACCATCGAGCGTGCGGCCCGCGACCTCGCGCCGGAGCTCCTGACCGGTATCGAGGCGCGCGAGGGTGCCGCGGCTCGCTTCTTCTTCGAGCGCGTCGCCCGCCGTCGCAGCGCCGCAATCGGCGGCAACAGCGTGCGCGAGCACTTCCCGCAGGACCTCTCCAGCATGCTCACGGCGCGCGAGGGGCCGGAGACGTGCAACACGCACAACATGGTCAAGCTCGCCGCCGAGCTGCATCAGCTCACCGGTGACGACGCATACGTGCTGTGGGCGGAGCGGGCCCGCGCGAACCACCTGCGCTCAGCGCAGCATCCGGTCCACGGCGGACTCGTGTACTTCACGCCGCAGCGGCCCGCGCACTACCGCGTCTACTCGCCCGAGGCCGACGGATTCTGGTGCTGCATGGGCTCGGGCTTCGAGGCGCAGTCGCGCCACGCCGCGCTGGTCTACTCCGCCGCACCGGACGAGGTGCGCGTCAACGCGCTCGTGCCGTCGCGGTTCGAGTCCGACGGGGCCGAGGTCGTGATCGCCGTCGACGACCGCTCCGACGCCGCGGCCGTGGACGTCACGCTCCGCGTGCGGGCCGCCCGCCCCACCCGCGTGGCCGTGCTGATCCCCGGCTGGGTCGACGGCGACGCGTTCGCGACCATCGCCGAGGGGATGACGGATGCTGCCCCGCGGCGCGCGCCCGCCGGCTCGCGGCTGCGGTTCGACGCGGCGGAGGGCGAGACGGTCGTGCAGCTGTCGCTCGCGCGCAGCCTGCGCTGGGAGCGCGCGGCGGACGGGTCGGACTGGGCGTGGATCGTCGACGGCCCCGATGTGCTCGCGCACCGCGTGCCCGACGACGCGGTCGCCTACCGCGGCACCGGGGCACGCATGGGGCACATCGCGGTCGGCCCGCTCCGCCCGCTCGCCGGCGCACCGGTGCTGACAGGCGACGCCCTCGAGCACGCCGTCCGGCTCGGCCCGGGCTCGGTGCGCGTGCCCACCGCGGACGGCGGCAGCGTCGATCTCGAGCCGTTCGCCGGGGTCCACGACGCCCGCTACATCGTGGCGTGGCCGCTCGCCGCCCACGCCCGGGACGTGCCGGCCCGGCGGGCGGCGCTCGAGCGGATCGACACCGACTCGCTCGGTCTCGAAGCCCGCACCCGGGACGTCGTCGCATTCGGTGAGCAGCAGCCGGAGTCCGACCACGCCCTCACGGCCACCGACGAGGAGATCGGCGTGCGCGGCGACACCCGCTGGCGTCGGACCCGCGGCACGATCGCGGTGACGCTGCGCGACTGGAGCGGCACGGCCGACACGCTGCGACTGTCGTGGCTCGGCGGCGACGAGGACTCCCGCGTGCGTGTCGTCGTGGGCGGCGCGGTGGTGCTCGACGAGGTCGTGCCGGCGTCGTCGAGCGACGGGACGCGCGAGGTGCCGCTCGGCGACGCGACCGGCGCGTCGGATCTGCCGGTGCGCATCGAGGCGGCGGGCTCGGTCACCCCGCGTCTGACCGAGCTCGGCGCGCTCGCCGCGGCGTCGGATCGCTGACCGGAGCTGTCGCACAGCCACGCGGCCGCCCGCGATCACCGAAGACGCGACCCGCCGATCACGGTGTGCCCGGTGAGCGGGTCACGGTGCGGGCCGTCGCCGGGCAGGCGTCAGACCGCGAGAGCGGACCGCAGGAACCCCCGCGCCTCGTCCTGCATCGCGGCCGTGAACTCGTGCGGTGCGTCATGCCACGCGCCGGTGTAGCGCGACCCGAGCAGAGCGCGCAGGCGGGTGTCGGCATCCGTCATCCCCTCACGGGGGAACAGCTCGTCACGTGCGCCGTACTGCACGAGCACACGCTGCCCGAGCGCGGCGATGTCGGGCAGGTCGAAGCGTGCGGCCAGTCCCGGACTGTGCAGCAGCCACGAGTGGGTCTCCAGATAATCGGGCACGAGCGACGCCGACGTCGCCATCATGCCGGCGATCGCCGTCACCGCGAACCTGTCGTCCAGCGCGGCGGTGAACAGCGCACGCCCGCCGCCTCCTGAGAACCCGACGACGCCCAGCCGCGACGCGTCGACCTCGGGGAGCCCGGCGAGCACCCCGGCCGCAGCCAGGTCGTCGGTGGCGACGGCTCCCGCGAAGCTCGTGCCGAGCGCACCCGCGGCCTTGGCCAGGCCGTACTCGTGCAGCGACGACAGCTCGTCGAAGCGCTCGTCGGGGGAGAGGGTCTCGCCCCGCTCGCGGTGCAGCGCGTCCAGTGCCTCACCGAGACGCGCGAGCACGGCGGGAGGCGACGACAGGTCGAACGCCCGGCTCGCCCACGAGAAGGCGTCGGGCGCGAGCACCGCGAAGCCGTCACGAGCGAGATCGTTCGCGAGGGTGCGGCCGGCGTAGCAGCGCGCACGCATGCGCGCGGCCGACGGGCTCGGAGCGTGCCCCGTGTCGACGAGCTGCTCGGCTCCGGTGGAGCGGACCCCGCCGTGCGCGTGAAGAGTCAGCACCCCGGGGAGCGGCCCATGCGCCCCGACGGGAGTCAGCAGGAACGCACGCGTGCGCGGGCCGAACCCGAGCCACCACGTGAGCTCGCGTCCCTGCACACCCGCGGCGGTCCAGGTCCGCTCGACACGGACGTCGCGGGCGGGCGCGACCCGCACTCCGAGCACCTCGGCCAGCGCCCGACGGCGCGGATCGGCCGGCGAGAGCACGGAAGCGCCCGCGAGGTAGGCCGGCCAATCGGCGTACCCCGCCAGCGCTCCGGTGCCCATGCGGCGCGTCAGTGCGCGACGCGAGCGCGCAGGTGAGGAGTGACGGATGCCGCGAACCCGGCGGCCGTGCGCTGCACGGCGACGAGCGGGTCGGTGGCCCAGATGTCCTCGTTGAAGATCTCGACCTCGATGTCGCGGTCGTAGCCGGTGGCCTCGACCGCGCGCGTGAGCGATGCGAAGTCGATGACGCCGTCGCCCGGGTAATGGCGGCCGAGGAGCACGTCCGCGGGGAGCGGCGTCTTCCAGTCGCAGACCTGGTACGTGGCGATGCGGCCCTCGCGGCCCGCGCGCTCGATCGACGGGAGCACGTCCGGGTCCCACCAGATGTGGAACGTGTCGACGGTCGCTCCCACGACGGCGGGGTCGAAGTCCGCCGCGATGTCGAGCGCCTGGCCGAGCGTCGAGACGACGCAGCGGTCGGAGGCGTACATCGGATGCAGCGGCTCGATCGCGAGCGTCACACCGGCGGCCGCGGCATCCGGAACCAGCTCGCCGATCGCGTCGCGCACGCGCTCGCGCGCGCCGATCAGGTCGCGCGACCCCTCGGGCAGACCGCCCGCGACGAGCACGAGGATGGCGGTCGACCCCTCGGCCCCGGCCGCCGCGAGCGTCGCCGCCTCTTCGATGGCGACGCGGTTGTCGTCGATCGACGCCCGGCGGGCGGGCCCCTCGGGCATCGTGAAGAAGCCGGCGCGGCAGTGCGTCGTGAAGCGCAGGCCCGAGTCGGTCAGCATCGAGGCGGCCGTGGCCAGGCCCACCTGCTGCACGGGCTCGCGCCACAGGCCGATCGCCTGCACGCCCGCTTCGGCGGTCACGCGCAGCGCGGTCGCCAGGTCGGCGTGCTTGATGGTGGCCTGGTTGATCGACAGACGCGGGTCCACGGTCACGCGATCACCCCCGGGACGTCGATGCCGTTGTGACGCAGCATGCCGTGCCAGCGGATGGCGGCGAGCTCGGGCTTCTCCAGGGCGAGCGACGCGTTCGCGAGCTCGACGATGCGCGACAGGTGGGGGAGGCTGCGCGCGGAGTGCAGGCCGCCGACCATCTGGAACGCCGGCTGGTGGCCGTTGAGCCACGAAAGGAACGCGACGCCGGTCTTGTAGTAGAACGTGGGCGCGGCGAACACCTGGCGGCTGAGCTCCTCGGTGGGGCCGAGGATCTCGAGGTAGCGTGCCGGATCGCCCGCGTCGAGCGCCTGGATGGCCGCCGACGCGACCGGCGTGATCGCGGCGAAGGCGCCGAGCAGCGCGTCCGAGTGCTGACGGGTGCTGTCGGGGTTGCGGGCCGGCTGCGTCGCGTCGGGCACGTCCTGCCCGCCGATGAGGCCGACGTAGTTGAAGTCGTCGCCGGTGAACATGCGCACGCCCTGGGGCAGGCGCTCGCGCACCGACACCTCGGAGGCCGCGTCGAGCAGGCTCATCTTGACGCCCGCGACCTTGTCGGCGTTCTCCTCGATGATCTCCAGCAGCACCGCCGACGCGTCGCGCCAGTCGGGCGACCCGAAGTAGCCCTCCAGCACCGGGTCGAAGGCGGTGCCGAGCCAGTGCAGCACGACCGGGGTGGTCGCGGACTGCAGCACCTCGCGGTAGACGCGCCGGTAGTCGTCGGCCGACTGCGCCACCCGCGCGAGGTGGCGGGACGCCATCAGCACCGGGCCGGCACCCTGCTCCTCGGTGAAGTGCAGCTGCTCCTTGTAGGCGTCGATGACCTGGTCGATCGAGATGCGCTCCTCGTCGACATGGTCGGTGTTGACGCCGACGACGACCGAGCCGCCCTCCTCGCGGGCGACCTGCGCCGAGCGGGCGATGAGGTCGCGCGTCGCGGCGGCGTCCAGACCCATGTTCCGCTGTGCGGTGTCCATGGCGTCGGCGACGCCGAGACCCCAGGAGTACACCGATCGGCGGAAGTCCAGCGTGGCGTCCCAGTCGACCTCGGCGGGACGGCCCGGGGTGTTGTCGGCCCAGGTGTGGGGCACGACGTGCGCGGCGGCGTACGCCACGCGGCTGCGGAGCGGGCCCCCGGGCTTCGTGTAGCCCGGGGACTCGTTCAGCGAGACCGCCGACGTCGCGCCGTCGGCCGAGAGAAGTGTGAGCTTCGGCATCCGTTCTCCCGATCAGTCCAGCGACAGCGCGGGCAGCTCGACCTTGCGGCCCTCGCGGCTGGACTGCAGGCCGGCCTCGGCCAGCAGCACGCCGCGCGCGCCGGAGAGCAGGTCGAACTCGTAGTCGGTGCCCAGCACGTACGACTCGAGGAACTCCTCCCACTGCTGACGGAAGCCGTTCTGGAACACGTCGTTCGTGGGCACCTCGGCCCAGTCGGCGTCGTAGTCGTGGTCGTCGGCGAGGTCGGGGTTCCAGACCGGCTTGGGGGTGGCGTTGCGGTGCTGGATCTTCGCGCCGAAGAGGCCCACGACGGCCGAGCCGTGCGTGCCGTCGACGTGGAACTCGACGAGCTCGTCGCGGTTCACGCGGACGGTCCACGACGAGTTGATCTGCGCGACGATGTCGCCCTCGAGCTCGAAGACGCCGTAGGCGGCGTCCTCGGCGGTCGCGGTGTAGTGCTCGCCCTTCTCGTCCCAGCGGTCCTTGATGTGCACGGCGGCCTGTGCGTAGACCGTCTTGACCTCGCCGAAGAGGTTCTCCATCACGTAGTTCCAGTGCGGGAACATGTCGACGATGATGCCGCCGCCGTCCTCGGCGCGGTAGTTCCACGAGGGACGCTGGGCGGGCTGCCAGTCGCCCTCGAACACCCAGTAGCCGAACTCGCCGCGCACCGACAGGATGCGGCCGAAGAAGCCGGAGTCGATGAGGCGCTTGAGCTTCTGCAGGCCGGGGAGGTAGAGCTTGTCGTGGACGACGCCGGTCTTGACGCCGGCCTCCTTCGCGAGCTTCGCGAGCTCGAGCGCCTCTTCGACCGTCTCGGCCGTCGGCTTCTCGGTGTAGATCGTCTTGCCGGCGGCGATCGCCTTGCGCAGGGCCGAGGCGCGGGCCTTGGTCACCAGGAAGTCGGCGTAGATCTCCCAGCGCGGGTCGGCCAGGGCGGCGTCGAGGTCGGTCGTGTAGTCCTCGATGCCGTGCTTGGCGGCGAGGTCGGCGAGCTTCGCCTCGCTGCGGCCGACGAGCAGCGGCTTGACGGTGACCTTGGTGCCGTCGGCGAGCTCGATGCCGCCTTGGTCGCGGATCGCGAGGATCGAGCGCACCAGGTGCTGGCGGTAGCCCATGCGGCCCGAGACGCCGTTCATGATGATGCCGATCTCGCGCACCTGCGGACGTGCCGAGGTCTCCGCCGAAGCCGGAGCGAGTGTCGTGTCGGTCATGGGGTCCTGCTTTCTTCTCTGAAGGCTGTGGGTACCCGCTCACCGGGCAGTGACGCGGGTAAACGCTTTCCAATAGTGTGACACGGGATTTGTCGGTTCGCAAGCGCTATCCGGAGCGCACAGAATCGGAGGTTTCGAGCGACACGCCCGAGAGCGGATGCCGCCTCCCGGCGTGTCGCCCAAGAAGTCCGACGCTGTGCCGCGCCGGGCCGGCGCCGCGTGGCGAGGTCAGGCCCGCAGCAGCACGCACCCGTGCGGCTCGAGCGTCAGCCGGACGACGGAGCTGCCCGGAGCCACACCGCGCGCCGCATCCGACTGCTCGTGGACGGCCTCCACGGCGACGGATGCCGCGTCCCACACGTCCACGACGCCTGCGGGGGCGGGGCCGAGGCCGAGCGACCGCGTGTCGAACGGCACCTCGCGGGGTTGGTCGGCGGTGTTGAAGACGGCGACCCAGCGTGTCTCGCCGCGCTCGGCCGCCCACACCACGAGGTCTCGCTCGCGCAGCAGCTCGCGGTTGCCGGTGGACTCGCGCAGCACCTCGAGCACGTCGTCGTTCGTGAAGAGGGCGATGGTCTCGGGGGCACTGGTGGGGAGGTCTCCGCCGATCATGAGCGGGGATCGCGCCATGACCCACAGGGTGACCAGCGACCTGCGCTCGGCCAGGGTGAGCGCGCCCTCGCGGGGTTCGCCGCGCTCGGCGCGGATACCGATGCGGCCGAGGGGCAGCATGTCGGCGTCGGGCCAGCCCTCCGGTCCTGCCAGCGGCGCCCAGCGTGCCAGCCGCGCGAAGTTCGCCTCGACGTCGTCCCACCGGTCCCACAGGTCGTCGCAGATCCGCCACATCGTGGCGTGCTGCCGCAGGTGCTCGAGGTGGGCCGCCGAAAGGTCCCGTCCGGGCGAGAGCGACAGCGCGATGGCGCGCGGCGCGGTCTCGATCGCCGTCGAGAGGGCTTCGATCTCGGCGGCCTGGTAGGACCACAGAAGATCGTCGGCTTTGATGAAGTCGACGCCCCACAGCGCGTACTGGTCCGCGATCGAGCGGTAGTACGCCGCGGCGCCGGGCTTCGAGTGGTCCAGGCCGAGGTAGTGCGGGTTCCACTCGCAGACGTTGGCAGAGTCGGCGATGGCCGCCGCCGTGGCCTCGGCGCCCTGCACGGGCAGGTCGCGCTCGACGGCCAGGCGCGGGATGCCGCGCATGATGTGGATGCCGAACTTCAGGCCGAGTTCGTGCACGCGGGCGGCCAGCGGGGCGAACCCGCGGCCTCCGGCCGACGACGGGAACCGCACCGGGTCGGGCTGCACGCGGCCGAACTCGTCGATCACCAGCGGCGCGGCGTCGTTGTACCCGTGCGACCGCGCGGTCGGATCGGCCCAGTCGATGTCGACCACCACTGTGTCCCATCCGTGGGGGAGGAGGTGCTCGGCCATGAAGGCGGCGTTGGCGAGCACCTCCTCCTCGGTGACGGTGGTGCCGTAGCTGTCCCAGCTGTTCCACCCCATCGGCGGGGTGGGCGTCTTCCGCAGCGTCATGCGAGCCGGATCGCCGTCCACGAGACGGCGGGGAGCGTCACCGACAGCTGCTCGCCGTCGACGGATGCCTCCGCCTCGCGTACGCCCACCCGCTCGGGCGCCTCCAGCGTGTTGGCGGCGTACAGGTCGTCCTCGTGCAGGAGGTGCGACTCCACGACCGAGACCTCGCGGCCGAGCTCGCGCACCAGGGCGGCGAGGTCGACGCGGAGGGTCGCGGCATCCGTCGTCGAACGGTTCACCGCGAACAGCGACACGCCCTCGTCGTCGATGGTCGCCACCGCGTTCAGCGCCGGGACGTCGCCGAACCTCTCGCTGGCGAAGGTGCTCGACGCGACCGGCACACGCACCGCGTTGCCGCGTGCCAGGCGCGAGGTGATCGAGAACGGGAAGAACGTGGTCTGCCGCCAAGCGGGTCCGCCGGGCTCGGTCATGATCGGCGCGATCACGTTGACCAGCTGCGCGAGCGAAGCCGAGCGCACCCGGTCGGCGTGCTGCAGCAGCGTGATCAGCAGGTCGCCGAAGACGACGGCGTCGAGCGCGTGGTACTGGTCCTCGAGCAGACGCGGAGCCACGGGCCACGCCCCGCCCTTGAACTCGTGGCCCGACTCGGTGCCGTCCTCCTTGTGCAGGTACCAGACGTTCCACTCGTCGAACGAGATCATGATGCGCTTGTCGCTCTTCTTCTCCGCGGCCACGGAGTCGGCGATGGCGGCGACGGCCTCGATGAAGCGCGCCATGTCGACGCCGGAGGCCAGGAACTCCTGCGCGTTTCCGTCCTGCTCCTGGTAGTACGAGTGGCACGAGATGTACTCGACGTCGTCGAAGGTGTGCTCGAGGACGGTGCGCTCCCACGACCCGAACGTCGGCATGCCCCGGCCCGACGAGCCGCACACGACGAGCTCGATGTCGGGGTCGAGCATGCGCATCGCCTTCGCGGTCTGCGAGGCGAGCTTGCCGTAGTCGTCGGCGTTCTTGTGGCCGACCTGCCACGGGCCGTCCATCTCGTTGCCCAGGCACCACATGCTCACGCCGAAGGGCGTCTCGCGGCCGTTCGCCGCGCGCCGGTCGGTCCACGTTGTCTGCGTGTCGGCGTTGGCGTACTCGAGCAGGTCGAGCGCCTCCTGCGTGCCGCGCGTGCCGAGGTTGACCGCGAGCATGAGGTCGCTCCCGACGCGGTCGAGCCACGCCTGGAACTCGTGGAGGCCGACCTCGTTCGTCTCCGTCGAGTGCCATGCGAGGTCGAGCCGTCGCGGGCGCTCGGCCTTCGGCCCGATGCCGTCCTCCCAGCGGTACGCCGAGACGAAGTTGCCGCCGGGGTAGCGGATGGTCGAGACGCCGAGCTCCTTCACCAGCTCGACGACGTCGGTGCGGAAGCCCTCCTCGTCGGCGGATGGATGCCCCGGCTCGAAGATGCCGTCGTAGATGTGGCGCCCGAGGTGCTCGACGAATCCGCCGAACAGCCGCCGGTCGATGTCGGCGATCTCGTGGTGCGGGTCGAGGCGGGCGGTCGCGTCCTGCGCGTCGGTCACGGGGTGCTCCTTGGAGGTCGAAGCGCCGGCGATGCGGACGTGCGTCGCCGGCGACGGTTCAGTGGGATGCCGGCTCGTGCCGGAGGATCAGCGAGATGGCGGCCGGCCTCGCGGGGAGGCGGTACCGGGGGAGCACCCCCGGCCCGCAGGTGGCGGTGCCGACACCCGACTGGGCGAGGTCGATCGTCACGTGCGTCTGCCCGTCCGGAGTCAGCTCCCAGTTGTGGGCGGCGCCGGCGAGGGATCGCCGGCTGTGACGCGACACGGTGAGCGCGAAGGGGGCGTCGAGCGAGGATACGTGCAGGGTACCGGCCTCGGTCGCGATCGCGGCCTCGCGCACGCCGATCCTCGAGCCGCTCTCCTGCGGACGGACGTGGTCCACGGTGAGCTCGTCGGCGTCGAGGTGCCACCAGCCGAACCGCGCGGCCGCGCGCAGGTCGGGGTAGCTGGGCATCGGGCCGTATCCCGCCAGGTCCACCCCGACGGGCGCCGAGGCGAGGACGAAGTCCAGCCCGATCCTCGCCCACTCCGTGATCCAGGTGCCGTGGGGCTCGAGCTCGGCGTCGAGCCGCACGGCGCCGCCCTCGAGGGCGGTCCACCGCAGTCGGGCGTCGACGGCGCTGTCGAGGATGGGCGTCCCGGTGCGGGTGCGCACCGTGACGGCGTCGCCCTCGGTCAGGGCGTCCACCAGCCGGGTCACGGTGCGGTCCATGCCGGCCGCGCGCCAGCGCTCGGCGTAGGAGGGCAGGTCGAGCTCGTCGTCGCCGATGTCTCGGTCGTTGTCCGTCGGAGCACGCCAGACGCCCACCGTCGGTCCCGCGATCGCCAGACCGCCCAGGCTCTGCAGGCCTCCGCCCGTGCGGTCGAACCGCGCGGCGCCGACGACGTCGGCGGTCGCGGCGACCGCGGCGGGGGCGGGTGCGACGGGTCGTCCGTCGCGGACGTCCTGGCCGCTCGCGATCACGTGGCCGGCCTCCGCCCAGGCCGATGGTGCGGCCGAGACCGCCTCTACCGTGAGCGCGTCGGCCACGCGGGCCGCGGCATCCGTCCGGCACTCGTCGGGCAGGTCCACCATCGCGGCGGAACGCGGTCCGCAAGGGGGTGTGGGAAGGGTTCCGGAGGCCACGACCTCGCCGTCGACGGTGCGCGTCCAGCGCAGCGCGACGTCGGCGAGGTCGCGGAAGTCGTACCGGTTCTCGAGGCGCACGCGCGTGCGCGCGCCGTCGATCCCCACGACGATGGGGGCGATGACGGCCGCATAGTGCAGCAGCCCGGGCCGGGGATTGCGGTCCGCGTCGACGAGTCCGTCGATGACGAAGTTGCCGTCGTGCACGTCCTCTCCGAAGTCGCCGCCGTAGAGGGTCCGGCTCGTGCCGTCCGGGCCGTCGACCGCGATGCCGTGCTCGAGCCACTCCCACACGAAGCCGCCCGCGTGGCGCGGGAAGGTCTCGAAGAGGTCCCAGTACTCCTGGAGGCCGCCGGGGCCGGTCCCCATCGCGTGCGCGAACTCGCACTGGAGGAACGGCAGGGTGCGGCGGCGCACCTCGGCCGGCGTGGCGTCGAAGGGTGCCGGCACCAGCGCCTCCTCGCCGATCGCGCGCACCTCGTCGTGCGTGGCGTACATGCGCGAGTAGACGTCGACGTAGCGGCTCGCGCGATCGCCCTCATAGTGGATGAGCCGGGTGGGATCGGCGGTCTTCGCCCATCGCGCCATCTCCTCGAGATTCGCACCGACGTGCGACTCGTTGCCCAGCGACCACATGATGACGCTCGGATGGTTCTTGTCGCGATGCACCGTCCGGCGGATGCGGTCCAGGAACGCGTCGCGCCACGCGGGGTCGGCGCTCGGGTTGCGGCGCCAGTCGACGTGCTCGAAGCCGTGGGTCTCGAGGTCGCACTCGTCGATCACCCAGAACCCGAGCTCGTCGAAGAGGTCGAGGACGTCCGGATGCGGGGGGTAGTGGGAGGTACGGACCGCGTTGATGTTGTGGCGCTTCATCAGGAGCAGCTCGTCACGGGCCACGTCGGCGTCGTAGACGCGACCGTGCCGCGGGCGGTGCTCGTGGCGGTTCACGCCGCGCAGCATGATCGGCGCACCGTTCACGAGGAGCTGCGTGTCCCGCACCTCCACCCGTCGGAACCCGATGCGAAGGGCGACGACCTCCGCGTGGGTGCGGACCTCGGCGTCGTAGAGCCGCGGCTGCTCGGCGGTCCACGGCTCGACCCCGGCGATCCGCAGTGTGTCCGCTGCGGGCGCGTCGATGCCGAGCTCGGGGATCACGATGCGCGCCGCGGCCTCGCCGTCGACGCGGACCGAGACGTCGAGGGTGCCCGCTCCGGTGTCGGCGTCGTAGTCCGCACGCACGAACACGTCGTCGACCCCGCCGTCGGGCCGGGCGAGGATCGTCACGCTCCGGAAGATCCCCGGCAGCCACCACATGTCCTGGTTCTCGAGGTAGGTGGCGTCGCTGAACTGCGCGACGCGGACCGCGAGCCGGTTCGTCCCGGGGACGAGGACGTCCGACACGTCGAACTCGTGCGTGAGCCTGCTTCCACGGGTCGTCCCGAGGAGCACGTCGTTCAACCACACCTCGGCGGCCGACTCGATGCCGTCGAACCGGAGGATGCGGCGGCGATGCGCGATGACCTCGTCCGACGCCGCGAAGTCGAGCCGGTAGTCGCCGATCGGATTGACGTCGGGCGGGTGCGGCGGGTCCACCGGGAAGGGCATCTGCACGTTGGAGTAGGCCGGCGACCCGTAGCCCTGCAGGTTCCAGTGGCCGGGGACCTCGACGACTCCCCAGCCGTCGGCGTCTGCGACGCGCCAGTCCTCGGGCGCGGCCCGGAGGGAGGGCGAGACGCGGAATCTCCAGCGCCCGTCGAGCGACCGGCTGGGCGCATCGGAGCACAGACGAGCGCGCGGGGCGGTGGTGCCGGAGCCGGGGCTGGTGGTGGCGATCTCCATGGGTTCCTCGTCGGTGAGTGAAGAGCGTCAAAGCACCGACCCTACACGGAAGGCGCTTACCCATTCGCTGGGAAATTGAGGGAAGGCGCTTGCCGGTAGACGAACTTTGCTCTAATGTCCTAACATCGTATCAGCGATCCGCACCGGGCTCCGGCTCCGGCTCCGCACCAGAGGCGCGAAATCCCGCGCCGCATCGACAAGGACGTTGGCCCCTGGACATCCAGGGCGAAAGGGAAATCCAATGAAGCATTCAGCAAAGCCCCGCCTGCGGGTGACTCTCGCCCTCGCCGCCGCCGCGGTCACCGCTGTCGCGCTCACCGGCTGCGGCTCGAACGGCGAAGCCGCCCAGACCGACGAGCCGATCCAGTTCTTCCTCTCGGGCGACGCCAACCAGGGCGGCGGCTACGCCCACATGGCCGAGAAGTACGAGGAGGAGACCGGCGTCGAGGTCGAGATCGTCGACATCGCGAACGACGACCTCGCCACCAAGCTCCGCAACGCCGCGCAGGCCAACGACCTCCCGGCGATCGCTCGCGTCGGCGCCGTCGACCCGGTCTGGCGCAACGCGACGACCGATCTGTCGGACATCACCGAAGGCAGCGAGATCCGCACGGACCTCTCCGACAAGGACGACGACGGCAACGTCATCTCGCTCCCCTCCGACATCACCGCGGTCGGCATGTTCATCAACAAGACGCTGTTCGACGAGGCCGGCGTCGCCTACCCCACCAGCGAGGACGACATCTGGACGTGGGACGAGTACGTCGCTGCGGTCAAGGAGGTCCAGGCCGCGACCGGCACCACGTACGGCATGGTGATGGACAAGTCCTCGCACCGCCTCAAGGCCCTCTTCTACGAATTCGGCTCGGACTACTTCCAGGCCGATGACGAGGGTGTCTTCAGCACGAACGACAACACGAAGGACGCGCTGGAGTTCTTCGGCTCGCTGAACGACGACTCCTTCATGCCGCGCTCGGTGTGGCTGTCGGATGCCGACCCGAACGCGCTGTTCAAGAGCGGCGACGTCGTGTCGTACCTCTCCGGCTCGTGGCAGATCGCGGACTTCGCCGTGAACATCGCCGACTTCGAGTGGGCGTCGGTCTACATGCCGCAGGAGGAGGAGCGCGCGACCAACTTCGGCAACGCCGCATCGATCGTCGTCTTCGAGGGCCCTCAGCAGGAGGCCGCGCACGACTTCATCGAGTGGCTGTACGAGCCCGAGAACTACACCGAGCTGTCGGAGACGTCGTCGTTCATCCCCGCCATCGGCGGCCTGGACATCGAGTACGCGGCGCACGCGGACGCCTTCGACATCTACAACCAGGACATCGCGGCCTCTCCCGACATCGTGGGCGAGATCAAGGCGATGGAGCTGCAGTACGGCGCGCAGGGCGTGACGACCGACGGCGACCCGGTGCGCGACGAGACCGTCAAGTACCTCAACGGCGAGCAGGACGTCGACACCACGATCGAGAACATCAACGCCCTGTTCACCGACCAGCTGGGCGCTCTGGAGTGACCGTGTCCACCACCAAGACCGTCGATGGGCGCAGCGCCGAAACCTCTGCGCTCATCACCGTGGGGGGGGGGGCGCCGGGGCGCCCCCCCCCCCCGCCGGGCCGCACGACGACCAAAATACAGGGGCCCCGCACCCTAAAAACCCGCTCCGGGGGGGGGTTAGGCCGGG
>NZ_JBHTZE010000010.1:44323-89159 GCF_042790415.1 Microbacterium sp. NPDC056736
CCACCGTGGCGGGGGGGGGCCGCCCCACACCACCGTTGTGCCCTTCGGGGGGGGGGGGGGCGGGGGCCCGGCCCCCCCCCCCCGCGGCGGCGCAGCTCGACGACATTCGTCCTGGCGCCGCTCACCTTCATCGCCGTCTCGGTGGTGCTGTTCGCCCTGTTCTTCCTGTGGCCGGGAGCGCTCGGGCTCTGGTACTCGCTCACCGACTACACCGGTGTCGGAACCCCCGAGTTCATCGGCGTCGAGAACTACGTCGACCTCGCCCAGGACCCGGTGTTCTACAGCGTGCTCGGCCGCACCTTCCTGTACACCCTGCTGTCGGTCCCGCTGCACTACGTCGCGGCGCTCGGAATCGCGGTCCTCCTGACCAACAGCATGGCCAAGGGCAAGTCCACGGCCCGCATCATCTTCTTCCTGCCGTGGCTCATCTCGCCGATCGTCGCCGGTGTCATCTGGAAGTGGCTCTTCGGCGAGAACTTCGGTCTCGTGAACTATCTGATCGAGACGCTCGGCGGCCAGGGCCTGCGATGGGAGACCGACCCGACGCTCGCGCTCGTGCTCATCCTCATCGTGAGCACGTGGGGCGGCACGGCGTTCAACATGCTGCTGTTCATCGCCGCGATCCGCAACGTCCCGCAGTCGTACCTGGAGGCCGCGCAGCTGGACGGCGCCAACAGCTGGCAGCGCTTCTACCGCATCACCCTGCCGCTGCTGCGCCCGACCTCGTTCATGGTGATCCTCCTGACGACCATCGGGTCGATGAAGGAGTTCGCGATGGTCCAGGCGCTCAACGGCGGTGGACCGGGCACCTCGAACATGTTCATGGTCCAGTACATCTACCGCACCGGCTTCGAGCGTGCCGATGTGGGCTACGCCAGTGCCGCATCGATGGTCCTCATGGTGATCCTCATCGTCATCGCGGTCATCCAGATGCGCTTCGACAAGAGGAACGACCTCGCATGACTCTCCGACAAGAGGCGCGACCGCGCCGCCGCGGGCTCCGCTCGCTGCCGAGCACGCTGCTGCTGTGGCTGCTCGCGCTGGGCTTCATCATCCCCGTCGCCTGGTTCATCCTCAGCTCGTTCAAGCCCGGCTCGGAGCTCTTCAGCCTCCCGCTCCGGCTGTTCCCCGAAGACTGGACGATCAGCGGCTACACCACCGCGTGGAACCGGTTCAACTTCGCCCAGTACTTCCTCAACACCTCGATCGTGGCGGTCGTCACCACGGTGCTGACCGTGCTGGTGAGCGCCATGACCGGCTACGCGTTCGCGAAGTACAAGGCCTGGTGGCTGAAGTTCTTCTTCATCTGCGTCCTCGCGACCACCATGCTGCCGACCGAGGTCATCATGCCGAGCTCGTTCGCCGTGGTGCGCGACCTGGGCCTGTACAACACGCTCGCCGGCATCATCGTGCCGTCGATCATCACCGCGACGGGCATCTTCATGTTCCGTCAGTACTTCAAGACGATCCCCGACGAGCTGCTCGAGGCCGCCCGCATCGACGGTGTGTCGGAGTTCGGCGCGTTCTGGCGCATCATGCTCCCCCTCGCGAAGCCGATCGCCGTGGTGCTCGCGATCTTCTCGTTCCAGTGGCGGTGGAACGACTACATCTGGCCGCTGATCGTGCTGAGGGACCCGGACCGCTACACGCTCCAGGTCGCGCTGCGATCCATCGTCGGCGCCGACAACATCGACTGGTCGGTGCTCCTGTCGGCCTCGGTGATCTCGCTGGTCCCGATGGTGGTCCTCTTCGCCATCTTCCAGCGGCAGATCATGAACGCCGATGTGAACTCCGGTCTGAAGGACTGAGATGCCCGACAGATCCCCGTTCCTCGGCGCGCTCCGGAACGCCGTCGCCGAAGACGTGCGGCGGGCGCTCGCCGAGGGCGCGAGCCCCGCGGACAGGCACCGCCGGCTGATGGAGCGCGCCAAGCTCCTGGTCTGCGCCTATCTGTGGCCCGAGTCGGACGATCGGGGCGACCCGGCGCTGCTCGCCGGCGCGGAGGCGAACGTCCGCGCCCTGCGGGCGCTCCAGGGGCCCGGCGGCCTGTTCATCGGCGGCGACAACGTCGACTCTCCTCCGGACTCGTCCTTCACGGTCAACGACCTCTGCGACACCCTGCAGGTGATCGGCACCGTCGACGCCGCAGCGGGAGACGACCGCCTGGCCGCGCTCGCCGCCGAGCTGGACGCGGTCGCCGACGCCGTGGAACCGGCGCTCATCGCCGGCGGCGTCCACACGCCCAACCACCGGTGGGAGATCTCGGCGGCACTGGCGCGGCTGCACCGCCGCCGTCCCTCGGAGGCGCTGCGCCGCCGTGCGGAGGAATGGCTCGCCGAGGGCGTCGACATCACGGCCGACGGGGTCTACTCCGAGCGGAGCGCGAACTATGCCGCGTGGGTGTCCAACCCGTCGCTCACGGCCATCGCCGAGGTGTTCGGGCGGGAGGATGCGCACGCCGCCGTCGTGCGCAACCTCGAGAGCACGCTCGGGCTCATCCACCCGGACGGCACGGTCGAGACCGTGCACTCGCGCCGTCAGGACCAGCTCACCCGGTTCCCGCTCGGACCTTACCTGGTCGCCTACCGGCGGTACGCCGTCCAGCTGGGACGCGGTGACTTCGCGTGGGCCGCGGAGCGCGCCCTGCGCGACGGCGTCGTCCACGCGCCGTCCACGCTGGCCGAGCTCCTGCTCGAGCCCGCCCTCGGCGACGAGCTGCCCGAGGCGACCGCGCCATCCGCGCAGGGCACTTGGGCGCAGTCCCGCCTCGTGATCGACGACAACGCGCAGCGCCGCCTCGTGGTGTTCGGCGGGTCGGACTACCCGCGCTTCCGGCGCGTCCGCTCGGGCCTGTCGACGAACCCCACGTTCCTCCGCCTGTTCGCCGGCGAAGCGGTCCTGGACTCCGTGCGCCTCTCGCGCGACTTCTTCGGACTCGGTCCGTTCCGCGCCGACGGTCTCGCGACCGATCGCGACGACGGCGGACCGAGCCACCGGCTGACGGAGACCGTCGCGGCGCACTACTACCAGCCCATGCCCGCCGACCTCCGCTCGCCGTCCGGCGAGTACGAGCTGACCGACGACGGCAGGTTCTACGGCTCGATGGCGTTCGCGCAGCGCGGCCGTGACGAGGTGGCGCTGCGGACCTCGGTCGACGTGCAGCCGACGGATGACGGCGCGATCCTCACCCTCTCCGTCGACGGACCCGACAGTCCCTGGGCGCTCGAGCTCGCCTTCCGTGAGGGCGGGCGGTTCGAGGGCGAGGGCGCGACGCCGCAGGAGAACGGGAGCCACCTGCTCACGCACGGCGCCTGCGTCTACCGGGTCGGCGAGGACGCGATCGCCGTCGAGGCGGGGGACGCGTACCGCTCGGCCGGCCCAGGCACGTACCACCCGGGCGAGGACTACGCGTTCCTCGGCGCGACCGACGCCGCTGACGGCTCGCGCCTGTATCTCACCGGACGATCACCCGCACGCCTCGTGTTCAGCCTCCGCGCCGAGCGAGCCGTCCGATGGGTGCGGTGACCGTGGACGCGCTCGAATTCGACACCCTCCGCGCCCTGCGCGCCGAACGGCCGCACGCCGTCCAGGAGGCGCTCGCGACGCGCCGCCGCCGCGACATCGTGCGCGGGGACGGGCGTCTCTTCATCGTCGCGGCCGACCACCCCGCACGCGGGGCGCTGTCGGTGGGCGACCGCGACCACGCGATGGCGAGCCGGTATCTGCTGCTCCAGCGGCTCGCTGTGGCCCTCAGCCACCCGGGTGTGGACGGTGTGCTGGGCACGCCCGACATCATCGACGATCTCGCCGTCCTGGGCCTGCTCGACGACAAGGTCGTGGTCGGCTCGATGAACCGCGGCGGGCTGCGCGGGTCGGCCTTCGAGATGGACGACCGCTTCACGGGGTACGACGTGCCCGCGATGGTGCGCTCGGGCGTCGACTTCGCCAAGGTGCTGCTGCGCGTGAACCTCGCCGACCCGGCCACCGCGTCGACGCTCGAGTCCGCCGCCCACGCGGTGAGCGCCGCGGCGGAGGCCCGGATGCCGATCATGCTCGAGCCCTTCATGAGCCGCTGGGTCGACGGTCGCATCGGCAACGACCTCACCGCGGACGCCGTCGTGCTGTCCCTCGCGATCGCCGCCGGCCTCGGGGTCAGCAGCGCCTACACATGGATGAAGCTGCCCGTCGTGCCCGACATGGAACGGGTGATGGAGGCGACCACCCTGCCGACGCTGCTGCTCGGGGGCGACTCGGGCAGCGATCCGGACGAGACCTTCTCATCATGGGAGGATGCTCTCGCGCTTCCCGGCGTCCGCGGGCTCACCGCCGGCCGGGCCCTGCTCTACCCGCCGGACGGCGATGTGGCCGCCGCCGTCGACGCGGCCGCCCGCCTGGTCCACACCGATCTCTGACCGAGGAGAACCCATGCGCACGTTCGAGGAGACCCGATGAAGGCGGAGGTCGCCGGCGCCCCGGTGAGCTTCGGCGTCTTCGAGATGACGCCGGACGGCGCGGCCACCGTGTCCGCCGACGACCTGCTCGAGGTGCTGGCCGATGCCGGGTACCGCGGCGTCGACCTGGGCCCCGTGGGGTACCTCGGCCGCGGCGCGGAGCTTCGCGCGCGGCTCGCCCGCTTCGAGCTGGAGCTGGCGGGCGGATGGGTGCAGCTGCCGTTCTCGGATGACGAGGCCTTCGAGGCATCCCTCCCCGTTCTGACCGACGCGCTTCGCGTCTTCTCCGACGCGGCGCAGGCGGGCCCCGGGAGGCTGCCGCTGCCGACGCTCGCTGACGACGGCTCCGTGGCGCGCCGCGCCCACCCCGGCCGCGGAGCGGCCGCGGACCCGCTCGCTCCCGAGGCATGGGATCGCCTCTTCGCGAACACCGAGCGCGCGGCGGCGCTCGTGCGCGCCGCCGGCTTCGAGCCGACCTTCCATCACCACGCCGGCACCTTCGTGGAGTCGCCCGATGAGATCGACCGGTTCCTCGCGAACGTCGACGTCGACCTCACCCTTGACACCGGTCATCTGCTCATCGCCGACGGCGACCCGGCGGAGGCCGTCTCGCGCTGGGGCGATCGCATCAACCACCTGCATCTGAAGGACGTCGACCGCGCCGAGCTGCGGCGGGTGCTGGCGGCCGGCGGCGGCATGGCCGAGGTCTGGTCGTCGGGGGCGTTCACCGCGTTCGGCCGCGGGGACCTCGATCTCGCGCGCGTGATGGATGCCATGGACGAACGCGGCTTCGACGGCTGGGTGGTCGTCGAACAGGACGTGCTGAACGCCCCCGATGTCGCGATCGACACCTTCCGTGCCGCGCGCGGCGACGACCAGCGGGTGAACCGCGCTGCGCTCACGCGCTGGGTCTGACCCACGCTGCCGCCTCTTCTCCGACACAGACAAGGAATCCGCCGTGCCCCACGCCCCTCTCCGCTTCGGTCTCATCGGCACCGGCCGCATCGGCCAGGTGCACGCCGAGAACATCGCCGCGAACCCGGACACCGCCCTCGCCTGGGTCGCCGACCCGTTCGTCGACGGGGCGCGTCGCGTCGCCGACCGCTTCGGGGGACGGGCGACGGCCGACACGGACGAGGTCTTCACCGCGGGCGACGTGGACGCCGTCCTCATCGCCTCGCCCACCCCGACGCACGTCGACCTCATCGAGAGGGCGGTGGATGCCGGCATCCCGGTGCTGTGCGAGAAGCCGATCGATCTCGACATCGCGCGCGTCGACAGGCTGCGCCCGAAGGTCGCGGCGGCCGGCATCCCCGTGGCTCTCGGCTTCAACCGGCGCTTCGACCCCGCGTTCGCGGAAGTCCGCGCGCGAGTCGCCGCCGGCGAGATCGGCGCCCTGGAGCAGCTCACCATCATCAGTCGCGACCCGTCCGCGCCGCCGGCGGACTACATCGCCGTCTCGGGTGGCATCTTCCGCGACATGACGATCCACGACTTCGACATGGCGCGCAGCTTCCTGCCCGACATCGTCGAGGTCAGCGCGGTCGGCTCGCGCACGTTCGACGACGGCGCGAGCGAGCACGGCGACTTCGACACGGCGGTGGTGACGCTGCGCGCGGCGTCGGGGGCGCTCGTCACGATCGTCAACTCGCGGCACAGCGCCGTCGGCTACGACCAGCGCCTCGAGGCGTTCGGCGGGAACGGGACCCTGCAGGTCGCGAACCGCTCGACGAGCCTCGTGAGCCTCTCCACCGGCGACGGCGTGGAGACCCGGGCACCGTACGAGGACTTCTTCCTCCAGCGCTACGCCGAGGCCTACGCCGCCGAGCTGGGGGAGTTCGTCCGCCTCGCCCGCGGCGAGACCGCGTCGAGCCCGACCTTCGAGGACGGACGCGCTGCGCTGATCCTCGCCGACGCCGCGCAGCGCTCGGCGACCGAGCGGGTCGCCGTCGAGGTCAGCCTGGCCTGACCAGGCCCTCCCACAGACGAACAGACGGATGCCGCGGCTCGATGAGCCGCGGCATCCGTCGTCCTGCTGTCGGTCAGCCGAGGATCGCGTCGGCCTCTGCGAAGAACTGGGTCACCGCGTCGTCGACCGAGAGGGCGCCCAGGCCGATGGACTTGCCGAGGTCCCAGAAGGTCTGCTCCAGCGAGCCGTAGCCGACGACCGGGACCGGCGGGGCGTCGCCGATGCGGTCGGCGGCGGACTCGATGTAGTCGGCGACCTGCTTGTCGGCGCCCTCGAGGGTCGTGCCCTCGAGCTTCGACGACGAGGCGGGGAAGCCGAGCGTCGTGCCGAAGATCTCGCCGGCCTCGGGGCTGTTCACGACGAAGTCGAGGAACAGCGCGGCGGCTTCGGGGTGCTCGGTGTTCTGCGCGATCGCGACCTGGAGGCCCGCCTGACGGTACAGGTCCTTCGAGCCCTCCTCCGCGGTCGGCGGGGCGACGATCGAGATCGATGAGGCGCCCGAGTCGGCGAGGTACCCGCCGAGGAAGTTGCTCCAGCTCATCTCGCTCGCCGTCACGGCCGCGCCGAATCCGGACTTGGGGGAGAGCTCCTCGAGCGTCTGCTGCGGCACGGTGACGCCGTCGCGGATGTCGGCGCCCGACTCCCAGAAGTCGCGCAGCTCGTCCTCGGTGAAGCCGAGCTCGCCGTCCTCGGTGTACAGGTTGCCGCCGTCGGCGCGGAGCACGAGTTCGAACACCTGGATGCGCTGCGTGTAATCGGTGCCGCCGTACACGGTGCCGCCGGTCGCCTCGGTGACCGAGGCCATCCACTCGTCGAAGTCGGCGAAGCTGCCGCCGGCCTCGGGCGCCTCGACGCCCGCCTGTGCGACGAGGTCGTCGTTGATGAAGTTCGCCCACAGGCTGTAGCCCGTCGGCAGCGAGTACTGCGTTCCGTCGAGGGCGCCGGTGCCGAGCAGCGACTCGTCGAACGTGGTCGTGTCGACGTAGTCCGCGACCTCGGCGAGGTCGAGGAGGTTGCCGGACTCGGCGTACTGGCGCAGGTAGCTGTCGGAGAACTGGAACACGTCGGGCAGTCCGCCGCCGGCGGCCTCGGTCTGCCGCTTCTCCCAGAAGCTGGGGAAGTCGGTGAACGAGGTGTTGATCGTGATGTTCGGGTACTCCTCGTTGAACGCCGCGATCAGGTCGTTGTAGCGGGTCGCGCGGTCGTCGTTGCCCCAGAACGCGAAGTCGATGGTGACCTTCTCGTCGGGGTCGAACGCCGCCGCGTCATCGGAGGTGTCGCCGGAGCATCCGGCGAGGACGAGCGCCGCGGTCGCCGTGAGGGCGGCCGCTGCGAGGAGGCGAGGTGCGGGCATGGGTATGTCTCCAGTGGGTGCGGTTGGGCGAGGGTCGGGGGGCCGCCGCTCAGCGGGCGGCGGACAGTTCTGCGGCGGGGGCGGACGCCGGCGCGCCGGGCGAGGCGGGCACGAGGAGGAAGGCGACACCCTGCGCATCGAGGACGACGCGGTGGACGGCCGCGCCGGTCTCGGCATCCGTTCCCGCCACGTCGACCGTCACGGCGGTCTCGCCATGGTTGATGAGCGTGACGAGGTCGCCACGGCGGGCCGCCTCGACGTCCGCGGGGAGCCCGTCGACGACGGGGCGGACACCGGATGCCTCGACCACGGCCGCGACGACGGCGTCGATGCCGTCGGGGTCGGGCTGCGTCGCGACGTACCACGCCTCGCCCGCGCCGAGGCGGTGACGGGTCAGCGCGGGGGAGCCGGCCTGCGGGCCGGATGCGAAGGTTCCGACCACGGAGGCGCCCGTGGCGTGCACGGCCTCCGCCACCAGGCGCCCCGTCTGCGACGAGCCGCCGAGCGTGAACGACACGGCTCCGCCGGCGGCAGCCGAGCGTGCGGCGTGGAGCGCCTCGACGTTCAGGGCGCCGACGCCGTTGGCGCTCGCGGCGGCACCGGCGAGCGCGCCGAAATCCTCGAAGCGCAGGCCGAGCACCGGGCCGAGCTGGGTGAGGAAGCCGCCGTCGCGGAACTGATCGTGCGCGTCGACGATGTCGCTGAACGGTCCCGTGAGCAGGGTGCCGCCGTCCTCGACGAAGCGGGTGATCGCCGCGGCGCCCTCGTCGCGCAGGAGGTAGAGCGCCGGTGCGACGACGAGGTCGTAGGAGCGGTCCACCTCCTCGGGCCCGACGATGTCGACCTGGATGCCGCGGGAGTGGAAGGCGCCGTACCACTCGAGGGTCAGCGCGAGGTAGTCGATCTCGGTCGGGTGGTCGCGCTCCTCGACCGCCCACCAGTTCTCCCAGTCGAAGACGAGCGCCACCTGGGCGTCGCGGACGGGGGCGGGAAGCTCAGGCAGTGCGGCCAGGCGCGCACCCAGCGCCGTGACCGCGTCCCACGTGCGGGTCCCGGTGCCGGCGTGCGGGAGCATCGCCGAGTGGAACTTCTCGCTGCCCGCGCGGGACTGCCGCCACTGGAAGAACATGATGCCGTCCGCGCCGCGCGCGATGGACTGGGCCGACTCGGCGACCAGGGCGCCGCGACGCTTGCCGGGATTGGCGGGACGCCAGTTCACGGCATCCGTCGCCTGCTCCCACAGCAGCCACGGCACGCCCGGCTTCAGCGAACGGATGAGGTCGCGCTGGAATGCGGCGTCGCGCACGCGATGCGGGTTCGCCGGATCGGGGTAGCAGTCGTCGGCGATGACGTCCATGTGCGGCGCCCACTTGCGGTAGTCGGCGGGCTTGAACGGCCCCATGAAGTTCGTCGTGATCGGCTGCGTCGCGCCCGCGGCGAGCAGGATCTCGCGCTCCATGAGGTAGCACTCCAGCAGCATGTCGCTCGTGAAGCGGCGCCAGTCGAGCATCGACGACGGGTTGTGGCTGTACGGCGCCAGCCGGGGCGGGAACACCTCGTCGAACGAGCCGTAGCGCTGCGACCAGAAGCTCGTGCCCCATGCCTCGTTGAGCGCCTCGATCGTGGAGTACCGCTTCGCGAGCCAGGCGCGGTACGCGTCGCGCGCGGCATCCGAGAAGTCCATCCAGAGGTGGCAGCCGAACTCGTTGCCGACGTGCCACATGACGACCGCCGGGTGATCGACGTAGCGCTCCGCCAGGCGGCGCACCAGCTCGCCGGCGAGACCGCGGTACGTCGGCGAGGACGGCGCGAAGTGCTGGCGGCTGCCCGGCCAGTACGAGGCGCCCGACTCGTCGGCGGGGAGCGTCTCGGGGTAGGTCGCGCTCACCCACGGCGGCGGGGACGCGGTCGCGGTGGCGAGGTTGACCTGGATGCCGCCGGCGTGGAGCTTGTCGATGACGGTGTCGAGCCACTCGAAGTCCCAGACGTCCTCGGCGGGCTGGATGCGCGACCACGCGAAGATGCCGAGGCTGACGATGTTGACGCCGGCCTCCTGCATGAGGCGGACGTCCTCGTCCCACACCTCCTCGGGCCACTGGTCGGGGTTGTAGTCGGCGCCGTAGAGCACGTCGAGCAGCTCCTTGTTCGAAGGTTGCGGTGGGGGAGGGGTCGGGATCAGCCGCGGCGGCCGCGGCGCGCGGGGACGGCGACCACGGCGAACGCGGCGCAGCCGAGCCCGGCGATGAGGAGGGGAGCGAGCATCCACGTGACGACCGCGACGAGGACGGCCGCGGCCGCGAGGTAGACGGTGGCGACGGGGTCACCGGTGACGGCCGAGGGGATGCCGCGGACGGCGCCGCGCCAGCCCCGCTCGGGCGTCCACGCACCGGCCGCGACGAGGAGGGCGGTCGCGCCGACGACGAGACCCGCCCAGCCGACGACCGCGACAGCCGGGCCGCCGGGCAGCGCACCGGAGTTCGCGAGATCGATGTCGAGCGTCAGCACGACGGCGAGGAGCGCTCCGATCACGCCGACCACGACCCCGCCCGGGAGAGCGGCGCGCCAGTCCTGCCAGAACGTCCGCACGTGCGACTGCTCGGCGTTCACGTACCGGCGGAGGTGACGGATGCCGGCGGCCAGGGCGGCCGGCAGCGTGATCACGAGCAGCCCGCCGGCGGTGACGAGCAGGCCCGTCAGCAGCACCTCGCCGAAGAGGGCGAACGCCCCCTTCGCGCCGGGGAAGCGGGCGGGCTCGCGCTCTTCGAGCGTCGGCCCGCTTCCCGTCGCATCGGCGCGACGCGCGGCGCGGAGTTCTCGGCGGTCCATGAGGGGTGCCCTATCCCTTGAGGCCCTGGGTGGCGACGCCGTCCACGAGGAAGCGCTGGAACACCAGGAAGAAGAGGAGCACGGGGATCAGCGCGATGAACGAGGCGGTGACGGTGGCACCGTAGTCGCTGACGGACGTCTGGTCGTTGTAGAGGCGCAGTGCGATCGGCAGCGGGTAGTTCTCGGGGCTGGTCAGGTACAGCAGCGGTCCGAGGAAGTCGTTCCACGACCAGATGAACGCGAAGATCGAGCAGGTGATCAGGGCGGGCTTGATCAGCGGCAGGATGATCGACCAGAAGATGCGGACGTGGCCGGCGCCGTCGATGCGGGCCGCTTCGTCCATGTCGCGCGGCATCTGGCGGATGAACTGCACCAGCAGGAACACGAAGAACGCCTCGGTGGCGAGGAACTTCGGCAGCAGCAGCGGCCAGAAGGTGTCGATCATGTCGAGCCGGTTGAAGATGATGTACTGCGGGATGATCACGACGTGGAACGGCAGCAGGAGCGTGCCGATCATCGCCGCGAACAGGATGCCGAGGCCCTTGAACTGGATGCGGGCGAACGCGTAGGCGGCCAGCGACGACGAGAGCAGTACGCCGATGACCGAGCCGACGGCGATGATGAGGGAGTTCAGGTAGAACCGCCACATCGGAACGCCCGCGATGCCCTCGAGCACCTTGACGTAGTTGTCGATGGTCGGGTTGTTCGGGATGAGGCCCATGTTCGAGCCGAACTCGCTGTTGGGCTTGAAGGTGGAGAACAGCAGCCACACCAGCGGGTAGAGCACGACCGCGGTGACGACGAGGAGCACGACGAACCAGATCACCGTCTGCCACGTCTTGGTCTTGATCTTGCGGCGTGGGGCGGAGCTGGACTTCTGGTCGGGGTCGACCTGGTTCTCGGTGAGCAGGAGCGCGTTCTCGCCGAACGAGGATGTCGTGGTCATCGGTTGTCTCCGGCGTAGTGGACCCAGCTTCGCTGAGTGCGGAAGAGGATGAAGGCGATGATGGCGACGACGATCAGCAGCACCCACGCGATGGCGGCGGCGTAGCCCATCTGGCCGTCGGAGAAGCCGCGCTTGTACAGGTACAGCGTGATGAAGTTCGTCATGCCGGCGGGGCCGCCGGTGCCGTTGGAGATGATGTAGGCCGACGCGAAGACCTGGAACGCGCCGATCAGGCCGAGCAGCAGGTTGAAGAAGATGACCGGCGACAGCATCGGCAGGGTGACCGCGCGGAACCGGTGCCAGGCGCCGGCGCCGTCCATCTCGGCCGCCTCGTACAGCTCCTTGGGGATCTGCTTGAGACCGGCGAGGAAGATCACCATGGTCGCGCCGAACTGCCACACCGCGAGGAGGATCATCGCGGGCAGCACGAGCGCGGGATTGCCGATCCAGCCGCCCAGGTCGATGCCGATGGCCGACAGGCCGTTGTCGACCGGGCCGTCGGAGGCGAACATCGCCCGCCACACGATGGCGACCGAGACCGATCCGCCGATCAGCGAGGGGGCGTAGAACGCCGAGCGGAAGAAGCCGGCGCCCCTGTCGCGGTAGTTGAGGAGCATCGCCACGCCCAGCGCCGCGGCCAGGGTGATCGGGGTGCCCACGAGCACGTAGATGAGGGTGATCTGCGCGGACTGCACGAACGCCGGGTCGGACGTGAACATCCGGACGTAGTTGTCCAAGCCGATCCAGCGCGGCGGGGAGAAGATGTTGTACGCCGTGAACGACAGGTACAGCGAGTACGCCATCGGGATGAGCGTGAGGCCGAAGAAGCCCACCAGCCACGGGACCAGGAAGCCGTAGCCGGCGACCGTCTCCTTCACGGCACGCTGTCGCATGCCCGGACGGTTGACATGCTCGGGCCTGCTCCGGCGGAACAGGGACCGGCGCGAAGGCTTCTCACCGGTCACGATGACTCTGGTCGCTGTGGTGCTCACGTGGACTCTCCGATACGGATTCGGGTGGTGTTCCGGGCCCGGGCGCATCGTACGCCCGGACCCGGAAGCTGTCACTGGTTGAGGACGACGTCCATCTCGGCGAAGAACTGCGAGACCGCGTCATCGACCGTGATCGTGCCGTAGTTCAGCTCCTCCCCGAGCTGGCGGAACTTCTCCTCGAGGGTGCCGTAGCCGACGATCGGCACCGGCGGGGCGTCGCCGAGGCGGTCGGCGATCGAGGCCTCGTAGTCCTTGACCTGCTGGCTCAGCGGGTCGAGCTCGGCAGCCTCCAGCGCGGTCTCCGAGGCCGGCAGGCCGCGGTTGGTGCCGAAGATCTCACCCGACTGCGGCGAGTTGACCAGGAAGTTCACGAGCGTCGCCGCAGCCTCCGGGTGCTCGGTGTTGGCCGAGATCGTGTGGAGCATCGAGGGCTTGAGGTACAGGTCCTTGGCGCCCTCCTCCGTGACCGGGGGAGCGATGAGGCCGAGCTCGGTGTAGGACTCGCCGAGGCCCGCGAGGTAGCCGGCGCCGAAGTTGTCCCACGTGAGCTCGCTCGCCGTCAGCGCGCTGTCGAAGGCGCCCTTCGGGGCGACCTCCGCCACGCGCTGCTGCGGGATGCCGATGCCGTCGCGGATGTCCTGTCCGGACTCCCAGAACTCGGCGAGGCGCTCCTCGTCGAAGCCGGGCGTGCCGTCCTCGTTGAAGAGGTTCTCGCCCTCTGCGCGCAGCTGCACCTCGAAGTTCTGGATGCGGCCGGTGAAGTCGCTGCCACCCCAGAACGCACCGCCCGAAGCGTCGGTGACCTCACCCATCCACTCGGTGTAGTCCTCCCACGTGCCGCCCTCGAACTGGTCGACGCCGGCCTGCTCGAGCAGGACCGGGTTGGTGAACAGGCCCCACGCGTTGGTGGAGGTGGCGATGCCGTAGGTCGTGTCGTTCACGACGCCGATGTCGAGGATGTTCTGGGGGATCGGGTCGGTCTCGATGATGTTGCCGAGGTACGGCTCGAGGTCGAGCAGCAGCCCGTTCTCGGAGTACTGGCGCAGGTACGAGTAGTCGAACTGCATGACGTCGGGCAGGTTGCCGCCCGCAGCCTCGGTCTGACGCTTCTCCCAGAACTCCGGGAAGCCCAGGAACGTCGAGTTCACCGTGATGTTCGGGTATTCCTCGTTGAACGCCTCGATCGCCTCGTTGTAGAGCCCGGCGCGAACGTCGTTGCCCCAGAAGGCGAGGTCGAGCGTGACCTCTTCGTTCGGGTCGAAGGTGGGGTCGGCTTCGGGGCTGTCCTCGCTGCCGCCGGCGCAGCCGGCGAGCACCAGGGCTGCGCCGGCCGCGATCGCGGTGACGGCGAATGCCCGCTTCTTGCTGAACATCCTTGTCCTCTCTTGAACGTCTGCGTTCGTGTTCGCCGCGAGACGTTCGTCGTCTGGTGTGCGGTGTGGCGCGTCCCTCGGTGCGGAAAATGCGGTGCTGGAAAGCGCTTGCCCGCTACGGTACCCGAGCCAAAAACGTTTCGCAAGACATGAACGCGAGAAATTTAAACGATTCAGTAACGGCGTGCCGCTCTCCGCGCACCGGAACTGTGCCCGGTCACAGTCCAGGTTGCGGACGGCGGCGGGTATGCCGGCCCGGCTCGCGTCAGCGCTCGGCGATCAGCTCGCCGTCCACCACGCGGAGGCGGGCGACGTGGATCGCGCTGCGGCGATGCGTGCGCTCGTCGGCGTCGGCGAGCTCGCTGCCGTCCCACCACGGGTGGGTGAAGAAGTACAGTCGCGCCTCACCGTCCGTGACCACGACAGACCCGTGGCGCCCGATCTGCACGCCGTCGGCCGCAGCGCCGCTGTCACCGAGGATGACGGCATCCGCCCCACCCTGTCGTGTCCACGACTCGGCGTCGTCGCTGCGGTAGACCGCCATGCCGCGCCACTCGTCGGTGAGCATCCACCACCAGTCCCCGAGCTCGAAGACGTACGGGCCCTCGTGCGGGCGCCCGCCGATCGCGGTGCCGGCGCGATGCCACGTCTCGAGGTCGTCCGAGACCGCGACGGCCGTCGTCGAGTCGGCGGCCTCGTCCTTGCACCAGAGCCGCCACCGTCCGTCCGGGCAGCGGGCGACGGCGGCGTCGATGACCCGGTCGCTCGCGAGGGGCACGACGCCGCGCCTGGTCCACGTGCGCAGGTCGTCCGAGACGTATTCGACGATGTGGCGCTCGTGGCCCTCCCACCGCGTCGGGATGCCGTCGATCCGGGTCAGGTACATGCGCCAGCGCGTGCCGTCGTGCACCACCTCGGGCGCCCAGTGCGTCTCGGAGACCACGAGCGGAGGCGTGCCGGCCCGGAGGACGAGCGCGTCCTCGCTCGGCTCGAGCGTGCCGGCGTAGCGCCAGCGCAGGCCGTCGTCGCTGTGGGCGACGCCGATCCGGCTGCCGTGCACCCACGCCACCCCGGGTCCGGGGTCATGATGCGTCGCCCGCCGCTGCGTGTAGAACAGCCACCACTGGCCGTCGCCGTCGCGGACGACGGTCGGGTCGGTGGCGCCGTCGTACACCGGATCCCGGTACAGCTGGCGGGGCGCGGGCGCTCCGGGGTCGATCGACGGGGGCGTGGTCGTCATCGCTCCGGGCGCAGGTCGATCACGGTGCTCGCGAAGCTGCGGCGGTGCGTCGGGTGGGCCGCCAGGTCCGCCGGAGTGATGACCGCGCCGTCGGCGTCCGCCGACGCGTACATCGCCGCCACCAGCTCGAACGTCCGCGCGGGCGCGTCGGCCGTCGAGGGCAGCGGTGCGCCGGACCGCAGCGCGTCGAACACGTCGCGCAGCAGGAACTCGTGGTCGCTGCGCTCCTCGGGCCCGGTGAGCTCCCACGCCGCAGCCTCGGCGGGGTCGATGTGGGCCGCCGGCGTGATCCGCCAGTTCTCGTGGCCGTGGCCGTACAGGTGATCGACGGTGATCGTGGCCTTCTCGGTGTCGATGCGGATCGAGCTGACCTCGCGCGGCGAGAGCGTGCTCGAGACGACCTGCGCGACGACGCCGCCCTGGAAGACGACGGTCGCCGTCGAGACGTCCTCGGTCTGCGTCTCGCGGTCCAGCCGCCACATACGGCCCTCGACCCGCTCCCAGTCCCCGAGCAGGTACGACAGCAGATCGAGCTGGTGGATGCCGTGCCCCAGGGTCGTGCCGCCGCCCTCGGTCTCCCACTTCCCGCGCCACGGCACCGCGAAGTAGGCGGCGTCCCGGTACCAGAGGGTCTGGCACTGGGCGAGCAGCGGACGCCCGAGCGCGCCGGAGTCGAGGAGCCGCTTCACGTGAGCGGCGGCCGTGCCGGTGCGCTGCTGGAAGACGACCGCGAGCTCGCGGCCGGCGGCGGAGGCGGCATCCGTCATCTGTTCCAGCTCGTCCAGCGACGGCGCCGGGGGCTTCTCCACGACGACGTGCGCGCCGGCGGCGAAGGCGGCGATCGCCTGCGACGTGTGCGCGACCGGGGGCGTGCAGATGTGGACGACGTCGGGCTTCGCGTCCGCGAGGAGCACGTCGAGGTCGTCGTAGACCGCGGGCCCGCCGTACTGCTGCGCGAACGCCTCGGCCGACGCCCGCGAGAGGTCGGTGACGGCGACGAGCTCGGCGTTCGGGTAGGCCGCGATCGCTCGGATGTGCGAGTGCGCGATGGCTCCGGTGCCCACGATGGCGCAGCGAAGGGTGTCGGTCACGGTGGCTCCTCGGGATCGAGCGGATGCCGCAGCCGCCGGCATCCCGTCCCCTCCAGGGTAGGCGTTCGGGGCGGAAAGCGCTATCCCATCCCCGCGCCGCCGCCGTTGCGCCGATCCGGAATTCGGACTTCCGCACGTTTTCCGGACCGCCGCCGGCGCGTCGCTCCGGAAAGGCGCCCGGTCTCCGAATTCCGGATCGCGCCCGCCGGAGGGGACACGCCGCGCCCGCTCAGCGCTGGAGGCCGGCCTGGGTCGCGTGCAGATGGGCGTAGCGGCCCCCGGCGGCGACGAGGTCGTCGTGGCTGCCGATCTCGACCACCTCGCCGTGCTCGAGCACGACGATGCGGTCGGCCTGGCGGATCGTCGACAGGCGGTGCGCGACGACGAGTGTCGTGCGCCCCCGCATGAGACGGTTGAGCGCCTCCTTGACGAGCTCCTCGGACTCGGGGTCGAGCGCCGACGTCGCCTCGTCGAGGAGCAGGATCCGCGGATCGCGCACGAGCGCCCTGGCGATGGCGAGCCGCTGCCGCTGTCCTCCCGAGAGGCGGGCGCCGCGCTCGCCCACGACGGTGTCCCAGCCGTCGGGCAGCGCGTCGACGAACTCGGCGGCGTTGGCGTCGCGCAGCGCCGCGCGCAGCCGCTCGTCCGACACGTCGTCGAGGCCGTAGGCGATGTTCTCGCGGATGCTGCCCTCGAAGAGCACCGACTCCTGCGGCACCACCGACACCGCGCGCCGGACGGTGCGCAGGTCGAGGTCCTGCATGTCGTCGCCGTCCAGCAGGAGGCGCCCGGAGGTCGGGCGCACGAAACCGAGGACGAGGTTGAGCATCGTGGACTTGCCCGAGCCGGACGAGCCGACGAAGGCCACCGTCTCCCCGGGCCGGATGTCGAGCGACACGTCGTGGACG
The DNA here is from genome assembly GCF_042790415.1 of Microbacterium sp. NPDC056736. Classification (NCBI taxonomy): domain Bacteria; kingdom Bacillati; phylum Actinomycetota; class Actinomycetes; order Micrococcales; family Microbacteriaceae; genus Microbacterium; species Microbacterium sp. NPDC056736. Next base: position 61,474 of record NZ_JBHTZE010000010.1, read on the forward strand.
GCATCCCGGTCGGCGCCGTCGTAGCGGTGCGAGACGTGCTTCAGCTCGAGGTGCCCGTCCACCGTCGCGACCGGGCGCTTGCCCTCGTTCTGCTCGAGGTCCGGCTCCTGGAGCACCTCCGAGATCGAGCGCATGGACTCCATGCCGCGCGCGCCGACGGGGATCAGCATCAGCAGCGACGTGAGGCCCTGGGTCAGCAGCGTGAAGTAGGTCGACAGCAGCACGACCTCGCCGGGCGTGATGGGGAGGATCCCGGTGAGGGCGAAGATGGCGGCGGCGACGAGGCATCCGAGTCCGAGCAGCTGCATCGCGACCCACGAGATCGAGGCCACGTGGCCGTTGAGCATGTCGAGGTGCAGCCCCGCGCGGCGCACCCCGTCCGCGCCCGCCTGGACGCGCGAGACGGCGGTGCGCTCGAGCCCGTGCGCCCGCGTCACCGGGATGAGGGATGCCATCTCTCCGACGCGGGCGGCGAAGCCCTCGACCTCGCGCCGGAACACCTCGTTGCGGGCGCGGGAACGGCGGCTGAGGGCCCACCGCAGGCCGAGCGCGATGGGGACCGCGAGTGCGTAGACGGGCAGGAACTGCGGCACCGCGATCGCGGTCATGGCGACCGCGCCGATCAGCACCATGGTCGCCGACAGCAGCGGGTGGGTGACCTGCTGCAGCATGAGCTCGACGTTCTCGACGTCGCGCACGACCTTGGTCTGCACGATCGAGGAGCTCACGCGCGTGTGGTAGCCGATCGAGAGGCTCTGCAGTCGCGCGGCGAGGGCGTTGCGCAGGTCGGCCCCGGTGTCGCGCACGACGGTCATGAAGTTGCGCGTGTACGCGATGTGCATCGGGTAGTTCTGGATCAGCAGCACCCCCGCCACGACGAACCAGATGAGCACCGTCGACACGTCGCCGCCCGTCGCCACGAGGTCGATGATCCGCGCCGTCACCACCGGGAGGAACCACAGTGGGATCTCTTTGCACGCGAAGGCGAGGATGGCGAGCGTCATCCGCCCGGGCCGACGGGCGAGCAGGCGCAGGACGGAGCGGCCGGGCTTGGGATGCTGGGCGATCGCGATGACGCGGATGGTCCCGGTAAACGCTTTCTGCGCCATGATGACATGGTAGACGGATGCCGCCCCCGCGGGTCCGGAGACGACGAAGAGCGGGGCGCACGGCGCATCGCGGCCTTCGTCGCACGCTCGCTCCGCGCGATCGAGAGGCGCGACGGCGACGAGCCCGCCCGGGGTTCGCAGCTCGTCAGCTGAGCGGTGCCGCTACCGCGCGGTGGACGCCCGCACGATCAGCTCCGGCTGGTAGACCACATCGGTGAGGTCGAGACCGGCGGTTCCCGAGATCCGCGCGAGCAGCATCTCGGCGGCGGTCCGGCCCATCTCGCGCGCCGGCTGGCGCACCGACGTGAGCGGCACCGCCGCGATGGCCGCGAACTCGATGTCGTCGTAGCCGACGACGGCGACGTCCTCGGGCACGCGCACGCCTCCCGCGATGAGACCGTGCACCAGTCCGATCGCGAGGTGGTCGTTGGAGGCGACCAGGCCGTCGGGCCGTTCGGCCGGGGGGCGTGCGGCCAGCTGCTCGCCGAAGGCGAGCCCTCGCGCGGACGTCGTGCGCTCGGTCCAGATCGGCTCGATGGTCGCCCCCGGGCAGGCCGCCACGGCCTGCCGCGCGCCCTCGAGCCGCTCGCGCACCTGCCGCACGGCCTGACGGGCGCCGACGAAGGCGAGCCGGCGTCGTCCCGTCGCGAGGAGGTGCTCCGCGGCGAGCCGACCGCCGGCGACATCGTCGAAAGAGACAGACGGGAGCTCGCCGGCGTCGTCGACGGCGTCGACGAGGACGACGGGGATGCCGCGCCCGCGCAGCCGGTCGAGCCACGGTGCGAGCGGGCCGAACGGGCTCACCAGCGCACCCTCGACCTGGACGCGCTCGAACAGCTCGAGGTGGTCCCGCTCCTTCGCGATGTCGTCGGAGCTGTTGCCGACGAGGACGCGCAGGCCTGCGGCGGATGCCGCGTCCTCGGCGCCGGCGACCATGTCGGCGAAGAAGGGATTGGCGATGTTGATGACCGTCATGCCGAGCAGGCCGGAGCGTCCGGCGCGCAGCGCCTGCGCCGCCTGCAGTGGAACGTACCCCAGCTGATCGGCCGCGGACCGGACGCGGGCGACGAGCCGCTCGCTCACCATGTGCGGCCGGTTGAGCGCGTTGGAGACCGTGCTGATCGAGACGCCGGCGCGCTCCGCGACATCGCGGATGCCCACTCGCTTCATCTCGGTCGTCCCGTCCTGCTCCCTGTCGCGGACGTGGATCCCGCCTGCGCGCTCGGTCCGACTATGGTAGGCGCTTTCCGACGCACGCCGCCGCTGCGCCCCCGGCGACGATCGTTACCCCCGCGTTACGAGAAGACATTTGACGAACCGAACACGTCCCGCCTACTCTTCAATCGAAGCGGTTCGAAATCGAAGCGGTTCGACTGTTTACCACGGATCCCGCCCCCGCCCGGGGCACCCTCGTACACGAAGGAGTGACATGGAAGCGCGGCATGCTCACCCGACGGCATCCGACCCGGACGCCCTTCTCCGAGTCACGGTCCGATGACCACGCAGGCTCAGGCGCAGACGGTCTTCCAGGAGGCGGCCGTCCACAACCTCGAGAAGAACACCCGCAAGCGCCGCGGCCCGCGGATCCGCCCGGCCGGCAGCAGGACGTCGTTCAAGCTCTTCCTCTGCATCGTGCCGTTCCTGGTGCTGGCGTTCCTGTTCTCCTACCTCCCGCTGTACGGCTGGATCTACTCGCTCTACGACTACAAGCCCGCGCTCGGCCTCGAGGGCAGCGAGTTCGTCGGCCTGCAGTGGTTCCAGATGCTCGTCAGCTCGCCGACCCAGATGGCGCAGATCGGACAGGTGCTGATGAACACCCTCGCGATCAGCTTCCTGGGGATCGCGACATCCGTCCTCCCGCTCTTCTTCGCGATCCTCCTCAACGAGGTGAAGGCGCCGTGGTTCCGCAACTCGGTGCAGACGCTCACGGCGCTCCCCAACTTCATCTCGTGGGTGCTCGTGTACATGATCGCGTTCTCGCTGTTCTCGAGCTCGGGTCTCGTCAACGACGTGCTGATCGACGCGGGGCTCGTCACGGCCCCGGTCAAGTTCCTCGACACCGACGAGAACGTCTGGCTCACCATGACGCTCTGGAGCATCTGGAAGGGGCTGGGCTGGGGCGCGATCATCTACCTCGCCGCGATCGCCGGCATCGACCAGTCGCTGTACGAGTCGGCGCGCATCGACGGGGCCGGGCGCTTCCAGCTGATGCGCCACATCACCATCCCGCAGCTGATGCCGACGTACCTGGTGCTGCTGCTGCTGTCGATCGCGAACATCCTCAACAACGGCATGGAGCAGTACTACGTGTTCCAGAACGCGTTCAACAAGGAGTGGATCCAGGTGCTCGACCTGTACGTCTACAACATCGGCATGACGGGCAACAGCCTGTCGCTGGCCACCGCGATCGGCATGCTGAAGAGCCTCATCTCGGTCGCGCTGCTGCTCACCGTCAACGCGGTCTCCAAGCGTGTCCGCGGCGAATCGATCGTCTGAGGGCCGGGCCATGACCACGACGATGACCAAGACGCTCACGACCGCCCACCGGGGCGACAGCTCGGCCCGGTACCGGCCGTCGGCCGGAGACATCCTGTTCCGGTTCCTGAACTACGTGCTGTTCGCGGTGTTCGCCCTGATCTGCGCGTACCCGTTCTACTACCTGATCATCAACTCCGTCAGCGCCAACGACGTCTCGGCGCTCGGCGATGTGCGACTGTGGCCGGTCGACTTCCACCTGTCGAACTACGGGCAGGTGTTCCAGCTGCCCGGCCTGCCGATGGCGACGGTCGTCTCCATCGGCCGCACGGTGATCGGGACGGTCCTGACCGTCCTCGCCTCGGCGTTCCTGGGCTTCATGTTCACGCAGACGCGCATGTGGGGCCGCAAGTTCTGGTACCGCTTCCTCATCATCACGATGTACTTCAGCGCGGGCCTGATCCCGGTGTTCATCATCATGAAGTCGCTCGGGCTCACGAACAACTTCTGGGTCTACGTCCTGCCGTTCGTCGTCCAGCCGTTCAACGTGATCCTCGCCAAGACGTACGTCGAGTCGATGCCGAAGGAGCTCCAGGAGGCGGCGGAGGTCGACGGCGCCAACATCCTCCAGGTGTTCTTCCGCGTGTACCTGCCCAACATGACGCCGATCCTCGCGACGATCGCGATCTTCAGCGCCGTGATGCAGTGGAACAGCTTCCAGGACACCCTCATCTACATCACCGACCAGAGCCTGTACACGCTGCAGTACCTGCTCTACATGTTCATCAACCAGGCGTCGAGCCTGGCCCAGGCGGCACAGGACGCCGGCGGCAATCTCGGGCAGATCGCGGGCGCGGCGACGACGCAGACGCCGACGTCGATCCGCATGACGGTCTCCGTGCTCGTCGTGCTGCCCATCATCTTCATCTACCCCCTGTTCCAGCGCTTCTTCGTGAAGGGCATCATGCTGGGCGCCGTCAAGGGTTGACGGCGGCCACGCACCACCGAGAAAGGAAAGCAATGAAGCTGAGGAAGAAGGTGTCCCTCGCACTCGTGGCGCTGCTCGCCGCGGGATCGCTGGCATCGTGCAGCGCGGGGGGAGGTGACGAACAGGGCGCGATCGACGAGTTCCCCGAGAAGTGGGACGAGCAGATCACGATCGACGTCTTCGACGGCCTCGCCAACTACATGGGCGTGCAGCAGGGCTGGTTCGCCAAGATCGTCGAAGACAAGTTCAACATGAAGCTGAACATCATCGCCCCCAACGTGGCCGGCGGCGGTGACACGCTCTACAACACCCGCGTCGCCGCGGGCGAGCTGGGCGACCTCATCATCGTCAACAAGGGCGAGCAGCTCGACGAGCTCGTGCAGGGCGGCCTTGTGCTCGACGCCGCCGACTACTACCCGGCGATGGAGAGCGTGTCGAAGTTCGACAAGGCCGTCGAGCACCTCAACGACGGCAAGGACGGCGTCTTCGCCTTCCCGTCGTCGGTGTCGTCGCTGAAGCCGACCGAGCCGTCGGAGGGTCTCAACCCGACGTTCGGCCCCTTCGTGCGGTGGGACTACTACAAGGAGCTCGGCTACCCCGACATCGGCACGCTCGAGGACCTGTTGCCGGTGCTCGCCGACATGCAGGCCGCGCACCCGACCACCGACAACGGCCAGCCCGTCTACGGCTTCTCGCTGTTCAAGGACTGGGACGGCAACATGATGGTCACCGCGAAGCAGCCCGCCTGCTTCTACGGCTACGACGAGATCGGCTTCGTGCTGGCCAAGGCCGACGGCTCGGACTACCAGGGCATCCTGGATCCGGACGGCGAGTACATGCGCAGCCTGAAGCTCTACTTCGACGCCAACCAGCTCGGACTCGTCGACCCGGAGTCGACGACGCAGAACTACGACACCCTGTTCTCGAAGTTCCAGAACGGCCAGGTGCTCTTCTCGTGGTGGCCGTGGCTCGGCCAGTCGGCGTTCAACACCGAGGAGAACATGGCCGCGGGCAAGGGCTTCCAGATGGTGCCCATGGAGGACCAGGAGATCTTCTCCTACGGCGCCGAGGCGTACGGCGGCAAGCCGATCTTCGCGATCGGCTCCAAGGCCGAGGACCCGGAGCGGATCGCCGCGTTCATCGACTGGCTGTACTCGGCCGAGGGCGCCTACGCCAACAACGCGCAGACGGGCGCCTCGGCGGGGCCGCAGGGTCTCACGTGGGACGTCAACGACGCCGGCGAGCCGGAGCTCACCGACTTCGGCAAGCAGGTCTTCCTCGAGGGCGGCGGGACCGTCCCCGAGGAGTGGGGCGGCGGCGACTACGCCGACGGCGTCTCGGCCCTCAACATCAGCGCCGTGCTGCCGATCGAGGTCGACACCGAGACGGGCTTCCCGTACAGCTACACCTTCTGGCCCACCTATCAGGCGGCGATCGCGAACCCGCTGACCGAGGACTGGTCGGCCAAGATGGGCGGCGCGACCTCGACGATGGAGTACCTGCAGACCAACGACCAGGTGCTCGTGGCCCCCGGCGCCAGCTACGCGCCGCCGGCGGACAGCTCCGAGATCGAGACGCTGCGCAACCAGGTCAAGGAGATCGTCAAGCAGTTCTCGTGGCAGATGGTCTTCGCCGACAGCGAGGCGAAGTTCGAGTCGCTGCGCGACGAGCTGATCGAGACCGCGAACGGTCTCGGCTACGAGAAGGTGCTCGAGTTCGACATGGAGAACGCCAAGGCGCAGGACGACGCCCGCGTCGCCGTGACGGAGGAGTTCGCCGGCTGACACAGGCCGGCAGGCGAGGGGCTCGGGATGCTGCGGCATTCCGGGCCCTTCTGCCGTCCCACCCCGCGCCGGGGCGTCGACCGCGTCCCGTCGTCACCCCGCGTTCCGTCGCCCTGAGGCGGCCGATACACCGCGTTCGCGACGAGACACGACGCCGCGCGCTGGTGTGTCGTCGCATCTGCGGTGTTTGCCCACATACTCGGGACCCGGCGTCCGACCGCGGGGACGACGAGGCGTGCGTCGCCGCGCCGGGGAGGGGAGGGGAGGGGGGACGGATGCCGTGGGGCCGAGGCATCCGTCGACGCGGACGCCGCGGCGATCAGGCCTCGTGGCGGGCGAAGACGCTGCGGAAGAGGAACGCCGTGGCGTACGCGCCGACGGAGAAGCCGATCGTGAGCACGAGGAAGCCCACCGGCGGGAAGAGGATCGTGAGGGCGACGGCGGTCACCGGGATGATGAGCAGGCCCAGGGTGCGCACCGGCTCGGCGGCGGGGAGGAGCAGCGCGTTGCGGAGGGTCTGGCGCACGGTGTTGCGGAAGTACGCGACCTGGGCCATGGCGTACAGGAACGCCGCGAACAGGTACACAGCGCCGATGATCGCGAGCACGCCCGCCACACCGGCGAACAGCGCGGGATGGGCGAACCAGAACACGCTCGAGAATCCCAGCAGTGCGGCCGGCGCGAGCAGGCACAGCATGAGGACGCTCGCCCGCCCGAAGTTCGCCCGGAATGCCGGGAGGTAGTCCTTGAGCGGCCGGCCGCTCTCGTCGTCGGAGTACCGGATCGTGACCTCGAACAGGGCGCTCGTGGCGGCCCCGATCGTCACGACCGGCAGGCACAGCACGATGTAGAGCAGGTTCAGCGCGACGAACGTGAGGAAGGTCGAGAAGCCGTTCAGGGCGCGGCTGTCGGGGTCGATTCGCATCCGTGGTCACCTGCCGCCGCGCGGGCGGGCGGCTCGTCTCGCCCTCACAGGGCCGGCGTGCTTCCGGTCAGCGCCGGCGGCAGCAGGCGCACGGCCGGCTTCGCGCCGTTCGCGAGGATCTCGCAGATCATGTCGGTCGCGGCGGCCCCGATGTCCTCGGCCGGCACGGCGATGCTGTCGGCGAGTCCCGCCACGGAACGGGCGACGTCCTCGGGGCAGAGGGCCACGACCGAGAGCTCGTCGCTGCGCCTGCGGCCGTGCTGCGCGATCGTGGCGGCGACGTGGGGGAGCGCGCCCTCGTTGTGCACGAAGAAGCCGGTGATATCGGGGTTCTCGTCCATCACCGCGTCGACCGTGGCCGCCGCCTCGGCCGTGCTCGGGCAGGCATGGACGGTCCCGGTCACGCCGTTCGCCTCGCACGCGGCCAGGAAGCCGCGCACGAGTCGGTCGGCATAGGACGTGTGCCGCGACATGACCTCGGGCGGCGAGCCGATCAGCGCGATGCGCCGGTGTCCCAGATCGACGAGCCGGTCGACGGCGAGCCATCCGGCGGCCTCGAAGTCGAAGTCGACGCAGGGGATCGCGCGGCGGCCCTCGGGAAGGCCGATGAGGACGCTCGGATGCCCCAGCCCCGACAGCGTCTCGATGCGCGGGTCGTCGGACTCGACATCCATCACCAGCAGGGCGTCGACCATCGACCCCTTCGCCGCCCGCTGCAGCGCCTTCGCGTCGTCGCTGGCCAGCAGCAGGATGTCGTACCCGTGCTTGCGCGCCTGCGTCACGACGCCGGTCACGATCTGCATCACCACGTGGACGTCGACGCCGGTGCGCAGCGGGGCCTGCAGGCCGATGACGTTGGTCGACCGCGACGCGAGCGACCGGGCACCCGCGTGCGGGCTGAATCCGAGGCTGTCGATCGCCTTCTCGACGCGCACGCGCGTCTCCTGCGAGATGGCGCGCTTGCCGCTCATCACGTAGGAGACGGTCGAGATCGACACGCCCGCCGCCTGTGCGACGTCCGCGATCGTCACCATGAGGTACCCAGCTCTCTCGCGTCGATCACCCTCGAGGTTCCGGGGGCGAGTTCGAACGTGTCGATCGGACCGTCGGGTCCGCTCACACTCATTGTCGTCGTTCGCGACCCCGCCTCGAACCGGGCGCGCACGAGGCGTCCGCCCGCCCACTCCAGGTCGACCGCCACATCGCCACGCGAGCGGATGCCGCGCACCGCCCCGTCCGGCCACGCCGGCGGGAGCGCGGGGAGCAGCTTCACCCGCACACGTGCGGGCGCCGGCGCGTCCTGCGCCACCCCGGGGCCGGGATCGCCCGCGGCGACCGGCTCGTGGAAGGACTGCACCAGCGCCTCGGCGATGGCCGCGGTCACCCCCAGGTTGCCGTCGATCTGATACGGCGGGTGGGCGCTGAGGAGGTTCGGGTACACGCCGCCGCGGTGCTCGTGCGAGTCCTCGTCGGCCGGTCGCAGCGCCAGGCGCAGCTGCGCGTGGACGGCCTCGCCGTCGCCGAGCCTGGCCTGCATGCCGGCCCGCCAGGCGAGCGCCCAGCCGGTCGACTCGGGGCCGCGCAGGCGGATCGACTCGGCCGCCGCGCGCGCGAGCTCAGGCGTCGCCTCCGGCGTGATCTGCGCGTACGGGAACAGCCCGACGAGGTGGGAGAGGTGACGGTGCAGCGGCTCGGCCTCGACGCGGTCGCGGTCCCATTCGAGCAGCTCGCCGCGCGCCGACACCTGCGGATCCGGCAGCGCGCCGGTGCGGGCCGTGAGCTCCTCCACCCAGGGCTCGGAGAGGCCGAGGACGCTCGCGGCGGCTCGGCACACCACGGCCAGCTCCCGCAGCAGTGCGACGTCCATCGTCGCGGTCGTCGCGACGCCGCGCTCGCGGCCGCCGTCGTCGAGGTAGTGGTTCTCGGGCGAGGTCGAGGGGCTCGTCCACGCGCGCTCGTCGTCGCCCTGGATCCACGACAGCGCGAAGGCCGCGGCGGAGGCCAGCACGGGCCACGCCTCGTCGCGCAGGTACGCGCGGTCGCCGCCGAAGGCGTAGTGCTCCCACAGGTGCAGCGCGAGCCACACGCCCCCGAGCGACCAGTTCGCCCACGCCGGGTCGCCGTGCCCGGCGCCGACCGGCGCGGCGTGCGCCCAGGCATCCGAATTGTGGTGCGCCACCCAGCCGTCGGCGCCGTAGAGCTCGCGGGCGACGACCGGGCCCGTCGTCTCGGAGAGCCGACGGACGAAGCGCAGCAGCGGCTCGTGGCACTGCGCGAGCCCGGTCGTCTCGGCCGGCCAGTACGCCATCTGCGTGTTGATGTTGAGGGTGTAGGCGCTCGACCACGGGCCGGGCAGCTCGGCGTTCCAGAGCCCCTGCAGCGTCACGGGGAGGCCGCCGGGCTGCGACGACGCGATCAGCAGGTAGCGCCCGTAGTGGAAGGTCAGCGCCGCGAGGGCCGGATCGTCGCGCTCCTGGGCGCGGTGGACGCGCTCCACCGTGTCGATCGCCTCGCCGTCCGCGGGGTCGGGGAGCTCGAGCAGGCAGCGCTCGTAGAGCGCGCGGTGGGCGGCGGCGTGCGTCTGCGCGCGGTCCGCTGCGGCGGCGACATCGGACAGGGTCGGGATGCCGTGCAGCAGCGCGGCGGCCCTCTCGAGCGCGTCGCCGGCGACGTCCGGATCGCCGGGCAGCGACGGGGCCGTCCCCGTGGCCACCGCGAACAGCAGCGTGGTCCCCGGCTCGGTGACCAGCGCGCCCTCGGCGACCGCGGACGGACCCAGGGCGCGCACGACGACGGCGCCGTGGCGCCCTGCCGCATCGTCGTACCGGATCGGCTCGGCGGGATCCTCGTGGCCGGGTGCGACGTCGACCGGGAACCACCAGTCGGTGGCGAGGTCGCCGTCGCGGTCCGCTGCGGCGGAACGGCTCCGCAGCAGCGATCCCACCGTGAGTCGTGCGCGCACGGGGGCGTCGGCGGTGATCTCGTGCATGAGGGCGCCGGTCACGAGATCGGCCCACGTGCGGTGGCGCACGGCGGCGTCGCCGATCCGGTACTCGTGCGTCGCGATGCCGGTCGCGAGGTCGAGCCGGCGCGTGAACGCGCCCGCCGGGGGTGCGGCATCCGCCTCCAGCACCTGGATGTCGATCCAGCCGAGCGGAAGGTACGCCTGCACCCACGGGGTCTGCATCCGCTGCAGCAGGCCTTCGGCGGCGTCGAGGTCACCGTGGTCGATCGCCGCGCGGACGTCGCCCAGCGCGTCGGCGCCGCGGGCGGTCGTACCCTCGAGCGGGTCGCGGTCGGCGTGGCCGGACCAGGCCGTGATGTCGTTCAGCCAGAGGCGATCGCCGCCCGCGAGGCCCGCGCACATGGCGCCGCGCACGCCGTTGCCGACGGGGTAGGCCTCGAGCCAGCGGGAGGCGGGGGCAGAGGCGCGCAGCACGTGGAGCGCTTCGGCGGCGGGCTGGTCGGTCGCATCATCGCGGCGCGTGGACATCGTCACAGTCCCTAGTATATGGTCTCGGTGTTGAAGCGCTTCGAAAGCCGGTGGCAGAGTCGTGGCGCTCAGACATCAGACCGCCGCTCCGACCGAAACTCAGCGAAGAGGTTCTTCCCGCCATGGCCCGCACCCCGCTCCCGCGCCGCGCCGACGCCTTGTCGCAGCTCACCGGCGATCTCGGCATCTGCTTCGGCGGCGACTACAACCCGGAGCAGTGGCCGCGCGAGGTGTGGCGCGAGGACGCCGAGCTGATGGTGCGCGCCGGGGTGAATCTCGTCACGGTGGGCGTCTTCAGCTGGGCCCGCCTGGAGCCGTCCCCGGGGGAACGGGACTTCGCCTGGCTCGACGAGGTGCTCGACATCCTCCACGCGCACGGCATCGCGGTGGACCTGGCGACCCCGACGGCGTCGCCGCCGCCATGGCTGGGCGTGCTCCACCCCGAAACGCTGCCGGTGAACCCCGACGGGGTGCGGCTCGTCGCGGGCTCCCGCAACCAGTTCACCCCTGCCTCGCGCGTCTACCGCGAGCACGCCCGGTCCATCGCGACCGCGCTGGCCGAGCGCTACGTCGCGCACCCGGCGGTGCGCATGTGGCACGTCGGGAACGAGTTCGGCCAGATCGACTTCGGAGATGAGGCGGCCCGCGAGTTCCGGCTCTGGCTGCGCGAGCGGTACGGCACCATCGACGCGCTCAACGACGCGTGGGGCACGCTGGTGTGGGCGCAGCGCTATCGCGACTTCGACGAGATCCTGCCGCCGCGGCGCATGCCGTACCTCGTCAACCCCGCGCAGTCGCTCGACTTCCGGCGCTACACGTCGTGGGCGCTGCAGCGCGTGTACGCCGAGCAGCGCGACGCCATCCGGGCCACCGGTGCCGAGCAGCCCATCACCACGAACTTCATGGGCTTCGAGCCGCTCACCGACCTGTGGGAGTGGGCGGACGAGGTCGACGTCGTCGCCGACGACCAGTACCCCGACCACGGTTCGGCCACAGCCTCCTCCGACATCGCCCTCGTGCAGGACCTCATGCGCTCCCTCGGCGCCGGAAGCCCCTGGGTGATGATGGAGCAGTCGGTGAGCGCGACGTCCTGGCGTGCGCACAACCTGCCCAAGACGGCGCAGCGCGCCCGCCTGGACTCGCTGCAGGCCGTCGCGCGCGGGGCCGACGCGATCTGCTTCTTCCAGTGGCGGCAGGCGCGCACCGGCGCCGAGCGCTTCCACTCCGCCCTCGTGCCGCACGCCGGCGCCGATACCGACGTCTTCCGGGGCGCGATCGCGCTCGGCGCCGACCTGCGCACGCTCCGGCCCGTCGTGGGCGGGCGGGTGGAGGCATCCGTCGCCGTCCTGTTCGACTGGCCTTCGTGGTGGGCGGCGGAGGAGCCGGCACGTCCCACCGAGCGCCTGCGCACGCTCGAGCAGGTGCAGCGCTGGCACCGGGCGCTGTGGCGCCGCGGGATCGCGGTCGACCTGGTGCGCCCGGGTGCGGACCTGTCGGCCTACCGCGTCGTGCTGGTGCCGCACTCCTACATCGTCGAGACGGACGCCGCCACCGCCCTGCGCCGGGCGGTCGAGGCGGGCGCGAGCCTCGTCGTCGGCCCCTTCTCCGGCGTCGCCGATGCGAACGCGGGGGTGCTCACCGGGCGGTCGCCCGTGCTCCTGCGCGACCTCGTCGGCGTGAGCGGCGAGGAGTGGGTCGGCCTGCCGGACGACCCCACCCCGCTCACCGCGGAGCCCCACTGGGACTCCGCACCCGCGACGCCGGAGGCCGGCGTGCTGGGCGAGCGGCTCCGCGCCGAGGGTGCCGACGTCCTGGCGCGCTTCGCCTCCGGCCACCTCACGGGGGCGCCCGCCGTCACGCGGCATCGCGTCGGCGCCGGCATCGCATGGTATCTCGGCGCCGTCGTCGCGGACGACACGCTCTCCGCCGTGCTCGACGACGCGCTCGACGCCGCCGACGTGACCGGCGTGCTTCCCGAGCGTGTGCTGCCGGACGGCGTCGAAGCCGTCCGCCGCGGGGCGGCTCTCTTCCTCCTCAACCACGGCGACCAGGCGCAGCACGTCACCGTGCCCGGCCGGCGCCGGGATCTCCTGACCGACGCGGACGTCGAGGGGCGGGTCGCACTGGCCCCCGGCGCCGCCATGGTGCTCATCGAAAGGCACGCAGAGTGAAGTTCACCGATGGCTATTGGCTCACCAGGCCCGGGCTCGCCCCGCTCTACGCGGTCGAGGTCGACGACATCCGCCACGACGAGGCGGCGGGGACCATGACCGTCTACGCGCCGACGGCCGTCATCCGCGACCGCGGCGACACGCTGAACCGGCCGATGCTCACGGTCACGTTCTCGGCCCCGGCCCCGGGCGTGGTCAAGGTGCGGCTCGAGCGGCACGCCGGCGCGGTGCACCGGGGTCCGGACTTCGAGGTGACAGGGCAAGACGGCTTCCGCCCCGAGGTCTCGATCGACGGCGAGGGCGGCATCCTCGACTCCGGCCCGCTGCGGGTGCGCGTGGTGAAGTCGGCGGGGCAGTGGCGGGTCGACTTCGAGAGCGACGGCCGCGTGCTCACCAGCTCGCTGCCGCGCTCGATCGGCCACTTCACCGACACGACGGGCACGTACTGCACCCCGGGCACGGCCGGCACCGCGGGGACGGCGGGCACGGCCGCCGGGGGAACCCAGCCCACGTGGGTGCACCAGCAGCTGACCATCGAGCCCGGCGAGCGCGTCTACGGGCTCGGCGAGCGGTTCGGCGCCTTCGTCAAGAACGGCCAGGTCGTCGACACCTGGAACGCCGACGGCGGCACCTCCAGCGAGCAGTCGTACAAGAACGTGCCGCTCTACCTCACGAGCCGCGGTTACGGCGTGTTCGTCGACAACCCCGCCAATGTCTCCTTCGAGGTCGCCAGCGAGGTCAACTCGCGCGTGCAGTTCTCGGTCGAGGGCGAGTCGCTGGAGTACTACGTGATCGCCGGCCCCGAGCCGAAGGACGTGCTGCGCCGCTACACCGCCCTCACCGGGCGTCCCGCCCGCGTGCCCGCGTGGTCGTTCGGGCTGTGGCTGACGACGTCGTTCACCGCCAGCTACGACGAGGACACCGTCAGCGCCTTCGTCGACGGCATGGCCGAGCGCGACATCCCGCTGTCGGTGTTCCACTACGACTGCTTCTGGATGCGCGAGTACCAGTGGACCGACTTCGAGTGGGACTCCCGCGCCTTCCACGATCCGGTCGGCCAGATCGCCCGCATGCACGAGCGGGGCGTCCACGTCTCGGTGTGGATCAACCCGTACATCGCGCAGCGCTCGGCGCTGTTCCGCGAGGCGGCCGACCAGGGCTACCTCCTCAAGCGCACCGACGGCAGCGTCTGGCAGTGGGACATGTGGCAGGCGGGCATGGCGCTCGTCGACTTCACGAACCCCGATGCCGCCCAGTGGTACGTCGGCAAGCTCCAGGGCCTGCTCGACCAGGGCGTCGACGCGTTCAAGACCGACTTCGGCGAGCGGATCCCCGTCGAGGGCGTCGCGTGGCACGACGGGTCGGACCCGCACCGCATGCACAACTACTACGCGAAGCTCTACAACGAGGTGGTGTTCCGCGCCCTCGAGCAGCACCGCGGCGTCGGCGACGCGGTCGTGTTCGCCCGCTCGGCGACCGCGGGCTCGCAGCAGTTCCCGGTGCACTGGGGCGGCGACAACGACTCCACCTTCCTCTCGATGGCCGAGTCGCTGCGCGGCGGGCTGTCGCTGGCGATGTCGGGCTTCGGATACTGGAGCCACGACATCGGCGGCTTCGAGGGGACGCCCGACCCCGGGCTGTTCAAGCGGTGGCTCGCGTTCGGCCTGCTGTCGTCGCACTCGCGCCTGCACGGCTCGTCGTCGGTCCGGGTGCCGTGGGCCTTCGACGACGAGGCCGTCGACGTCGCGCGGGAGTTCACCCGCCTGAAGATGAGCCTCATGCCCTATCTCGCCCGCGTCGCGGAGGAGGCGCACACCGACGGCACGCCGATGATGCGCCCGATGGTGCTGGAGTTCCCCGGCGACCGCACCGGCTTCGACGCCGACTGCCAGTACATGCTGGGCGACGCGCTGCTGGTGGCGCCGGTGCTCACCGCCGACGGATCGGTGGAGTACTACCTGCCCGACGGGGAGTGGACGTCGCTGCTCGACGGCTCGGTCGCCGACGGACGCCGGTGGGTGACCGAGTCGCACGGCTACGACTCGGTGCCGCTGCGGGTGCGGCCGGGGACGGTGCTGCCGATCGGCGCCGTCGAGGACCGCCCCGACTACGACTGGGCGGACGGCGTGACGCTGCGCTGCTTCCGGCTCCCCGACGGCTACGACGCCGTCACGACCGTGCCCGGGCACGATGGAGCACCGGCGACGACCTTCCGGGTCCGTCGCGAGGGCGCGGCGATCATCGCGTCGTCGGACGACGCGCGCGCGCCGTGGGCGCTGCAGACGGGCGACCGGATCGCCCGGACCGAGGCATCCGGCGAGCTCCGGATCGAGATCGAGGAGGACCAGCGATGACCGAGACGATGACGGATGATCTCGATACGGGCGCAGAGCGCCCACTCGATCCGGCGGCCGCGGCCCCGCGGCCTGCGGCGGACGCGGCCGGCGGACAGCCGCTGTTCCGGCAGGTCGACCAGCCCCTGGCGGCGCGGGCGCGCGACCTCCTGGATCGGCTGACGCCGGACGAGCGCCTCGCGATGCTGCATCAGGCGGCCCCCGCGATCGAGCGGCTCGGCGTGGCCGAGTGGCGCACGGGCTGCGAAGCGCTCCACGGCGCCGCGTGGCTCGGCCGGGCGACGGTGTTCCCCCAGTCGGTCGGACTCGCCGCGACATGGGACACCGACCTGGTCGAGCGGGTGGGGGAGGTGGCGGCGGTCGAGGTGCGCGCGAAGCGCGCCGAGAACCCGCTGGTGAGCCTCAACGTGTGGGCGCCCGTCGTCAACACGCTGCGCCACCCGGGGTGGGGGCGCAACGAGGAGGGCTACTCCGAGGACCCGCACGTGACCGCGGTCTTCGGCACGGCGTACTCCCGGGGCCTGCGCGGGAACCATCCGCGCGTGTGGCGCACCGTCCCGGCGCTCAAGCACTTCCTCGGCTACAGCAACGAGACGGACCGCTCGACGACGTCGTCCGAGATGTCGCTGCGCACCCTCCACGAGGAGGAGCTGCCCGCCTTCCGCGGCGCGATCGAGGCGGGCGCTGCGGGCGGCATGATGCTCGCCTACAACCGGGTGAACGGCGTCCCCGCGCACACGCAGCCCGAGCTGGTCGCCGAGGCGCGGTCCTGGGCGGACGAGTCGATCGCGGTGGTGTCGGATGCCGGGGCCCCGACCTTCCTCGTCACCACGCAGCGCGCGCAGCCCGACCACGTCCATGCCGCGGCCGCCCTCGTGCGCTCCGGGCTGGACTCGTTCACCGACAACGACGCGGACGCGGCGCCGACGATCGGTTACCTGCGCGACGCCATCGCCCAGGGCCTGCTCTCGACGGACGACATCGACCAGGCGGCGCTGCGCCTGCTGGAGCTGAGGATCCGCACCGGCGAGTTCGACGGCGACGCCGACCCCTATGGGGGCATCGGCGCCGACGCCATCGACGCGCCGGGTGCGCGCGAGCTGGCCCGGGAGGCGGTGGTGCGCTCGGTCGTCGTGCTGCGGAACGACGCCGGCGTCCTGCCGCTCTCCCGGGCCTCACGGGTCGCGGTGGTCGGCAACCTCGCCGACCTCGTGCTCACCGATTGGTACGCCGGCACGCCGCCGTACGCGGTCGGGATCGGCGCGGCGGCGACCGAGCGCTTCAGCGAGGCCGAGGTCGTCACGGGAGCCGACACGGTCGCGCTCCGCGCGGTCTCGACCGGCCGCTACGTCGTGACGAACGCAGAGGGATCGGTCGTCGAGGCGGCAGGCGCCGCCGCCGGCGCGGACGCGCTGTTCGACGTGACCGACTGGGGCGACGGCATCCTGACCCTCCGCTCCCACGCGAGCGGTCTGCTCCTCACCGGCGGGAAGTGGCCGACGCGGGCCGACGCGGCACGGGTGGGCGAGTGGGTCGTGCAGGAGAGCTTCCGCCGGCACGTCCACGCCGACGGGACGTGGTCGCTGCTGCACCTCGGATCGGGTCGCTGGGTGCGGGTGTTCCGCGACTCGGGCCTGCTCGCCGCCGAGGCGGTCACGCTCGAGCAGGCGGAGCGGTTCGGCGTGCGCGTCATCCGGTCCGGCGCGGAGGAGGTGGCCGAGGCGGCTGCGGCGGCGGACGCCGTCATCGTCGCCGTCGGCAACGACCCGCACCTCAACGGGCGCGAGACCGAGGACCGCCCCCACCTGCGACTGCCGGAGGCGTGGGCAGAGCTGTGGCGCGTCGCCCGCGAGGCGAACCCCCGCGCGGTGCTCACGATCGTCTCGAGCTACCCGTACGTGCTGGCCGGCGTCGATGCCGAGACCGTCGTGTGGTCGAGCCACGGTGGGCAGGAGCTCGGGCACGGGGTGATCGACGTGCTCTCGGGCGACCGCGAGCCGTCGGGCCGGCTGTCGCAGACCTGGCCCGCGACCGAGGCGCAGGCCGGTGACCTGTTCGACTACGACACGCTCCGGCAGGGGGCCACGTACCGGCATCAGGCCGAGGAGCCGACGTTCGCCTTCGGTCACGGCCTCACCTACACCGAGGTGGTCTACGAGCGCGTCGAGCTGTCGGATGCCGCGACCGCGGCGCCGCCGCCGACCCACCGGCATCCGTCCTTCGAGCCGCGGCCCGGCGAGGCCGCCGTCCGCGCCGTCGTGCGGGTGCGCAACGCGGGGGAGCGGGCTGCGGAGGAACTCGTGCAGCTCTACGCGCTCCCGGCCGATGACCTCGCCCTGGCGGCGCCGCGCCGGCTCCTCGTCGCCTACCGGCGCGTCGTCCTCTCCCCGGGTGAGGTGCGGGAGGTCGAGCTCTCGTTCTCGCCCGGGCGTCTGGCCGTATGGGACGACGCCGTGCGCCTGCCCGGCGCCGTCGACGACTGGCTCCATCAGGGTGCCCTTCGGGTGCAGCCGGGCTCGTACACGATCGCCGCCGGACCCTCGGCGTGGGATCTCCGGACAGATGCCTCACTCGAGATCGCCGACGGCGGCTAGAGCGCGGGCAGTCCTCGCCCCGGACCGCGGAAACACCGCCGGTCCGGGGCTTTTTCATGTCCGGACAAATTGGGGCTTGCGCTCGGAATACCCCTCACCATACGCTGGCCGAAGTTTCTTCGAGGGTTAGTTTTATCCTCGTTCCTGGTGTCGGCGTCGATGCCCGGCCCACCGCAGAGAGGCGGAGGATGTCTGTACTGGAAGCACGGCAAGAGAGCGCGCCGCCCACCCCGGCGTGGCCCGACGACACGCCGCCGCGCCGTCGCCGATCGTTCTGGCGGCACGTGAAGGACAGCAGGATGCTCCTGCTCATGTGCGTGCCGGCGGTGCTGTTCTTCCTCGTGTTCAGCTACGGCCCGCTGCCCGGCGTGTGGATCGCGTTCACGAACTTCAACTACACCGACGGCGTCTTCGGCAGCCCGTTCGTGGGGTTCCAGAACTTCGAGTTCCTCATCAAGTCCGGCCAGCTGTGGGTGCTCACCCGCAACACGATCCTGTACAACCTCGCGTTCATCGTGGTGGGCAACGTGCTCCAGATCGCCATCGCGATCATGTTCAACGAGGTGCGCCTGAAGTTCTTCAAGAAGATCACGCAGGGCGTGATGTTCCTGCCGTACTTCATCTCGGTGGTCCTGGTCGGCGTCATCGCCTTCAACCTGCTCAACTACGACACCGGTGCGCTCAACACGCTCATCGAGCAGACCGGCGGAGACCCGATCAAGATCTACAGCATGGCCGGCGCCTGGCCGCTCATCATCATCATCGTCTTCCTGTGGCAGAGCACCGGCTACGGATCGATCGTCTACTTCGCGGCGATCATGGGCATCGACAAGGGGCTCTTCGAGGCGGCGGCGATCGACGGCGCGTCGGCGTGGCAGCGCATCCGCTACGTGATTCTGCCGAGCCTGAAGCCGACCTTCATCATCCTCCTGCTGTTCTCGCTCGGCGGGATCATGCACGGCAACTTCGGGCTGTTCTGGAACCTCGTGGGCAACAACGCCGCCCTCTTCCAGACCACCGACATCATCGAGACCTCCGTCTACCGGATGGTCATGTCGCAGAACAACTTCACCACGTCCACCGCCGTCGGCCTGTATCAATCCCTGTTCGGCTTCGCCATCGTCCTGCTGGCGAACTGGATCGTCCGAAAGATGAACAAGGACTATGCCCTCTTCTGATCTGCTGCTGCCCTCGGTGACCGA
Source organism: Microbacterium sp. NPDC056736 (assembly GCF_042790415.1). NCBI lineage: Bacteria > Bacillati > Actinomycetota > Actinomycetes > Micrococcales > Microbacteriaceae > Microbacterium > Microbacterium sp. NPDC056736. Next base: position 80,569 of record NZ_JBHTZE010000010.1, read on the forward strand.
GACGCTCACGACGGCCCCCGGCAAACGGCGCTGGTGGACGGCATCCAACCGCGCCCGGCCGGTCCGCCTCTCGCGCAGCGACTACGTGCTTCGCGGCATCTCGTACGTCTTCATCTCGCTGTTCTCGCTGTTCTGCCTGCTGCCCTTCGTGCTGATCCTGTCGGCGTCGCTCTCGAGCGAGGACGAGATCATGAAGACCGGGTTCGGGCTGCTGCCGAAGGGGTTCACCTTCACGGCGTACGAGTACATCTTCGCCGCCCCGCAGCAGGTGATCGGCTCGTACATCGTCACCGTCACGATGACGGTGACCGGTACCGCGGTCGGCCTCCTCATCATCGCGATGACGGGGTACGCGCTCTACCGGCAGGATTTCCGCTTCCGCAACCAGATCACGTTCTTCATCTACTTCACGACCCTGTTCTCGGCAGGACTCGCACCCACGTTCCTCTGGATCAGCCGCACGCTCGGCCTGCGCGGCAGCTACCTCGCCGTCTGGCTGCCGCTGCTGATGACGCCGTGGCTCATCATCCTGATGAAGAACTTCATGCGCACCGTCCCGTACGAGATCGTCGAGTCGGGCAAGGTCGACGGGGCGGGCGACTTCCGGATCTTCTGGCAGCTGTCGCTGCCGATGATGAAGCCCGCGCTCGCGACGGTCGGACTGTTCCTCGCCCTCGGCTACTGGAACGAGTGGTATCTCTCCTCGCTCTATCTCGGCAGCACCGTCGAGTTCAAACCGCTGCAGTACTACCTCTACAACGTGATCAACACGGCCAACGCTCTGCGCACCTCCGTCGCGGGCGCGAACGTCAGCATCGCCGAACTGCCCAGCAACACCCTCAAGATGGCGAGCGCGGTCATCGCGACGGGCCCGATCCTGCTCGCCTACCCCTACGTCCAGCGGTACTTCGTCAGCGGCATCACCGTCGGCGCCGTGAAGGGCTGAACTCCCCGCTGACGATCAGCGGTTCGCCCCCGTGCGGACCGCGACGAGGGATGCCGCCCACCGGCGCGGCATCCCGCACCCCCTCCAAGAAATGAGTCGAAGGAGCCTCACATGACACACCGCCTGATCAAGGGCGCGGCGGGACTCGCCGCCCTCGGCCTCGCCACGGCCGCGCTCGCCGGCTGCACAGCCGACAGCCAGGACGACCCCGACAAGCCCGCGGAGATCACCATGCTCGTGCTGGGCAACAAGCCCACCAACGGGCGGCTCGAGGCGATGCTCGAGAAGCTCAACGAGAACCTCGTCGAGCAGGCGAACGCCACGCTCGACCTCTTCTACGTCGAATGGGCCGACTGGCAGACGCAGTACAACCTGCAGCTGCTCTCGGGCGACGACAACGTCGACCTCATCACCACTGCGACCGACTGGCTCTTCGCGTGGGAGAACGCCGAGAAGGGCGCCTTCCTGCCGCTCACCGAGGAGATGCTCAAGGAGCACGCGCCCAAGACATGGGAGCAGGTCGACGCCGACGGCGACTGGGAGCTGACCAAGCTCGACGGCAGCATCTACTTCATCCCCGAGGACAACTACACCCAGTACACGAACCACGGCTTCTTCTACCGGGGCGACTGGGCCACCGAGGCCGGCTTCGCGGACGGCGAGATCACGCAGTTCGAGGACTTCACCACCTACTTCCAGTGGATCAAGGACAACAAGCCCGATGTCTACCCCTGGGACGTGGTCGGCGCGAACGAGTCGGCGCTGACCGGCTACCTCCAGGGCCACACCGACCTGCAGACCATCCAGCAGGTGACCGCGGGCAACTACTTCCCGTTCCAGACGTCGGAGTCCGACCCCACGAGCGTGACCTCCTGGTACACCGAGGGCGACGATCTGATCGAGGCCGCGGAGCTCGCGAAGGAGTGGAACGACATCGGCGTGTGGCGGGAGGACGCGCTCAACTACGACGGCGACACGCGCGAGTCGCTCTACGCCGGGCTGACGGGCGCCGACCAGCACCACACGCAGACGTTCGTGACGCAGATCGTCTACAACATGAACGAGAAGCAGCCCGGCTCCGACCCGCGGATGTTCTCGTGGGGCCAGGAGAACGGCAACTTCTTCAAGGACATCAAGACGCACGGGGCGATGGCGGTCAGCGCGAACTCGAAGCACCCCGAGAAGGCTCTCGAGGTCTACGATCTGCTCCGCAACGACGAGGAGAACTACGGCCTGCTCAACTTCGGCATCGAGGGCACCGACTACGTCATGACCGAGGACGGCAAGCTCGGGTACCCGGAGGGCTACGACCCGTCGACCGATTCGCTCGGCTCCAACTTCTGGGCCGGACGCATGGACGAGTTCGAGCCGGACAAGGTGACCGACGCGCCGAACAAGCAGGAGATCTACGACGAGCTCTCGGCGGTGGCCAAGGACTACCCGTACTCGACCTTCGTGGTCGACAAGACGCCGCTGGACTCGACGCTCGCAGCCGTCAGCGGAGTGCTGTCGGAGTACATCCCGCAGCTGCAGTACGGCAAGTTCGAGGACCCGGCCGCCGCGGTCGCCGAGATGCGGCAGAAGCTCGCCGACGTCGGGTTCGAGGACGCGCGCGCCGAACTGGAGCGCCAGGTCCAGGAATGGGCCGACGCGGGCGGCCTCGACTGATCGTCCTCGTCCCCCGTCCGGGGGGGGGCCCGCGCGCCCGCGGGCCCGCCCGGCCTCCCACACGATCGCTCTGCGAGGAAGGCAGAACACATGAGCAGCATCTTCGCGCCCGACTCGGCGCTGATGCGGTTCCTCACGCGGATCGCCGATCTGATGATCCTCAACGTCCTCTTCATCGTGACGTCGCTGCCGATCGTGACCCTCGGGGCGTCGCTGACGGCGCTCAACTTCGTCACGCTGCGCATCGCCTCCGACACCGACCGGACGATCGTGGGGGACTACCTTCGGTCGTTCCGGCAGAACTTCCGGCAGGCGACGCTCGCCGGACTCGTCGTCGCGGCGTTCGCCGCCGCGCTCGCCGCCTGGTATCTCGTGGCGACCGAGCTGGTCACCGCGCCCGTCGCGCAGTTCGCGCTGCTGGCGGTCTGGTACGCGCTCGCCTTCCTCGCCGCCATGGCCGCGCTGTACGTCTTCCCCTACCTGGCGAGCTTCGAGGGCACGCTGGGCGAGGTCCTGCGCAATGCGCGGCTGCTGTCGCTGCGGCATCCGCTCGCCCCGCTCGCGGTCCTCGTGCTGACCTTCCTCGCCGCTGTCGTCACGATCTTCTCGCCCCAGGCGACCGGCTACGGGCTGCTGTGGCTGCTCATCGGCTTCGCCGGCCTCGCCTACCTGGGGGCCCTGCTCTTCGCGCGCGTCTTCGCGCGCTACGCCCCGATGCCCGCCGCCCTCTCCCCGGAACAGGACTGACCCACCATGCGCACCCTCCCGCTCGAACGCTGGTCGTTCGCGCTCGCCGACGACCCCGGCGCCCGTGCCAAGCGCTACGACGACTCGGGGTGGCGTGCCGTGCGCGTCCCCCACGACTGGAGCGTCGAGCAGCCGTTCTCGGCAGCGCACTCCAGCGGCACCGGCTACCTGCCCGGCGGTGTCGGCTGGTACCGCGCCCATGTCTCGCTGCGCGAGCTCGCCGCCCAGGCCGACCAGCATGTGCGGCTGGCGTTCCACGGCGTGTACAAGAACGCCGACGTCTGGGTCAACGGCTACCACGTGGGCGGTCGACCCTCGGGCTACGCGCCGTTCTCCTTCGACCTGACCGAGATCCTCTCCTACGCGCCCGACGACGACCTCGTGGTGAGCGTGCGCGTCGACCACACCGACATCTCGGACTCCCGCTGGTACAACGGCTCGGGCATCACCCGAGGCGTCGAGCTGCAGGTGCACGAGCGGGTGCGGCTGCGCGAGCACGGCACGTCGGTGACGACGGTGTCGGCGGATGCCGCGACCGCGACGCTGCGCATCGGCCAGACGGTCTGCAACGACGGCGACGAGGCCGTGGCCGTGCGCGTGCTCCACGAGCTGCGCTCGCTGACGACGGATCGCGTCCACCGCTTCGGAGCCGAGGTGCAGGTGCCCGCCGGCGACGCCGCCGAGATCGCCCTCGAGGCCGTCGTCCCCGACCCGGAGCTGTGGTCCGACGACGACCCTGCGCTGCACCGGCTGACGACGACGCTGGAGTGGCGGTCGGACGGCGCGGAGCGCCGTGCGTCGTACGACCTGGTCACCGGCATCCGCACCTTCGCCTTCGACGCCGACCGCGGGTTCTCCGTCAACGGGCAGCCGCGGGTGCTGCGAGGGGTCTGCCTCCACGAGGACGCCGGATGCCTCGGCACCGCCGTGCCCGCCGCGGTCTGGGTGCGCCGGCTGCTGTCGCTCAAGCGGATGGGCTGCAACGCGGTGCGCATGGCCCACAACCCGCACGCGCCCGAGCTGTACGCGCTGTGCGACCTGCTGGGCTTCTACGTCGTCGACGAGGCGTTCGACGAGTGGGAGAACCCGAAGAACAAGTGGTGGCAGGGCCACAACGTCTATCCGCCGCGCCACGAGGGGTACGCGAAGGACTTCCTCGAGTGGCATGAGCGCGACCTCGTCGCGATGATCGAGGCGCACCGCCACCACCCGTCGGTCATCGCGTGGAGCATCGGCAACGAGGTCGACTACCCGAACGACCCCTACGCGAGCCCGCTTTTCGCCGAGATGACCGGCAACAACGACGCGAACAAGCCCGCCGCCGAGCGCCTGTACGACGCCAGCCGGCCCGACGTGCGGCGGCTCACCACGATCGCGCGGCGGCTGGCCGGCATCGTGCGGCGCACGGACCCGTCGCGTCCGGTGACACTCGCCGCCGCGTTCCCCGAGCTGTCGAGCCGCACGGGCCTCCTCGACGACCTGGACGTCGTCGGCTACAACTACAAGGAGCACCTCTACGAGGCCGATCACGCGCGGTTCCCTGACAAGCCGCTGCTGGGCAGCGAGAACGGGCACGGCTATGCGCAGTGGCTGCCGGTGACGCGTCACGACTTCGTCGCGGGCCAGTTCCTCTGGACCGGGATCGACTACCTCGGCGAGGCCCGCGGCTGGCCCGTGCGCGGCTCCGTTGCGGGGCTGCTGACGCTGGCCGGCCACGAGAAGCACACGTGGCACCTGCGGCGCAGCTGGTGGGCGGACGACCCGGTTGCCTACCTCGTCACCCGCCCTCACACCGGCGACGAGGAGCGCTCGTTCTGGACCCACCCGGTATCCCGGACGTGGGATGCCGCGGTCCCAGGCGAGCTCGAGGTGCTCGCGTTCGCGAACGGCGACGAGCTCTCGCTCTCGTGCGGCGGCGAGCGGATACCGCTCGAACGCGACGACGAGCACGGCTGGTGGGCGGCGGTGACCGATTGCCGGGACGAGCCGCTCGTGCTGGAGTCGTGGCGCGACGGCCGCGTCGTCGCACGGGACGAGCTGCGCGCGCGCGGCGAGGCCGTGGCGATCGCCGCCGCGGTCTGGGAGTCTCCCGCCGACGTCGCCGACGCGTGCCGGCGCGCCGGAATCGCGCTGGAGGGCATCGTCCAGATCGAATGCGTGCTCCGCGACGCCAACGGCGGCGTCGCCTGCGATGACAGGGTCATCGAGGTGGCGGTCGAAGGTGGGGAGCTCCTGGGCATCGAGAACGGCGACCTCGCTGACGACACCCCCTACGACAGCGCCGCGCGGCGCACGCTGGACGGCCGGCTGGTGGTGTTCGTGCGTGCTTCCGAGGGTGCTTCGGTCCGGCTCAGCAGCCCGGGCCTCGACGGCGCCCTGGTGGTGCAGGGGGCGTGACATACTGGCCAGATCCGAGTCGCAGCCCATCCGATCCGGGCGTTCCGGCGTCGGCGGCCGCCAGGGTGCAGAGGTGAGCATGGGGGTGCTTCGACGGACGTCGCGCGACATCCGGAGTGATTCGCGCCTCGACGTCCTCCACGCGGTGCTGTCGGCCGGTGAGACGACGCGCAACGAGCTCGCCCAGCTGACAGGGCTCAGCGCCGCCACGATCGCCACGGTCGTGGGCGAGCTGATGGCCGGGGGGTTCGTCGTCGAGACGAAGACCACCGCCGGCCGCATCGGCCGCCCCACCGCGACCCTCGCGATGAACGGCGCGCGCGGCCGCGTCATCGGCATCGACGTGGCCGAGACGTACATCCGCGCTGTCCTGTTCGACGCCGCGCTCGTCGAGATCGCCCACGCGCAGGTGGTGCGCGACGAGCACGTGCTCGACCCGGATTCGGTGGTCGAGGGGATCGGCACGGCGCTGGAGCGCGTCATCGCCGAGGCCGGCATCGCGCGCTCCGACGTGCTGGGCGTCGGCGTGTCGCTGCCCGGCCTCGTGCAGGGTCCCACGTCGGTGTCGGTCGTGGTGCCGAAATGGTCGTGGCATCAGCTGGAGTTCGACCGGCTCCGCGAGCGCGTGGGACTGCCGCTGGTGATCGACAACCCGCTGAAGGCGATGACGACGGCCGAGCTGTGGCTCGGTCGCGGCCGCTACAGCTCCAGCCTCGTGACGATCAACCTCGGCACCGGCGTCGGCGCGGGCATCGTGCTCGAGCGGCGCATCCTGCGCGGCGCGACGAACTCTGCGGGGGAGTGGGGGCATTCGCTGCTGGTGCTCGACGGCCGCCGGTGCCGCTGCGGGCGTCACGGCTGCGTGGAGGCCTACCTCGGTGTGCCCGGCATCCAGCAGACGCTCCGGGAGCTCGCGCCCGACCACGCCCTGGTGGGGCTCGACCAGAGCGACTTCATCGCCGCCCTCGCGCGCGCGGCCGACAGTGCCGATCCGGATCCCGCCGTGACCGAGACGATCGAGCGCACCGCGTACTACCTCGGCTCGGCGATCGCCGATCTCGTCGCGATCGTCAACCCCGAGGCCGTCGTGCTCACCGGCTGGACGGTCTGGGCGCTGGCCGACAAGCTCCTCCCCGCGACGGGGATGCACCTGCGCGAGCAGTCCCCGGGGTGGTCGGCCCGCGAGCTCGAGCTGGAGGTCTCGACCATCAGCCGCAACTCGGTCGCGACGGGCGTCGCCACCACCGCGCTCGAGCGATTCCTCGCGGACGCCGGACTGCTCACCAGCCGCGTCCCCATCGCCCTCTGAGCCACCCGAGCGGTGGGCCGCTCGCGGGGCGCCGTGCGAGATCGCCCGGCGATCGTCAGAGCGCGAACTCCTCCGCGAGGGCACGCGTCTGCCCGGGGGTCCAGATCCGGGCGCCGAACACGTGCCGATGGCGCAGGGCCAGCTCCTCGCCCGGCGCGAGCACGATGTGCTCGTCGAACGAGGGCGACGGTGCGACGATCGGGAACGGCTCGCTGCGCACGAACCAGCGGATGGCGGGGCCGCCCGTGGACGTGCCGGCGAACGCGAGCACCGTGCCGCCGCCGTCGACCTCGTCGTGCTCACCCGAGAAGGCGACCCATTCGGCCACGCGGCCCATCACGGCGTCGGCCCCGGCGTCGTCGGCGAGGCCCGCCGCCAGCACCCGGGCGCCCGTCCAGGCGCGCGGCATCCGGATCGCATAGCCGGTGTAGCCGGCGTTCGGCCGGCCCTGCGTCGTCGGGCTGCCGAACTCGAGGTCCTGGTCGGAGACGTTGCGCAGCGTCGTGGCGAAGTCGAGCGCCCAGATGCCCCGATCCTCGTCGAGGCTGTGGAAGCGATGCGTGCGCACCTCGCTGAGCCACTCGACGCCGGCCTGCGTGATCCAGGTCAGGTCCTCGCTGAAAGACGCCTCGGATCCGGCATCCCGTACCGACGTGAAGCCGTCGTGGCGGATGCGGCCGACGTTGTCGAGAAGGACGTAGTCGCCGTGCTCCGGTCGGTACGTGTTTCCTCCCCAGAAGTTCTGCCCCGACACGTGCGTCCACGTGAACTGCAGCCCCTTGTGCCAGCGGTGGTCCCACGGCCGGTACGCGGTCAGCGGTGCGCCGTCCAGCGCGCGCACGGGGTGGAAGAAGGGTTTCGGGCCTTCGGCCACGGGTCCGCCCGGGTCGAACGCATAGCGGGCGATGTCCACGCCTGCGGCAGTGACGGTCAGGGAGGTGTCATCCAGGCGGAGGAGGAAATCGGGCACGCCTCCATTGTGGCGCAGGATGACGGAAAACGCTTCCCCCGACTCGGCGGCCAGTGATTGTAGCGTTCGCGGACGCGGATGGGTAGGGGCATCCGCATTCTCACAGGAGGGTCGACAGTCGCTGTAGCGTCTTCGTCATCTCACACGAGACGCCGCAACCCCCCGCAGCGTCCACGAGAAAAGGAGAGAGATCAAATGCTCTGGACAATCCTCGGACTCATCCTCATCGGCCTCATCGCCGGTCTCATCGCTCGCGCCGTCATCCCCGGCAAGCAGAGCATCGGGATCCTCATGACGATCGTGCTCGGCATCGTCGGCTCGTTCGTCGGCGGCTTCCTCGGCTTCCTGATCTTCGGCGCCGACCCCAACGGCGGCTTCCTGCAGCCGTCGGGCATCATCGGCTCGATCATCGGCGCGATCATCGTCCTCGGCATCTACGTGGCCGTCACGCGCCGCCGCGGCGTCACGCGCTGACACCTGCTGCGACGGTCCGCCCGCGGGCGCACGTCCGAAGGCCCGCAGAACGCGCGAACCCCCATGCTCCGGCATGGGGG
>NZ_JBHTZE010000011.1:0-65117 GCF_042790415.1 Microbacterium sp. NPDC056736
GTTCGGGCCCCTTGTGGAATCACTCTTCGAGGGGCTCCGCGGGTGTCAGGCCGTGCAGAACGGCTTGATCCCCATGACGCTCTCCAGGCCCTCCACCACGTGCTGCTGGAAGAAGTCGTCGCCCGTGAGCGGCGCATCCGTCCAGGCGGCGACGTCGTGTCCCAGCGTGGTCAGCCACGAGCGGCCGCCGTCGTAGTACTGGCACCAGCTCACCGGGTGGTGCTCACCGTGGCCGGCCACCGTGGCCTCGCTCGTGGCCTGGTCCACCTCGAGGAGGACGTTGACGAAGCTCGGGTACGGCGTCAGGTTGTACCACTCGTCCTTGAACCCCCACGTCTCGGGCATGAACGACGTCGAGACGTCCCGGTTGTTGACGGTCTCGACCGTCCCTTCGCGGTTCGGGCCGTGGTTGTAGAAGTTCGCACCGCCGAGGAGGCCCTCGTAGTGCTCCCAGTGGTACTCGGCGCCGAAGGCGTTGTGGATCCCGACGAAGCCGCCGCCGCCGCGGAGGTACTGCATCAGGTTGGTCTGCGCCGTGTCATCGAGCGTGTCGCGGTTCGAGCTCAGGAAGACGACGGCCTGGTAATTGTTCAGGCGGGTGAAGCTGGCCAGATCCTCGGTGTAGTCCACGGCGATCCCGCGCTCCTCCGCCCACGCCTTCAGCGCCGACTGCGCGACGTTGTTGGCGTTGAGCGGCGGGTTCATCCCCGGGCCGAGCGCGGTTCCGAGGTGCGCGTGACGAGGTCCGGCGGTGCGGCTCCAGATCAGGATGCGCTTCTGCTCACCCTCCTTCCAGCCGTTGCCCCACTCGTTGTAGCACTCCGGGTCGACGCCGCGGCACACGCCGTAGTCCTTGATCTCGTCGAGGTAGATCTGGCTCGCGGTCGCGGGCTGGCCGCCGAGCCCGTTCCCGTTGTCCTTGCTGCTCAGGGCGGCCGATCCGACGACCATGCCCGCGCCGAGCGCAGCCGCGGCGACGAGAGCGACTCCGGAGCGTATGAGCGATTTCATGTGATCTCCTTTGATCGTTGCTGCAGATTCCTCGGGTGCGCGAGACGCCGTCCGCCCGGGGCTGGTGCGAATCTAGGCGGGGCCCGTCGCGGCGGGCAAAGCCCGTTCCACCCAGTAAGCCGCGCGCGAGGATCGACGCGGCATCCGCTAGCGACATCTCCGCGCGGAGCGAGTACAAAGGAAGCGAAACGGGCGGACGAGTATCGGCGGTGATGGCGTCATGCAGGACACGAACGATGCGGTCGTGACACTCAGCGAGGAGCGGTGCTGGAACCTGCTCGCGCGACGCGAGCTCGGCCGTCTGGCTTTGGACGCCGACGGCGAGCCCGATATCTTCCCCGTGAACTACGTCGTGGACGGGTCGCGGATCCTCTTCCGGACCGCGCCGGGCTCGAAGCTGGCGACCCTCGCAGTGAGCCCTCGCGTCGCCTTCGAGGTGGACGAGTACGACGACACGTTCGCAGCGAGCGTGATCGTCAAAGGCGTGGCGGAGCGCCTCGACCGTCAGCGCGACATCGATGACGCCGACGCGCTGCCGCTGCGGCCGTGGATCCCGACCCTCAAGTACCGCTGGGTGCGCATCACTCCGACGCAGATCAGCGGGCGGTGGTTCCGGCGGACTCCCGAGCCCGACCGCTACCGGGCGTCGGCGGACGACCACACCACCTGAACCGCGCACCCGGTGTCCGCGGTCGGTGCGACGATTCGCACGACGGGGTGAGCGGCGGGAGGCGGCATGAGGGGCGAGGCGACCGTGCTGCACGCCGATCTCGACGCCTTCTACGCGTCGGTCGAGCAGCGCGACGCGCCCGCCCTCCGCGGCCGACCGGTCATCGTCGGCGGCGGGGTGGTGCTCGCCGCGAGCTATGAGGCCAAGGCGCGGGGCGTGCGCACCGCGATGGGCGGCCGCCAGGCCCGCGACCTCTGCCCGGATGCGGTGGTGGTCCCGCCGCGGATGGACGCCTACTCCGCCGCGAGCAAGGCGGTCTTCGCGATCTTCCGCGATACGACCCCCCTCGTGGAGGGCCTGTCCATCGACGAGGCGTTCCTCGAAGTGGGCGGGCTGCGCCGGCTGGCCGGCACCCCCGAGCAGATCGCCGTGCGGCTGCGCCAGCGGGTGCGCGCCGAGGTGGGGCTCGCGATCTCCGTCGGCGTGGCGAGGACCAAGTTCCTCGCCAAAGTGGCCAGCGCCGTCAGCAAGCCCGACGGCCTGCTGGTCGTCGAGCCCGAGCAGGAGCAGGCGTTCCTCCTCCCCCTCCCGGTAGAGCGGCTCTGGGGGGTCGGGGCCGCGACGGCTGCGAAGCTGCACGGCCTGGGCATCCACACCGTCGGAGAGCTGGCCGATCTGGAGGCGTCGACCGCCGAGCGGCTGCTCGGGAGGGCGGCGGGTTCGCATCTGCACGCGCTGGCGAGACTGCGCGATCCACGACCCGTCGACACCACGCGGCGTCGCGGGTCCATCGGCTCCCAGCGCGCGCTCGGGAGCCGCCCGCGCACGGCCGAGGAGCTCGACGTGATCCTCAGTCAGATCGTCGACCGGCTCGCCCGCCGTCTCCGCGACGGCGACCGGGTCTGCCGCACGGTGGTGCTGCGCCTCCGGTACGGCGACTTCGCGAAGGCCACCCGCTCCCACACCGTCCGCTCCCCCACCGACCGCACCGCGGTGCTCCTCGCCGTGGCTCGAGCGCTGCTCGCCGGGTCGCAGCCCGAGATCGACGAGCGCGGCATCACCCTGATCGGCGTCGCGCTGTCTCAGCTCGGCCGGGCCGACAGCATCCCCCCGGAACTGCCGATCGACTGGGACGACGGCGCTCGTCTCGACGTCGCACTGGATGCGGTGCGCACCCGCTTCGGCGCGGGCTCGGTCTCGCGAGCGACCCAGCTGGGGCGTGATCCCGGGTGGTCGACACCGCTCCTGCCCGAGCACGAGTGACGCGTCGAGGGGTCGCGCTCCGCGTAACGACGACCGTCTCGCGGACCTCCCGTCACAACGCGGCCGCGAGCTCCTCGCCCCACCGGCGGGCCCGCTCGAGCTCGCCGTCGGCGACCGGCCCCGAGTAGCCGTGCACGCCGAACGTCTGCGGTTTGGCCGCGGGCCGGAAGCCGAGTGCGACGAGGCGCTTCATCGCCTTCTTCGCGGCCGATCCCGGCAGGCGCGGGCTGGTGACGCGGGTGTCGAACGTCGCGACCGGGATGTCGCGACCGGGCGAGGCCAGCGATGCGATCCATTCACGGATGCCTCGGGGCGGGATGTTCTCCGCCCCCTGCTGCTGCGCCGACTCCCTCGTCTTCTCCGTCGACATCGAGAACGCGTGCGTCGGGCCGCCCACGACGAGGAGGTCGACGTCGCCCTCGAGCACCGCCGGGGCCGAGACGGCGTCGACCACGTCCGTGGATTCGAGCCCGAGGCCGGCGGCGATCTCGCGGGCGAGCTGCTCCGTGTTGCCCCAGAGCGTCTCGAACACCACTACTGCATGCATCATGCCTCCTTCGCGCCCGCGTGGTGCGGCCGCCTCATGGGATGAATGGTTCTCTTCAGGGCCGATCGCCCGGACGCTCAGCCGGCGCCGTCTGCGCATCGAGCGGCGAGCGGACCGCGCGGATGAGGCGGACGAGATACACCACCAGCGGCGTGCCTGACACCAGTCTCGACAGGCCAGCGGCGCGCATCCGGGCCTTTGGTCCCGCGTCGGCCGCCGAGCCCTGCGGAAGGTCGAATTGCTCTGCCCGGCGACGGTCGACGACACCGGTATCTCGAGCCGGCGTCAGGCGCCCTTGCCGCGGCGGCCGGCCGCTCGGCGCACGAAGCCGAAGATCAGCGTTCCCACGAAGAGAATGGCGCCGATGATGCCGAGCCAGAGAAGCCCTTCGAGAGCGAATCCCACGACCGCGAGGACCGCCCACACGACCAGGAGGATGATGATCGCCGTCAGCATTTCCTCATGCTAGCGACCCCACCCAGGCACGGATGGGCCCCTGCTCCCGCGGGGGTACGAGTCCCTCTTCGAACGGCTCGGCCGTGCGGCCGAACCTGTGAGGCGTACATGTTGGGGGCGTAACGTCCGGTTATGGACACACAGACACGAACGAGCGGTGCGGATGCCGCGACGCTGGGCCTGGGATCGGTGCTGGTGGGTTCGTTGCCTGCTGAGCTGATGACAGACGACGCCCCGGACCGTTACACGGTCGAGGCGGTATTCACTCGCCGACCCGAGAAGGACGAAGTGAGAGAGATCCTGGGGACCGGGACGCGCGACCATCTCGCGAACGCCGGGTATCCGACGGTGGAACTGACCGTCGCCGACCGTCGCCTGGTGATCGAGAACACGAACCTCGAAGAGCTGCGCGATGGGCTCGCCGGCGTCATCGCGGACATGCTCGCTGGGATCAGCACGATGCTCCACCAGAAGCAGGAAGCAGCCGCGATGCTGCTGCAGGAAGCCGCATCGAGCGAGCACGACCGGGCAGCGGCTGTCGAGACCCTCGCGGAGTCGATCGCGTTCCGGACCACGCAGAGTACGGGCACTCCCGCAGGCCTGTCGGCGGATGCTGTCGCCGTCGACGACGGCACCCAGCTCGCGGGCTGGGGCAGCGAGGGGGGACGTCAAGAACCTGCTTCACGGCAGGAGTGACGCATCGGTGCACGCATCCGCGAACGTCAGGCCTGGGAGGCGCATCAGCGCCACCCAGGCCCGCGGGCGCACCGCGCAGTGCACCCTGTCTTCGACGTCAGCTCACGCGGCACCCTGGGGCAGCCCGCCACCATTGGCATGACCCGGCATGCCGGGCACCCCGGCGTGATCGGGTGGGCCGGGGACTCCGGCGTGACCGGGCGCTCGACCGTGGTCGCCTCCCGGGGCCGCCGGGTCGGCGAGGCCACCGTGCGTGAGACTGAGGTGCGGCGCTGAGTGGATCGTCGTCATCGCCCCCTCCTCTGCCAGCAGCGCATCGATCGTGGCGGACGGGTAGTGGTTCGCCCCGAGTTCGAAGTAGCTCATGCTGTGCGCGATGACCCCCACAGCCCTCAGGTAGTCGATCGTCCGCACGTTGGCCAGCTTCGCGAGATCCCCGGTGTAGTACGGGAAGCTCTCCGGAGCGGCCACCCACGAGGCAGCGGCGTCGACCGCATCACCGAGGCCGGTGCCGTGGGCGTTGACGTACGAGTGGACGTCGTAGCCGTGACCGGCGAGCGTCTCGGCGACGAGCATGAGCGGCAGCAGAGAGAAGTGGGTGTACCAGATCCCGTAGTCGCCGACGCCGTTGTTGCGGGTGACCTCCTCAGGCATATGACCGTTCGCGTCGACCTGGTGCTCGATCAGCTCCGTCGTCCGCACGTACGCCGCATCGATGGCGGCTGTGTCGCCGAGGTACGCCGCGCTCGCTGCGGTCAGCTCGAGAGCCCAGCTGCCCCAGTTGTTGGTGCGATGGAGAATCGAGCCGGCCACGGGAGTCGCCGTCTCCGAGAGGAAGCCGGCGAAGGCGCGCTCCCCCTCTTCCGACCACGCGGGCGTGCCGCGGAGCAGCTCGGCGGCGAAGACGAAGGCGGGGAAGTGGTAGCTGAACGCCAGAGCGGAGTCCTCGCTGGTGCGGACGCAGTCGACCGTTCCCATCCAGGCGTCGATGAAGGCGGCGGCGTGTGCCCCGTAGCTCTCATCTCCGGTGAGGCGGTAGGCCAGCGCCAGCTGGTAGGCCGTGTTCGCATCGTTCTGCAGGCCGTCGCGCGCCGCCCGGTGCGCCGTGGGGTTGTTGTAGAAGAACGGCACGAAGAAGACCTCGGGCGGCGCCGGCGTCCGCGCCATCCCGGCGGTGACGTCCTCCATGAGTCGGTCGAACCCGGAAGCCTGCGGCTCCACGTTCCGCTCCACGCGCCGTGCCACCTCCGCGATGCGCTCCGGGCTGTTCAGGACGAGTCCCCGCTCGCCGACGGTGGCCGGCTCACCGGACCACGCTACGCAGTCCGCGGGAGCAGGCTCGTCGCGCTCGATCGCGCCCGTCAGTTCTACGGCGTCGACGGCCATTCGCACATCGCGGTGCGCCGCGAGCGAGAAGCCGCCGGCGTCGAAGGTCGAATCCGTCACCGACAGCAGGGGCTGATCGGCACCGCCGAGCGAGACATCCAGGCGGTCGCCATCGAGGCGGACGGTCACCGTCACCCAGGACGCCCCCGGACGGGCGGCCGTCGCCGACGAGCCGAGATATGTCACGGCGGAGCCGCCCGCCGCCTTGATCACTGCGAGCTCGCCGTTGTTGCGGAGCAGAACGGTGTAGCCGGACTGCGTGTAATCGTCCGTCGTGCTCGCGCGGTGGACGGTGAAGCCGGCCCACGCGGTCGCGCCGCCGCCCTCCGTGCGGAACGTCGCGGTCGCCGTGCTGGTCGTATCGAGGCCGAGCTCGGTCAGCGCGAGCACCGAGCCGCGCGTCGACCCGGGCGTCACGACTCGCGCCGCACCGTCGGAGGCCTGCCAATCACCTGCGGCGGCCGTCCACGCGCTGCCCAGCGTGTCGAAATCGTCTCGGAACATGCCGCCATCGCCGGTCTGTGCGAGCGCCGGCTGGGCCGCGCCGACTATGGCGACAGCGACGACTGCGGCGAGCGCGGCTCGCCATCGAACCTTCATCATCCGTTTCCTCCTCTTGTATGTGGTCGCAAATCGAGCGAGCGGGGTCCGGCCGGCAGCGCGGCGCCCCCTGCTCAGTACACGCGTATGGACACCACGCGAGCTTGCGGGGCGCCGTTCGTGGCGAGGACCCTCAGACGCAGAGCAGTGGCGGCCGCGACATCTGTCTCGTGGACGCGTTGGCGGCGACGATTGGCCTCGACCCGAACCAGCTCGCGCCACCCGTCTCCTTCACAGACCTCGAGGACGTAGTCCCGGACGAGCTCGGGGAAGACACGCTCGGGCGTGCGGTGGTGGTGGAGCGTGTTCAGTTCCACGTCGGTGTCGTCGTCGAAGACGAGTCGGATGCTGCGCACGCGGCACGCTTCGCGCCATTCCAACGTCAGGGTGGCGTCGTCGGACGGCTGCGACATCCACAGGTTCGGGCCCCCGTAGAAGCGCTGGTACCCGCCCACGGCCTTGGACTCGGCGAACGCCTCGGTGGCCGGGCTCACGCGAACCCTCGGCGAGCGACCGCGCAGCGGGATCGCCGGCCAGGCGATGACGCTCTCCGATTCGTCGACCGCGACGTTCGCATCTCCGTCGGCCTGCGGGCGGTGAGGGAGGGCCAGCACGCCGGGCACCTGCGCGTCGACGAGCACCGCTGAGACACCCTCAGCCGCTTCGAGCACGATGACGACACTCTCCGGCTCGTCTGGCGCCCAGCTCAGCGGGAAGCGGACCCACTGCGGTTCGTCGGATCCGGCCGCCTCGACCTCGACCCTCGCGCGCCGATCGATCGGCACGGCGTTCTGCCGGTGTCCGGTCGTCCAGAGCGACGCGGCCAGTCGGGTGTCCCCGGCGACATGCAGCAGCACGTCGACGTGGTCGATCCGCGGGTCGGCAGGCAGGAGCAGACCGAGATCCCGCTCCAGGGGGAACGGTGCTTGCCCGGCCGCCGGATCGAGTTCACGCGGGTCGAGCGTGCGCGCGGTGGTCGACGCGGTCACGCGGGCTCGTCTTGCCAGATCGCCGGGATCGCCGTTGCGGATGCCGAAGACCGAGGCATCCTGTCGCAGCAGCGTCTGGCGCAGGGTGTGGGCGTGCGTGGCGGCGAGCTCGCGCGGTCGCACGCCGAGGTCGAGTGCGAGGGCGGCGCCGGTGCCGGCTGCCTCGCCACCGGCTCCGCATGTCGCCATGACCCGGGTGGAGCCGAACGCCACATGGCTCGCCGAGATGTCGCGCCCGGCCATGAGCAGGTTCACGACGTTGCGCGAGTAGTAGCTGCGGAAGGGGATGCCGTAGATCCCGTTCGAGTACCGCTGATGCGCCCCGGCTTCGGCGGCGTACATCCCCTCCACGGGGTGGAGGTCGATCGACCATCCGCCGAAGGCGACGGCGTCCGGGTGGTCGACCTGATCCAGGATGTCGTTCTGTGTCAGCACATGGTCGCCCAGGAAGCGCCGGTATTCGCGCTTGCCGGGGAGCGCGCCGACCCACTCGAGGTCGAGCGTGGCGGCGTCGAACTTGCCCGAGTTCTTGATGTAGTCCCAGATGCCGAAGATCACCGACCGCAGCTCGTCCCGGATCGCCTCGTTGTCGTGGACGGTGTCGAGATGCCCACCCCACTCGATCCACCAGTAGTGCGCTCCGGAGTCCCCCGATCGCAGGATGCGGGACGCCGGGATCGGAGTCTGGGTGATGTCCTTGGCCGAGTCGGGGGCGACGAAGTCGACCGGGCGGCCGAGATCCTTCGTGTAGAAGAGAATGGTCGAGCCCAGCAGCTCGCCGTCGGCTTCCTCGGGTGCCCACGACTCGCCGAACTCACGCGACGCCTCGCGCCCGATGCGGTACTCGGCGCCGGCGAGGTGCCCTACGAGGCCGTCGCCGGTGCAGTCCAGGAAGTAGGGGCTCGTGAAGGTGGTGAGGGTCTCGGATCCGATCGTCCATCCGCGCACCGCGGTGACGACGCGCTCGCCGTCGATGTCGGCGGCGTCGACCTCGCGCACGTCGGTGTTGAGGAAGACGGTGATGTTCGGCTCGGCCCGCACCGCGTCGAAGACCACCTCGTCCCAGATGATCGGGTTGCCTTCGGGGTTGCGGTACTGATTCTCGACGTAGAGCTCGCCGATGACTCCGCTTTCGCGGGCGAACCGCTGTACGCCGTGCCCGGTCGCACCCACGACCCAGACGCGCACCTCCGACGACGAGTTGCCGCCGAGCACCGGTCGATTGCCGATGAGGGCCACCCGCTTGCCGAGCCGCGCCGCGCTGATTGCGGCGCAGACGCCGGCCAGGCCGCCTCCGACCACGGTTATATCGGCTTCGACGTTCTGAGTGCGCATGTTTCCTTCGGCGGGTCGAGGTGGGGCAGGGGAGGTCGCCGGCCCGGGAACGAGCCCGGGCCGGCGCGGAGCGGGGTGTTCAGATGAGGCCGGTGATCGTGTCGCCGGCGGTCTTCATCGCGTCGGATGCCGACTTCTGGCCGATCAGGACCGCTTGGACCTGCTCGGCGATCGCGGTCTCCATCTGCGCGTAGGACGGGTACTCCCACAGCGGGCTCGGCTTCGCGGTCGAGGTGACGGTCTCGGTGAAGGCCTGGACGAACGCGTTCGCGGTGACCGTGTCAGAGGCGAGCGCCGCTTCGGTGGTCGGCGGCAGCCCGAGTGCCGCGAAGTAGTCCTCGCTCTGCTGCGGATCGCTCGTGAGCCACTGCGCGAAGTCGGCGGCGGTGCCGGCGCCCTCGCCGTCGACGACGACGACGAGGTGGCCCCACAACACGTGCTGAGGCGTGGATCCCGCCTTGAGGACGGGCCGCGCGATCGGGGTCATCTTGTCGCCGAGCGTGGCATCGGGCGACTGCGACACGACCGACGACTTGCCCACCGGGGCGTCGTCGTAGAGTGCGGTGGCGCCCTGTGAGAAGAGGGTGCGGGCTGCCGCACGGTCGACGTCGGCCGCGATGAGGCCGTCGTCGTACAGCTTCTTGTACCACTCGACGGCCTCGACCGACGCGTCGTCGCCGATCGTCGACTTCCCGTCCTCGATGATGGGCGAGCCGAAGGTCTGCATCCAGACGACGATGTCCTTCAACTGCGCGGCCTTCGTGCTCGCGGCGTAGGGGATCACCCCGATGCCCTTCAACGCGCGGAGGCCGTCCTCGAACTCCTCGATCGTGCCGGGCGTGAGCGAGGTTCCCGCCTTGTCGAACAGCTCGGCGTTGCCGATGAGGCCGATCGCTCCGATCGTCCACGGGAGTCCGAGCTGCTTGCCGCCCGACGTGCCGGCGCCCAGTGCGGCATCCGTGTAGCCGCGGTCGCCGGTGTATGCGGACAGGTCGGTCAGCTTTCCCAGCGCCGCGAGGGCCGACAGCCACGCGACGTCGAGCTGTGCCGCACCGGAGAACTGCCCGCCCCGAACCTGCAGGGTGAGCTGATTCAGGTACTCGTTGTACGGATACGCGCTGGTGTCGATCGAGATGCCCTCGGCGCTCGAGAAGCTCTTGAGCGCTGCCTCGATCGTGGGTTTGGCCGCCTCCTCGGACAGGCTCCACGACGCGAACGCGAAGTCCGTCGGCTCCGCTGCACCCGGAGTCGTGACCGGCGCGCCGGCGCCTCCGGTCGAGCAGCCCGCGAGGCCGAGCAGAGCGGCCCCGCCGAGCCCCAGCACGGAGTAGCGCAGCAGAGACCGCCGCGAGATGTCGTTTGCCATGAGTTCTCCTTCGAAACAGTGCGATCGGGTGGTGGTGGGAGAGGAACGATCGTGAGGTTCAGCCCTTGACTGCACCGGCGGTGATCCCACCGACGAGAAAGCGCTGGAGCAGGATGAAGGCGATGCAGACGGGAACCGAGACCACGAGCGAGGCCGCCATGAGCGCGGGCCACGACGTGCTCGCTTCGGAGATGAAGGTGTTCACGAGGCCTGGGGGAAGGGTCTGCCGGTCGGGCCCGGCAAGGGTGAGCGCGAAGATGAAGTCGTTCCACCCCCGCACGAAGGCGAACAGCCCGGCCGCGACCAGTCCCGGGGCGGCGAGCGGAAGCACGATCGAGTGGAAGATGCGCCACGGACCCGCGCCATCGATCCGCGCGGCCTCGATGAGGTCGTCGGGAAGCGCGTCGAAGAAGCCCTTCAGCATCCACACGCACAGCGGGAGCGTGAAGGTGGTGAACGACAGGATGAGTGCGAGGTAGGTGTTCAGCAGTCCGAACTGGGCGAACACGAGGTACAGCGTCACGAGAAGCAGCGCCTGCGGAAACATCTGGCTCGACAGGACGAAGTACATCAGGGACTTCCGGCCCGCGAAGCGGTACTTCGAGAACGCATAGCCCATGTACATCGACACGATCACCGAGAGCACGGCGGTGATCACCGACACGATCACGCTGTTGCGGAAGTAGACGAAGATCGCCTCGTTTCCGAACACCGTCGCGTAGTGGGCGAACGTCACCTCCTTGGGGAACAGCGTCGGCGGGAACGCGAACACCAGCCCACTGGGGGTGAGCGACGTGACCAGCAGCCAGTAGACCGGAGCGAATCCGAAGAAGGCGATGACGGCGAGCGTGACCCACGTCCCCCAGCGCGTGCGTCGGCGCCGGCGACGTGTCTGCACGGGCGGCGGGTCCTGAGCGAGGACCTCGATGGGCGTGGCCGTCATGGTGGTCATCGGCTTGCTCCCTTCTCGCCGCGCTCGGAGAGCCACACATAGACCACGACCAGGACCGTCAGCAACGCCATCCAGACGATGCCCAGTGCGCCGGCGTGCCCCAGGTCGTATCCCCTGAAAGCGGTGTCGTACACCTCGGTCGCGAAGGTGTTCGTCGTACCCGCCGGTCCGCCGCCGGTGAGGACGAAGATCGTGTCGAAGTGCTGGAAGTTCCAGATGAACTCGAGCAGCACCACGAGTCCTGCGACGCCGCGGATGTGCGGCCAGGTGACCGTGAAGAACCGGCGAACGGTGCCCGCGCCATCCATCGCCGCCGCTTCATGAAGCTCAGCGGGGACCGTCTGCAGCGCGGCGAGGAGCATCACCATGATCCAGGGGAAGGTGTTCCAGGTCTTGGCCACGATGAGCGCCACCCGCGCCGTATCCGTCTGGAAGAGCCACGCGATAGGGCTGTCGATCGCCCCGAGACTCATCAGCATGCCGTTGAGTACGCCGTAGTTGGCGTCGAAGATCCACATCCAGAGGAACGAGACGACCACGCCCGGTATCAGCCATGGGATGAGGAATGCGCCGCGGAGGAAACGCTGCCCCGGAAAGCTCTGATTGAGGACGAGCGCGAGCGCCAGACCGAGCACGAACGGCGCCACCGTCGCCCCCACCGTGAAGATGAGCGTCTGCACGAGCAGCGGCCCGAACTCGGTCGTGAGCACCTGGACGATGTTGTCGAGGCCGACGAACGTCATCCCCGGATAGAGCAGGTTCTCGTCGAAGAAACCTGAGATCAGGGAGCGGATCAGCGGGTACAACACGATCGTGCACAGCAGCACGATGCCGGGCAGCAGCAGGAACGCCAGGAATGCTCGGTCACTCAGCGGTGTGCCGCGCGTGCGCCTGGCGGCGGGTGCGGCCACGCGGGATGTGGTCATCGTCGTCCTTCGCAGTCGGGCCGGGCATCGTCAGCGAGCGTCGGCGAGGCGTCCGCGATTAGACGCCGCCTACAGAGTGCACGACGTGCGCAACATCCGCAACTGCTATGCACATAGTGCATACGTGTGCTGTACTGGCTGTGCTTGCAGGGCCGACGACGAAGCGGAGAACACATGGCTGCCGACAAAGGTGCGAACCAAGCGAACCAGAGCGTGGAGAAGGCGATCGCCGTCCTCGAGACGTTCGTGAGCGGGGAGCCGATGCGCGTGGGCGACGTGGCCCGCGCCGCCGGGATCGGTCAATCCACAGCGTCGCGACTGCTCGCCACACTCGAGGCGGGAGGGCTGGTCGAGCGCGACCCGCAGACCACCCTGTACTTCCTCGGCTCCGAGCTGCTGACACTGGCAGGTATAGCCATCAACCAGAATCGGGTTCATCGGGTAGGGCGGCAGATCGCCCAGAGTCTCGCAGGCAAGCTCGGGCTCGGCGTGAACCTCGCGCTGCTGCGGGGAGCCGAGCTCATCTATCTCTGCAACTTTGAGGGCCCTCTGTCGCCGAAGTCTCACACTCTCATGGGCCAGCGCGTACCGTTGCACGCCACCAGCATCGGCAAGTCGACTCTCGTGGGAACGTCTCGTCACTCGCGACAGGCGCTGATGCCGCAGCTCGCCCGGTACACGGAGGCGACGATCACCACGCACGAGGCCCTCGACAGGGACGTGTCTCTCATCGCCCGCCGCGGATATGCCACCGAAGTCGAGGAGTTCGTCCTCGGCAGAGCCTCCGTCGCCGCGCCCGTGCTGGATCAATCAGGTCGCATCGTGGCGGCCGTGTCGATCTCGGGCCCCCGATCCACCATCGATCTCGAGGCGCGCGAGGCGGAGCTCGGAAGGATCGTCATCGAGACGGCGGATCGCATCAGCTCCGGTCTCGGCTACCAAGGCCCGGTCGAGCCGTCAGCGTGGTGAGGCCGAACGGGGAGCGTGAGTTCGCGCCTCGATCGGGCTCGCCCCCGCAGCTGCAGGCACGATGAATGCGTTGCAAGCGATTATCGATTAGTGTAAGGTCGTGCCGCAGACACCAAGGTCGTGCACACGAGAGGATCGATGATGATCAAGAGACGTACCATTGCCGCACTCGGCGCGGTCACCGTGACCGCGTGCACCCTCGCGGGGTGCTCGACCACCGCGAGCGGGGATGGCGGCGATGCGGCTGAGCTGCGGATGCTCGTGAACGTCACTCCCAACCTGACCGAGGAGTTCTGGAACGAGCTCGTCGCACCGTTCGAGGAGGCCAATCCCGACATCGACGTCGTGATCCAGAACCCCGGCGCCGAAGGCGTCGCCGCCGCCGTGCCGCGGCTGCTGGCGGCCGGGGACGCGCCGGACATCGTGCAGTCGCTGCCGCCGTCGGTGGAGCTGGCCCCGGAGCTGGTCGACCTGACCGAGTACGACTGGGCGGCAGCGGCGCCGCTCGCCGACCAGTACTCGATCGACGGCAAGATCTACATGGCGGGCATCGGCGTGCAGTTGCAGAGCCTGTGGTTCTACAACAAGCAGGCGTTCACCGAGGCTGGGATCACCGAGCTCCCCGCGACCGTGGAGGAGCTCGACGAGGCTCTCGGCAAGCTCAAGGACGCCGGCTGGACCCCGATCCAGACGGGTGGGGACTGGATGTCCAGTCACGCCCTCCAGACACTCGGCCTGCCCAGCATCATCGCCGAGCACCCCGACTGGTTCGCCGGCATGAGCGACGGTGAGCTGACCTTCAGCGAGACCTACGGCGACACGGTCGAGCGCTACGCCGACTGGGTGGCCGCGGGCTACCTCAACTCCGATGCGCTGGGCGTGAAGTACCCCGACGCCGAGCAGAGCTTCCTCGCGGGCAGCACCGCGCTCTACCCGATGGGGAGCTGGTTCGCGGGCACGGAAGCCAAGACGCCCGATGCACCCGAGATCGGCGTGTTCCGCGGTCCCGCCGTCGGCGGCGTCGACAACCCCGCGATGGGCGCCAACATCGCGAGTCCGTACTCCATCATGAAGTCATCGGATCACCAGGAGGCGGCTGCCAGGCTGGTGGAGTTCCTCGTCACCGACGAGGACGCCGTGACCTCGCAGCTCGAAGTCGACGGAAACTTCCGTGACGGCTACGCCTACGAGACCACTCCACTCGGCGAGGAGCTGCTCGCGATCGTGGCGGACACCCCCGCGGCCGACTACACCCCCACCGGCCAGGGATACGGTGAGCGCACTGTTCCCAACGGGTACTCCACCGAACTCAATGCGCAGACGCAGGCGCTGCTCGGCGGCACACCCGCCGACGCCGTCCTGAAGGCCATGGACGACTGGTTCGCAGCCAACGCAGGCTGATCCATCTCCCCGTCCGGGGTGCGGTGATCCCGCACCCCGGACGCACCACTCACCGGAGGTCCACCGACGATGGCAGACACCGCGCTGCGCGCCCCGCGCGTCCACCCGGCCGAACAACGTCGCCGCACGCTCGCGACCTGGCACCGCCTCTTCCCCGGCTTCGTCATGGCAGCACCGGCGGTCATCGTCTTCCTTGCGATGTTCATCGCGCCGATGATCCTCGCGTTCGTGCTGAGCTTGACGGACTGGAACGGGTACAGCGTCAACCTGAACTTCATCGGGTTCGAGAACTATCTGCACGCGTTCCAGAACCCGCGCACGGTGAACGCCGCCATCTTCACGTTCGTCGTGGCCATCATCGGCACGGTGCTGTGCAACGCCATCGGTCTCGCCACGGCGGTGCTCATCGCCGGTCCTGGCCGGCCGAACACGCTCGTTCGCACCGTGTTCTTCTATCCGTACATCATCAGCGCGCTCATCATCGGCTTCCTGTGGTCGGCGATGCTCGCACCGCAGGGTGTCGTGAACAGCCTCCTCGGGCAGGTCGGCATCCCCGCACTGCCGTTCCTCACGGACGTGACGTTCGCAAAGGCCAGCGTCATCCTCACGATCGTGTGGTCGCACTTCGGCTTCAACATGATCCTCTTCCTCGCCGGCATCAAGTCGGTTCCCGCGGAGTACTACGAGGCCGCCACCGTGGACGGCGCGACGCGCTGGCAGCAGTTCCGCAGCGTCACCCTCCCGCTCATCGCCCCCGTGCTGACCGTCAACCTTGTGCTCACGCTGGTGGGCCTGCTCAAGACCTACGACATCGTGCTGGCGCTCACCGACGGCGGGCCGGCGGGCTCGACGCAGACCATCGTCTACCAGGTGCTCAAGGACTCGTTCGCGCAGGCGAACCTGGGCTTCGGCGCCGCGCAATCGGTGATCCTGCTGATCGTGACGGCCGTCCTCGGCCTGTCAGTGACACTCGCCCGCCGTGGGGCCGAGAAGAAGGTGACCGACTGATGACACTGACGACACAGACCTCGGTCAATCCGGCCGCGGAGCTCATGCTCGCCGATCCCCGCAACGTCGGCGGAAGCCGCCGGCACCGCCGCCCCGGGGCCCGCACAGGACCGCGGAGCATGCGCGCCTCCACGCTCGCGGCGGCGCTCAAGTGGATCGTCCTCGGCGCCGGCGCCCTCGTGATGCTCGTGCCTTTCTACATCATGGTGATCAGCGCCTTCAAGACGCAGGAGGACATCCTGCGGCATCCGCTGGCCATCAGTCCCGAGATGTTCACGGTCGAGTTCCTGCTGCAGGCCATCACGAGCGAGAAGTTCAATGTGATCGGCGCCTACGGCATCACGCTGCTGTTCGTCGCGCTGGTCAACATCTGCTGCATCGCACTGGCGGCGCCCGTCGCCTACGTCATCGCCCGGGGCCGCTCGAAGTGGCACCTCGCGCTGCTGCTGTTGTTCGTGTCGGGGCTGTTCATCCCCGGCCAGGTGACGCTGATTCCCGTCGTCTTCGTGCTCCGCCTGCTCGGGCTCATCAACACCATCCCGGGGTTCATCCTGTTCGAGACCGCGGCCACGCTGCCGGTCACCATCTTCCTGTTCGCTGCGTACCTGCGCACCGTTCCACGCGACATCGACGAGGCGGCGGCTCTCGACGGCGCCGGGCGCATTCGGGCCTTCTGGTCGTGCGTCTTCCCGATCATGCGCCCCATCGTCGCGACCGTGATCGTCCTGAACTCGATCGGCGTCTGGAACGACTTCGTGAGCCCGCAGGTGATCCTCGGGCCGAGCTCGGGCATCTACACCGTGACGACCGGCGTCTACGCGGCGGTCGGGGAGTTCTCCACGGACTACACGACCGTCTTCCCCACACTCCTGCTCGCCATCGCGCCTGCTGTGATCTTCTTCATCATCATGCAGCGCCACATCATCGGCGGCCTCGTCGCCGGGGCCACGAAGGGCTGAACCGTGCCTGAAGTCCGGATCCTGACCACACCCTTGCGCGAGGTCCCCGCATGGGCCGTGCTGGAGCGTCGCCTCTTCGATGAGATCGAAGCCGCATGGCGCGCGTTCTCCGCGGAGTACTGCGAGCCCGACGGGCGCATCCGCGGCGCCGGAGGCTTCGACTCGCGCGACGGCGTGGACGACCTGTACGAACCCTTCTTCAATTGGCCGGCCTTCTACGCACTCGGCGGCAGCGACGAGATCCTCGCTCAGGCGAAGCATCACTGGGAGGGCGTCACACGCCAGCTGACCGAGGCCGGGATGCTCACCGACGAGTACGAGAACGGCTACGACTGGTTCCACCAGGGAGAATCGCTCCTGTTCTTGTACGGGCTGTGCGCCGCGGACCCGGGCGACGACGCCTTCGCTGCGCGGGCGCGGCGGTTCGCCGAGCTGTACACCGACCCCGCTCGCGGCAACTGGGACCCGGACCGGAACATCATCCGCGCGCCCCACACCGGGGCGCGAGGTCCGCTCGACGGGCTCGGACCCGAGTGGCAGGCGTACTCCGCCGGCCAGCACGAGATGCGACCGTACGGCCTCCCCCTCGAGCACGTGCCGGGCGTCGAACGGTGGGAGGACCTGGAGGATCCCGCCCTCGCCGAGGCGATGGGTCGCGAGATGCAGCGCCTCGCGGCGGGGGACGTGCCGGTCAACCTCGCGGCTACGAGCCTCGCCGCCAACCGATGGCTCTACGACGGCGACACCGCGTCTGCCGAGTGGATCATCCGATACGTCGACGGGTGGCGCGAGCGCGCAGCCGGCAACGGTGGCCTCCTTCCCGACAACGTCGCACCCGACGGAACGGTCGGCGGGCTGCACGCAGGACGCTGGTACGGCGGCCACTACGGATGGACCTGGCCGCACGGTCTGCACTCCGTCGGCATGAGCACGCTCATCGGCGGCCTCAACGCGTCCCTCGTCTCGGGCGATGACGGCTCGCTCGACCTCACGCGCACGATGCTCGACACCGTGCTGGACCATGCGATCACGGCGCCCGTCGCGGAGACGCGGTTCAGCCTTCGTGGTGGAGCCCTCGCGAGACTGGGAGCGGATGCCGTGAAGCCGGCCCTGCTCGTGCCGTACCGGCACGGTCGCCACGGCTGGTTCGACTACGGCCCGATGCCGCTGGAGCTGCCGACGTGGCTCTGGTGGTGGTCCCGCGACGATGCCGACCGCGCGCGCCTGCGTCGCGTGATCGACGGGCTCCCGGCCACCGACGAGCCTGTCAAGGCGTTCCGCGACAAGGCGGAGGCCGGGCACGAGGCCCCGTGGATCGCGTTCCTGGAGGGTGAGTTCGACGACTACCCCGTCCAGGCGCTGTCGATGGCGCTCGGTCAGGTGGCACGGCGCATGGCGGTGATGCAGACGGAGGTACTCGATCCCGCGACGGTGCATCTGCACTTCTGGCAGCGCGTGAACCCCGTCGTCACGGAGGTCCTCGGTCAGCTGATCACCGGAACACCGCAGGTCCTCTACAACGGCGGACTGCCGTTCGCCGCCGTGGCCCATCAGGATGCCGACCGCCACCGGCCGGGACTCCCGCCGGACGTCGCGGCGCTGGTCACCCGCCTTGACGGCGACCGTGTCGAGCTGCAGCTCGTGAATCTGTCGTCGACGCGATCGCGTCGCGTGCGCGTACGGCCCTCGCGCTTCGGCCAGCAGGTCGTGGCCGCGGTCGCTTCGCGCGGCGAACGCGACGCCGACTGGCCCGGCCGCTCGACCGCCTACGCCTCGACGGTCGGCTCCCCCGTCGTGACGACGGCCGAGGTCCACGCTCCCGACGTGCTGGTCGAGCTGCCCCCCTCGCACCGCGCAGACCTCACGCTCATCACCGCTCGCGCCCCCGGGCGCCCGCACCACGTCGGCACCGCCGCTCACGCCCCGATCGGGACAGCCGGGTGATCCCCCGGCCCGCCCACGATCGATCGACCCTCTCGAGGAGGACCACATGACCGACATCTCTCCGTTGCCCCGACCGAGTCTGCGACTGCCGGTGCGTGGCGACGCATTCGAACGCGCGAGCGCCGACGCGATCCTCGGCCTCGACCGGGTGTCGGCCGCGACGGCGTGTGCGAAGCTGCATGGCCTCGGCGTCTCCCGCTCGTTCGTGGAAGGGCCGCGGCCGCTCGCACCCGGGCAACGCGTCGTCGGCTCGGCCATCACACTGCAGTTCATGCCGCAGCGCGAAGACCTCGCGTCCGGCCTGGGACAGGAGTATGTCGAGCGTCACACCGCACTGTGGGCCGTCATGGAGACCGTGCAGCCGGGCGACGTCCTCGTGATCCAGGCGTACGGCAGCCAGTTCTCCGGCTGCATCGGCGACATCCTCGCGCGCTACTTCCAGCGGAAGGGCGGCGCGGGCATCATCGTCGACGGCCGCATCCGCGACTCCGGCCGCATCCGCGATCTCGGCCTGCCGGTCTGGTCGACGGGCTCGACGCCGCACTACGCGTCGCAGTCCGAGCTCTTCCCCTGGGCATACGACGTGCCGGTCGCGGTGGGGGGCGCCCTCTGCCTGCCGGGCGACCTGGTCGTGGCAGACGACGACGGGCCGGTCATCATCCCGCAGGCGATGGCGGACGAGGTCATCGCCTCGGCGCGCGACCACGAGGAGTGGGAGGTCTTCAGCCGGCACCGCCTGGACGAGGGGGCCCGGCTCAGCGATTACTACCCCCTCACGCCTGACACCCGTGAGGAGTACGAGTCGTGGCGTTCCGCCCGGACCTTCGTCCGCTGATCCGCGCGGACGAGGCCTCCGACACGATGGGGCTCGGCTGCGCCCCCATCGGCAACCTGTACGAGAGCGTCGCGGAGGCCGACGCGGTGGCGACGATCGATCGTGCGCTGAGCCGTGGCATCCGCTTCTTCGACACCGCCCCGCACTACGGTGCAGGCGTGAGCGAGCAGCGGCTCGGGCGCGCCCTGACCGCGGTCGAGCGCGACTCCGTCGTGATCGCGACGAAGGTCGGGCGTCGAATCGTCGACCGAGACGGGAAGGATCTCGCACCCGGCGCCGTCGGCGCGGGAACCGTCGGTGACCTGAGCCGCGACGGCGTGCTGAGGAGTCTTGAAGGCAGTCTCGCCCGCCTCGGCACCCACCGCGTCGATCTGCTGTATCTGCACGATCCCGAAGACGTCGACGAAGCGCTGCGCACCGCGATCCCGGCTCTGGCCGAGCTTCGCGCGCAGGGGGTCGTGCGCGCGATCGGCGTCGGCATGGTGTGGAGCGGCCCCCTCACGCGATTCGTGCGCGAAGCGGCGGTGGACGTGGTCATGATCGCGGGCCGCACGACCTTGCTCGACCGCAGGGCGGAGACCGACCTGCTCCCCGCCGCGCGGGAACACGGAGTCGGCGTCATCGCCGCCGGCGTGTTCAACTCGGGCATCCTGGCCGACCCCGACACCGCGCCGTACTTCGACTACAAGCCCGCACCCTCCGACCTGGTCGATCGCGCGCGGCGGTTGCGCGGGGCATGTGCCGCCCGCGGCGTCGCGCTGCGGCACGCGGCCGCGCGCTTCCCGCTGCGCCGCCAGGCGGTTGAGGCCGTCGTGATCGGGGCCCGCACACCGGTCGAGGTCGATGACTTCGCCGACGGCGCCGCAGTCGACATGCCGGCCGCGCTGTGGGAGGAACTGGAGCGCGGATGACGACGTCGATCCTCGACGCGCACGTGCACCTGTGGGATGCGGATCGGCATCCGCTGTCATGGTGGCGTCCGGCGCTCGGCCTGCCGCGCAGAGCCGCGCTCGGGGAGCTTCGTCGTGTCACCGTCGCCGCGCCGGCGCCGATCGCGGGAGCGATCGCGGTGCAGGCGGCCGACACGGTCCAGGAAGCGGAGTGGCTGACGTCCTCGGCAGCACTCGGTTCCTTCATCCGCGCCGTCGTGTTGCAGTACGACGCGAGAGCGGATGCCGCGGCCTGGGCGGGCATGGCGCAGTCCGTCATCGACCGCATCGACGCCGGCGATCTGCGGGCCCGCGTCGCAGGAGTCCGTCTCGCGACTCCGGCGGGCGCCGTGGATCTCGCAGACGTGCCGAGACTGGACGACCTCGCGGCTGGACTGAGTGCGAGCAACCGGGTGCTGGAGCTTCTCCTCCGCGCCGAGCAGCTGCCCGCCGCTGCGGCGCTCGCGGCGCGGCATCCTGGGTTGCGGATCGTGCTGTGCCATCTCGGCATCGGCGGCGACGACCCTGGTGATGACTGGCGCTCGGCGCTGGCCGCGTTCGCCGAACAGCCCGCGACGGCTGCCAAGGTGTCGGGACTCGTACGATCCGGTCCGGCCGAGACCGAGCGCCTGCGTGCTGCGGTCGGGCACGCCGTCGAGGTCTTCGGTGCCGGCCGCGTCATGTTCGGTAGCGACTGGCCTGTGAGTGCGCGGTTCGCCGGCTACCGCGAGGTCGTAGAGCGCACCGACGCAGCGCTCCCCCGACTCACTGACGCGGAGCGGCGCGAATTCTGGGCGGACACGGCCGCTCGTGTCTACGAGCTGCCTTCGCGAGGCTGACCGTCGGTTCCGTCGAGCAGCGTGCCGGCCGCATGCGCGCGGAACAGGGCGGCACAGGCATCCCGGTCGTCCCCGTTGAGCTGGTCCAGCAGGCTCCGGTGCCATTCGGCGACCTCGTGCCAGTCGCCCGCGAACTCGGGGTCGCCCAGCACGTGCATCGACCGCAGGCTCGGCTCGATGATGTCCCACATGCGTGGCAGGTAGGCGTTTCCGCTCGCCTCGATGACGGTGCGATGGAAGGTGAAGTCGAGCTCCCGGAACTCGCTGAGGTTGCGCTCACCGGCAGCCTCATGCATCCGGTCTATGAGCGACTCGAGCGTCGTGCGCGTCGCGTCGTCGAGCCGGTGCCACGCGAGCTCGCCTGCGAGCTCCTCCAACGCGGCGCGCGCGACCTTCGCCTGCTCCGCATCCTCCGGCGTGTAGCTGGCGACGAAGTTCCCCTGGTGGCGGACGTGCGTCACCAGCCCCTCGTGCGACAGGCGCTTGAGCGCGTCGCGCACGGGGGCCTGACTCACCTGCAGGCGACGCGCGAGCTGCGATTCGACGAGCTGCTCCCCCGGCTCGAGCGTCGCCTCCTTGATCATGGCCTTGATGAGGTCGTAGATCTGATCCGAGAGGAGCCCGCGCTTGAGTCCGGTGAGCGAGTGGAGCGGGTCCGTCATCTCTTCAGAGTACTTCATAATCGAGAATCGTTAATTCCGGCGCCCCGCGTCGTATGCGGTCAGCCACGCTTCGGCGATGAGCCGCGACCCGCGAGCGGTCGGATGCACGCCATCCGGCGCAAGGGCCGCCACCCCCTCCGCGGCCGCTGCCGCCGTCATGATCTCGTGGAGGGGCACCAGGGGGGCGCCCGACTCCGCAGCGAGCGCGCGGACGACGTCACGCTTGGCGTCGAGGTCGTCGAGCCACGCCCGCTGCTCATCGCGGGTGGCGACGAAGAACGGCTCCATGAGAAACAGGCGTTCCGCCCCGCCGCACGCATCGAGAAGTCGTCGGTACGTGGCTTCGAAGGCCTCCGCGGTGGTGGGATCGTCGTTGTCGAATCGACGCCACATGTCGTTGACCCCGACGAAGATCGTCAACCTGCCCGCGGCGTGCGGGGCAACATCCGTCTGCCATCGTCTCTCGAGATCGACGGCGCGATCGCCCGCGATGCCGACGTTGACGACGCGTGCGGGTGCCCCGCGGCGCGCAAGCTCGTCGGCGACGATGCGGACGTACCCGTCGCCGAGCGAGCTTGCGTCTGCGCGGTCGCGCCCGGCGTCCGTGATCGAGTCGCCGACGAAGACGAGCGTGGGTTCGAGTGAGGTCATTCCGGTGTCGCTCCTTCGCGGGTCTGGCGCCATCCTAGGCAGGGCACGGGGGCGGGGGCACCGCTCCCCCTCCCCCGAGCCCTTCGCCGGCTCACCGCACGGTCACCTTGACCGGCTTGGATGCGGTCTCGCCGTTGGCGTTGGCGAAGACGGCGACCAGTGTGTGCTCGCCAGGCGCGATCCCCGTCACCTGCACCGATGCGGTCTGCGCGCCCGGCGTCGCCGCGATCAGCTCGCCCTCACCGACGACCTGGCCGTTCAGCTCGAACCGGTAGGACGTCGCGTTGGTGCCCCACCACAGGTCGGCCTTCGCCGTGAACGAGCCGTCGCGGTCCTTGTTGTCGTGCGACACCGTCGGCACGCCGGGCGCGGCATGGCTCACCTGCACGGTTGTGGACGTCGTCGCCGTCACGCCCTGGGAGTTCACGAGTTCACCGGTGTAGACGTAGGTGCCGTTGGGCTTGCCCGTGAAGGTGACGCCGGTGCTCTGCGACATCGTTCCGGTCGAGTCGAGCACGCGCGTCGAGACGAGCGCACCGTTCTCGTAGAGGCGGAAGATCGTGCCGGGAGTTCCCCACCACAGGTTCATCATGACGTCGTAGTTGCCGTCGTGCAGACCGTACTCCCATCCGCTCGTGTTCGAGAGAGATGCCCTGCCGGGAGCGGCGGTCGCACCGTCGTCGAGGGCAGCCGGCCGCAGTCGGAGCGCATTCTGTTCGACGTAGTGATAGACGTTCAGGTACCCCTCCCCGGCGATCGGGTTGGAGGCCCCCGCGTCGAGGTGGCTCCACACGGTCTTGCCGTCGACGCGAAGGACGAGGCGTGTGCCGCCGTCGACGGTGACGGCACCGAATTCGAGCTCGTGCTCCTCTCCGGCACGGACCGCGGTGTTCGGGACGACGTCGATCATGGTCTGCTGAGGCTTCCAGCTCTGGAACTCGATCACGTCCTCTTTGATCACGACCAGGTAGCCCTTGTTGCCGCCCACCCACGCCGGGTCGCCCGCGCGGTCGGAGCGGACGGCGAACCCGTACCACCCGCCGTCGAATGCGTCCACGGCGGCCTTGAACCGCAGCAGGCCGCTCCCGAACGTCTCGGGCGCGTAGCCGAACACGCCCTCGGCGTCGATCCGGAGCGTCCCCTCATCGAAGTCGACCGCATCCGCGGCCGGCCAGCCGGCGGGATCGAGCAGCGGGTTCACCAGATCGATGACCGGATGCTCGGCCGCCTGCACCTCGATGGTCGAGGTCGCCGTGATGGAGGCATCCGCCGACGATGTCGCGGTGATGGTCGCCTGCCCTGCGGCGAGCGCGGTCACGGTGCCCGATTCGTCGACGGTCACGACGTCCGGCGCACTCGAAGCCCACTCGACACGAGGATTCGTCGCGTCGGACGGCGTTACCGAAAGGTCGAGTGCGAGTCGCTCCCCCGGTTCGAGCGTCGCCAGATCGGGCGACACGTCGATTCCGGTCACAGCCGTCGGCACGATCGAGAAGGTCACGTCGTCGAAGTCGAGCGCCGTGAACCTCTCGACGTAGAAGCCGACCTTGCCGGACGCCGTCGCCGAGGGATTGGGCCCCTCGATCACCGGCTCGCCGTCGACGGTCACCTGCACGCCCGAGCCCTTGACCACGAGCCGCACGTCGTAGACGGAGTCGGCAGTGAAGCCGGACCCGGCGGGCATCGTCACCTCCTTCAAGGTCTGCCACTGCGCGCCGTAGATCGTCCAGGTCGGCCCTGCCTCAGCGTGCCTGTACCGCACATATCCGCCGGGGTTCGAGCCGGTCCGGTCGTAGACGAGCATGATCCCGCCTTCGGGTACGACCGCCGGTGTGCGCACCTGGAAGTCGAGTACGTAGTCGGTGAAGTTGCGGGGCAACTGCGAGTTGGCGCCGCCCTTGATGCGGTACCAATGCTCGCCGTCGGCGTCCTCGACGATCGAGCGGTTCGGGTCGACCGGCCATCCGTTCGCCCCGGACTCGAAGTCTGTCGTGTGCATCACTCCGTCGCCGTCCGCGACCACGACGACAGCCTGATCGGTGATCGCGGTATCGGCTTGGGAGGTCGCCGTGATGACGGTCTCACCCGGCAGAAGCGCCGTGATCGTGCCCGCTGCGTCGATCGTCGCGACAGAGGGATCGCTCGACACGTAGTCGACCGCAGGGTTCGATGCGTTCCACGGCACGATCTCGGCGCCGAAGCGCGCGGTCTTGCCCAGATCGACGGTCAGCTGCTCCGCTGGAAGGTGGATGCTCTCGACGGCGACGGAATCCGGGGCGTGCGGCAGGCCGATCTTGCCCTGCGGGCCGATGAGCTCGAACGGAATCGCCGCGAATCCGGGAATGCGGTCGAACACGGGCGAATCCTCGCGGAGGCGGAAGTCGCCCGCCTGCCAGTCGACGAAGCCGGGGTCCTCACCAGTCACCCAGTTGTCGGCGTAGTTCATCAGGTTCTTCACATCACGTGCCCCGTGCTCGTTCACCTGCCCCGACCGGCTGAGTGTCGGGTTCCAGGTCACGTTCCGCTCGAACACGTTGTTCGCGGGGAAGTAGTGGTTCTCGTCGAAGAACGTCAGCAGCTCCGGGTACTTCTCGGCGTACGGCGTGCCGACGAAGCCGTTGTTGGCCTCGAAGAGCTCGACCCACCCCGGCATGTACGACGTGTCGACGGTGTTGCCCGGCTGATCGCCCATCCACATCTCGTAGTTGTCGTACGGCACGTGGGTGTCGACGAACACGTTGTTGCGCGCGGTGATGTAGTCGCCGGACCCGCTCTTGATCGCGTCGTTGCCCATCCGGTAGAAGACGTTCTCCTCGATCGTCAGCCCCATCGTGAGGTTGTCGGGGTAGATGCCCTCCACGCCGAGCCGCCCGATGCCGGTGTCGTGGAAGTAGTTCTGCCGGATGATCGTGCCGCGCTGCTGCGGCGTCGCTCCGGCGTTCATGTAGATCGCGCCGAGGTCCTGGAACGTCTTGCAGACGTCGTAGATGTCGTTGCGTTCGATCAGGTGATCGTTGCCGTGCACGATGATGCCCGGGTGCGGAGCGTCGTGGATCTCGTTGTTCCGGGCGATGTTGCCGACGCCATCGAACATCACGCCGGGGTTGTAGGCCTTGTGGTAGTACGCGAAGTCGTGGATGTGCGAGTTCTCGACCCGGTTGCGTCCCGGCTCGAGGGTCGATTTGTCGCCCCCCTGCAGCACGACCGGGACACCGCCGATGTGACGAAGGCGCGAGTCGATGACCGCGTGATCACGTCCGCCCCGGTTCACCGGGATGCCGTCGTAGGTGTAGCGGCCGGGCGAGTTGATGAGTACACCGCCGTCCGCGAAGTTCCGGATGTCGCTGCGCTCGATCGTGACGTTGCTGCCGCCGAGGATGACCGCCGCGTTCGCGCGGCCGTACTCGAGAACGAGCTCTTCGAACGCGACATGCGACGTTCCGTCCGTGCGCAGCATCGGCTCGCTCAACATCGTCACCGTCGCGTCCGCGCCGCCGAGGAACGCCTGGTTCGGGATCAGGTAGAGCATCCCGGTGGCACGGTCGATGTAGTACTCGCCCGGAGCGTCGAGTTCCTCCAGGAGGTTCTCGGCGAAGTGGAAATCCTCGAACCACGTCTTCATGAGCCCCGACATCTCGCCGTAGCGCAGCGTGATCGTCTTGGCCTCGGCGTCGATGGCGGCGATCTTGTTGTACGACCACTCCCAGCTGTATCCGAAGATACCGTCGAGCCACACGTCGTCGGCTTGCGTCCAGTGC
This sequence comes from Microbacterium sp. NPDC056736, assembly GCF_042790415.1. Taxonomy (NCBI): domain Bacteria; kingdom Bacillati; phylum Actinomycetota; class Actinomycetes; order Micrococcales; family Microbacteriaceae; genus Microbacterium; species Microbacterium sp. NPDC056736. The sequence goes on from NZ_JBHTZE010000011.1 coordinate 26,153, forward strand.
TGCGGACGGTCGTACGTGTAGCTGAACGTGCCTCCCCGCTCCTGCAGGTCGGCGTCCTTTCGCGTGGGTCCCGCGTCGATGATCTCGTCCATCTGCACCGTGCCCCCCTCGTTGGGCCAGCGCGCCAGGGTCATGCCCTCGCCGCCGACGTAGAGCTCCATGGGCGGCACCGAGCTGACGTCGTTCGCCTTCCAATACCCGTGGCGGCTGAGCTGGCCGTAGTCGGTGATGCCGGCTGCGGCGAGATCGATCCCGATCACCCGACCGCGAGCCGACTCGTCGACGATGCGGGTGAGCACCGCTTCGTCGGCGACCGGCTCGAAGCCGGCTGAGTCGAGCTGCACGCCTCCCGTCAGAGTGACGGTCTCGCCCGGGTACGACCGGTACGTGATGGGGGCGTCCGCTGTGCCGGAGTCGTCGGCGCCGAGCTCGAACGCCTCGGCGCGTGGGTATACGCCCTCACGAAGGGACACGGTGACGCCGCCCTCCGGCAGACCACTCGACGACTTCAGCGCGCGGATGGCATCGCGCGCACCTTCCAGGGTGCGCAGCGGCGCGTCCATCGTGCCGCTCGCGCCGTCATCACCGTCCGGAGCGACGAAGAGTTCGGTGTGTGCGGTGGTCTGCGGGTCGGGCGCGGCATGAGCGGCGGTCGCCGACGCGGCGACCAACGTGCCCACGAGCGCGAGTACTGACAAGAATCGCTTCATCGCGATGTTCCAGCCCTTTCGTGTGCGACCGCGACGACGCGGTCTCCTGACGGGTTGGTCCCTCTCCGCGGCGGTGGCGAAGGCGGAACGAGCGCGACATTACACTAATCGATAATCGCCTATCAAGAGCTCGGCGCATCCGAGGCGCAGGCGCGCAGCCGCCCGGCGCGAGCCGCCGCATACGCAGCGATCGAGCCCTCAGGCGGCTTTATCAGTGTGAGAAGAGCGCCGTCCTCAGCGTGCGACAGCTCCCCGATGCCGGTACCGCTGGGCGACCGCGCCGGACCGGAAATCGCGGCGATCCACGAGCTCGAGCTGGAGGCGCTCGCGAAGGCCGGCGAGCAGCGTCGGCCCGTGTCCGGCGACGATGGGCTGCACCACGAACACGTACTCGTCGATCAGCCCCAGGTCTGCCAATGCGAGCGGAAGCGTGACACCGCCCACGAACAGGCCTTCGCCCGGCTCCTGCTTCAGCCGCTGAACGGCCTGTCCCAGGTCGCCTTGCAGGAGTTCGGCGTTCCAGTCGATGTCACTCAGCGTGCTCGACACGACGTACTTCTTCGCCGGGTCGATGGCCTCGGCGAACGGGGTCTCCCATTCCCTCATCCAGTCAGGCCAGGTGCCCGTCGCCGGCCGCCGCCACGCGGACCGCATCATCTCGTAGGTCACCCGGCCGAAGAGGAGGGCGTCGGCTCGTTCGATCTCCGCCGTCCAGTAGCGCATCGACTCCTCGTCGGGGGCGAGCCCGGCCTCGTGGTGGCAGCAGCCGTCGAGCGTGACGTTGATCGCATATCGAAGCGGCCTCATCGTGTTCCCCCGCATGTGGTGGAACACCCGCAGCGGACGGCCACCGACCCAGCGGCACCGAAGACAGCGCGGACTCGCGTCGGAGATTTCACGCTGTCACCGTAGCCGGATCGGACGGGCGGTGTCAGGTCCGTTCATCCAGCGCACGTGAGATCTGCCGGAACTCGTCCGGGGTGATCTCGCCACGCGCAAGGCGTTCTTCTGCGATCTGACGGGCCGTGTTCGCCGACGGCGTCCACTGCTCCCGGCGCGGGGACGAGCCCGACGTCCCGGCACGGATGATCAAGATGATGAGTGCCGCCAAGATGAGCAGCAGCATGACGCCGCCGAACCACATCCAGCCCCACCCGAAGCCATTTCCGTGCATCATGAGCCGACTGCCCCTCATGCCCGACCAGGTGGTCGGTCCTTGCCTTCATGGTGCGCCGGGACGGCACTATCCCGTTGGGTCGAACGTCCCGCGCTGGTGGGATCTGTCGTCAGGGGCCGGCTACCGGGCGCAGCCGGCCCCTGAGGATCACAGTGTCGTCAGAATGTCCTCCATCGTGGTGATCTCGGCGGTCTGCGAGGCGATGATGTCCTCTGCGAGGGCGATCACATCGGCGTTCTCACCGTTGTCGACCTCGGCCTGCGCCATGTCGATGGCGCCCTCGTGGTGGACGATCATCTGCTCCAGGAAGAGGCGGGATGCCTCCACTCCGGTGGCGTCCTCGAGGGCCTGCATGTCGGCGCCCGACATCATCCCCCCGTGGTCCATTCCGTCCATGTCCCCCATAGGGGTGCCCCAGTCATCGAGCCACGACTCCATCAGCTCGATCTCGGGGCCCTGGGCGGCCTTGATCTGCTCGGCCAGGGTGATGACGCGCTCGTCGATGCCGTCTTTCGCGAGGATCATGTCGGCCATCTCGACGGCCTGTTCGTGGTGCGGGATCATCATCATCGTGAACTGCATGTCGGCGTTGTTCACGTCGGCGGCAGGGGATGCCGATGAGCCCATTCCGGGCATGTTGTCCATCCCGCCGTTCCCGGCGGTGCCGGTGCACCCGGCGAGAGCGAGCAGGGCGGTCAGGGTGATCGCGGCGGTCGCCGCGGCACGGTTCTTCACTTGTTTTCTCCTCAGTCGTCTGTGTGGCGCGCAGGATCGTCTGATCGAGCGCGGAAGCGTGCTGACCTCCACGAAGGTCGGCGAGTTGCCGTCACGTACGACTGATGCAGAGAACGAGAAGAGACGGTGGCCGGCACCGCGCAGTCCGGCCGACGAAAAGGCGGGGCCCGGCCCGACCGAGCCCGGCAGTCCAGCTGAGGCCCGCGCGAGGCAAGACGAAGAGGAGCGACACGACGAGCAGGGCGAGCACGCACGCCATTGCGAGCATGGCGTCGTGCCCGCCGCAGTCCGCGCAGCCGGTATCGGTCTGTGGCATGTCGTGGCCGTGGCCCGCGCCGGATTCCAGCACCGACACAACCGCGGCAGGCTCGGCGTGGGCGGTGGGCGCATGCAGGGTGTGCATCGCCAGCAGCCCGGCGATGAGGGCGGCAGTGAGGGCGATGAGCAGCAGCACAGAACGGCCGAGCCCGGACGGACTGCGACGAAGATGCTGCGCGAGAGCGATCATCGAGATCCCACCTCCTCAACTCGAGGGTAATCGTCCGCATCCCTCGGCGCTCAAGCCGCCTGGCAGGACCGCGACGAAGACGGATACCTACGGGCGAACTCCCTGTCGGAGGTCGGTCGTCGCAGGACCGGCCGGTACGGCGGGAATCCGAGGCCAGGTCCAGGCGGAGCGCAGGATGAAGGCCAGCAGCAGCACCTCGATTCCGATGGAGAGGCCGTAGAAGAAGGTCCACTCCCAGGTGGCCCCTGCAGCGTTGAACACCGAATAGGGGATGTAGAGCGATGCCGCGACGAGGTTCACGGGGCGGCTCACCCGGGCGGGCAGCGTCATGGAGAGCATCACCATCACGGCCGGGATGGCCACGGACGCAAGCATGACGGTCAGCAATGCCGCGCTGACCTCGAACCTCCAGACGAGGCCGTTCAGGATGCCGTCGACGACGCCGGGTTTGTAGAAGTTGAGGATGTCGACGTAGACGTACAGGAACATGAAGCTGGTCCACGCGGCGGCGAGCTTGGCTCGCACGGGGACCGGCGGGGCGTCGAGCAGGTTCGCGGTTGTCATTCGGATGGTCATCGTTCCTTCTTTCGAGAGGGGCGGTCCGTCCGCCGGACTGGCGGCAGGTGGGAGCGTGCAGACGCACAGGTGGGTCGTTCGGGTCGGCTCGGTCGTCAGACGGTGACGACGACCTTCCCTCGGGTGTGGCCGGACGCCACGTGGCGGAGGGCACCGGCTGCGTCGTCGAGAGGGTAGGTGCGATCCAGGACAGGCATGACCTGCCCGGTCGCGATCAGGTCAGCCAGGGCGAGCAGGTCCTCACGCTTCTCGACCGACGTGAAAGGCCTCAGTCGCTGACGGGTGAACAGCGAGAGCAGGCGCGCTCTGACGATCCGGAGGAGGGGGCCGAGCCACCGGCCACCGCGCCCGCTGTTGGGAATGAGGACCCCGGTCGACGTCAGCGCTCGGCGGACAGCCGCCAGCGGCTGGGCTTCCACGTTGTCGAGGATGACGTCGTAGCGCTTCTCGCCGCAGGTGAAGTCGGTCGTCGTGTAGTCGACGACGTGGTCGGCCCCGAGTGAGCGGACCAATTCGACGTTGCCGGCGCTGCACACCCCCGTCACCTCGGCGCCGAGAGCCTTGGCGATCTGGACGGCGAAAGAGCCCACACCACCCGACGCGCCGGTGACCAGCACCTTCTGGCCCGGTCGGACGTCCGCGATCCTGCGCAGCGCCTGCAACGCCGTCAGTGCCGACGTGGGCACCGCTGCCGCGTCCACGACCGACACGTTGGCGGGCACCGACACGAGGTGGTCCGCCGGGACGCAGGCATACTCGGCGAGCGTTCCCGTGGTGCTCCAGCCGAACACCTCGTCGCCGGGACGGAGAGCGGTGACGCCCTCCCCGACCGCCGCCACCGCGCCGGCGAGGTCCCTGCCGGGGATGCCGTGGCGCGGGCGGCGGAGCCCGAACACGAGGCGCACCACGTACGGCTCGCCGGTCATGACGAAGTAGTCGCCGGGATGCACCGAGGCCGCGCGCACCCGGACGAGGACATCGCCTCGACCCGGCGACGGGATCCCGACCTCGCGCACCTCGAGCACGGACGGCGGCCCGTAACGGTGCTGGACGGCGGCCCGCATCGTCGCCGCCCTCGATCGCTGCTCGACGTGCACGGATGCCTCCTTCACGGTCGAACAGCGACCCTCGCTGTCTCGTACACCGTACTAGTACGCTGTACGATAGGCGTACGCTGTACGATTGTCAAGCCGTTCGAGCGACCGAGGAGACCCATGCCTGCGAGAGCACGACGCCAGGCCGCTTCAGCCGCGGGTCTGAGCAAGCACAGGGTGGTGCTCGAGGCGATCCGGCTCGCCGACCGCGAGGGAGTCGACGGGCTGAGCATGCGCCGGCTCGCCGACGCGCTCGAGGCGGGCGCGATGTCGCTCTACCACTACGTGGCGAACAAGGATGAGCTGCTGGATGCCATGACCGACGTCGTCTTCGAGGAGATCGAGCTCCCGTCCGAAGAGACGGACTGGCAATCGGCGATGAGACGGCGGGCGGTATCCGCCCGCCAGGCTCTCGCACGCCACCCGTGGGCGATCGGCCTGATGGAGTCGCGGACGTCGCCGGGGCCCGCGAACCTCCGGCACCACGAAGCGGTCATCGCCTGCTTGCGCAAGGCCGGCTTCTCCGTCTTGATGGCCACGCATGCCAACTGGCTGCTCGACAGCTATGTCTACGGCTTCGCACTGCAGGCCTCCAGCCTGCCGTTCGACACCGCCGATGAGCTCGCGGACATGGCCGAGGACGTCTACCTCCCCCAGCTTCCTCCCGACGAGTTCCCCTACCTCAACGAGTCCGCCGCGGCGCTTGCCGCTGCCGGCTTCGACCCGACGGAGCAGTTCACCTTCGGCCTCGACCTCGTCCTCGCCGCCCTCGAGCCCCTGAGAGCCCCCGCGTAGCGACGCCCCCGGAACGTTCTCGGGTCGTCGCCCGATGACGAAGAAGCGTCGGCACGGGGCGACGGTCGGTTGCAGCCGCGGGCCGGAGGCCCTGCAGGGAATCGAGCGGCCGCGGTGCCGCGGGGCTCGGCCGTCTCATTCCCTCCTCACGCGCCGCCACGGCGGCGGCTCCAGAAGCGTCCGCGAATCTGCACAAGCGCCGGGATCTCCGCGCCGACCAGGTTCTCCAGGTCGCTCAGCGAATCGTCGATGACATCGCTCACCGCGCGCGGCGACGCGCCCCTTCGGCATGTCACGGTCACGTCGAGCATCGGCGTCGTGCGCACGCGGTACGCCGACACGTGCGAACCGACGAGGTCCGGCTGGCTGGACAGCGCGTCGGTGAGGACATCTGCGGCGAGAGCCGTGTCGACGACTGTGGTGCCGTCCGTCCGTGAACCAGCCGTCACGAGACGATCGGTGCGTCCGCGGCCCTGCCGCAGGACGAAAACGGCGAGGAGGACGATCAGCAGGACGAGGGCCGCGACGGCGAGGACACCCGCGAGGAGCCAGTTCGGCTGCCCGGTGGTGCGCGCCTGCAACCATGCCTCGACGTCCGCCAGGATCTCGGGCGCCCGCCGGTCCCACGCGGCGGAGAAATCCGGGAACACGGAGAGTCCGATCGCCGTCGCGCCGAGAGCGAGCAGGACGAGACCGACGAGCAGGAGAAAGAGGCGGTTCGCGACGCGATTCGTACTGTTCATGCGCCCACCCTCCCCTGCTCGGCGACGGACAGCCTCGGGGGCTCCAGCGCAGGCTCGAGTCGGTAGGAGTCGAGTGCGTCGCCCACCACGTTCAGCACGGCCGCGCGGTCGATGGGGAAGCCTGACGTCGGGGTGAGGTGCACATCGACCCGCCGACGAGAGACGGTGACGCGTGCCTGGTCGGGGCCTACGCCTGCCACCGAGGCGGCGTGCCGCGCTATCGCCGATGCGATGACGTCGTCGTCGACGACGACGACCCTCCGCGGTGACTCCATGAGGTGCCGGCCCCTGCGACCGGGAGCGACGGCGAGGGCGATGAGCACGGCTCCGATTAGCGCGATCAACAGCCCCGCACCCATGAGCATCGCGCCGGGAACCGACGTGACGGCGACCAGCGCAGCCGCCATCTCGGCGGGTGCCACGAGGAGGGGCGGCAGGTCGAGCATCGCGAGCACGATCTCGACGGCCAACCAGGCGAGCGTCGCCATCACGACGACGGCGAGCGTGATGGCGGCCACCGATCGGGGGGAGCGGGTCTCGCGACGACGGATCCGCTGGTAGGTGGACCGTCCGCTGCTCATCTGACGCGGGCCTCCGGCCGCATCGTCGCTCCGGTGAATCGGATCGTGATGCTGCCGACAGTGGAGCCGGTCAGGGCGGCGACGCGATCGCGGAGCAACTGCCGGGCATGCTCGGAACGGTTCAGGAGCGACGCTCCCGGCCCTTGGAACGCCGGGCGATGAGCACCCGGGATGCGCCACTGTGTCACCGGTGCGCCGGTGCTGATGTTCACAGCGAGCGCTCCCCGTTCGTCCCGGAGTTGCACCCGTACGGATTCCACCGGAACGCCGAGGCCTTCGGCGGCCACCGCGGAAACGACCCGGCTCAGCGCGCGCGGCGTGATTCGCGTTCGGCCCCTGGGCCGTTCCTCAGCAGAAACCTCCCGGACGGTCATGACGATGAGTGCTTACCCCGCACCGCGTCGACGACGCCGCGGATGTCCAGCTTCCCGTCTATGACGCGGCCGACGAGGCCGCCCACGAGCATCGCGCCCGCGACGAGGACGAACGCCCAAAATCCGAGAACGATCCACGTCAGGGCGAGAACCGCCCCGACGAGTATCCCGACTCTGGCGGACGAGATCATTGCACTCGGGCCACCGTGTCGGCGGCGCTCTCCGACGCGATGTAGACGTCGTTGATCGTGATGTTCACTTCGGTGACTTCGCTGCCCACCTCGTCAGCAGAGACGACGGCGAAACCCAGCTGAGCATCTTGGACGAGGTCGTCACGTGCGTAGAGGGGTCCGCGCGTTCCCACGTGCATACAGGCGGCAAGGTCGAGCAGTCCCTCTTCCGAGGCTCGACGGAACGGAGTGCCGTGCGTGACGGGGGCGCCGAAGTAGGTGTCCCACGTGTCCAGATGAGCGTCGAAATGCACGACGGCGACGGGGCCGCCGATCCGCGCAGAAGCGGCGCCGAGATCGAACTCGTCCACGTGATCAGCGGATCGGTGCGGATCGAGTTCAGCGACCGCTCGTGGAACCTCGACCAGGGAGACACCCTCACCTTTGAAGCGCAAGAGCCCCATAACTGGCACGCAAGCTCCACTGTCGGAGCGGACCTCGTGTGGGTTCTGGTGCCGGCCGCCTGGACACCCTGACCGGGTCCGCTAGCGTCAGTCTCTTCGCGCGCGTGCGGAAGGACCGGACAGGAACGGAAACCGCCTGAAACGCCTCAGAAGGACGTCAGATCGGGCGAAAAGTGGCGGAGACGGAGGGATTTGAATCTCGCCTTGAGGGATCCGCGCCGATCCTTGCCGTGCACTCTGAGTCGGTCTTCCGCGTAAGCCCGCGAACCACGCTGACGCGATTTCAGTCGTCGTGCCTTGTCGTTCCTGGCGAATCTCGCTCAACCGTGGGCACCAGGTGGGCACGAAACTGACGCCCTGCCTGGCGCTTCACGGCTGACGTGGTGCGCTTCGGCACTGCCCAGATTGCCGCGAAACTGTTCAACTTGGAAAGGCCCAACACCGCACCCCGGACGTGTGTCTCTCCGGCGTGCCGTCGACGCCCTCCCCACTCCGAACGAGCAGCCTGCCGCCGCCATGAGGACGGAGAGCGCGTTCCGCATGGCGCAGGCCTCCGGCACCGCTCGGATCCTCCTGCGCGCATAGGCACGGTCAGGGCCTCCGTCGTGCATGCTCTCTGTCAGGCGGCTCGTGTGCGCCCAGTCGTCGTGCTCGCTCTCACCGATCCGTCGGCGGGTGATGCACCAGAGCCGAGTTGCTAACGCGCATACGCGCGGCCGTATCAATGGCATCCTTCAAGACTGTTTGCAGCACGCAGGATATAGTCCTCGCGTGACCGAATTAGTGTCGAGTAGCACACGAAATGCGCGTGCGCGGCTATCCGCGCCGCAGCTCTCGGCGAGGATCAGCGTCGAGCAGTCCGCGAGCATCATGGCGCGGATGATCGCTTCCGGTTCTGCGGAGACGCGCGCAGACCTGGTGCGCGAGACCGGGCTCGCGCGATCCACAGTCACGACCGGCTTGAACGCGCTTCAGGGGATCGGCCTGCTGGCGATCGACGGACATCTGCAGCAGATCGGTCGCGGGCGCCCGGGCGAGCGGATCAGCATTGCACCCGGGTTCGGGGTCATCGTGTCGGTGGAGATCGACCGACCGTTCACGAGGGTCGCGCTGTACGACTACGGCCAGGCCGAAGTCGCCTCGTCGGTGATCCCGGCCACACTGGCCGACGATCCCCGCCACGTCGTCGACGAGATCGCAAAGGTGGTGCGGAGCGCAATCGACACGATCCCGCACGTGCCGAGTCTGCGGTTCGCCACTGTGGGCGTCAGTGCGCCCGTCGACGTCAATCGCGGAATGGTGGTCGGGCCGCCGTTCATGGAGGGGTGGGACGGCTTCGCACTCGAGCGGGAGCTGCGAGGCGTCCTGGGGTGCCCCGTGATCCTTCGAAACGAGTCCGACCTGCGAGCCCTCGGCGAGGCTCGCTCCCTCCCGCCGTCCGAGACGCCCCTGGTGTACGTGCGGTTGGAACAGGGAGTCGGCGCAGGGTTCACCGATGGCGCCGCTGAGATCTTTTCAGGGGTCGACGGAGCGGCCGGTGAGATCAGCCACATGCGGTCGACCGTTCAGGAGGGTCGCCCCTGTTCGTGCGGGGGTACGGACCACGTGTCGACGCACGGCTCCGTCGCGGCGATGATCGAGCGCTGGCAGGCGCTCGATCCCGCGCGCTCGGAAGACGGCGAAGCGGAGTTCTTCCGCGCGCTCCGGCTTCGCGACCTTGATGCCACGCGGATCGCGACCGACGCGGCCAGGGTACTCGGCGCGGCGCTCACCGAGATCCTGCTGGTGCTCAATCCCGCGCGCATCATCGTCGGCGGCACGATCCTCGAGGCATCGGATGCCATCCTGGCGACGATCCGAGGCGTCATCTACGAGACGGGTCTGCCCCTGGCCACGCGCAACCTAACCATCGCCGCCTCGGTGCTCGGCGAATCGGCCGGACTGCGCGGCGGACTCATCCTCGCCCTCGAGGAGTCGCTGTCCGCAGAGAGCCTCGCAGGAGTCGAGGCGGCATCCGCCGCACACCTCGTCTGAGCGTGGTCAGAACGAGGGCAGGAGCGCGCCCGCGGCCACGTCGTGAGCCGCACATGACTGCGCCGAGTCCAGCACGGCCTGCGTGAGCTGCACCGCGCGAAGGCCGTCCGCGAACGTGGGAAGTCCTTCGGGCGCCTCACCGCGGGTGGCGCTGTACACATCTGCGATGAAGGCCCTGAAGGCGTCGGCGTACCCCTGAGGGTGTCCGGCGGGAACGCGATTCAGCCTCGCCTGCTGCGCTGACGCCGATGGATCCCCCCGCTGCACGATCACGGCGCCGTCCTCCCGGCCCAGCCAGACCGAGTTAGGGTTCTCCTGATCGAACACGGCACTGCCGAGGCTGCCGTCCAGTTCTATCCAGAGACGGTTCTTGCGTCCGGCCGCCACCTGCGAGATGACGGTGTTGACGAGCATCCCCCGTGCGGTGGTGAAGGTGGCGACGGCGGTGTCTTCGGTGCGCACCGTCATCATCTCCCCGGTGGCGGATCCGGAGAACGAAGCCCCTCCCGTCCGGGGCCTCTGTTCGTAGGCGATCGAGGTGCGGGCCTGCACCGTGACGATCTCTTCCCCGGTCAGGAACTCGACCAGATCGCACCAGTGTGAGCCGATGTCGGCGAATGCCCGCGACCGGCCACCGACCGCGGCATCGACGCGCCAACTGGAAGAGGACGGCGCGACCAGCCAGTCCTGCAGATAGGAACCGTGCGCGAGGAGGAGTTCGCCGAACTCGCCCGCGATGCGTCTCGCGCGGATCTCGCGCACGAGCGGGTGGTACCGGTAGACGAAGGGGACGGCGGTGACCACGCCGGCGGCCTGCGCGATCTCGACCATCTGCTGCGCGTCGGATGCCGAGGTGGCGAGCGGCTTCTCGCAGATCACATGGATGCCGCGCTTCATCGCCGCAACGGCATAGTCGCGGTGGGTGTCATTCGGGCTGCACACGTGCAGCACGTCGATCCTCGAGTCCAGTGCATCGTCGAGCGACCGGAACGCCCGCGCGACACCCCACTGTCGCGCCGCATCCTCACCACGGGAGGGCGACGAACCGAGCACGCCGACCACCTCTGCGCCGGCGGCTCGGGCCGAGTCCAGGTGGACCTTGCCGATCATTCCGGTGCCCGCGATCGCGACGCGCGGAGTCGTGGTGGCGATAGTCATTTCGTGCACTCCCGGATCATGCGGACTCGGCGAAGGGATAAGCGACGTACGCGAATGCCGACGAGTCCGGAGCCCAGCTGTTGACGTTGAGCGTCCCCTGCCCGCCGAACAGGTGGACGACGTCGCGGGGCTCACCGCCCGAGACCGGGACGATCCGCAGGGTCACGTCGACGTCTGCGGGGTGACTCACGGTGCCGGGCTCGTAGCTGATGTAGAGCACGGACTCGCCTTGCGGATCGAGATGGGGGAACCAGTTCACCCGTTCGTCGAAGGTGAGCTGTTCCGCTGCCCCTCCCTCCGCCGGCATTCGGAACAGCTGTGCATGACCCGGCGTGCGGGCGGCCTCCTCCGAGTTGTAGTACAGCCAGACTCCGTCAGGCGAGTACTCCGGACCGTCGAAGGGCACAGCACCGTCGGAGAGCAGCCGATCGGGTCCGCCGGCGGCGGGGATGGTCGCCAGGTTGCGCCGCCCGCGTGGGTCGTCCCCGAGCGGTTCCACCGCGACGTAGGCGAGCGTGCCCCCGTCCGGTGTGATTCCGTGCAACCAGTAGGTATAGCCCGACCCGTCCGGCTGGTCGTTGGACACCTGGACGGGATTCCCGCCGCCGATCGGGATGCGGTATAGGTGTCCGGCCGCGCTGAAGTAGATGGCGGTGCCGTCAGGAGACAGCACGTGATCGTTGTTGACCGTTCGGATCTCCCCTGTGCCGATGTGGGCCAGCTCACCTCCCACTGCCGGGATCTGCCAGAGGCATCCGCCTCCGTTGACCACCAGCCGGTCGTCGGGCGTCCAGTTCGGCGCCTCGATCAGCTCATCGGTCTGGAGGACGAGCCGGTCCGTCCCTGTGGCGAGGTCATGCACTCGCAGCTGCGAGACCTGGCCAGGCTGCAGATCCTTGCGTCCGGCGCCGCGGCCGGGAGCAGGCATCAGGAGAGCTCCTTGACCCGGATGTTGCGCCAGCGGCATGCGGAGTCGCGCCCCCAGCGCGCCTCACCCATCTTCGGGTCGGTGTCGTGCACCTCGAGGGCGATATGGCCGCGTGAACCGAGCGTCTCGGCGACGGCGTCGGCGTCGTAGTTCGGGAAGTCCAGATGGGCCAGATCGATCTCCGAGATCTTGACTCCGTTGATCCACGTCGTGATGACGGGCTTGAGGCCCACCACTCGGATACGGAGTTCGTTCCAGCCGCCGGGGTTCCACGCGGCGAGGAACTCGTCTGCTGTGGCGCCGTAGGTCAGCAGCTCATGCTTGCCGTCGAGCGGCTCGAGGGTGGTCGCCGGGTCCTCCTCACGCAGCCGGACCAGCTGGCCGTCCTCGTCCAGGTCGGCGTCCAGGTTGAAGGAGACCGCGTGGAACCCGCCGAGCCCGTTGCCGTAGTACCCGCCGATCGAACCGGACTTTCGGTGGTCCACGAGTATCTGGAATCCTCGCCACGAGTCGCGGGTCTTGCGCACGAGGATGCCGGAATCGGCGGGCCAGTCGGGGTTGGCCTCGAGCACGAGCTCGAAGTCTCCGAAGGTGCGCTCTGTGAGGAGGAATCCGCCGAACCCGCTGCCGGGTTCGTCCTGGCGCCCAACGATCGCGCCGTCCTCGACGGTCCACGCCGCGGGGCGATTCGGCGCGGCGTCGAAGTACTCGTCTGTGAACCGTGCACCAGCGGGGCGGTCGGCTTGGAGCTCGCGCAGGGTCGGACCGCCGATCCACATCGGGCCGTAGACCCGGGGTGTCGCGAACCATCCGTCCAGGTCCTCTCCGTTGAAGAGGGACTCGTATCCGGTTTCCGTCTGAGTGGTCATGGTGTCCGTTCCTGGTCGGGTCGATCGATTCGCAGCGTGGGCCGCCGGCTCCGTCATTTGACGGCTCCGGCAGTCAGCCCGCGGACGAACCACTTCTGGAAGATGATGTAGAGGATGACCATCGGCAGGATGCTGAGGGTCATCGATGCGGTGAGGCCCGCGTAGTCGGTCGCGAACTCCCCGACGAGCCGGTTCGCCGCGGGCTGCAGCGTCTGCAGTGCGGGGGCCGGTACGAGCGCGCTCGACAGCAGCAGGTCGTTCCAGATGTTGAGCATCTGGAAGATGGCGATCGTCGCCACGCCCGGTGCCGCCAGGGGAAGCATGACTCTGCGGAAGATCTGCCACTCGTTGGCGCCGTCGATCCGCGCCGCCTCGGCGAGCTCGTTCGGCAGGGCCTCGAAGAAGGTCGTCATCAGGAACGCCGAGAACGGGATCCCGCCCGCGGCGTACACGAGGATCAGTCCGGCGTGCGTGCCGAGCAGTCCCATGGACTTCAGCTCGATGTAGATCGGGATCAGCGTGGCGACGCCGGGTACGAACAGCGCGCTGATGATCAGGGCGAACATCAGCGGCCGGCCCCGGAACCGGATACGAGCGAACGCGTATCCGGCGAGCGTCGAGCAGACGACGATCAGAACCAGCGCGAGCCCGGTGACCAGCACGCTGTTGAGGAAGTTGCGCCAGATTCCCATCTCAACGAGCGCGGTGATGTACCCGTCGAAGACGATCTTCTCGGGGATGAGCGGCCCGCCGAACACGGTCTGGGGTTCACGCAGAGAGGTCGCGACCATCCACAGCAGCGGGATCATCGCGAACGCCGCGAGCACGATGAGCGCGAGGTGCCAGATGATGCGGGTGGGGCGGATCTTCGCACGCGTGGGGCGACGGTGCGCCACGTCGACGGTCATAGCGGGGCCTTCCGGAATCGGTACTGGATGAGCGTGACGACACCGGTAACGACGAACACCACGAGGGAGATTGCCGACCCGTATCCGAAGGCCGATGTCGCGCCGGACGCGTTGCCGAACGTGAGGAGGTACGTGTAGGTGCTGAACGTCTCCGACGCGTGCAGGGGTCCGCCTTTGGCCATTACCCAGTTGAGGTCGAAAACCTTGAGTCCGTGGATCACATTGAGCATGACGACCACGCCGATGACCGGCCGGAGCATGGGGATGGTGATGCTCCACGCCTCCCGGAACTTGCCAGCGCCATCCATGCGGGCGCTCTCCTCGATCGACGGATCGATGTTGCCGAGGCCCGCGTAGATGATCAGCATGAACAGTCCGCAGGACTGCCACAGCGTGACGAGGATGATCACGGGGAGGACTGTCGCCGGGTCGCCGAGCCACGGGTGCACGAGTGCACCTAGCCCGACGGCATCCATGATCTTGGCGACGAAGCCCATCTCGTTGTTGAGCCCGAGCCGCCACAGCATGCCGGTGACGGTGAGGGAGATCGCGGCGGGGATGAAGAACAGCGTCCGGTAGAGGGCGCCGCTGCGGCGCGGACCGTAATGGATGATCAGCGCGAGTGCGAGCGGGAAGACGGTGAGGAGCACGGTGGTCGCCACGGTGTAGACGATCGTGTTCCCCGCGGCCTGCAGGAAGATCGGGTCGTTCACCATGGTCACGAAGTTCCGCAACCCGACGAACTTCGTTGCGCCGAAGCCGTTCGACGAGGTCATCGACAGATAGACCATCTGCACGATGGGGTACAGCGTGAACGTTCCGAACAGCACCATCGCCGGGGCGACGAACAGCCATCCGGTGGCGGAGCGCCGCGAGGCGCCCGCGGCGCGGGGGGCGCGCGGCAGTCCGCTGCGACGCCCCCCGGTGACGACACGCTCAGTGGTGGGCAGTGTCATGGTCATGTCAGTGCTCGTCTCGCCTACAGCGCCCGGGCCTGCTCGACCGCGCGCTGGATCTCCTCTGCGACGTCTTCAGGAGTTCCCTGGCCGCCGAAGATCTTGGTGACGCCCGTGCCCACCGCATCGCCGGTGCCGGTGCCGAAGGAGATGTGCGGAGCACCGTCGCCGTCGAGCAGCCATCCCGCGAACTCCTGGACGAACGGGTTCTCGATGCCCTCGGCAGAGGCAACCGTCGCCGGCAGCGACACCATCCGGTTCTGCATCGCCTCGTAGCGCTCGGGCTCATACAGGAACGCGAGAAAGTCCAGCGCAGCCTGCTTGGTCGCGTCATCGAGGTTGGCGCTCACCGAGAGGGTGTAACCCGCCTGGTTGCCCGTCCAGTGACGGTCCCCCGACGACCACGCCGGGTTCTTGAAGACGCCGAGGTCGTGCT
The DNA here is from genome assembly GCF_042790415.1 of Microbacterium sp. NPDC056736. Lineage (NCBI taxonomy): Bacteria > Bacillati > Actinomycetota > Actinomycetes > Micrococcales > Microbacteriaceae > Microbacterium > Microbacterium sp. NPDC056736. The sequence continues at coordinate 41,369 of NZ_JBHTZE010000011.1, forward strand.
GGACGAAGTCGGGCGCAGCCTGCTCGAGCCCGGTGAGGCCGCTCGACGAGAAGTAGAACATCGCCGACTTGCCCGTGTAGAACGACGCGTAGGCGGCATCCTGGTCGACGCTGAGCACGCCGGGGTCGAAGACGCCGCCGTCGACGACCTCCTGGAGCTGGGTGAGCGCGCTGATCACCGGCTCGCTGTCCCATGACACGTCCGGATCCGTCAGCGCGTCCAGCGCGTAGGCCAGCTCGGTGTCGTCCTCCACCTGCGAGATGAGGGGCCAGAAGAAGTCCGCGAGCTGGCTGGGGTTGTTCCCCACGATCGCCACCGGGTTGAGGTCGGACTCCGCGCGGATCTGCTGCGCGAGCGCGATCAGATCGTCCCAGGTCTCGGGCTCCTCCCAGCCGTGCTCCGCGAAGACGGTCTTGTTGTAGTACAGACCGAACATCTGCGCCGCCCACGGCACGGCGTACTGCCCGCCGTCATACTCGGCCTGGCGATTCGTCGACGGATAGAACTGATCGATGAACTCATCTCCGAGCTCCGCCTTTAGATCGAGCGTCCGCCCCGCCTCAGCAAGCTGCAGCGCGAGCGCCGCTGGCATGTAGACCGCGGGATCGTCGTCGGCCTGCAATCGGGCCTGCAGTGCCGGGACGTACTCCGCGAAGGCGTACTGCTGCATCTCGACGGTCACGTTCGGGTTCTCCGCCTCGAACTCGTCGATCGCACCCTGCAACTCGGACTCCCACGGGACCATCCAGTTCCAGAACTGCAGTGTGATCTGTTCATCGCCACCGGCACCCGACGGGTCCGCCTGGCATCCCGTCAGGCCGGCGACTGCCGCCGCGACGACGGCGAGCGAGACTCCGATGGCACGGAATCCTCCTGGCTTGGTCATGCTGTCCCTCCACCTCTCTGTGATGAGCAAGACGCTCGAGTTCCCAGCCCGTGTGACGCACTCCCGGCATCCTCGATCGGGTGGAACTGGTTCGAATTGAACGCGGGGCAACGATAGGTCGGCATCGTCGGCGGTATCAACGATCGTTCAAGGATCATTCGAGAAAGATTTCGGCATTATTCGCGTCGTTATGTGTCAAATTTTGAACTGAGAAAGCCTTAATGAGTCCTTGGATGTCATCGTGGCGGTGCGTCAAGATCGCTTGACCCCGCGATCCATCCACAGACTCGAAGGCGAGAAACCGGTGCTCCTGATCGACAACCCCGAGATGCCCCCTCTCCGTGGCGGCCCCCCGCTCCGATGGGGAACCGTGGGCGCCGGCCTGGCAGCGGGCTGGTTCGTCACCGGTCTGCACAGGCACACCGATCACCGCGTGCAGGCCGTGGTATCGGGGCGACCCGAGCGAGCCCGCGAATTCGCGGAACGTGAAGGCATCCCGCGGACGCATCCGACCGTCGAGGCCCTGCTGGAAGACGAGTCCGTCGACATCGTCTACATCGCGACACCCAACAGCACGCACGCGGCGATCGCCGAGGAGTGTCTGCGCGCCGGGCGGCACGTTCTGGTCGAGAAGCCGTTCGCGACGACGGCCGAGGATGCCCGGCGCATCCTCGAGCTCGCGCGGGAGCGAGGTCTGCTCGCACTCGACGCCACCTGGACGCGGTATCAGCCGAAGTCAGCGGTCGTGAGGGCGGTCATCGCGCGCGGCGACATCGGCACTCCCCTCAGAGTCGAGGCTGCGCTCGGACACGTCAGCGACATCGGTTCCACACGCCGCCAGTTCGACCCCACGCTCGACGGCGGAGTGCTGTTCGAGATGGGGATCTACAGCGTCGACATCGCCGTTCGCCACCTCGGACTCCCCTCCCGCATCTCAACGACCGGCGTCGTCGGGCCCTCCGGGGTGGATGTCGAAGCATCCGTCGAGATCGAATTCGCCACCGCGAGCGCTTCCGCATCGGCTTCGTTCGTCTCGGCCCCATCGAACCGGGCGATCATCACGGGAACCGAGGGCACGATCGAGATCGCCGACCAGTTCGTGCTCGGCAACACGGTGATCGTCGACGGGCGCCACGGCCAGGGCGTATGGATCGACCAGACGCTGCCCGGTCCCGACGGACTCGCGTGGCAGGCGGTGCACGCGGCCGACTACATCGCGCGTGATCTCGTCGAGTCGCCGCTTCACCCACATGTCGAGACGATCGCCACGATCGGCGTGCTGGAGCGAGCACGCCACGAGCTCGGAGTGACGACACATTGAGTGCCGCCGACACCTTCGCCGACCTTCGCACCGAGCGTCGGTCCCCCTATCGCTTCGTCACTCCCCCCGCGTCGGCACGGGTGAGCGCTGAGGAGACGGCGAGCACATTGGCGAAGCTGATCTCGTGCGCTGCGGCGAACACCAAGGTCGACCTCGTCGCGCAGACGGGGCTGTCACGCTCGGCCGTGGGGCTCGGACTGCAGACTCTCGCGGAAGCGGGGCTGGTACGGATCGCAGGTCAACGGACGACGCCAGGGCGCGGCAGGCCCGCCGACCGTCTCGAAATCGACCCCCGATCGGGCGTCATCCTCGCCGCGGAGTACAACGTCTCCCGCGCGAGGGTGCATGTCTACGACATGGGACAACGCCTTCTCGCCTCACGCGTGCTGACCATCGACATGTCAGACGGGCCGGAGGCAGTGCTCGGCGATCTAGTCGAGGTCTACCGCGACCTGACGGGTTCCGACAGCCCGCAACTGCGAGCCGTCGGCCTGGGCCTGCCGGGGCCTATCGACACGCATCGCGGCGTCCCTGTGCGCCCGCCCGTCATGCCCGGCTGGGACGGGTATCCGGTCGCCGACTTCCTCAGTGCCCAGCTGCAGTGCGACGTCGTCCTCGAGAACGATGTCAACCTGCGCGCGCTCGGCGAAGCTCGAGCGCTTCCCGCCGACCAGAGCCCCCTCCTCTACGTCCTGGTCGACGTCGGCATCGGCGGGGGCCTCGTGCAGTCGGACGGGCAGCTGTATGAAGGCTCCGACGGAGCAGCCGGCGACATCGGACACATCCGGGTCGCGGGCGCCGCGGACGTGCCGTGCGTGTGCGGGCAGTACGGATGCCTCGAGGCGGTCGCCTCCGCCTCCGCGATGGCCGAAGCATCCTCTGACAGTTCGGGCGACGTAGCGGATGTCGCGGACTTCCTGGTTCGTCTGCGCCACGGCGACGAACGCGCAGTTCGGGCCGGCAGGGAATCGGCCGCCGTCATCGGTGGAGTGATCGCGGACCTCGTGCACTTCGCCAACCCGGCGCGAGTCGTCATCGGCGGGCCGGTCGCCCTCGCGCACGAATCGATCCTGTCGTGCATCCGCGGCGTGGTCTATGACCGCGCCCTGCCGCTCGCCACCCGAAACCTCGCGATCTCGGGCCCGGTACGCGGTGTCGAATCCGGAGTCGGAGGCGCACTCGTGCTCGCCATCGAGCGGGCGCTCGGCCCGGCGGCGATCACTCGCGCGATCGCCGGACGCGGCGGCCACGATGCGACGACCGGACCGGCGGCGGGAGCGCGACGTGGCTGAGCATGCGGTCACCCTGTTCACCGGGCAGTGGGCGGACCTGCCGTTCGAGGAGGTCGCGCGACTGGCGGCATCATGGGGGTACGACGGCCTCGAGATCGCGGCCTCCGGCGATCATCTCGATCTGCAGCGCGCCGACGAAGATGACGCCTATGCGAAGTCGCGGCTCGAGATCCTGGATCGTCACGGGCTGAAGGCGTTCGCGATCTCGAACCACCTCGCCGGTCAAGCGGTGTGCGACGCGCCGATCGACTTCCGCCACCAGGCGATCCTGCGCGAATACGTGTGGGGCGACGGAGACGCGGAAGGGGTGCGGCAGCGCGCCGCCGAAGACATGAAGCGGTCCGCACGAGTAGCCCGCAAGCTGCGCATCGAGGTCGTGGTCGGGTTCACGGGGGCGAGCATCTGGCCGTACCTGGCGATGTTTCCGCCGGTGCCGGCATCCGTGATCGAGGGCGGCTTCGAGGACTTCGCCGCGCGCTGGAACCCGATCCTCGACGTATTCGACGGCGAGGGCGTGCGGTTCGCGCACGAGGTACATCCCGGCGAGATCGCGTACGACTATTGGAGCTCGGTGCGAGCTCTCGAGGCTATCGAGCATCGCGAGGCATTCGGGTTCAATTGGGACCCGTCGCACATGATGTGGCAGAACATCGACCCGGTCGGGTTCATCTGGGACTTCCAGGACCGCATCTACCACGTCGACTGCAAGGACACACGGATGCGGCCGCGCAACGGCCGCGCGGGTGTGCTCGGCTCCCACCTGCCCTGGGGCGATCCGCGCCGCGGCTGGGACTTCGTCGCCACCGGGCACGGCGACGTGCCCTGGGAGGACTCGTTCCGCGCGCTCGACGCGATCGGCTACACAGGCCCGATCTCGATCGAGTGGGAGGACGCCGGCATGGACCGCTTCCACGGTGCCGCCGAGGCCGTCGGCATCGTCCGATCCCTGCTCTGGCCGGGCCCTGAAGCGTCCTTCGACGCCGCCTTCCGCAACCAATGATGAGGACCGACATGACCGACACCGCCAACTTCGAAGACACGATCTCGAAGCTTCAGGCGCAGCGAGGGATCTGCACCTTCCCCGCTCTCGACCACGCCGAGGCACGGAAAATCGGAGCCGCCGTCGCGCGCCTCGCCGAGGCCGCGGAGCATCCCGTAGCGATCGCCGTCTTCCTCGGAGAGCAACGGGTATTCCACGTTGCCTTCGCCGGCACGACAGCCGAGCACGACGACTGGCTGCGACGAAAGCGGAATACCGTGCTGCGTCATGACGCACCCAGCCTCGAAGTGGCGCTGCAGTACCGGGTCAGCGGTCGAAACCACGACTGGCTCGACCCGAGGGAGTTCGCGGTAGCGGGCGGCGCATTGCCTCTTCGCGTCGGCGACAACCTCGTTGGAGTGGTGGCGGTCTCGGGTCTCACCAATTCGATGAGTGCCGATCACGACCTGGTGATCGAGGCGCTGGCGTCGCTCGAGCGGTAGATGTCGAGACGCGCCCGCGACGAGATGCCGTCGAGCACGCGGCGGGCGCGCGAGATACCCGCAGTTCGCAGTCGGAAGGAACATCAGTCGGCTGCTCCGCACCCGATCGCTCCGCGCGCTGATTCCGGCTGAGGGTGGCGACTCGGCGCGTCGACGGAGTCGGACGGTAGCGGGTCCGCTCGCGCGCAGTGCGCGGTCAAGGAGCGCAGCCGTGCATCGTTATGCGCCATCCGACCGCGGCACTGACGGGACGCGCCGCGTGCGGGTTCAGACACGCCCGATCGCCTGAAGCCATCGTCGGATGTCGGCGCGAGCTTCTCGTACGGTTTCACCTTGGATGGCGAGTCCTTCGGTGACGATCGTGTCCGGGAGCATCTCGGCATAGTCGTCGCGGACGCGGCCCATGCGGCTGACCGCGTAGGTGACGAAGGGGTGGACGGTCTTGCCGGTCAGGTCGACTGACTCGACGAAGGTGCGCATGATCATGGGGGCCTGGACGTTCCAGACGGGACTTCCGAGCAGGATCGTGTCGTACGCGTCGAGATCCGGCAGTGCCGCGGCGATCGCGGGGCGCGCGTCGTCTCGTTCCTCGCGCACGTTGCGTTGGACTGTTGCTTCGTAGTCGTCGGGGTAGGGGTCGGCGGCGAGGATCTCGTACTCGTCGATGTCGATCAGGTCGCGGATGATGCCGGCCGCGATTTTCGTGTTGCCGACCTCCAGGTTCTCGCGCTCGCCGTAGGAGTAGTTCTCTCCGGCGCGGGAGAAGTAGACCAGGAGGGCGCGGTTCTGTGTCGAGGTGGGCATCGAGGATCCTTGCGGTCGGGAGGTCGGGGTGTTCTGCGCCGGCTGCGGGGTGCACGCGGTGAGGAAGATACCGCCGGCGGCGCCGAGCATCGTGGTGAGGGCGGCGCGCCGGCTGATCACCGGTCCTTCCCTCGATTCGCCATGGAGGACGCCGGTTCCTGGCCCCTGTGTCGGCGGACGATCAGGAGCAGGGCCGAGGTCAGTGCCAGCGCGAGCAGGACGGCGCCGGTCGCGAGCCCGGTGGACGCCTCGGCAGCGATCGATGCTGGATCGGTGCCGATGATGCCGGTGGTCGCGACGGCGACCATGACGCTGACGCCGAGTGCCCCACCGAGCTGGTGGGCGACGTTGACGGTGCCCGCGGCCGCACCGGCGTCGCGGAGTTCGATGCGGGTGACGCCGGCGGCGGTGAGAGGGGCGAATCCCATGCCTTGCCCGGCGCCGAGGAGCAGCATGGGCAAGGCGAGGGCGGTCCAGTAGTCGCTGTCCGGGCTGACGAAGCTGATCCAGATCATCCCGGCGAGGGTGATCGCAAGGCCGGTGGCGACGAGGGTGCTGTTGCCGTAGCGGCGGGTGAGGCGAGGGACGGTGAGGGACAGTGCGAATTGGACGGCCGTCATCGGGAGGAATCCCAGGCCCGCGAGCAGTGGGGTGAATCCGAGAACGCCTTGCATGTATTGGGAGGCGAAGAAGAAGTAGCCGAAGATGGCGCCGGCGAACAGCATGCGGGCCAGGAACGCGCCGCCCCGGACCGGGTCGGCGAGCACCCTGAGCGGCAGGATCGGCTGCGGAGCACGCCATTCGATCACGATGAACCCGGCGATGACGACGAGCCCCACCGCGATGGAAGTCAGGGCGACCGGGTCGGTCCACCCGGCGTCCGCGGTGCGGGTGATGCCATACACGAGAGCGGTCATGCCCAGCGTGGAAGTGACGGCGCCGGCGACGTCGAAGCGGCCGCCGGTGCGCGGGGTTTCCCGCACGAAGACGAGGGTGGCGATCAGCAGAGCGGCGCCGATCGGGACGTTCATCAGGAAGCCGACCCGCCACGATGCGACGTCGGCGAGCAGCCCGCCGACGACCAATCCCAGGCTCGCCCCGATACCGGCGGTCGATCCGTACGCGGCGACTGCGCGGGTGCGGGCAGGTCCTTCGGGGAATGTGGTCGTCAGAAGCGCCAGCGATGTCGGGGCGAGAATCGCCGATCCGATGCCCTGGACGGCGCGGGAGGCGATCAGCCATTCCGCAGTCGGTGCCAGGCCGATCGACAGCGACGCGAGAGAGAAGATCGCGAGGCCGATGACGAACAACCGGCGCCTGCCGACGAGGTCGCCGGCTCGCGCGGCAAGCAACAGCAGTCCGCCGAACACCAGCGCGTAGGCGGTCTGAACCCACGAGAGGCCTGCGGTGGTGAAGTCGAGCTCGGTACGGATCCGCGACAATCCGGTGAACACGATCGAGTTGTCCAGCACGATCATGAAGTAGCTGACCAGGACGATCCCGAGAATCACGGCAGGGTGCACCGAACGGGTCGCGGTCGTGCTCGAGGGGTTCGTCGACGTCATGGGAACCATTCCACGCGCGAACGGTGCACGGTGGCAGTGACGGGTTATCCGTGTACTGACAGTCACTCCCACCCGTGTTGCGGCGCGCCTAGTGTCGGGGTCATGAGCACAGTGACTTTGAACAACGGGGTGGTGATGCCCGCCCTCGGCTTCGGTGTCTTCCAGACCCCGCCGGCGGAGACGAAGGATGCGGTGACCGAGGCCCTGCAGACCGGGTATCGGCTGATCGACACGGCCGCGGCGTACGGCAACGAGCGCGGTGTGGGCGACGCGATCCGCGAGTCCGGGCTTGCCCGCGATGAGGTGTTCATCGAGACGAAGGTGTGGATCAGCGACTACGGATACGACCAGACGCTGCATGCGTTCGAGAAGAGCGTCCGCAAGCTCGGCATCGACCAGATCGACCTGCTCCTGCTGCACCAGGCGCTCCCGGGCGAGTTCGACAAGACCCTCGCTGCCTATCGCGCGCTCGAATCACTCCTCGCTGACGGCAAGGTCCGTGCGATCGGGGTGAGCAACTTCATGCGCTCCCATCTCGACACGCTCCTCGCGGAAACCGAGGTGGTGCCTGCGGTGAACCAGATCGAGGTGCACCCGTTCTTCACCCAGCAGGACGTGCAGGCAGCCGACTCCGAGCGCGGCACCCTGACCCAGGCGTGGTCTCCGATCGGCGGGATCACCTCCTACCGTGGCGAGACGGCGACGAGCACGTTCACCGACCCGAGCATCGTTGAGATCGGGGAACGACACGGGAAGACGGCGGCGCAGGTGATGATCCGCTGGCACCTGCAGGAGGGTCGCTCCGCGATCCCGAAGTCCGTCAAGCCAGAGCGCATCCGTGAGAACTTCGACGTGTTCGACTTCATCCTCACCGACGACGAGCTGCACCGCATCGACGCCCTCGACAAGGGCGTCCGCGGCGGCCCCGAACCCGAGGCGATCACCCTCGAAACCTTCGGCCGCGACATCCCCGAAGAGTGACCCGCACGGGGAGAACGCTGCCTGGTGTCCTTCCCGGCAGGTGAGACGGAGCATGAACCGTATGGACAACCAGACCGAGGTGCGGGAGTTCTTGACGACCCGGCGTGCCCGCCTCACCCCTGAACAGGCCGGGATAATCGGCGGCGGAAGACGGCGGGTGGCGGGGCTGCGCCGGGAAGAGGTCGCGCTGCTGGCCGGGATGAGCGTGGACTACTACGCCAAGATGGAGCGCGGAAACCTGTCAGGCGTCTCTGCGGAAGTCCTCGACGCACTCGCCCGCGCGCTGCAGCTCGACGAAGCCGAGATCACACACCTGCAGGACCTCGCCCGCGCCGCGGCGCCCCTCAGCCCGGTCCGCAAGCGGCCGCGAAAGGCCACCGCGCCCGTGCGCCCGACCCTCCACCGGTTCCTCGACACGATCACCGATACTCCCACATATGTGTCGAACACGCGCAAGGACATCGTGGCGACGAACGCGCTCGGGGCTGCGGTGTTCGCGCCGATCATCGACGACCCCGCCAACGGTCGCAACAACGCTCGCTTCGCGTTCCTGAACCCCGCCTCGCACGTCTACTACCCCGACTGGGAGGCCGGGGCGCGCAGCATCGTCGCATCGCTGCGGATCGACGCCGGGAAGAATCCGCACGACAAGGCGCTCACCGACCTCATCGGCGAACTCGTCACTCGCAGCGACGTGTTCCGCACCCTGTGGGCGGCGCACGACGTCCGCTTCCACCGAAACGGCACCAAACGCATCCACCACCCGATCGTGGGAGATCTCGCGTTCGAGTACGAGGCGTTCGACCTGCCGGGAACGGACGGGCTGATCATGTACGCGTGCACCGTCGAGCCCGGCTCTCCCACCGCCGAGCGCCTGCGGCTGCTCGGCAGCCTCGCCGCGACGCCGAAGACCGTGCCGTGATGCACCTGTCTGAGCAAACTCCCGCCAGCCAGGGAGCCACGGAGAGGTTCACCGGAGACGTACGGGTGGAGGCGATTCCCGGCGGCGATGAGCCGCCGCTGGTGAGCGGCGGAATCGTCCACTTCGCGGCAGGTGCGCACACCGCCTGGCACGTCCACGCCCGCGGCCAGACCCTGCGCATCCTCGACGGCGTCGCGATCGTGCACTCCCGAGACGGCGAAACGATCATCGCCCACCCAGGTCAAACCGTGCACACCCCCGCCGGGCAGTGGCACTGGCACGGCGCCACCCCCGACGAGCCGATGACCCACCTGGCTCTATCCGACACCGTCCCCCACGGCGACGGCCCCGCCGTCACCTGGGCAGAACACGTCACCGACCACGAATACCACGAGGCCGCACGCACGGCCGAGAAGGAATGAACCCATGACCGAACCCACCCCCGCACAGCGCGCGATCGGCAACTTCGCCCCCAAGCTCGTCGACCTCACCGACACAGTCCTGTTCGGCGACGTCTGGGCACGCCCCGAACTGAACCGACGCGACCGCAGCCTCATCACCGTCGCCGCCCTGGTCGCAAGCGGCGCGTTCGAGCAACTGCCCAACCATCTCCGTCTCGCCCGCGACAACGGGCTCACCGAAGACGAGCTCAAAGAAGCGATCATCCACCTCGCCTTCTACGCTGGCTGGCCCAAGGCCATGTCCGCCATCCAGGTCGCCAAGACCGTCTTCACCGACTGACCCCAGGAGCCCTCATGACCGCACCCATCGCCGTCGTCACCGGAGCCTCATCCGGTATCGGCGCAGCCACTGCACGCGCCCTCCACGCCGCCGGCTACCACGTCGTCCTCCTCGCCCGCCGCACCGAACGCATCAACCAACTCGCTGCAGAACTCAGCGACCGGGCCACCGCGATCGCCGCGGACGTCACCGATCGTGACACGCTGCTCGCCGCAGCCGAACAGGTACAAAGCCTCGGCGGCGCGGACGTCCTGGTCAACAACGCCGGCGTCATGCTGCTCGGCCCGTTCTCTGCGGACCAGCGCGACGACTACCGGCAGATGATCGAAGTGAACCTCCTCGGCGCGATCACCGTCACCGAGGTGTTCCTCGAACAGATCAAGGCCAGTGACCGCGGCGACATCATCAACATCTCTTCCGTCGCCGGACGCACCGCCCGCGCCGGCAACGGCGTCTACGCCGCTACCAAATGGGGCCTCAACGGATGGTCCGAGTCGCTACGGCAGGAGCTTCTCCCGGGTGTGCGCGTCACCCTCATCGAGCCCGGTGTCGTCGCCACCGAACTGCCCACCCACATCACCCACGCCGACACGAACGCGGCAGTCAACGAAATGTACAGCCACGCCGAAGTCACCGCAGACGACATCGCCGAGATCATCAGCTTCACGATCACCCGGCCACGCCACCTCGCCATCAACGAGATCCTCCTCCGCCCCGCCGGCCAAGTCTGAGCGGATCCTCTGCGACGATCGCGAAGCAGGATGCCCGTCCCTGCTCGACAGTTGGCCGGATGGCTAGCCGATCGCATGTTGGGCGGTCGTCGAGCGCCCGGCCGTGCCCACAGGCTTAGCCTCCGACCGACTGGTGGAAGCTGCACTGCCGAAGCGCCGGCGCTTTGAATGGCAGCCGCCTGCGGCGCCCGATTGTCCCCGCTCCCGGAGATGCGCGGCGGGCCGCCCTAATCGCGCGGACCGGACACACGCACCGGAGCGCGCTTCGTGGAGACGCAAACCAATACCCCTCCGTCTCATCGGTGGGCAGCGGGTGGGCGAGTGGCGCAGAGCTCACCTCTGGAGCGCAAGTTGCTCAGGCAACAGCCAAGAAGGGGCGCAGTAAGCCCAGAGTCCTGGACAGGTGCGTCGATCTCCCCGCCGACCGGGACATCCTCCGCCCAGTTCGTGCCCACTTCTGAAACGGAACGAAACGGATCCGCCGGGAACGAGTTCGCCTGGATACGCCTCAGAACGACGTCAAATCGGGCGAAAAGTGGCGGAGACGGAGGGATTTGAACCCTCGGTCCCCGTAAGGGGACTCCACCTTAGCAGGGTGGTGCACTAGGCCTGACTATGCGACGTCTCCAGGCATCCGACCGCATGGGCACGGATGCACCCAGCAATCATAACCGAGTCCCGTGGCGCTTCTTGCACGCGATCGGCCCGCCCCTCCGGCGCGCCGGTATCACCGCAGCCGCCGGGCGGCTCTTCCAGACATGCCGTTCACACAGTATGGAGTCCTCAGCGGAACCCTCGTCGCGCACCACCGCGACGACCCCGACGACTTCGGGCGCTGGCGGCACGTCAACCTCAGGGTGCGCAGCGGCGGGCGCGACTTCCGGGTCGCCGTCGACGTCGACAGCAAGGACTCCGCGGTAGGGGTGCAGTGGAAGGTCGTCCGCGCGGGCGGGGCGGCGCTCGGGTGGCCTGCGGCACCCGCGTCCGGGTTCACCGCGCTGGCGTCGGCGCCCGGGACGGGTGCGATCGACGTCATCCGGCATCCGGCTCTGCGCGTCGTCGGGATGCGGCGGTTCCTGCTGCGGCTCCTCCGCGTGAGCGGCGCCGTGCCGGCCGCACGCTCGTGGTTCTGGATCCCGGCCCTCCGGCCCTGGCGCTCGGGCGATCATCTCGAAGCCTCGGAGGCGCTGGAGACGACCCTGCGCCCGGGTGCGGTCACCCTCGTGTGGGGAGAGCCGTTCCCCGAGGGCGCCGCGCCGACCTCGATACAGGGCATGCACAACGTGCACCAGAACCAGGGCGACCCCGCCGGATCCCCGTGGTGGGCCGAGAACGGCATCTGGCAGGACGGCGCCGTGGCGACGCAGCAGTCCGACGGCAGCTGGCTCGTGTTCGTCTCGAAGTTCTCCACCCAGCGCGATCACACCGACGCACAAGGGCACCCGCTCTGACTCACCGGAGCCCGCACCCGCCGAACGAGCCGACCGCGGGCTCAGTCCGCGATGGCCACCTGATTGCCGCCGCTGTTCTTCGCGGCGTACATCGCCTGGTCCGCCCGCCGGATGAGGCGGTCGACGTTGAGCAGGCCGTCGCCCACACGGGCGGTCGCGACGCCGATGCTCGCGGCGATCGGCAGCGACGCGGGCAGGAACGTGTACTCCTCCCCCACGGCGGCGCGCACCCTCTCGGCGATCTCGACGGCGGCTGCGGCATCCGCCCCGCACACGACCACGAACTCGTCGCCCCCGTACCGGGCGACGACGTCGCCCTCGCGGAGGTTCTCCTGCAGCCGGCGCGCGACCTCGCGGAGCACCTCGTCGCCACGGTCGTGGCCGAGGGTGTCGTTGACCTCCTTGAAGCCGTCCAGGTCGATGAAGATCACCGACGCGGGCGTGTGGTCGCCGAGCGACGGCAGATCCTCGAGGCTGCGCCGGTTGGGGAGGTCGGTGATGTCGTCGTGCATCGCCGCGTGCTGCAGGCGGCGCTCGAGCCTCAGCGTCGCGAGCTTCTGCGCGGCCTGGCCCGCGAGGGCCTCCGCGAGAGGGGATGCCTCGTCGTCGAACACGCGCGGATGCCGGAAGAAACACGCGAAGAGGCCGAGCGAGACGTCCTCGAGGTGCAGCGGCGCGACGATCGCCGCCTGCACGCCGGCCGTGCGCATCGCCTCCGCGAGGGAGGGGGAAAGGCGTTCGGCGTCGGCCTCACCGCTGATCTTCACGACCTCGCGCATCTGCCGCACGCGTGCCGAGATCGTGAACTCGGGGATCGTGTGCTCGAACGGGTTCGTGCCGGCCGTCCGCCGCAGCACCCCGCTCTCGGAGAACAGCATGACGACGGACTCCTCGGCGCGGTACGCCTGCGACGCCGTGTCGGCGAGGACCCGGCTGAGACGCTCCTCCGTCGTCGCGGCGGCGAAGGCGATGGACGCGTCCATGATCAGCTGCAGCCGGCTCTGCGTGCGGTCGGCCAGGCCGTGCAGATTGCGCAGGCGGGTGCCGGACGCATAGCGGTCGGCGGCCTCCATCACCGTCAGCACTGCACCGTCGGCGTCCTCCGCACGCGTGACGAGGACGGCACGCTCCGGATGACCGGGGCACGACATCATCCTGGAGGAGCGGCCGGCGCCCTCGAGGAAATCGGGGACCGGGACCAGGATCTCGCTCAGCAGCCGGCCGGTGGGCTCCTCCGCCAGCCATCGACGGAACCAGGCGTTGGCCTCCACCACGCGCTCGTCGCGGTCCACGCGGACGACGCCGACGGGCAGCGCATCGATCTCCACACCGCTCATGGGCATCCTTCCCGCGCCGGGCACGCGGCATCCGTCCGAAATGTATCGCATCGCGCGATGCCCTCGGGACGACAGGAAGGAAAACGCAGTGCACGCACCGGATGCACAGCGGTCAGTTCTCGGGCAGCGTGCACGTCGTCTGCGCCGCCGTCTGGCCGGCGATCTCCGAGGGCAGCTCCACGCGCTCCTCGGCCACCGGCGCCTCGGCTGCCGGGGTCTCGACGGCTTCACCGCCCGGTGCAGGCGTGGCGGCGGCATCCGGCTTCACGGCCTCGCCGGTGACCTCGACGCCGTAGCCCTGGCTGGCCTCGCCGGTGAGGCTGAGCGGCTGGTTCGCCCGCAGCGCCTCGAACAGCACGTCCGCGGCATCCGTCACCGGCATCACGCGACTGGCGCCGTCGCCAGACGAGTAGCGCGTCGGGTACTGCACGAACACGATGTCCTCGTAAGGCACGTCCTTCATCGCCATCGCGATCTGCACCATGAGGTTCGGATTCGTCAGCCCCGAGCTGAGCACGAGCTGCCCCTGCTGCACCTGGTTCACGGCCGTGGTCGCGAGGTTGAGGAGCGTCGCGGGATTGGCCAGCACGGCGTCGGACTGCAGCTTGCGCACCATCGACGACATGAACTGCTGCTGGTTCGAGATGCGCCCGAGGTCGGATCCGTCGCCGATGCCGTGGCGGACCCGCAGGAACTGCAGCGCCTCGACACCCACGAGCGTGTGGGTGCCGGCGGCGAGGTCGAGGCCGGTGTGGCGGTCCTGGATGTCGCCCGCGACGCAGACGTCCACGCCGCCGATCGCGTCGGACATGTTGATGACGCCGGTCCAGCGGATGGCCGCCGCGAAGTGGACCTGCTCGCCCGTGAGCGCCTCGACGGTGCGCACCGTGCAGCCCAGCCCGCCGTACATGTACGACGCGTTGATCATCTGCTGCGACATCGCCGGGTGGTCACCGCTGCCGTCCTCCTTGGCGCATGCCGGAATCGGCACCAGCATGTCGCGTGGGAACGAGACGACGGTGACACGGCGCGGTTCGTCCGAGATGTGCACGAGCATCGTGACGTCGTTGCGCTCGCCCGGTGAGTCGTCTTCGGCGCAGCGCGGGAACAGCGCGACGTCCTGACCCTCGCACGAGTCCGAGCCCACCAGGAGCACGTTCACGCCGCCCTCGATGGCGCCGAGCGACGGCGGCAGCGGCCTCTCGTCGTCGAGCACCACCGCGTTCGCCGCGATCGCCCGCGTGGCGTCCCACACGTTGTACGCCGCGATGCCGGCCGCGCTCACACCGAAGACCGCCACCGCGACGCCGAGCATCGAGATCAGGGTGATGAGCGGATGCCTCGTCGGCAGCACTCCGTGGCGCGCGAGGGGCCCGCGACCCTCCGTCGAGGGTCGCCTGGTCGCCGGCATCAGCCCTCGGCCCTGACGTTGCCGGCGGAGCAGGTCTGCTGCGCGGCGTTCTGGCCGGGGATGTTCTCGGGAAGCGCCACCGCGGTCTCGCTCGGGGCGGGGGTCGCGCTCGGATCGGCGCTGGGGGTGGGGTCGGCGGGCGCCTCGGTGGGCTGCGGGTCGGCCACGATCACTCCTCCGGTCAGATCCTGGTCGTGCGTGACCTCGATCGGCTCGTTGGCGGCCAGGGCCGCCCACATCTGCTCAGCGGCATCGTAGTCGGGAACGACGCGGTTCGGATCGACCGGGTCCTCGAGCACCGGGTACTGCAGGAACACGATGTCCTGGAAGGGCACGTCCTTCACCGCGAGCGCGATCTGCGCGAGCGTCATCGGATTGGTCAGCCCCGCGCTCGGAGTGATGTTGTCCACCGCCGTGGTCGCCAGCTTGTACAGCGTCGCGGGGTTGGAGATGACCTCTTCGCTCACGAGCTTGCGCGCGAGGCTCGACATGTACTGCTGCTGGTTGCTGATGCGCGCCAGGTCGCTGCCGTTGGCCAGGCCGTGACGCGTGCGGAGGAACTGCAGCGCCTCGACGCCCTGGACCGTTCGAGCCCCGGCCTCCCAGTCGATGCCGGTATAGACGTCCTTGATGCCGCCGTTGCCGATGCAGACCTCGACGCCCCCGATCGCGTCGGTGATGTTGATGACGTTGCCGAAGCTCACCTTGGCCGCCAGCGGCACGTTCTGTCCGCTCAGCTCTTTGATCGTCTTCGCGACGCACGAGAGCCCGCCGTCGCCCCACGCGGAGTTGATCTGCGCGTACGAGCTGCCGGCGGTGGTCGTGCCGTCCTCGCTCGTGCACGACGGGATGGGAACCATCAGGTCTCGCGGGAACGACACCACGGTCACCCGGCGCGGGTCGTCCGAGATGTGGACGAGCATGTTGACGTCGTTGAGCTGCCCCTCGGCCTCGGGCCCGGTGCAGCGGTCGCCGAAGATATGCGCGTATTCCGGCTCGCACTCGTCGGTGCCGACGAGGAGCACGTCGACGCCGCCCTCGATGGCGCCGATGTCGGGAGGAACGGTCCCCTGGCCCTCGAGTTCGACGGCGTCGTCGGCGAAGCTGGAGGTGAGGTCCGACAGCGCGTAGGCGGCGACGCCGAACCCGGCGACGAGGGCGACCGCGGCGATGACGCCGACGAGCTTGAGCACGAACGCCAGCGGCCCGGGAGACGACAGCTCACCATGGCGCGCCACGGTGCGGCGGCCCTGGCGGGCGGGTCGGCGGGTCTGGCTCACTCGGTTCCTCTCCGGGATCTGCTCTCAAGCCCCCGGCACACGCGTTCTGCGGAGGGTGTGGGATTCGAACCCACGGGACATCGCTGCCCACTGGTTTTCAAGACCAGGTCCATCGGCCGCTCGGACAACCCTCCCGAGGATCCCGGCTCGCAAGGAGCGCGGCATCCGTCGAACAGGCGTCGAGTCTAGCCGACAGCACTGTCGACCCATTCTTCCAACAGCGGCTGGCAATCCTCTGAAGGACGCGCTCGAGCGCCGTGGGTGCCCGTCAGAGCGCGCGCAGCACCGCTGCCACGCCGCCGGCCTGCACCGAGCCGGTCGTCTCCCCCGCGGCGTCCCGCACCTCCTGCGGGCCCTGTTCCATCGCCACGGCGCGGCCGCCGTGCTCCAGCGCCCATCGGAACATGCCGACGTCGTTGCGGCCGTCGCCGATCACGAGGACGTTCTCGGCCTCGATCCCCAGCTCGGCCCGCACGCGTTCCAGCCCCGTGCTCTTGTCGACGCCCTGCGGGGCGATATCGAGCCACGCCGTCCAGCCCACCGCGTACGAGACCTCGTGGAGCCCGATGTCGCGCACCAGCTCGAGGTAGTCCTGCTCGTCCTGCTCCGGCGAGACCACCACGACACGGCAGACGCGCTGGCGCCCCAGCTCCTCGAAGGGCACGCGGCGGGCATGGACGAGGTTCCAGTCCTCGAGGTACTCGGTGTACAGGCGCACGCCGTCGGGAAGCTCCACGAGGTATCGCGCCTGCGGGAGATGCTCGCGCAGCAGCGTCAGCACCTCGCTCGGGTCGAACGTCTCGACGTGCCACCGCTCGTAGATCAGCTCCTCGGCGTCGACGCGCTTGAGCACGACGGCGCCGTTGGAGCACACGACGTACTCGGGAGCGAGCTCGAGCACGCGCAGGATGCCGCGGGTGCCCTCCCAGCTGCGACCTGTCGCGATCATCACCTCGTGGCCCGCGTCCTGCGCGTGGGCGACCGCCTCGACGACGCCGGGGCTGAGCGACTCGTCCTCGAGCAGCACCGTGCCGTCGATGTCGAGCACGATGAGCATGCGGGCCACGGACACGCCGGGCGCCTCGGTCTCGCGCGCCAGCTCGTCGACCAGCTCGGCCGCGTCCTCCTGCGGCTCGACGTCGATCCGGCCGGTGTCGGGCAGGGCCTCTTCGACGGTGGGGTCGGTGTCGATGTCGTCGGCGGTGCGGGCCAGGTCGCCGATGCCGTCGTGGGCCTGGTTCACCCGACCGGCTCCATCACCTCGAGCCCGCCGAGCAGGGGTCGCAGCACCTCCGGCACGGCGACCGACCCGTCCTCGCGCTGGTGGGTCTCGAGAAGGGCGACGATCCACCGGGTGGTGGCGAGCGTGCCGTTGAGCGTCGCGACCGGCTGCGTCCTGCCGCCCTCCGGGCGGTGGCGGATGTCGAGGCGGCGCGCCTGGTACGTCGTGCAGTTCGAGGTCGACGTGAGCTCGCGATACGCCTGCTGGGTCGGCACCCACGCCTCGATGTCGTACTTGCGGGCTGCGCTCGAGCCGAGGTCGCCCGCGGCGACGTCGATCACGCGGTACGACAGGCCCAGATCCTGAAGCATCCGCTCCTGCATCTCGACCAGGCGAAGGTGCTCGGCCTCCGACTCCTCGGGCGTGGTGTAGACGAACATCTCGAGCTTGTTGAACTGGTGCACGCGGATGATCCCGCGGGTGTCCTTGCCGTACGACCCCGCCTCGCTGCGGTAGCAGGTGGACCACCCGGCGTAGCGCTTGGCGCCCCGGGTCAGGTCGAGGATCTCGCCCATGTGATACCCGGCGAGCGGCACCTCGCTGGTGCCGACGAGGTACAGGTCGTCGTCCTCGAGGTGGTAGACCTCGGCGGAGTGCTTGCCGAGGAAGCCGGTGCCCTGCATCACCTCGGGACGCACCAGCGTCGGCGGGATCATCGGCGTGAACCCGGCCTGGAGCGCCCGGTCGAGCGCGAGGTTCATCAGGGCGAGCTCGAGGCGGGCGCCGATGCCGGTGAGGAAGTAGAAGCGGCTGCCCGACACCTTCGTGCCGCGCTCCATGTCGATCGCGCCGAGCCGCTCGCCGAGCTCGAGGTGGTCGCGCGGCTCGAACGCGAAGGCCGGGACCTCGCCGTGCGTGCGCAGGGTGACGAAGTCGTCCTCACCGCCGGCGGGCACGCCCTCGATCACGATGTTCTCGATCGCTGCGAAGGCCGCGGCGGATGCCTCCTCCGCGGCGGCGACCGCGTGCTGGGCCTGCTTCACGCGCTCGCTGAGGTCCTTCGCCTCGGCGACGAGGGCCGCCTTCTCCTCTCTCCGAGCCTGCGCGACCTTCTTTCCGTGCGCGTTCTGCGCGGCGCGGAGCTCTTCGAAGGCGGTGATCGCGGCACGGCGTGCACGGTCGGCCTCCAGCGCGGCGTCGACGGTCTCGGGCGACTCGCCGCGCGCCTCCTGCGAGCGCTTGACCAGCTCGGGATTCTCGCGGAGCAGCACGGGATCGATCACCCTGCAAGCTTAGTCGGCGCCCGCGCACCGGCATCCGACTGCCCGGCCGCGCACCGGTTTGCACCGCGCGGCCCATTCCGGGACCTAATCTGTACGACATGGCAGCGGTATCCGGATCGGGCGAGGGCCCTGCGCGCGACGACGACGATCTGACCCCTCACCCGGCCGACGCCGTCTACGCCGACGGCCCCTCGACCGAGGAGCTCGATCTCGCCGATGTGGCAGCCGACGGGACGGATGCCGCTGCGGCCGACGCCTCGGCCACGGCCGACGCGGCCGAGGAGAATGCGCCCGACCCGGCTCGGGCGGCCGAGCCCGACGATGTGATCCACGAGCCGCAGGACGTCGAGCCCGACACCGCCGATGGCGAGGCCGGCGAGGCGCGGCGCGTGGGCCCGGAGGGCGAGCCACGCCCGATGGAGGAGGGCGCCGAGCGTCCGTCCCCGAAGGCGGCCCTGGTCTACAACCCGACGAAGGTCGACGCCGACGCCCTGCGTCAGACGGTGACGCGGCTCGCCGCGGAGGCCGGCTGGTCGGAGCCCCTCTTCTACGAGACGACGGTCGACGACCTCGGCGACGACGTGACGCGCCAGGCGCTCGATGAGGGCGTCGACGCCGTGCTGGTGGCCGGCGGCGACGGCACCGTGCGCGCCGTGTCCGAGGCGATGAGCGGGAGCGGCGTGCCGCTGTCCATCGTCCCCAGCGGCACCGGCAACCTGCTCGCCCGCAACCTCAGGCTGCCGCTGGCCGAGCCCGAGGCGATGGTGCGCGCGGTCTTCGACGGCGACACGATGCCGATGGACGTCGGGTGGAGCGAGCTCGCCCGGCCCGACGGCACGACGGCCGAGCACGCGTTCGTGGTGATGGGCGGCATCGGCCTCGACGCCGCGATGATCGCCAACACCAACCCGCAGCTGAAGAAGACCGTCGGATGGGTCGCGTACGTCGACGGCGCGGCACGGGCACTCCCCAGCGCCAAGCCGTTCCGCGTCGTCTACGAACTGCCCGGACACCGCCTGCACTCGTCCCGGGTGCAGAGCGTGCTGTTCGCCAACTGCGGCAAGCTGCCGGCGGGACTCGAGCTCATCCCCGAGGCATCCGTCGCCGACGGCGCTCTGGACATCGTCATCTTCCAGCCGAAGGGTCCGTTCGGCTGGCTGTTCGTATGGCGCCGGGTGGCGTGGGACAACAGCTTCCTGCGACGCTTCCGCACCGGGCGCCGGGTGCTGTCGCTGCGCACCAAGGACAACTCGGTGCTGTACTCGCGCGGCGCGGGCATCGAACTGGCGACGCGGGAAGCGCAGCCGGTGCAGCTGGACGGCGACGAGTTCGGCGAAGCCCTCTCGGTGAAGACCCGCGTGGAGCCGGCGGCGCTCCTGGTCGTGGTGCCCAAGGGCCACACCACCGACGACCTCTGAGCCGCCGGGTGAGCGCGGCCCGGCGCGAGGCGATCTTGTCAAGACCGCCTCGCCGGCTCCCGCGCGGGGCAGGATGACTCCCATGCCCGGACCCTCGATCGTGTGGTTCCGCGACGACCTGCGCCTCGCCGACAATCCGGCACTGCGCGCGGCGCTCGACCGCGACGAGCCCGTCATCGGCCTGTACGTGCTCGACGACGAGAGCCCCGGCGTGCGCCCGCTCGGCGGCGCCGCCCGGTGGTGGCTGCACCACTCCCTCGCCTCGCTCGGCGAGCGCCTGCGGGAGCGGGGCGGGACGCTGGTGCTGAGGCGAGGTCCGGCCGACCGCGTGGTGCGCGAGACGGTGACGGATGCCGCGGCCGGTGCCGTCTTCTGGAACCGGCGCTACGGCGGACCGGAGCGCGACATCGACGCGGGGCTCAAGGCCGCACTCCGCGACGACGGCGTCGACGTCGCATCGTTCGCCGCGTCGCTGCTGTTCGAACCGTGGACGGTGAAGACCGGGGCCGGCACGCCGTTCTCGGTGTACTCGCCGTTCTGGCGCGCGTGCCAGGCCCTTCCGTCACCACGGGACCCCCTCCCCGAGCCGCGCGAGGTGCCGGGGCCGCGCCGGGCCGCGGCATCCGACGCCCTCGACGACTGGTCGCTGCTGCCCACCGCGCCCGACTGGGCGGCCGGGCTGCGCGACGCGTGGGAGCCCGGCGAGCCCGCCGCGCGCCGGCGGCTGCGCGAGTTCCTGCGCGATGACCTGGCGAGCTACGACCGCGCCCGCGACGAGCCCGCTGCCGGTGCGACGTCGCTGCTGTCACCCCGGCTGCGATGGGGCGAGGTCAGCCCGCACACGGTGTGGCACGAGACGGTCGCCGCCGGGAACGGCGGGCGGTTCCTGTCGGAGCTCGGCTGGCGGGAGTTCGCCTGGCACATCCTGTACCACCATCCCGACCTGGCGACGAGGAACCTGCGCCCGGAGTTCGACGCGTTCCCGTGGCCGCGCCTGAAGCCCAGCGCCCTGGAGGCCTGGCAGCACGGCCGCACCGGCGTCGCCCTCGTCGACGCGGGCATGAAGGAGCTCTGGCGCACGGGCTACATGCACAACCGCGTGCGGATGGTCGCGGCATCCTTCCTCATCAAGAACCTGCTCATCGACTGGCGGCGCGGCGAGGAGTGGTTCTGGGACACGCTCGTCGACGCCGACGGCGCCAACAACGCCTTCAACTGGCAGTGGGTCGCGGGCTCCGGCGCCGACGCTGCGCCGTACTTCCGCATCTTCAACCCCGAGCTGCAGGCGAAGAAGTTCGACCCCGACGGGCTCTACGTGCGCGAGTGGGCGCCGGAGCACCTCTCGGGCGACGCGCCCGCGCCGATCGTCGACCTCGGCGAGACGCGGCGGGCCGCGCTGGACGCGTACGAGCACGTCAAGCGCGCCGCCCGCCGCTGAGCGCGGGCGGGGCTGCGGCGGGTGGGTGCCGGGGCGGGCGGGCTGCCGCGGCGGGCGGGCTGCCGCGGCGGGCGGGCTGCTGCGGCTACCAGGCGTAGGCCTCCGGCGCCTGTCCACCCGGGCCGGGGAACAGCTCGTCGAGCGCCTGCAGGTCGTCCTCGCTCAGCCGGATCTCCAGCGCCGAGACGGCCGACTCCAGCTGCTCCACGGTGCGCGGGCCGATGATCGGCCCGGTGACGCCCGGCTGGTGCAGCAGCCACGCCAGGCCGAGTGCCGAGGGCGTCCAGCCGCGCTCCTGAGCGAAGCGCTCGTAAGCGTCGAGCTGGTCGCGGCGCTCCTCGCGCTGCGACGTGATGCGCTCCCCGGCCGAGCGCGCCTTCGCGTCGGTGGACCCGCCGCTGAGCAGCCCGCCGGCAAGCGGCGACCAGGGCAGGATGCCGAGCCCGTAGTTCTGCGCCGCCGGGATGACCTCGAGCTCGATGGAGCGCTGCACGAGGTTGTACAGCGACTGCTCGCTCACCAGGCCGAGGAAGTGGCGCTGCTTGGCGATCTCGTTCGCCTGGGCGATGTTCCACGCCGCGAAGTTGGAGCTGCCGGTGTAGACGACCTCGCCGCGGGCGACGAGGACCTCCATCGACTGCCACAGCTCCTCCCAGGAGATGTGGCGGTCGATGTGGTGGAACTGGTAGAGGTCGATCCGGTCGGTCTGCAGGCGCCGCAGCGAGCCGACGGCCTCGCGCCGCACCTGCCACGCGGATGCGCCGCGGGCGTTCACGACGTCGCCGTCGGGCGTCGGGTCGACCATCGGCGAGTGCACCTTGGTCGCCAGCACGATGTCGTCGCGCACGCCACGGCGGGCCTGCAGCCACCGCCCGATGATCTCCTCCGTCCGCCCGCGGCCGCCGGCCCCGCCGTAGCCGTTCGCGGTGTCGAAGAAGTTCACGCCGAGCTCCAGTGCGCGGTCCATGATCGCGAACGAGTCCTCTTCCGAGGTGCGGTCGCCGAAGTTCATCGTTCCCAGCACGATCCGCGAGACGGAGGTGCCTGTTCGTCCGAGGTGCACGTAGTCCATTCGGACATCGTCACACGGCCGGGGCGGCGTCCGGGCCGTTTTGCGGAAACGTTTCCCGGTTACTTTCCGGGTCGTCGGCGGAATGGGCGGAGGCTCCCCGCGGTTGCGGGCCGACATGACAACGATCGGAATCATCGGTGCAGGACACATCGGCAGCGCGCTCGCCCGCGCCTTCTCCGGACTGGGCTACGACGTCGTGATCTCGAACTCGCGGGGCCCCGAGACCCTCACCGGCCTCGTGGCCGAGCTGGGTCCGAAGGTCACCGCCGCGACCGCGGAGGAGGCGGCCGCCGCCGCCGACATCGCCGTCGTCACGGTGCCGCTTAAGGCGCTGAAGGACGTGCCGGTCGAGCCCCTGGCCGGCAAGATCGTGCTCGACACCAACAACTACTACTTCGAGCGCGACGGGCACTTCGACGCCCTGGACCGCGGCGAGACCACCACGTCGCAGCTGCTTCAGGACCACCTCCCCACGTCGAAGGTCGTCAAGGCCTTCAACCACCTCTACGCCTCCGACATCAACGCCGACGGTCTGCCGGCGGGCGACCCGGACCGGCGCGCGCTCGGCACCGCGAGCGACGTCCCCGAGGCCGTCGAGTTCGTCACCGGCGTCTACGACGCGCTCGGGTTCGACACGGTGAGCGCCGGCCCGCTGAGCGAGTCCTGGCGCCTGGAGCGCGATCGCCCGGCCTACGTCGCCCGGCAGACGGCGGCCGAGCTGCGCGCGAACCTCGCCAAGGCGAACCGGCTGCCCTGACCGGCCGCCGCGCGGCGCGCGGGCGCCGCTGCGGATCCGGCGCGCGTCGGGCGCGGCTATGGCGCAACTCCGGCGCCGGCGCGGCTCCGGAGATCGGACTTCTCGCCGGTTTCCGGAGTCCTCGGGCCCTACGGCTCCGGAATGCGGGCGATTCTCCGATTTCCGGATCCCCGGGAGGGCGACCCGCGGGGAGCGGAACGCCTGGGACCGGAGACACGGCCGCGGGGGGGGGGGGCGCGGGCGGCCGCGCCAACCCCCCCCACGGCGACTAATTGTCCCGACCTCCCCGCCTCCCCCCCCCCCCCCCGTGCTCGCCCGGGGGGGGGCGCTCGCCGCGGGTGCCGCGGTGTGGGGC
>NZ_JBHTZE010000011.1:65127-75856 GCF_042790415.1 Microbacterium sp. NPDC056736
ACACGGCCGCGCCGCGTACGCCCGAGGGCTCCCGCGGCGCGGCGGTGCGGATCGCGTTACTGCGCGACCGGGATCGACTGGGCCTCGAGCGTCGAGATCGTCGACTCCTGCGCGGATTCGAGCGCCTCGAGCAGCGTGCCCTGACCGGTGACCGCCTTCTGGAAGCCGTCCGAGACGTCGGCGTACGTCTGCGTCATGGTCGGGCCCCACACGAAGTCGGGGTTGACCTGCTCCGCGGCCGCGGCGAACACGTCGTAGATCTTCTGGCCGCCGTAGAACTCCACGCCCTCCTGAAGCGACGGCAGCTGCAGGCCGGCCGTCGTGGCGGGGTAGATGTTCGCGGACTGGTTGAGTGCGGTCAGCGCCTCATCGGAGGTGTTGAGCCAGAGGGCGAACTTGGCCGCCTCGTAGAGGTGGTCTGTGCCCTTGAAGACGGCGATCGAGGAGCCGCCCCAGTTGCCGGCGCTCTCGCCGCCGGCCTCCCACTGCGGGGACGGGGCGACGGCCCAGTTGCCGGCGGTGTCGGGTGCACCGGACGAGATGGAGTTCGCGCCCCACACGGCAGAGTTCCACGTCCAGACCTCGCCGGAGTTGTACGCGTTGTTCCATTCCTCCGTCCATGCCGGGTACGTGGCCACGAGGTCCTCGTCGAGGAGCTGCTGCCAGTAGTCGGCCACGGTGGTGGACTGGTCGCCGGTCAGATCGACGGTCCACTCCTCGCCGTCGTTGGAGAACCAGTCGCCGTTCGCCTGCCAGACGAAGCCCGCGAACTGGTTGATGTCGGCGGTCGAGAAGTTGGTGATGTAGCCGCCCGCGGCGCGCACCGCCTTCGCTGCCTCCTTGTACTCCTCCCACGTCGTCGGCACGGCGATGCCGTTCGCCTCGAAGAGGTCGGCTCGGTAGAAGAGCGCCATGGGACCGGAGTCCTGCGGAACGCCGTAGACGCCGTCGCCGCCGAGCGTCACCTGGCCCCACGTCCACGGGATGAACTCGCTCTCGGCCGCCACGACGTCCTCGCACGCCGACAGATCCTCGAGCCCGTCCTGCACGCGGAAGCTCGACAGCGCGTCGTACTCGATCTGGCCGAGGTCGGGCGCGTTGCCGGCCTCGAGCTGGCTGAAGAAGCTCTGGTAGGTGCCGGAGTTGCCGTTGGGTCCGGTCTGGACCTCGACCTGGATGTCGGGGTTCTCCTCGTTCCACAGCGCGACGACGTCTTCGATGCCGGGGATCCATGACGTGAACTCCAGCGTGACGTCCTCGCCTGCGGGGGTGCAGGCTGCGGCCTCCGCGTCACCGCCTCCGGTGCTCGCGGAGGTGCATCCGGCCAGCGCCAGCGCGCTGAGCAGTGCGACGCCGGTGGCGACTGCCCTCTTGGTGTGCTGCATGATCTTCCTTACTTGGTGGGTGGTGCGGGATTACAGGGATGCCGGTGGGCGGCGCCCTCCGGCGGGCTCACTTCACGGACCCGGTGCCGAGTCCGTTGCGCCAGAAGCGCTGAAGGAGGAGGAACGCGATGATGAGCGGCACGATCGACAGGAACGAGCCGACCAGGACGTAGGTGCGCAGCTCGGGGATCTGGTTGAGCTGGGTGTTCCACGTGTAGAGGCCGTAGGTGACCGGGAAGAGCTCCTCGCTGCGCAGCATGATCAGCGGCAGGAAGAAGTTGTTCCAGATGGCCACGAACTGGAAGAGGAAGACCGTGATGAGCGCGGGCATCATCAGGCGCATCGACACGGTGAAGAACGTGCGCACCTCCCCCGCTCCGTCGATCCGGCCTGCTTCGATGAGCTCGTCGGGGACGGATGCCGCGGCGTAGATGCGGCTCAGATACACGCCGAACGGGCTGACGATGCTGGGCAGCAGCACCGCCCAGAAGGTGTTCGTCAGGTTCACCTGGCTGAACAGCAGGAACAGGGGCAGAGCGAGTGCCGTCGCGGGGACGAGCACGCCGCCCAGCACGACGTTGAAGTAGATCTCGCGGCCGCGGAAGCGGTACTTGGCCAGCGCGTAGCCGCACATGCCGGCGAACACGGTCGCCAGCAGCGCGCCGAGCCCCGCGTAGCCGAGGCTGTTGAGGATCCACCGCAGGTAGATGCCGTCGCCGAAGGACAGGAGATCCCCGATGTTCGCGAAGAGGTTGAGATCGGCGAACCACAGCGGGTTCGTGCTCAGAAGGTCGCTGCGATCCTTGGTCGACGCGATGAACAGCCACCAGATCGGCACCAGGAAGTAGAGCGTGAACACGCCCATGACCAGCAGCGCCGCACCGCGCGAGAGGATGCTCTCCCGGGGCCCGCGCGAGGGGGCGAGGTCATCGGCGGTCGCGCCGCGCGTACGTGTCAGCAGGCTCATTGCTCGGCCTTCCGCTGGGTGAACTTGAGGAACGCGAACGACAGCACGAACGTCGCGAGAGCGAGGACCACCGAGAACGCTGCGGCCAGATAGGGGTTCGGGATCGAGTTCGTCGCGTAGATGGTCATGTTCGGGGTGTACGTGGACGAGACCGCGGCGCTGAACGACCGGAACACCTGCGGCTCGGCCAGCAGCTGCAGCGTTCCGATGATCGAGAAGACGGTCGTGAGGATGAGCGCGGGGGCGACCATCGGAATCTTGATCGACCACGCGATGCGGATCTGCCCCGCACCGTCCAGCCGTGCCGCCTCGTACACCTCGGACGGGATCGCCAGGAGCGCCGAATAGATGATCAGCATGTTGTAGCCGACGAAGACCCACGTCACGACGTTCGCGATCGACCAGAGCACGAGCTCCGGCGAGAGGAAGTCGATCGTCCGGGTCACGTCCGTGAACGGCGACAGGTTCGGCGAGTAGAGGAAGCCCCACATGATCGCGGCGATGACGCCCGGCACGGCGTAGGGGGCGAAGAACGCCAGCCGGAAGAACCTCTTGCCCTTGAGAGCCGGGGAGTCCAGGAGCAGTGCGAAGAGCAGGGCGAGCCCGAGCATCACCGGCACCTGCACGACACCGAACAGCAGCACGCGCCAAACGGATTCCCAGAACGGGGCGTTCTGGAACACCTGGACGTACTGGGTCAGGCCGCCGAAGACCTCTCGCGGTTCGCCGTAGAGGCCGTCGCGCTCGACGACGAGCAGCGACTGGTAGACGGCGTAGCCGATGGGGATCAGGTAGAACAGCAGGAACAGGATGCTGAACGGACCGGTGAAGATCGCGATCGCACCCTTGTGCGGCGTCCTGCGACGCGGCGGCTTCCCCTCGCGCGGAGTCTTCCCGCCCCGCGTGACGAGGACCTCTGTGGCGGTCATGCGGCCGCCTCCTCTCTGATGATGCGCACGGCGCCGCCGGGCACGCTGACGCATCCGGCAGCCGGCATCCCGGTGACGAGCTCGAATCCGGTCGCGGTGAGCTCCGCGTCGGACTCCGAGTGGTTGACGATGAACAGGTACGAGGCATCCGCTCCCCGCCGGCGCACGATCTCCACGGCGCCCTCGGGTCCGCGCACTTCTGCCGCCGGACGCACGCCCGCCCGTTCGGCGATGCGGGCGAGCAGTGACCGGTAGTCCGCGGGATCGGGCAGCGTGGCGAGATACCACGCCTCTCCGCCGCCCCACGTGTTGCGGGTGACGGCGGGATGGCCGGCTGCCGGCCCGTCGACGAAGGATGCCTCGATCTCGGCCGTGGTGGTGCGCGAGCGCTCCGACCACAGGCGGGCGGTGGCGCCGTCCGAGAGGGCGAGCGACGCATCGGGTGCCACCGGCGCGAACTCCTCGATGCGGATGCCGAGCGCGTCCCGGAAGGGCCCGGTGTAGCCGCCCGTCCAGACGCGGTCCTTTTCGTCGACCGTGCCGCTGTAGAAGGTGACGAGAGCGGTGCCGCCCGCGGCGATCCAGTCGGTGATGACCGCCGCCTCGCCGGCGCGTACGAGGTGCAGCCCGGGGACCACCACGAGCCCGTAGGCCGAGAGGTCGGCGCCCGGTGGCACGACATCGACCGTGAGACCGAGCGCGTGGAGCGCTCCGTAGGCGGCGTGGACCTGGTCGAGGTAGCCGAGCGCCTGACTGGGGCGGGACTCGGTCTGGGTCGCCCACCACGATTCCCACGAGAAGACCAGCGCGACGTCTGCTTCGACGCGGCTGCCGGCCACCTCCCCGATGCGATCGACGATCCCGCCGAGCTCCACCACCTCGCGCCAGACGGCGCTGTCCGTGCCGGCGTGCGGGAGCATCGCCGAGTGGAACTTCTCGCTGCCCTGGACGGAGGCGCGCCACTGGAAGAAGCACACGCCGTCCGCGCCCCGCGCCACATGGGTCAGCGAGTTGCGCAGGATCTCGCCGTGAGCCTTGGGCTTGTTCAACGGCTGCCAGTTCACGGCGCCCGTCGAGTGCTCCATGAGGATCCAGGGGGCGCCCCGGCCGAGACCGCGTGAGAGGTCGGCCGCGAACGCGAGCTCCACGGTCGGGGTCGCGAGTCGGTGGTCGAGGTAGTGGTCGTTGGCGATGACGTCCATGTCGGCGGCCCACGACCAGTAGTCGAGGTTCTCGATGTGCGCCGTGACCATGAAGTTCGTCGTAATGGGCACGTCGCTCACCGCCCGGATCGCGTCGGCCTCGGCGCGGTAGTACGAGAGCAGTTCGTCGGAGCTGAAGCGGTGGAAGTCGAGTAACTGCCCGGGGTTGCGTGTCGAGATCGTGGCGCGGGGCGGGAGGATCTCGTCCCAATCGCCGTAGGTCTGGCTCCAGAAGGCGGTCCCCCACGCATCGTTGAGCGCGTCGAGCGTCGTGTACTTGCGACGCAGCCAGCCGCGGAACGCCGCGGCGCTGTCGTCGCAGTAGCACAGCGCGTTGTGGCAGCCGAGCTCATTGGAGACGTGCCAGAGCTCGACGGCGGGGTGGCTGCCGTAGCGACCGGCCACGGCATCGACGAGGCGGAGCGCGGCGGCACGGAAGACGGGCGAGCTGGGGCACCACGCCTGACGCCCGCCCGGATACCGGCGGGTGCCGTCCTCTGCCATCGGGAGGATCTCGGGGTGCGACCGCGCCAGCCACGCCGGCGGTGAGGCGGTCCCCGTGCCGAGGTTGACGCGGATCCCCGCCGCATGGAGCCTGCTGATGATGTCGTCGAGGCGGGCGAAGTCGAACTCGCCCTCCCGCGGCTCGACGTGCGACCAGCCGAAGATGTTGATGGCCACGAGATCGACGCCGGCCTCACGCATGAGGGTGATGTCTTCGTCCCATACCTCGGGGGTCCACTGTTCGGGGTTGTAATCGCAGCCGAACGCGATGCCCTCATGGGCGAAGGGGCGGGCGGGGACCTTCATGCTCTCCTCGGATCTGTGAACGTGCACAGATCCGAGCGAGATTCCTCTGCGCTGAGGTTCTGTGAACGTGTACAGAGTATGCAGGCCCGCGTGTCTTGTCAATCGGGTCCTGCAAGTGTGTGCGCGTGCACATACGATGTTCGCGTGGAGACCACGGGACGCAAGCGTCGGGCGACGGTGAAAGACGTCGCGATCGAGGCCGGGGTGTCGCGAGGCACGGTCAGCCGCGTGCTCAACGGGCAGCCCTACGTCTCGGACGAGGCCCGCACGGCCATCGACGCCGCCATCGCGAAGGTCGGCTTCGTGCCCAACCGCGCGGCGCGCAGCCTCGTGATGCAGAGTTCGCAGGCGATCGGGCTGATCGTCCACGAGCCGCATTCGCTCTTCGTCGAAGATCCGAACATCGGGTCGATCCTGCTCGGCGCGAACGCCGCCCTCTCGGATGCCGACTACCAGCTGTCGTTCATGATCGCCGACACCACCCGCGACATCGAGCGCCTCGCCCGCTACCTGAGCGGCGGACTGATCGACGGCGTGATCATCGTCTCGGCCCGCGTCGGAGACCCCATCACGCGCGCGATCGCCGACCTCGGACTTCCCGCCGCTTTCGTGGGTCACCCGCGGGACATCGGGGATGCCGCCTACGTGGCCATCGACAACCGCGGCGCCGCGCGCGAGATCACCAGCCGCCTGGCCGCGACCGGGCGGCACCGCATCGGCATGATCGCCGCAGCCCTCGACCGGGACTCGGGCTCCGATCGACTTGCGGGCTTCGTCGACGCCCTCGGCCATCGGTTCGACCCTCAGCTCGTGCAGAGCGTTCCGCTGTACTCGTACTCCGACGGCCAGGCGGGCATGCGGGCGCTCCTGGACCGCGTGCCCGACATCGACGGCGTCTTCGCGTCCAGCGACGCGGTGGCCGCCGGGGCGATGGACGTCCTCCAGTCCGCGGGCAAGGTCGTGCCCCGCGACGTGGGCATCGTCGGGTTCGACGACAGCTCCTGGGCTCTGCGCTGCGACCCGCCCCTGTCGACGGTCCACCAGCCGGCGAACGAACTCGGGCGGGCCGCCGCGGAGTCCGTGCTGCGCCAGCTGCGCGGCGAGGATCCCGGCACAGGGGGCAGCGTCCTGGCGTGCCCCGTCGTGTGGCGCGAGTCCGCCTGACCCGGATTGCGCCAGCCGGCTCGCTGCTCCGGAAATCGGACTTCTGGCCGCTTTCCGGAGCCCTGGGACGCTGAGGCTCCGGAAAGGCGCGGAATGTCCGAATTCCGGATCCGCGAAACCCCGGGCTGGAGGCCTGCGGCCTCGGACGCGGCACGGGCGGAATGCGACGGCCGGGGCGGAGGTTGGCTACAGCGATGAGCACCGCCACCTCTGCCCCGGCCCTGTCCGTCCTCGACCTCGTCCCGGTGCGCACCGGGCAGACCAGCGCACAGGCGGTCGCGGCATCCCTCTCCCTCGTCGACGCCGCCGACCGGCTCGGATACCGCCGCTACTGGTTCGCCGAGCACCACAACATGCCGGCGGTGGCTTCGACGACGCCTCCGGTGCTGGCCGCCGCGGCGGCGGCGCGCACGTCGCGCATCCGGCTGGGGTCCGGCGGCGTCATGCTCCCCAACCACTCCCCCCTCGTGGTGGCCGAGCAGTTCGCGGCGCTCGAGGCGCTGGCTCCGGGTCGCATCGACCTGGGTCTCGGCCGCGCGCCGGGCTCCGATCCCGTCATTACCCAGCTGCTCCGCCAGAGCGGCACCACGAGCGACGTCGAGCGCTTCCCCGACCACGTGCGCGACATCCTGCGCCTCGTCGCGCCCGACGGCGCCGCCCTGCGGTTCACCTCGGGCGGCACGTACGACGTGCACGCGACGCCCGCAGCCACGACGACGCCCGAGGTGTGGCTGCTGGGCTCGAGCGACTACTCGGCGCAGCTGGCCGCGGCGCTGGGTCTGCCCTACGTGTTCGCCAACCACTTCTCGGGCGAGGGCCTCGAGCGCGCCCTCGACCGGTACCGGTCGGCGTTCGTGCCCTCCGAGACCCTCGCCGCTCCGCGCACCTTCCTCACCGCGAACGTGCTCGTGGCGCCCACGCAGGGCGAGGCCGATGAGCGCGCACTCCCGAACCTCCGCATGACGGCACGGCTGCGCACGAACCGTCCCTTGGTCGCCCTCGAGACCGTGGAGCACTCGATCGCGAACGCCGCGGACTTCGCCGGCCTGGGCGAGACGTTCATGGCGTCGGCGCGCGCGAAGTGGTTCGTGGGGACGCCGTCGGCGGTGGCATCCGATCTCCGCTCCTTCGCCGCACAGCACGGCGTCGACGAGATCATGATCTCGCCCATCGCGGGGTCGTACGAGGAAGAGCCGATGGATGCCGCGCCCGGCCGCCTGCAGACCCTCGAGCTGCTCGCCGCCGAGTACGACCTGGGGTGACCCGGCCGAGCCGGTCTCAGTCCTGCATCTCCGGCTCTCCGGAGATGAGGCCGCGCAGCCAGTCCCGCGCCTCGACGAACACGTCGTCGGCGTAGCGCTCGGGGTAGTGCACGACGGCGCGGTCCGCGCGCGGGTACGAGCCGAGGAACGTGACCCTCGGGCTGAAGCGGCGCAGCCCGAGGAGCGCGTCGGCCATGCGCTCGTCCTCGAGGTGGCCGTCGGCGTCGACGACGAAGCGGTACCGGCCGAGCTCGTCGCCGATCGGACGCGAGGCGAGCAGCGAGAGGTTGATGCCGCGGGTCGCGAACTGCTCGAGCATCTCCAGCAGCGCGCCGGGATGGTCGTCGGGCAGCTCGACGATCAGCGACGTCTTGTCCGCACCGGTGGGGGGCGGCGGGACGACCGTCCGGCTCACCAGGACGAAGCGCGTGACCGCGTTGGCGTTGTCGCCGATGTTCGAGGCGAGCAGCTCGAGCTCGTGGTGCTCGAGGATCCCCGGAGGCGCGATCGCGGCATCCGCGTCGCTCGACCCGTCGAGCAGCCCCATGGCGCTGGCGACGTTGCTCGCGGCCGGGACGTGCGCATGGGCCGGCAGCGCCCGCGAGAGCCACTGGAGGCACTGGGCGTATGCGACCGGGTGCGCGGCGATGAGCGAGACGTCGTCAAGCCGGGTGCCGGGGCGGCCCACGAGCACGAACTCGACGGGAACCAGGTACTCGCCGACGATCCGCAGGCCCGGCACCGTCGCCAGCGCGTCCTGCGCGGTCGACACGCCGCCGTCGACGGAGTTCTCGATCGCGATCATGGCCGCGTCGGACCGGCCGTCGACCACGTCGGCCAGGGCCTCGCCCACGTTGCGCACCGGCCGCCACTCGTGTCCGCGAGCCTCGGGCACCTGCGCGAGCGCCGCCTCGGTGAACGTGCCGGCGGGACCCAGATAGCTGTAGGTGCGGCGGGCGGGAGCGGATGCCCCGGGGGCGGCGGCCTCGGAAGTCACGCGTGCCAGCCTATCCCGGTGCGCGCGACCAGCTGTCGGCGGCCGGCGGCGTACGGTTCGCAGGACCGGAGCCGTTCGGATCGGCCGTCGGCCGCGGAAATCCGCGGCCTGGGAGCCGCGCCCCGAGGACCGGTCCTGCGTACGGTACGCGTCATACCGGGTCAAGCCTGTGCAGCGGGACCGGCGGGCGGGCAGACTGGGACGCATGAGTCGAGCAGGACAGCCCGCTGAAGCTTCCGACCTCATCGACATCGATGAGCTGATCGCCGCGTACTACGACGTCGTACCCGATCCCGCCGCTCCCGAGCAGCGCGTCGTGTTCGGAACGAGCGGGCACCGCGGCTCCTCCCTGTCGGGGAGCTTCAACGAGACCCACATCCTCGCCACGACCCAGGCGATCGTGGACTACCGCCGGGCGCAGGGCATCGAGGGGCCGCTCTTCCTCGGCCGCGACACCCACGGTCTCTCCCTGCCCGCCGAGCGGAGCGCGATCGAGGTGCTCGTGGCGAACGGCATCGACGTCCGCGTCGACGCCCGCGACTCGTGGGTGCCCACGCCGGCACTCAGTCACGCCATCCTGACCTACAACCGCGGGCGGGATGCCGCCGACCCGGGCCGCGCGGACGGCATCGTCGTGACGCCCAGCCACAACCCGCCGCGCGACGGCGGCTTCAAGTACAACCCGCCGAACGGCGGACCGGCCGACACGGACGCGACCGGCTGGATCGCGGACCGCGCGAACGAGCTCATCGCGGCCCGCCTCGAGGGCGTCGAGCGCACGCCCTTCAAGGACCTCGACGGCGACACGCTCGGCCAGTACGACTTCCGTGACGCCTACGTCCGCGACCTCGCGACCATCATCGACGTCGACGCGATCCGCTCGGCCGGCGTGCGCATCGGCGCCGACCCGCTGGGCGGCGCGTCGGTCGAGTACTGGGCGCTCATCGCCGAGGTGCACGGCCTCGACCTGACCGTCGTGAACCCCGACGTCGACCCGACGTGGAAGTTCATGACCCTCGACTGGGACGAGAAGATCCGCATGGATCCGTCGTCGCCGTCGGCCATGGCCGGGCTCATCGGCCGCCGCCACGAGTACGACATCCTCACCGGCAACGACGCCGACGCCGACCGGCACGGCATCGTCACCCCCGACGCCGGGCTGATGAACCCCAACCACTACCTGGCCGTCGCGATCGACTATCTTTACTCGCATCGTCCGGAATGGCCGACGGATGCCGCGATCGGCAAGACCCTCGTCAGCTCGATGATCATCGACCGCGTGGCCGGGTCGCTGGGCCGCGCCCTGCTCGAGGTGCCGGTCGGGTTCAAGTGGTTCGTCCCCGGGCTGCTGGACGGCTCCGTCGCCTTCGGAGGCGAGGAGTCGGCGGGCGCGTCGTTCCTCCGCAAGGACGGCACCGTCTGGACGACCGACAAGGACGGCATCCTGCTCTGCCTCCTCGCCGCCGAGATCCTCGCGGTGACGGGCAAGACCCCGTCGCAGCGCTACGCGGAGCTCGAGGCCGAGTTCGGTGCGTCGGCGTATCAGCGCGTCGACGCCCCGGCCTCCGCCGCGCAGAAGGCGGCGCTGGCGAAGCTGGCGCCCGAGTCGGTGTCGGCGACCGAGCTCGCCGGCGAGCCGATCACCGCCAAGCTCTCGCACGCGCCGGGCAACGGCGCCGCGATCGGCGGGCTCAAGGTGCAGACCGAGCACGCGTGGTTCGCCGCGCGGCCGTCGGGCACCGAGGATGTGTACAAGCTCTACGCCGAGTCGCTGCGCGGTCCCGAGCACCTGGCGCAGGTGCAGGCCGAGGCGCGCGAGGTGGTGGCCGCTGCCATCGCCGGCGCCTGACGCCGGCCGCTCCCCGGGCGGCACGTCGCCGGCGCCTGACGCCGGGCTCCCCGGACCGAACGACGCCGGGCAGTCCCGCGGCGAGCCCCCACGACGCCGGGCCGCCTCCGCGAGGCGCCCCCGGACACGAGAACGCGCGAACCCCCATGCCGGAGCATGGGGCC
>NZ_JBHTZE010000012.1:0-28930 GCF_042790415.1 Microbacterium sp. NPDC056736
GGGGCCCGCGGGCCCGCTCCCCCCCCCGGGCCTGGCGGTGCGCCCCGCCCTGCCGCTGCGGGCCTCCCTGGCGCGCCCCCCCGGCGGGCCCCCCGCACGACCCAGGAGACGCATCATGGGCTACATACTGCGACGGCTGGGGTTCTACCTCGTCGCGTTCTGGGTGTCGATCACCCTCAACTTCTTCCTTCCGCGCTTCATGCCCGGCGACCCGGTCTCGCGCATGGTCGCGCGGCTGCAGGGGCAGATCCGCCCCGACCAGATCGAGGCGCTGCGCGAGTCGTTCGGCCTGAGCGACGCCCCGCTGTGGGAGCAGTACCTGCGCTACCTGGGGCAGATCTTCACCGGCAACATGGGATTCTCGATCTCGCGGTTCCCGACGCCGGTGACCGACGTGATCGCGAGCGTGCTCGGCTGGACGCTGCTGCTCGGCTTCGTGTCGCTGATCATCGCCGTGGTCATCGGCAACGTGCTCGGCATCCTCGCCGCCTGGCGTCGCGGCGGCATCCTGGACTCCGTCGTGCCGCCCGTGCTGATCTTCATCGGCTCGTTCCCCTACTTCTGGCTGGCGATGGGGCTGCTGTACCTCTTCGGGGTCACGCTCCAGGCCTTCCCGCTGCGGCACGCGTACGAGGTCGGCACCGTGCCCGAGTTCTCGCTCGCCTTCCTCGGCGACGTCGCCTATCACCTGATCCTGCCTGCCACCTCGATCGTGCTCGTCTCGGTCGGCGGCTGGATGCTCGGGATGCGCAACACCATGATCGCCACCAACGCCGAGGACTACATCGTCATGGCCGAGGCGAAGGGCCTTCGTGCGAACCGCGTCATGATGCAGTACGCGGCCCGCAACGCCCTGCTGCCGTCGGTCACCGCGTTCGGCATGTCGCTCGGCTTCGTCGTCGGCGGCGCGCTGCTCACCGAGGTCGTCTTCGCCTACCCGGGCGTGGGCTACACGCTGCTCGCCGCGGTGCAGAACCTCGACTACCCCCTCATGCAGGGGCTCTTCCTCACGATCACCACGGCCGTGCTGATCGCCAACTTCCTCGTCGACATCGTGTACGTGCGCCTCGACCCGCGCGTGCGCGTGAGCTGAACGGAGGGTGTGACATGTCACTCGCGCAAGATCCCCGCGTCATGGCCGAGCTCGACCTCGGCTCGCCTCCCGGTCCCGACGGCCAGGTCGTCGCGGCGCCGCCACCCCGCCGCCGACGCGGCGGGGGAGGGCTCGTCCGCGGACTCGTCGGCAACGGGAAGGCCCTCGCCGGCGTCATCATCCTGGTGGTGTTCGCACTCATGGCCGTCTTCGCCCCCGTCATCGCGCCGGGCGACCCGACGCTCATCCAGGGCATCGGCTCTCAGCCGCCGTCCGCCGAGCATTGGCTCGGCACCACCGCGAAGGGACAGGACGTCTTCGCCCTCAACGTGTGGGGCTCGCGATCGTCGCTGTTCGTCGGGTTCACCGTCGGCATCGCCGCCACCTTCGTCGGACTGCTGGTCGGGCTCGCCTCGGCCTACCTCGGTCGCACGGTCGACAACATCCTGGCGCTGGTGACGAACGTGTTCCTGCTGCTTCCGGGTCTGCCGCTGCTCGTCATCCTCGCCGCGTTCCTGCCGCAGGGCCTCGGCACCGTCATCCTGGTGCTGGTCATCACCGGCTGGGCGGGCTCGGCCCGCGTGCTGCGCTCGCAGGCCATGTCCATCCGCGGCAAGGACTTCGTCGCCGCGGCGCAGGTGACCGGCGAGGGCGGGCTGCGCATCATGTTCCGCGAGATGCTGCCGAACATGGCGTCGATCGTCATGAGCACGTTCCTCGCGTGCGTCATCTTCGGCATCGGCGCGCAGGCGGGCCTGGAGTTCCTGGGGCTCGGCGACATCAGCACCATCAGCTGGGGCACGAACCTGTACTGGGCGAGCAACGACGGCGCTCTGCTGACCGGGGCATGGTGGGTGTTCGTCCCTCCGGGTGTCTGCATCGCCCTCGTCGCCTTCGCGCTCGCGCTGGTCAACTACGGCGTCGACGAGACCACCAACCCGCGCCTGCGCCGGCCCCGCCGTCGCACCACTCCCGACGCGCCCACGCGCGTCGTCGCCGGCCCGCGGAAGGAGGCGGCACGATGACCGCTCCGCTGCTCGAGGTCGACGACCTCTCCGTCGAGTACGTCACCGAGGCGCGCACCGTTCGCGCCGTCGACCGGGTGTCGTTCTCGATCGCCGAGCGCGAGGTGTTCGGCCTCGCCGGCGAGTCCGGCTGCGGCAAGTCCACGATCGCCAACGCGATCCTGCGGCTGCTGCGCGACCCCGCGCTCATCTCGGGAGGCTCGATCCGCTTCGCCGGCACCGACGTGCTCGCCCTCACCGCCGAGGAGCTGCGCGACTTCCGCTGGCGCCAGGTGGCGATGGTGTTCCAGAGCGCGATGAACTCGCTCAACCCGGTGATGACCGTGGGCGACCAGATCGCCGACATCTTCACCACCCACGAAGGCATCTCGAAGAAGGCCGCGCTCTCGCGGGCGGGCGAGCTGCTCGACCTCGTCGGGATCCCGCGTGAACGGCTGCGCGCCTACCCGCACCAGCTCTCGGGCGGGATGCGGCAGCGCGTCGTCATCGCGATGGCGACCGCACTGCGCCCGCCGCTGCTCATCATGGACGAGCCGACCACGGCTCTCGACGTCGTCGTGCAGCAGGAGATCATGGCGCAGATCAAGGACCTGCAACGCGAGCTCGGGTTCGCGATCCTCTTCATCACCCACGACATGTCGCTGATGGTCGAGCTCTCGGACCGCATGGCGGTGATGTACGCGGGGCGCTTCGTCGAGACGGCCCGAGCCGGCGAGATCTTCGCCGCGCCGCGGCATCCGTACACCCGCGCTCTGATGAACGCGTTCCCGCCCATGTCGGGCCCCCGGGCGCGGCTGCAGGGGCTCGGCGAAGGCGTGCGGTTCCGCGACATCCCCGATCTGGAGCAGGTCGGCCCCACGCATTTCGTCGCGCCCAGCGACGACGCGTCCCTCATCACGGAGGCGATCTCATGAATCGACACGACACCCCGGTGCTCTCCACGCGGGGACTCGAGAAGACGTTCACCATCGGCGGCACGCTGTCCCGCAAGCGGGTGCGCGCCCTCGGCGGCGTCGACCTCGACATCGCCCACGGCGAGATCGTCGCGCTGGTGGGGGAGTCCGGCAGCGGCAAGTCGACGCTCGCCAGATGCCTCGCGCGTCTGGAGCAGCCGTCGGCGGGCACCTTCCTCTTCGAGGGCGAAGACATGCTCGCCGCCTCGAAGCGGCGCGCCAGCCGCGAGTACCGGTCGGCCGTGCAGATGATCTTCCAGGATCCGTTCGGGTCGCTGAACCCGGTGCACCGCGTCGGGCACTTCCTCGAGCGTCCGCTGCGCATCCACGGCGCGGCATCCGGACGCGACGCGATGGAGCACGCCAAGCAGCGGCTGATGCAGAAGGTGGGCCTTCCGGCCGAGATGCTCGACCGCTACCCGCACGAGCTCTCCGGCGGTCAGCGCCAGCGCATCGCGATCGCCCGCGCGCTCGCCGTGAACCCGCGGCTGATCCTCGCCGACGAGCCCACGTCGATGCTGGACGTGTCGGTGCGGATCGGGGTGCTCAACCTCATGCGCACCCTCTGCGAGGAGCAGGGGATCTCGATGCTGTACATCACGCACGACCTCGCCTCCGCGCGCTACCTCGCCGACCGCATCATCGTCATGTTCGCGGGCGAGTTCGTCGAAGGCGGCGACGCGATGGAGCTGCTGGCGAACCCCGCACACCCCTACACGCGCCTGCTCATCTCGGCGGTGCCCGACCCGCAGCGCACGGAGCCGTTCGATCCCGTCGAGCGGGCCCGCCTGCGCCGTGAGGTGCTCCGCCCGACCGAGTGCCGCTGGACGGGTGTCGCCGACGAGGAGTGCTCGAACGAGAAGCCGGTGTTCCACCGGCTGAGCGAGACGCCCCAGCACTGGGTGCGCTGCGGCCTCTACGCCCCGCCCGCCGATGCGCCCGGAACCGCGCTGGAACAGCCCGCCGACGACCAGGAGAACGACGCCGCATGACCACGCCACCGATGACCAGTCCCGTCTCCGCGGCGCCCGATCTCGTCGCGCGCGCCGCCGCCGACCCGCACCGGCCGGCGTTCCACTTCGTCGCCCCCGCCGGGTGGCTCAACGACCCCAACGGCCTCACCCAGCGCGACGGCTGGTACCACCTCTTCTACCAGTACAACCCGTACGCGCCCGTGCACGACCGCATCCACTGGGGGCACGCCCGCAGCACCGACCTCGTGCGCTGGGAGCACCTGCCGATCGCCCTCGAACCGAGCGCGGGCCCGGACGCCGACGGCTGCTGGTCGGGGGTGATCGTCGACGACGGCGGCGTGCCCACGCTGGTGTACTCGGGCCGCCACGGCGGCGTCGAGCTGCCCTGCCTCGCCACCGGGTCGGACGACCTCGTCGAGTGGACGAAGGAGCCCGGCAATCCCGTCATCGCGGCACCGCCGGCGGACCTGGACATCGTGGCCTACCGGGACCACTGCGTGTGGCGCGAGGAGGCGACCGATGCGCGTCCGGCGCGATGGCGGCACATCATCGGGGCCGGCATCCGCGGCGAGGGCGGCACGGCGCTGCTGTACGAGTCCGACGACCTGCGCTCGTGGCGCTATGTCGGCCCCCTCCTCGTCGGCGACACGGCGGACCGGGCGCGGACGGCTCCGGACTGGACGGGAACCATGTGGGAGTGCGTCGACCTCTTCGCGGTCGACGGCACGGACGTGCTCGTCTTCTCCGCCTGGGACGACGGCGTGACGCACCACCCGCTGTACTGGTCGGGCTCCTACCGCGGCGACGGGTTCGAGCCCCGCTCGCTGCACCGCCTCGACCTCGGCGGGCGCTTCTTCTACGCGCCGCAGTCCATGCGCGACGAGACCGGCAGGCGGCTCATGTTCGGCTGGATGCAGGAAGGGCGGACGGATGCCGCGGCCGTCGCCGCCGGCTGGTCCGGCGTCATGTCGCTGCCGCGTGTCGTGACCGCGCGCTCCGACGGCTCGCTGCACCAGGCGCCGGCGCCCGAGGTCGACGCGCTGCGGGCGGAGCTCCTCTACGACGGCCCGGCCGCCGGGGTCGCCGGGTCGGGACTCGGCGGAGACCAGCTCGACCTCGAACTCGAGGCCGTGCTTCCGGCGGGCGCCTCGGTCGAGCTCACCGTCCGCGCGACGGCGGACGGCGCGGAGCGCACCGTCTATCGCCTGCGCCGCGTCGGCGACGAGGTCGAGTTCTCGCTCGATCGGAGACGGTCGAGCCTCGACACCACCGTCGACACGAAGCCGCTCGCGGGTGTCGTCGGCCTCGAGGGCGACACCGTGCGCCTGCGCGTCGTGGTCGACCATTCCGCGCTGGAGGCGTTCGCGAACGGCATCCCGCTCGCCGCGCGCGCGTATCCGACACGGCCCGACGCGCTTCAGGTCTCGGTCGATGTCGACGGCGGCGCCGGAGCCACGCTGCGGGCGTGGCGCATGGCATCCGCCGGCTGAGATTCCCGCCCAACCACCACCCACGGCAGCGCCGACGCTGCCACGACGAAAGGTCATTCATGGAGGAATCGACGACAGTCTCACGCCGCGCGCTCTTCGCCGGGGCCGGCGTCACCGCTCTGGCGGGCACCCTGGCTCTGGCTGGAGGAGGCGGAGCCGCCGCAGCCGCGGCGGAAGCGGCATCCGTTCCCGGCACGACCACCTCGAAAGGACGCATGAGGATGCGCCCCGCGTACCACGTCAGCGTTCCCGACAACTGGAAGAACGACCCGCAGCGGCCGATCTTCATCGACGGCGAGTACCACTACTACTACCTGTACAACGCCGACTACCTCGAAGGCGGCGCGGGCACGGCGTGGCGGCGGGCCACGACGCGCGACCACGTGGCGTTCCGCGACCAGGGCATCGCCATTCCGAAGTTCAGCAACGGCAACGGCGACTGCTGGTCGGGATGCCTCGTCATCGACGAGCACAACACTGCCGGCTACGGGGTGGGCGCGGTCATCGCCCTCGTGACGCAGGCACCCGGCGGCCGGCAGGCGCAGTACCTCTGGTACTCGACCGACGGCGGCAAGACGTTCCGCCCCGGCGGCGACGACCCCGTGCTGCCCAACCCCGGTGTGCACGACTTCCGCGACCCGAAGGTCATCTGGGACGCCGACCGCGGGCGCTGGTTCATGGCGAACGCCGAAGGGCAGCGGATCGGGTTCTACGTCTCGGCGAACCTCCGCTCGTGGCAGCGCGTCGGCGAGTTCGTCCGCACCGACCTCGGGCTGCTGGAGTGCCCCGACATCTTCCGCATGACCGCGGACGACGGCACGGCGCACTGGATCCTCGGCATCAGCGCCAACGGCAAGGGGCGGGGTCTGCCGGCGACGTACGCGTACTGGACCGGCGCGTTCGACGGCGCCTCGTTCGCCCCCGATCACGGCGAGCCGCGCTGGCTGGACTACGGGTTCGACTTCTACGGCGCCGTGACCTACGCGAACCACGACGCGTCGGGTGCGGAGGACCCGACGCTGCGCCGCGCGATCGGATGGGCGAACTTCTGGGACTACCCGCACAACACGCCGACCCTCGCGACCGACGGCTACAACGGCGACGACATGATCGTGCGCGACCTGAGGCTCGCCGCGGGGGACGGCGGCTACTACCTCGCCTCCACCCCGACCGCCGCCCTCGCTCAGTACGCGAAGAAGACCCACAGCCTCGGCGACGTCGCCGTCGCGGGGACGCATGATCTCGACGTCCGGTCGCTCGCTTATGACCTGACGTGCGAGCTCGTGTGGGACCCGGCGGCGAGGCCCGCCAACATCGGCTTCGAGGTGTGCCGCGCCTCCGGCGGTGGCCGTCACGTCGCCGTCGGCGCCTTCCTCAACGGGCCGTTCACGTACGTGAACCGTCGCCCGACGATCAATCCGACCGGCGGCGAATCGCAGACGCCGATCGATCCCTCGACGGGGCGTCTCACGGTCCGCATCCTCGTCGATCGCACCAGCGTCGAGCT
The DNA here is from genome assembly GCF_042790415.1 of Microbacterium sp. NPDC056736. Classification (NCBI taxonomy): domain Bacteria; kingdom Bacillati; phylum Actinomycetota; class Actinomycetes; order Micrococcales; family Microbacteriaceae; genus Microbacterium; species Microbacterium sp. NPDC056736. The sequence goes on from NZ_JBHTZE010000012.1 coordinate 7,043, forward strand.
CTTCGTGGGCGACGGCCGTGTGGTGCATTCGCACCGGGTCTTCCCGCTCGACGGCGACGACGGCATCCGCCTCTACGCGCACGAGGGATCGGCGACGTTCCGCGGCCTCACCATCCGCGAGCTGGCGGTCTGAGGGAGGTTCAGCTACCGGACGGCTCGCTGGGCGACCCGGCAGTGATCAGATGTCAGTGGCGGCGAATCCGCGTTGATCGGCGATTCTTGCGTCCGAAGCGATCGACCGCGGCTGATTCATCAGATCATTCCGTCTAGGCTGAACGGGACACCTGGCCAACGATCGATGAGGAGAGCCGCGTGGCCGTCAGGACCGGATTCTGGAGTTCATCCATCGGGCACGACTGGGAGCACGGGCTCATCGCGGGCACCGGCTCGATCGGGGCGGTGCTGTCGGGGACGCCGGAGCGCCATGCGATCCACCTCTGCCACGAGGAGTTCTTCCTCCCCGTGAACTCCGCGAGGGCCGCTCCGCGCATCGCGCCCGTCATCGAGGAGGTGCGAGCGGCGGCCCTCGCCGGCGACTCCCGCGCGGTCGCCGAGCTCACCGACCGCGCCGCCCGCGAGGACGGGTACGACGGCTCGATGATCTGGACGGACCCGTTCGTGCCGGTCGGCGAGCTGTCCTGGACGCCCGACGCTGCGGCAGGCCACGAGGATTACCGCAGGAGCGGCGACTTCACCACGGGGCGTGTGGGCGTCGAGTGGACCGACGCGGCAGGCGGCCGCAGCGGCATCGCCCTCGTTCCCGACCGCGCGTCGGGAGGCATGGCGATCGAGGTGTGGTCGCAGCACGAGGCCAGCGGCGTGCTGGCCCTCGGGTTCGGTGAGGATGCGCAGGGGGAAGGCTCCTTCCCGTCGACCGACTACGGCGTGTATCTCGATCAGACGGTGCCGGTGTTGAGCGGGTCGCAGCTGGTGCTCGACGTGTGGGTGGACGAGGAACGGCTGCTGCCGTTCGTGCGGCAGAACCCGCCGAGCCCGTGGCCGCCCCGGCACGCCCGGCTGACCGTCGCGCTGCCGGAGGACGTTGCGGCGGAACCGGTCGAAGGCGGCGTGCGCGTCCGCCTTCCCGGCGGCCGCCCGGTCACCCTGCCGGTCCGGATCGAGCTCTTCGGCGGACGCGCGGGAGCGGATGCCGTCCCCGCCGAGTCGCACGCCGCACTCTTCCACGCGTGCGCCCTCGACCTCCGCAGCGGCATCGACGGCAGCGTCTCGTACGACGACGTGCTGCGCGGTGCGAGGTCGGGCGACGCGCAGAGCGTGCTCGCGGCGGTCGAGCTGGCGTTCGCCTCCGGCCGCCACACCATCATCTCCTCGACCGGCGTGCTGCCTCCGACGCTCGTGGGCATCTGGCAGGGAACCCGACGGCCGGCATGGTCGGGCGATTGGACGCAGAACGGCAACGTGCAGCACGGCGGCGTGGCATCCCTCGTCTTCTCCGGCACTCCCCAGCTGTTCACCTCGTACCTCCGAGCGCTGTTCCGGCACGTCGACGACTACGCGGCCAACGCCGAACGCGTCTTCGGCGCCCCGGGATGGCTGCTTCCGGCCCGCTTCGACTCGCACGGCAACAGCAGCCATTTCGCCGACACGTATCCGCACCTCTACTGGATGGCCGGCGGCGCCTGGGTGCTGCGACTGGCCTGGGATCAGTTCAGCACGACCGGCGACATCGAGCTGCTGCGCGAGTACGCGTGGCCGCTGGCCCGCAACGTCATGGCGTTCGCCCTCGCCGTCGCCGTCCCGGACGACGACGGCCGGCTGCGCCTGGCCCCGTCGTACTCGCCCGAGAACACCCCGGGCAACCGGTCGCTTCCGATCGCCGCCGACGCGACCATGGACGTGGCGGCCTTCCGCGACGCCGCGCGAGTGGGGGCCAGGATCGCCGACGTGCTCGGAGAAGACGTCGACCGTGACGCCTGGCGCTCGTTCGCGGACCGCCTCGCTCCCTACCGGGTCGCCGCCGACGGGACCTTCGCCGAGTGGCTCGACCCGAGCGTCGACGAGGAGATCGGGCACCGCCACGTCTCGCAGCTCTACCCGTTCTGGTACGAGGACGACCAGGCCGCCGACACCCCCGAGCTGCGCGCCGCGGCGCTCGAGACCATCAGGAGGAAGCTCGCGTGGCGCGACGAGAAGCCCTGGGCGGCTCCCTCCGGCCGCATGGAGATGGCCTTCGGCCTGGTCGGTCTCGGGCTCGCCGCCGCGCGACTCGGCGATGCCGACGCCGCCCGCCGGTGCGTCGAATCGCTCGCGCGCGACTTCTGGAGGTCGAACGCGGTGTCGACGCATGACGGCGACGCGATCTTCAACGTCGATGCGAGCGGGGGGCTGCCGGCCATCGTGATCGAGATGCTGGTGCAGTCCCGGCCCGGGCACGTGGCCCTGCTGCCCGCGCTCCCGGCGTCCTGGCCGAGCGGGTCGATCCGGGGCGTGCGAGCGCGTGGCGGTGTCGTCGTGGAGGAGCTGACCTGGGGGCCCGACGGCGCGACGGCCATCCTCTCGCTCGCGGAAGGATCGGAGGCGACGCGGGACGGCGACGTGATCACCGTCTCCGGCCCTGGCCGGTTCACGGCCGACCTCGACCTGTCACGGGGCCCGGCGCGCGTCCGCATCCCCGGCTGAGTCTCAGCGGGCGGCGATCGCGACCGACGTCGTCGCCAGGCCGTCCGCGGACGCGCTCACGGTGATGGGCTCGGTGCCGGTCGGGCGGACGACCGCGAGCGCGCGACCGCCGTTCAGCCGGTGCCGGGCATCGGCGAACGACTCCTCGGTGGACATCGCGGCGCTCCCGAGACCCTGCAGCGACGCCGGCCCGTCGATGTGCACCTCCACCTCGACGTCGGCATCGGCTGCTCTGACACCCGCGGCGTCGACGAGCTCGATGACGACGAAGGCGAGGTCGCGCCCGTTCGCCGCGAGGTCGCGCCCGTTCGACGCGAGGTCCGTCGGCTCGACGGTGAGCCTCAGCGCGCGGTCGGCCCCCGCCGTCTGCAGCGCGAAGCTCTCGGCAGCGACGCCGTCGCGCAGCGCGACGGCTTCCAGCCGCCCGGGCGCGAATCCGACGCGGAACAGCGCGCGGAACCTGTTCTCGGCCCCGGCGGGCAGCCGGCCCACGGACCGACCGTCGAGGAAAAGCTCCACCTCGGGGGCGTCGCTGTACACCTCGACCTCCAGCGGCTCGGTCCCCACGTCGTTCCACGTCCACGACGGCACGCAGTCGGTCCACGACCAGGGCGCGGACCTCATCGTGCGGCCCCTCGTCTGCGGACGCCTGACCGCGATGTACGGCTCCGACCGCAGTCCGTAGACGATCTCGCGGTAGTAGGAGGCCGGGCGACGCTCCCCGGTGATGTCGATGTCGCCCGAACCCGCGACCAGGAACGGGTACGCGCCGAGCGCGCCGCCGCCGGGCGGGTCGTCGGTGTAGTGCATGCGGCCGAGCCCGGGCTCTCCCAGGTAGTCCCAGCCCGTCCACGTGAAGTCCCCGATGACGTGGGGGTTCGCGCGGACGAGGGCCCACAGGCGATCGATCTGCGTCGGGAACGTCTCCGACCCGACGATGACGCGATGGGGGAAGAGCCGGCGATCGAGCTCGTACCGGCACGACTGGTAGTTCATCCCCGCGATGTCGGGTGCGTCGTACGCCTCCTCGGCGAGCGCCGTGACCGCGTCGGTGACGCCCAGCGCGCTCATCCGGTCCTCGAGGCTCAGGGTGCGGCCGTTGATCTCCGCGACCGGGTCCATCGAGGCGCCGCCGAGGAGCGCGGGGTCCGGTTCGATCGCGCCGTCCATCCCGAACAGGGCGCCGTTGACGGCGGCCGTCACGTACCGCGACGGGTCGAGGCGTCGTGCGGCGGCGGACATGGTCCTGGACAGCTCCGCGCCGGTGCGCGTGGCCGCCTCGGGGATCTCGTTCCCGAGCGAGTAGATGACGACGCTCGGGTGGTTGCGATCCTTGGCGATCATCGCCTCCAGCTCGCGAGGCCACGTGTCGGCGAACCGATCGGCTCCGTCGTCGGGCGCTTTGGACCGTGTCCAGAAGTCGGTCAGCTCGTCCATGACGAGCATCCCCAGACGGTCGCAGGCGTCCAGCATCGCGCGGCTCATCGGCTGATGCGCGCTGCGGATCGCGTTGAACCCCGCCGACTTGAGGATGGCGACGCGGCGCTCCTCGGCGCGATCGAAGACGGCCGCGCCGATCACGCCGTTGTCCGCGTGGACGCAGGCGCCGCGCAGATCGACCGGTGCGCCGTTGATGCGCAGGCCCCGCGCCGCGTCGAGGTGGAGGGTGCGGATGCCGAAGGCCACCTGACTTCGATCCCGATCGTGGTCGCCCGATCCGAGAGTCGAGTCGACGCGGTAGAGGTGCGGCGCCTCGGGCGACCATCGCAGCGGCGACATCACGAGGATGCGCTGACTCACCTCGATCGTGCGACCCGGCGGGACGGTGACGCGGGTGCGATCCACGCCCACGATCTGCCCCGCAGGATCGAGGATCGCCGTCTCCAGCCGCCGCACGACGGAGACCCGCTCGAGGTTGCGCACCGTCGTCACCACCTGCACCACCGAGGCCTCGGCGTCATGCTCGGGCGTCGTGACGACGATGCCGTCGAGGGGGATGTGCACGCGCGGCGCGACCGTCAGGTGCACCGGGCGGATGATGCCGCCGCCGGAGTACCACCGGGCGTCCCTGTTCGACCGCGCCTCCACGACGATCTCGTTGTCGGCTCCGTGGCGCAGGTGCGGATCGAGGTCGACGATGAACCCGGATGTGCCGGACGGATGCCGCGCCGCCGGCTCGCCGTTCACGAAGACCGCCGCCGAGCGGTACACGGACTCGAATTCGAGCGCCACGTGGCGGTCACGCCATTCCGCGGGCGCCGTGAGCCGGGTCCGGTACTCCCACGCACCCCCCGGGAAGTACCCGGTGGCCTGCAGTGACGAGTCGTCGATGCGGGCCGAGCCCGCCACGGCGTCATGGGGGAGCGCCACCGGGACGAACGCGGGCGGGTGATCGGTGAAGCGCTCCCGGTACTCCCACCCGCGGTCGAAGAGCTCACGTTGCATCCGGACATCCCGCCTCTCGGTTCGCCGTCACGCTAGCAGCGCGTCAGTATCCCGTAAAGATCTGACCTTTTGGCCAACCGTGCCGAACGGGTGTGGCAAGATCGCCGGAAGGCGCGCATTCACGCGGCCAAACGACTCCGATAGATCTAATGAAATCGGAGGATTGCGAGCATGAAGGAACAGACGATGCCCACCATCACCGGCTTCCGCGTCCATGACGTGCGCTTCCCCACATCGCTGGACGCCGACGGCTCCGACGCCATGAACAAGGACGGCGACTACTCGGCGGCCTATGTCGTCCTGGAGACCGATGACGCTCTGCGGGGCTTCGGATTCACGTTCACCATCGGGCGCGGCAACGACCTGTGCGTGGAGGCCGCTCGCCAGCGCGCACTGCCGCTCGTCGGGCGCGACGTCGACGAGCTGCTCGACGACCTGGGTGCGACGTACCGGGAGCTCGCCTCCGACACGCAGCTGCGGTGGCTCGGCCCGGAGAAGGGCGTCGTGCATCTCGCGATGGCGGCGGTGATGAACGCGCTGTGGGACATGGCGGCGCGCCGCGCCGGCGTCCCCCTCTGGCGGCTCCTGGTCGAGATGAGCCCCGAGCAGCTCGTGGACGCGGCGGATCTGCGCTACCTGTCGGACGTCCTGACCCGCGACGAGGCGATCACGATGCTGAGCGCCGCCGCCCCGCGTCGTCGCGAGCGCCTCGACGATCTGAGGGCTCGCGGCGGGTATCCCTGCTACACGACGAGCGCGGGCTGGCTCGGCTATTCCGACGACCGGCTGCGGTCGCTGCTGCGGACGGCGATGGACGAGGGCCATCGCCACTTCAAGCTCAAGGTCGGGGCCGACCTGGACGAGGATCGCCGTCGCCTCCGCATCGCCCGCGAGGTGATCGGCTGGGACGCCCACCTCATGATCGACGCCAACCAGGTGTGGGACGTGCCGCAGGCGATCGAATGGGTCACCGCGCTGTCGGAGTTCCGGCCGCTGTGGATCGAAGAGCCGACGAGCCCCGACGACGTGCTCGGGCACGCGGCGATACGCAGAGCGGTCGCGCCGATCGGCGTCGCCACGGGCGAGCACGGCATGAACCGCGTGCTGTTCAAGCAGATGTTCCAGGCCGAGGCGATCGACTTCTGCCAGCTCGACTCCGCTCGGCTGGCCAGCGTGAACGAGATCCTGTCCGTCTACCTGATGGCCCACAAGTTCGGGGTGCCGGTCTGCCCGCACGCCGGTGGCGTCGGGCTGTGCGAGCTGGTGCAGCACCTCTCGGTCTTCGACTACGTCGCCCTCTCCGGATCCCTCGACAACCGCGTCACCGAGTATGTCGATCACCTCCACGAGCACTTCGTCGACCCCGTGGTCGTCGCCCGCGGCCACTACCGGCTGCCCGCCGCGCCCGGCTACAGCGCGGAGCTGCGGAAGGAGTCGGTCGAGCGGTACCGCTTCCCCGACGGCGCGTACTGGCTCGAGCGCGCCGCCATGGAACCGCTGGCGGCTACTCGGTGACCTGATCCACCGGCGCCCCCGCCGCGGCGCCCACCGCGGGGAGGGCGTCCACGGAGACCGGATGCTCCGCGGCGAACAGCTCGACGCCCAGCAGGTGCGCCGCCATGCGGATGCGCGCACGTTCGGCGTCGCGTGTCCGCAGCGCGGCGAGGATCGCCCGGTGGTCGGCGTGGGCCTCGCCCACGGAGTCGCTCTCGGTGATGGCGCGCCACAGCCGGCCGCGCAGCGTCCGGGTCATGAGGCTGTCGATCAGTGCGGCCAGGGCCGGGTTGCCGCTGGCCTGCGCGATCCGACGATGGAACTCGGCATCCGCGTCGATGAAGGACTCGGGGCCGAGCTCGCCCGTGCTCAGTCCCTCCTCGATGCCGGAGAGGATGCGGTCGAGCTCGTCGAGATCCTGGTCGGAGAGCCGCACCGCCGCCAGGCCTGCGGACTCTGTCTCCAGGACGCGGCGCACGGCAAGGAGATCGACCGCCTGCGTCGCCTCCTGCAGGCCCGCCCAGAACTCCAGGGGGCGCAGCAGCGACCCGGGGTCAAGCTGCGTGACGTAGGTCCCGTCACCCTGCCTGGTCTCGAGCACGCCCAGCGCGGCGAGTGACCGCACCGCCTCGCGCAGCGACCCTCGCGACACGCCCCAGCGCGCGGCGAGCTCCTTCTCGATGGGGAGGCGATCACCCGCGCGCAGCTCACCCGACGCGATCATGCGCTTGACGATCGCGATCACGTGGTCGGAGCGGGAGCCGGTGCTCGCTGGGGTGTCGTCGACGCCGTTCGCCACGCGAGCAGTCTATGCCGCACAGACTCTGCCGCCGCGTGCCACAGGCCCGAGAAACGGCGACAGGGCGCAGAAAGATTGAATCAATCTCGCGCCGAAGCCCCCGGAACGGCCGCCGTTTACAACGTTGACATGAAATCATCTGATGATTATGGTGAAGCAATGCCTGCGACGATGCGGATGGGAATGGCCGGATGATGCGCTGCGAGCTGCCGCGATCCACCCGCGCCGCCGTGCCCGATGCGGTGACTGAGTGCGCCCGTCACGGAGTGCGCGCATGGTGACGCCGCCCGGGGGCGTCGGTCTCGACGTCGGAGGCGTGACCCGCAAGGTGCGCGAGCGGGGCGGGTCACGCGGCATCCGTGGTTTCCAGCGGAGCTTCCGCCGCCACTGGCAGCTGTACCTGCTGATCCTGATCCCGCTGGCGTACTTCGTGGTCTTCAAGTACATCCCGATGGCGAACACCGTCATCGCCTTCAAGGACTACAACGTCGTAGACGGCGTCTGGGGCAGCGACTGGGTCGGGGTGAAGCACTTCGAGCGCTTCTTCTCGAACCCGATCTTCTGGCCGGTGCTGGGCAACACCTTCCTGCTGTCGGCGTACGTCGTGCTCGCCAGCTTCCCCGTCCCGATCATCCTCGCGCTGGCGCTGAACGAGGTGCGGCTGAAGTTCTTCCGGAACACCGTCCAGATGGTGACGTACGCGCCGTACTTCATCTCGACGGTCGTCGTGGTGTCGATGACGATCCTCTTCCTCTCGCCGCGGGTCGGCCTCGCCGGAGACGTCACGAACTTCTTCGGGCTGGGCACCATCGACTTCCTCAGCGACCCCGACTACTTCCGGCACATCTATGTACTCAGCGACATCTGGCAGACGGTGGGCTACTCGGCGGTGATCTATCTCGCGGCACTGGCGGGGATCGATCCGACCCTCTACGAGGCGGCGAAGGTCGACGGCGCCAGCCGGTGGCAGAAGATCCGCCACGTCGACATCCCCGGCATCCTCCCCACCGCGATGATCATCCTCGTGCTGGGCGTCGGCAACGTCATGGCGATCGGGTTCGAGAAGGCGTTCCTCTTCCAGAACAGCCTCAACATCTCTCAGTCGGAGATCATCCCGACCTACACCTACAAGGTCGGCCTGCTCAACGCCGACTTCAGCCAGGCCGCAGCGATCGGCCTGTTCAACGGCGCCATCAACCTCGTGCTGCTGCTGGCGGTCAACGCCGGGGTCAAGAGACTGACGGGAAACGGACTGTGGTGAGCTCGACACTGATCCAGAACGACACCGACGCCGAGAGCCCGCGCGGGCGCGCCCCGCGCGAGGTCGGGCGCCCGCGGCGCATCAAGGAGACGACCACCGATCGCGTCTTCATGGTCGGGGTCTACATCCTGCTGACGACGTTCCTGCTGTGCGTGCTGCTGCCGCTGCTGTACATCCTCGCCAGCTCCTTCAGCGATCCGCTGGCGGTGTCGTCGGGTCGTGTCACGTTCTGGCCCATCGACTTCACCCTCGAGGGCTACCAGCGGGCGCTGAGCGACAGCTCGATCCTGACCGGCTTCACCAACTCGCTGATCTATACGCTGGCCGGAACCGCGATCAGCCTCGTGCTGACCGTCGCGATCGCCTACCCGCTGTCGCGTCGGGACTTCTGGGGGCGCCGCGGGATCACACTGTTCGTCGTCTTCACGATGCTGTTCGCCGGCGGGATCATCCCCACGTACCTCGTGGTGCAGAACCTGGGGATGCTCGACACCCGGTGGGCGCTCATCCTCCCGCAGGCCATCGGGGTGTGGCAGGTCATCATCGCCGTCGCGTTCTTCCGCACCTCGATCCCGGAGGAGCTTTACGAAGCGGCCCAGCTGGACGGCGCCAGCGATCTGCGCTTCCTCTTCTCCACCGTGCTGCCGCTGTCCAAGCCGCTGCTGGCGGTGATCGCGCTCATGTACGCGATCTTCCAGTGGAACTCGTACTTCGACGCGCTGCTCTATCTGCGAGACCCGAGCCTGTATCCCCTGCAGCTGGTGCTGCGCAACGTGCTGATCCTCAATCAGGCGGCGCCGGGGATGGATGCCGCGGCCGCCCTCGAGCGGCAGCAGCTGGCCGACCTCCTCAAGTACTCCCTGATCGTCATCTCGACCGTTCCCGTGATGCTCGTCTACCCGTTCGTCGCGCGCTTCTTCAACAAGGGCATCCTCGTCGGCGCCGTCAAGGGCTGACGACGAGACCCGGCGGCGCCGACCGCACCCGCAGAGCCGGAGAGATCCGTCCCCTACAGAAAGGCAAGATCGTGTTCAGACAACCGTTGTCCGGCCGCAGCCGGAACCGCAGCCGTGCGATGACGGTCTCCGCCGTCATCGCCACGATGGGCCTCGCGCTCGTCGGCTGCACGGCCGATGCCGCGGACGACCAGAAGGTCATCACCATCTTCGGCGAGCAGGGCGGCCAGATGGACCTCAACACCAACTCCTTCACGAAGCTGCTGGAGGAGGAGTTCGACGTCGACATCGACTTCCAGACGACGGGGTACGACTCGGGCGCGGCCACCGAGGCCCGGCAGATCTCCCTCGCCGGCGGCGAGCTGCCCGAGGCGTACATGCTCGTGCCGTGGGCGTCGCAGTTCACGCAGGCCGAGCTGCAGCGCTACGGCGAGCAGGGGCTGATCCTTCCGCTGAACGACCTCATCGATGAGCACGCGCCTCACATCGCCGAGGCGCTCGATGCCGAGCCCGGCTTCGAGACCCTGGCCACCGCGCCCGACGGGACGATCTGGGGGCTTCCGCAGTGGAACGACTGCTACCACTGCTCCTACCCGTACAAGTTCTGGATCAACACCGTCTGGCTCGACAACCTGGGCCTCGCCATGCCGACGACGCCCGACGAGTTCTTCGACGTCATGGTGGCGTTCAAGACGCAGGACCCCAACGGCAACGGCGTCGCCGACGAGATCCCCATCACGGGAAGCGCGCAGTGGTCGATCGTGCCGTACATCATGAACGCGTTCATCTCGAACTCGTTCAACACGGGGGCGGGCGCGAACAGCCAGCCCATCTCGCTCGGCCTGGACGGCGACACCGTGCAGATGCAGACCATGCAGGACGGATGGCGCGAGGGTGTGAAGTTCCTCAACCGTCTCTGGGACGCCGGCGTGATCGATCCTGCGGCCTTCTCGCAGGGCGGTGACACGATGCAGGCCACCGGCAACTCCGCGGAGGCGGTCGTGGTGGGCGGCTTCACCGCCATCCACCCCGGCATCGGCGTGAGCATCGGTCAAGAGGACGGGCGCGACAACCAGTACAACCCGCTGCCGCCGCTCGAGGGAGCGGAAGGCCCGATCACGACGTATCAGCTGCCCAGCGTGCCCGGCGCGACCTTCGTGGTCACCAAGGCCGCCGATGAGGCGGAGCAGAAGATCATCATGGAGATGATGGACTACATCTTCACTCCCGAGGGCCACGTCAGGGCCCAGCAGGGTGAGGAGGGGATCGGATGGCGCGCCCCGGAGGAAGGCGAGATCGCTCTCGACCCGGAGCTGGAGCCCAGTTTCGTCGATCTTCCGCTGGATGAGGCGAACGAGGCGGACTACAACGGCAACTGGGGCCCGATGGCCCAGGTGTTCGACACCGAGGAGTTCCGCAACGCCCAGGTGCAGCCGATGGACATCTACACGCAGGAGGGCTTCGAGCGCCGCCTCTTCCAGGCGACCGAGCTCTACGAGGGCAAGGAATCCGACGCCATCTTCCCGTACTGGAACCTGTGGGTCCCCGTCGAGGAGGCCAACGAGCTGTCCACGCTGACGACCAACATCGAGAGCAACGTGGCGACGTCGACGGCGGAGTTCATCACGGGCGTTCGCGATCCCGAGAGCGACGCCGATTGGGATGCCTACCTGCAGGGTCTGCAGGGACTCGGCGTCGACCGCTATGTCGAGATCTGGCAGGCGGCGTACGACGCCAGCTGAGCGACGGCTTCCGGGGCGGGGTGCGTGAGCGCCCCGCCTCGATGCCGCCCGCCTACCAAGAGAGGAACCGCGATGGGATCGCGCATCGTCCGCTGGCGCCCGGGTGCCGTGGAGCTGGACCTGGATCTCGGGCCCGATGGCCCGCCGACGGTCTCGCGGCTGGCCCTGGCCGGTGACTCCGGGGCGCCGGCGCCCGCTGCGGCGCTGCCGATCGCGGAGGTGCATGTGAACGCGGAAGGCTCCGGCGTGGCATCGTCGGAGCGACTCATGGGCAGCGCGGTCGGGCTGCGCCTGCGTGCGGTCGAGCACCGCTCGTGGAGCGAGGCCGGCGTCTCGCACCTCGAGGTGAGCGCCCTGGACGCGGTGTCGGATGTCCTGGTCATCGCCCGCTGGTCGAGCTGGCCCGACCTCCCTGTCGTCCGCGCCGAGACCGAAGTCGTCGCCGGAGATCACGCCGTCGATCTGCGAGCGGTGTCGTCGGTCGCCCTCGGCGGCATCTCCGCGCCCGGTTCGCAGTGGTGGCTGGATCACGAGGTCGGATTCGCGCACAACACGTGGTTCCGCGAGATGGCCTGGCAGCGACGCACGCCGGCGGAGCTGGGACTCGACGACACGGGCCTGCGGACGTGGGGCCTGCCCACCTCCCGCGCCTCCTTCGCCGTGGCGCAGCGGGGCAGCTGGTCCACCGGCGGCCACCTGCCGATGGGAATGCTCCGATCGCGCGTGGAGCCGCGCTCTGTGCTGTGGCAGATCGAGCACAACGGGCCGTGGCGATGGGAGATCGGAGACCACGGCGATGCGCTCTACGTCGTGGCGAGCGGACCCACGGATCAGGGTGCGGCGTGGATGCGGCGACTCGAGCCCGGGCGCCGGTTCCGCTCCGTCCCCGCGATGCTCGTGCTGGGCGGCGGCGACGACGACCTCTTCGGCGCGCTGACGGAGGCGCGGCGCCGGGTGCGTCGCCCCCACCCCGATCATGACGGGCTCCCGGTCATCGTCAACGACTTCATGAACGCCCTCATGGGCGATCCCACCGCGGAGAACCTCCCGCCGTTCATCGACGCCGCCGCCGCGGCCGGAGCCGAGGTCTACTGCATCGACTCGGGCTGGTACGCCGAGGGCGAGCGATGGTGGAACGAGCTCGGCGCGTGGCGTCCGTCGTCCCGCCGATTCCCCGAGGGGCTCGAGGCGATGACGAGGCGCATCCGCGACAGGGGCATGGTGCCGGGGCTGTGGCTCGAGCCGGAGGTCGTCTCGGTCGGCAGCCCGGTCGCCGAGCTGCTGCCGCCCGAGGCGTTCTTCCAGCGCGACGGGCGCCGGGTCGTCGAGTCCGGCCGGCTGCAACTGGATCTCCGGCATCCGTCCGCTCGGGCGCACCTCGACGACGCCGTCGAGCGGCTGATCGCTGACCTCGGACTGGGCTATCTCAAGTTCGACTACAACATGGACGTCACCCAGGGCACCGACGTGCGGGCGGACAGCCCCGGCGATGGCGCGCTCGGCCATCAGCAGGCCCTGCTGGAGTGGGTGAGCGAGCTCATGGACCGGCACCCCGGGCTGGTGATCGAGAGCTGCGCGAGCGGCGGGCAGCGGATGGACGGCGCGACGCTGCGGGTGCATCCCGTCCAGTCCACCAGCGACAACCAGGACCCCTTGATGACCGCCGCCATCGCGGCGGCGGCCCCCACGACGGTGACACCCGAGCAGGGTGCGGTGTGGGCGTACCCCGACCCGTCGTGGTCCGACGAGCGCATCGCCTTCTCGCTCGCCAGCGCGCTCCTCGGTCGCATGCACCTGGCCGGCCGCATCGACCGGCTGTCGCCGGAGCAGATGCGGCTCGTGCAGGAGGCGACCTCGGCCTATCGCAGCATCCGGCACCGCATCCCGGGAGCGCGGCCCTTCTGGCCGCTCGGTCTGCCCGGCTGGCACGATCCGGTCGTCGCGGTGGGCCTGCGCGACGCCGACGGGGACCTCCTCACGGTCTGGCGCCGCTCCGGTCCTGCCCGCGTCCGTGTGCCGCTGGCCGCTCACGCCGGCGCGGGTCTCACGGTCGAGGCGGTGTTCCCCACCAGTCTGGAGACGAGCGCGCAGTGGGACGCGGATGCCGGCGAGCTGACGCTGGACCTGCCTGAAGAGCCGGCGGCCCGCACTCTGCGGTTGCGGGTGGCCGACGCGTCCTGAGGCGGACGCGGCGCGCGTGCCTAGGCAGCAGGCAGACCCCGCTCCCGCGCCCGCTGCGGCGGGACCGGCGGCGGGGGAGCGTCGAGCGCCCGCAGCATCCGCTCCAGCGTCTCGCGCAGCTCCTCGCGCGCGGGCGACGCGAGGTCGGTGGTGTACTCCACGCCGGCGGGGATCCACGACAGCCCGTACATCGTCTCGCGGAAGTCGCCGCCGCCCACCGGCCACCGCGTGCGGCCGTCGCCCTCATCCGAGGCGCCCTGACCCCATTGGCCGAAGTACTCGCGCATCGTCTCCAGCGGCAGCTCCATCACGGCATCCGCCTCGACGGCCTGGCGCACCCACGAGCGCGCCACGAAGATGAACTCCTCGATCTGCTCGGGCGTCAGCGGCTTGGGCTCGAACAGCACGCGCGTGTGCTCGACCGACGCCAGCCGGTCCACGCGGAAGGTGCGCCAGTCGTCCTTCTCGAGGTCCCAGCACAGCAGGTACCAGTGCCGGTCGGCGGGGGCGAGGGCGTGCGGCTCGACGCGGCGTCTCGTGACCTCGCCCGACGCAGCGGTGTACGTGAACCGCACGCGCTCGTGGTCGCGCGTCGCCAGCGCGAGTTCGCCGAGCACCTCGCCCGACACTGCGGCGCCCGAGTTGATCCCGGCCGGCTGCACCGCCTCGGCGAGGGCCGTCACCCGCCGGCGCAGGGGAGCGGGGAGCACCTGCTCGAGCTTCGCGAGCGCCGTGATGGTCGTCTCGGCACCGCTCACGAGTCGCTGGGATGCCGCGACCCGCAGCCCGATCGCCATCGCCACCGCCTCCTCGTCGGTGAGCAGCAGCGGCGGCACGGCGCTGCCCGCCTCGAGCCGGTACCCGCCGGCGGCACCCGGCGTGGACTCGATGCGGTAGCCCAGCTCGCGCAGGCGCTCCACGTCGCGGCGCACGGTGCGCTCGGTCACGCCGAGCCGTTCCGCCAGCTCCGGTCCCGGCCAGTGACGGTGCGTCTGCAGCAGGTTGAGCAGCGAGAGGGCTCGTGTCGTCGTATCGGACATAGGTCAACACTGCCGCACATCGCGGACTGTATGTGTCCGCAATGGCTCCTAGCGTGGACGGCATGGCGAACGAATCGATCATCGAGGCGCAGGGACTGACCAAGCGCTTCACCGTGAAAGGCAAGACCGTCGAGGCCGTCACCGACCTCGCCTTCGACGTCGCACGCGGCGAGCTCGTGGCATTCCTGGGGCCGAACGGCGCCGGCAAGTCGACGAGCCTGCGCATGCTCACCACCCTCATCCCGCCGACATCGGGCACGGCGCGGGTCGTCGGGTTCGACATCCTCACGCGGCCCGCCGACGTGCGCGCCCGCATCGGCTACGTCGGGCAGCTCACCAGCGGCAGCTTCTCGCAGCGGGCTCGCGACGAGCTGCTGAGCCAGGGCGCGTTCTACGGCATGTCGAAGGCGGCGGCGCGGCAGCGGGCCGACGAGCTCATCGACTCGCTCGACCTCGCGCCCTTCGCGACGCGGTCGGTGCAGCAGCTGTCGGGCGGGCAGAAGCGCCGCCTCGACGTCGCGCTCGGTCTCATGCACGCCCCGCCGCTCCTCTTCCTCGACGAGCCGTCGACCGGGCTCGACCCGCAGAGCCGCGCGAACCTGTGGCAGCACATCCTCGAGCTGCGCCGCGGCCACGGCACCACGGTGTTCCTCACGACGCACTACCTCGAGGAGGCCGACCGCTACGCGGAGCGGGTCATGGTGATGGACAAGGGCCGCGTCATCGCCGACGACACCGCGTCGCGCCTCAAGGCCGAGCTCGCGGGCGACCTGCTCACCCTCGGCTTCGCTTCGGAGACGGATGCCGCAGCCGCCGTCCCTGTCGTGCAGCGGCTCACCGACCGCGAGGTGCGGCGGGAGGGGGCATCCGTCACCGTCACGGCACCGGAGGGCGACGCGCTGCTGCCCTCGGCCGTCCGCGAGCTCGACGCCGCCGGAGTCGCCGTCCGCACGGCCACGGGCGTCCCGCCGACGCTGGACGACGTCTTCCTCGCCCTGACCGGACGCACCCTGCGCGAAGCCGGCGAGGGCGGCACCGACACCGAAGAGACCGATCAGGCGACGGATGCCGCAGCCGGCGCCGTCGGAACCGCCGACGCGGCGGCCGAGAAGACAGGAGCGAGCCGATGACCACCGAGATCCAGACCCGTCCCGACACCGCGGTGCGGGCCAACCCCGCCCGCGACACGTGGAACGTGCTCACCCGTGAGCTGAGGCCGGTCGTGCGCGACCCCTTCACGCTCATCTTCAGCCTCGTGCAGCCCCTGGTGTTCCTCGGGCTGTTCGCGCCGCTGCTCGTCGGATCGTCGGGCGCACCCGTGGGCGAGACGCTGCAGTGGTTCGTGCCCGGAGTGCTCGTCATGATCGTGCTGTTCGGCACCGGGGCGACCGGGTCGAACCTGCAGTACGAGATGATGACGGGCTCCCACGAGCGCACGCTCGTCGCCCCGCTCGCCCGGTCGTCGCTGCTCGTCGGCCGCGCGCTCAAGGAGATCGCGCCGATCGTCGTGCAAGCCCTCATCATCGTGCTCATCGCGTGGCCGTTCGGGTTCACGATCGACCTGGCCGGACTCGTCATCGGGCTGCTCCTGCTCGCGGTGTTCGGCGTCGGGCTCGGAGCGCTGTCGTACACCCTCGCCCTCAAGACGAAGGACCGTGAGTGGCTCTTCTGGGGCGTGCAGCAGACGCTGATCTTCCCGCTGCTGATCCTGTCGGGCATGCTGCTGCCGCTCGACGAGGGCCCCGCGTGGATGCGCGCGGTCGCCGCCGTCAACCCGGTCAACTGGGTCGTGCAGGCCGAGCGTGCGCTGTTCGCCGGCGACCTCGGCGCCATCGAGGTGCTGTGGGGCTGGATCGCCGCGCTGGCGCTGGCGGCGGTCGGACTCGCGGTCGGCGTCCGCGCGATGCGCAGGAGCAGCTGAGCCCGCGCCGCCCGCGCGAGGGGGCCGGCGGAGGCGAACCGTAGCCGATCGCCGCCCCCTCGTGTCGGAGGTTGCGACGGCGCGGCAGAACAGGTGGACTGGACGGATGCGCACGGCCGAAGATCTCGCAGACGATCTGGCGATCGCCGTCGGGAGCTCCGAGATCTTCGCCGTCTTCCAGCCTCAGGTGTCGCTGGAGAGCGGGTCGATCGTGGCCGCGGAGGCGCTGTGCCGGTGGTCGCATCCCGAGCTCGGCGACATCGACCCGGTGACGATGATCAGCGTCGCGGAGCGCAGCGGCGTGATCCACGCGCTCGGCCGGCGGATGCTCGACGAGTGCCTCGACATGCTCGCCGAATGGCGCCGGACCGGCCGCGACTGGGCGGTCGCCGTCAACGTCTCGCCGCGGCAGTTCGACGACGACTCCTTCGTCCGACACATCGCCGCCGAGTCGGCGCGCCGGACGCTCGCTCCCGGCTCCCTCGTCCTCGAGCTCACGCAGGACCTGCTGCCCGTCGACGAGCGCGCCGTGCTGCCGCAGCTGCGCGCGCTCCGCGAGATCGGCGTGGAGATCTCCCTGGGCGGGTACGGCGAGGGCTCTCCCTCGCTCGAGCGGCTCCGCCACCTGCCGCTCAACGAGGTCAAGCTGCCCGGGCATCTGGTGCGATCGGCGGAGCCGCAGGCACTGGATGCGCTGCGGGCCGACGTCGAGGCCGCGCACGCGCAGGGCCTGCGCGTGGTGGCGGAGGGCATCGAGACGCTCACCCACCTCGACATCGCGAAGCGGCTGGGGTGCGATCGTGCGCAGGGCTTCCTCATCCGCGAGCCGGACGCGGAGATCACCTTCCCGTAAGGAGCGCCCCGCGAGGCGGAGTAGCGTTGTCGCATGACGGCGACACGGCGAGGCATCCTCGCCGTCGTCACCGCAGTGATCCTCCTCGCCCTCGGTCTAGCGGTCGGAGTCGTCGTGGGCGACGCGCTCGGCATCCGCACCGAGCCGGCGACCCAGATGCAGCCGGCCGAAGCCGCAGTCGCCGACGTCGCCGACGCCGTCGCGCCGCCGGAGTTCACGACGATCGACGCGCCCGACACCGAGCGGGTGCGCGTCGCGGTGGCCGAGCTGACGGATGCCGTGGACTCCGCGTCTGCACGGGAGGGCGAGGCGTCGCTGACGGTCACGCTCCTGCCCACGTTCGTCGCCGAGACGGGTGACGGCTACACCCTCGAGGGGGAGGCAACCGGGCTGCGGATCAGCGCGACCTCCGAAGCCGGGGCCGTGCGCGGCATCTACGATCTCGCCGCTCAGGTGCGCGCCGCGCTGCCGGTGCAGGACCTCGTCGGCAGCCACGAGACCTCCCGTCTCCCGCTGCGGATGACCGACCTCGGCGCCGTCGGCGTCCTTCCCGACCCGGCGCAGTGGCAGTCCGGCGACGACTACTCGCACGCGTCGGAGGCGTTCGCCGACGTGCTCCAGCCGGAGGCGCCGTACATCGACGAGGCGGCGCTCGCGGTGGCGTACGACGACTTCGACGCCTTCCTGCGGCACTCGCTCGCGAACGGGTTCAACGCCGTCGCGTTCCCCGGGTTCGTGGAGTTCGTCACGTTCGACGGCGTCCCCGGCGGCCCCGTCTACCCCGAGGGCGACGACCACCGCGACAAGGCCTTCGCGCTGGTCGAGGCGTTCTCGCCGTTCTGGGAGCGCGCCGACGAGCTCGGCGTGAAGGTGTTCCTGCGCACCGACATGCTCGCACTGACGGGCCCGCTCGAGCAGTACCTCACCGACCGCTTCGGCTCGCTCGAGACCGAGAACCCCGAGCTGTGGGACGTCTACGCCGCGGGCCTGGACGAACTGTACGCAGCCGCGCCCGCGCTGGACGGGGTGCTCGTGCGCATCGGCGAGGCGGGCCCCGTCTACGACGTCGAGGGCTGGGACTACTACTCCGCCCTCGAAGTCACCACGGTCGACGCCGTGCGGGCGATGCTCGAGACGTTCTCGGCGCAGGCGGAGGCATCCGATCGCGAAGTCGTCTTCCGCACGTGGTCGGTGGGCGTGGGCGCCGTCGGCGACATGCACACGAACGCCGAGTCTTACGAGGCGGTGCTGGGCGGCCTCGACTCGCCGGCGCTCATCGTGTCGACGAAGTACACGCTGGGCGACTTCTACACGTGGCTCCCGCTCAACGACACCCTCGAGCACGGCTCGCAGCGGCGGATCGTGGAGTTCCAGAGCCGGCGCGAGTTCGAGAACTTCGGCGCCTTCCCCAACGATCTCGGCACCGAGTACCAGGCCGCGCTTCAGCAGCTCCTCGAGGCGAACGACCGGATCGAGGGCATCTGGGTGTGGACGCAGGACGGCGGCCCGTGGCGCGCCGGCCCGATGACGCTGTATCTCAAGGCCGGCTTCTGGCAGCTGTACGAGCTGAACACGCAGGTGGCGGCATCCCTCGCCCGCGATCCCGACGCCGACGTCGCCGCGGTGACCGCCGCGTGGGCGCGGGAGTGGTTCTCGGAGGATCCCGCGACCGTCGAGGCGATCGCCGAGGCCATGACCGCCTCGCGCGACGCCATCGCGCAGGGCATGTACATCGAGCCGTTCGCGAAGCAGCGGGTGTTCGCGATCGGGCTCGAGCCGCCGCCCATGATGTGGATCTTCGAGTGGGACATCCTCACCGGCGACTCCGCGGTGCTCGACGTGCTGTACGCGATCGTGCGCGACAGCGCGGCCGAGCCCGCTGCCGGGGTCGAGGCCGCCGTCTCCGGCGGCGAGCAGGCGATCGCGGCGGTCGAGCGCATGCGCGACACCGTGACGGCGACGGATGCCGCGACCTGGCGTTCGCCCGAGATCCGCGAGGCGTTCCTCTCGACGCTGGACTACGAGCTCGACACCCTCCGGCTGCTCGCGGCCTACCGCGCGATGATCCTGCACCAGGGGCAGTGGCACGACACGCTCTCGCCCGACGCCCACGCCGCGTGGGACGCCGATCGCGCCGAGTTCGAGGAACTCGCCGCGGCCCACCTCGACCGGTACGAGGGCGACATCGACCACCCCGCGTTCAACCTCACCGCGGCGCAGCTCGGAGTGGAGCGCGCCGAGCGGGACGCGACCATGGCGTGGCTCGCGCGCGGGCTGCTCGTGCTCGCGGCGGCCTGGGTCGTGATCGGCATGCTCGCGGCGCGCACGCGCCTGGTCGCCAAGCCCGGCGCCGCCGCCGCGCGGGCGACGTGGATCGCCTCGACCCGCCCGTGGCGGGCCCGCGAGTCGACGCTGGGCATGCTCGAGCTCGACCGCTGGCTGCTGCTGGTGGTGCCGGTCGCGCTCCTCGTCGCGACGCGGGCGGTGCAGACGTCGTTCCTGTCGTGGACGCACCTCGCCGTCATCATCGGGGCGTGGGCGGTATTCGCGCTGGTGCTCCGCCTCTTCGTCTGGAACCGCTCGCCGTGGCCCGTCATCGCCGCCGTCGGCGGGGTGGTGATGCTCCGCTGCATCGTCACGCTCTTCGCGCTGTCGTTCACCGGCCCCGGCGGCTACTGGTTCGCGTTCTGGACCGACCCGGTGCTGCGCACCCTCTACATCGCCGTCGCGTTCGCGCTCTTCGGCTGGGTGTTCGTCGCGGCCGGCTGGGCGCTCGCGGCCCAGGTGCGGGCGCGGCGCGCGACCGGGGCGGTGCTCGCCGCGGTCGGCGCCGGGCTGCTGGGGCCGTCGGCCGTCGTGGGGCTCGTCGGCCTCGAGGCGGCGCTCACGCTGTGGAACGACGAGCTCGGTCTGCTGCCGTGGGGCCTCGCGCGGATCCTCGGCATCACGACCTACCTCGAGATCCCGGATGCCACACCCTGGGCGGCCGCGGCCGTCGGCCTCATCCTCCTCGTGGCGGGTTCGCTGCTGGCGCTGCCGTGGCGCCGGCGAACGGCATCCGTCCCCTGAGCCGGGCACTCGGCCGCGTTTCGTATCGTGGTCCCTCGTGTAACGGTTGGGAGAAAATTCCGACCAAGAGATGACATACGGTTGTTTCTTCCATAGTGTGGTTTCGGCCGGAAGGTCCACGCACAAGGGAGTTCTCATGAGGAAGCGCATCTTGCCCATCGCCGTGTTGGGTGTGGCAGTACTCGGCATCACCGCCTGCAGCGGTGGTGGCGGCGGAGACGACTCGGGCTCGAGCTCGGGCGAAGGAAAGACGCTCGACGTCTGGATCATGCAGGGAACGAACCCCGACGCCGAGCCGTTCTTCGACGAGGTGGCCGAGGCGTTCGAGGAGGAGACCGGCGCCACGCTCAACGTCGAGTTCGTGCAGTGGGCCGACGCCCACGACCGGTTCGTCACATCGATCGCGGGCGGCACGACGCCCGACGTCGCCGAGACCGGCACGACGTGGACGGCGGAGTTCGCCGACGCCGGCGCACTCGCGCCGATCGGGGAGTACGTGAGCGAGGCGGGCCTGGACGACGACCTCGTCGAGGGGCTCGTGAAGGCGGGCACCTACGAGGACGAGCTCTACGGCATGCCGTGGTACGCCGGCGTCCGTTCGCTGGTCTACCGCACGGATGTCTTCGAGGAGCTGGGTCTCGAGGCCCCCACCGACTGGGCCGAGCTGCGCGAGGCGGCTCTGGCCATCAAGGCGGCCAAGCCGGACATGACCGCCATCGCGGTTCCCGGTGACGCGGAGTTCACGGTCTACCCGTGGGTCTGGGGCGCCGGCGGCGAGGTGGCCACCGAGGACGGCGGCGAGTGGACCAGCGAGCTGGATTCCGCCGAGTCGATCGAGGGCCTCGAGTTCTGGACGGGCCTGGCCACGCAGGACGACCTGTCGTCGGCGGGCGCGACCACCTGGAAGGAGACCGACGTGCTGGACGGCTTCGCCGCGGGCACGGTCGGCATGGGCGTCATGGGCTCGTGGACGCCGTCGGCGATCGTCGAGAAGAACCCCGACATGGAGGGGAAGTTCGCCGCCATCCCGATCCCGGCCGAAGACGGCGGCATCGCCCCGTCCGTGCTGGGCGGCTCGCACCTCAGCGTCTTCGAGACCGCGGACGACAAGGACCTCGCGTTCGCGTTCGTCGAGCTCATGACCACCGGCGAGTTCGCCGAGAAGTGGGGCGCGCAGAGCGGCTACTTCCCGGGCCAGACCTCGCTCCTGGAGGAGACCATCGCCAACGCCGACCCCATGGTCGTGCCGTTCGCGACGCAGATGGTCGAGGGCGGCGCCTCGCTCCCCGTCACGCCGACCTTCGGCGCCGTGCAGGCGAAGAAGACGACCAGCGCCATGATGCAGGCGATCCTGTCGGGTCAGAAGGACGTCGAGACGGCGGCGACGGATGCCGCGGCCGAGATGACCGCGACGCTCAACGGGCAGTAAGAGACCGACGCATGGCCTTCATGACCCAGGCGCCGGCGGCGGAGGAGCGCACCTCCTC
>NZ_JBHTZE010000013.1:0-16559 GCF_042790415.1 Microbacterium sp. NPDC056736
GGTACTGCAGGGGGGACCCTGTGGGAGAGTAGGACACCGCCGGACACCCATTACACGGAATGGCCACCCAACGCAGGGTGGCCATTCCGCGTTAAGGCGCTATGTCGCGTCGGTAGACTCGGGGGATGCCGACGCTCGATCTCTCCGTCTCCTCTGTCGACCTCACCCGCACCATCTGCGACATCCCGAGCGTCTCCGGTGACGAAGGGACTCTCGCCGACGCGATCTTCGCCACCGTGTCGCCGCTCGACCATCTCGATGTGTACCGAGACGGTGACACGATCGTTGCCCGCACGAACCTCGGCCGCGCGCAGCGCGCCGTCGTCGCCGGCCACATCGACACCGTCCCCATCAACGGGAACGTCCCCACCAAGGACATCACCCTCGACGGTGAGCCGTTCCTGTGTGGTCGTGGCACCGTCGACATGAAGGCCGGTGTCGCGGTGCAGCTGAAGCTGGCTGCGGAGCTCGTGGCGCCCCGGGTCGACGTCACCTGGATGTGGTACGACCACGAGGAGGTGGATGCCGACCTCAATGGCCTCACCCGCCTGGCGCGCACCCGCCCCGACCTCTTCGCCGGCGACTTCGCGATCCTGGGCGAGCCGTCCAACGGCGAGGTCGAAGGCGGGTGCAACGGGAACCTGCGCGCGATGGTGCGCACGACGGGCGTCCGCGCGCACAGCGCCCGCGCATGGATCGGCGAGAATGCGATCCACAAGGCGGCGCCGATCCTCGGGCGCCTCGCCGACTACCGCCCGCGCGACGTCGAGGTCGAGGGACTCGTCTATCGCGAGGGCCTGAACGCCGTCCGCATCGGCGGTGGCGTGGCCGGCAATGTGATCCCCGATCTGTGCGAGGTCGAGGTGAACTACCGGTTCGCCCCCAGCCGCGACGTCGCGGAGGCGGAGCGCCACGTGCGCGACGTGTTCGCGGGCTTCGACGTGGAGATCGTCGATGCCGCGGCCGGTGCCCGTCCCGGCCTCGACGCGCCGCTCGCCCAGGAATTCCTGCGGGCTGTCGGCGCAGAGCCTCGTCCGAAGTACGGGTGGACCGACGTGGCGCGGTTCAGCGCTCTGGGCGTGCCGGCCGTCAACTACGGTCCCGGTGATCCGCACCTCGCCCACCACGATGACGAGCGCGTGGCGATCGCGCAGATCGAGGCGGTCGAGCGGGGCCTGCGCGCGTGGCTGACCACGAGCTGACGCAGCGCGCAGCGCCGCGCTCCGCGGCCCGCACGGCGGTGCTCGTCGCCGCGATCTACCTCGGCGCGCGCGCCGTGACGGCGCTGCTGCTCTTCGTGGCCGCCGAGCTGTCGGGGTTCGGCTCCCGGATGGGTCCCGACGCCGGGATCATGGACACGGTCGTGGCCTGGGACGGCTCGTGGTACTGGCTGATCGCGTACTCCGGCTACCCCGCCGAGCTGCCGTTGACGGACACCGGGCAGGTCGCCGAGAACGCCTGGGCGTTCCTTCCGCTGTACCCCTTGCTCGCCCAGCTCGTCTCGCTCCCGTTCGGAGCGTGGCCGGCGGGTGCCCTGATCGTGTCGCTGCTCGCCGGGTACGGGGCATCCGTCGTCCTCTATCACCTGCTGCGTCCGAGACTGGACGATCAGGCGGCGCTGTGGGCTGTCGCGTTCTGCGCGGCCGGCCCCTTGGCCGCACTCTTCCACGTCGGCTATGCCGAGGCGCTGAACCTGCTGTGGCTGTTCTGCGCCCTGTGGTGCGTGATGCGCCGGCGCTACGTCTGGCTGTACGCGCTGATCCCGCTCATGGCGTTCACGCGTCCCGGGGTGCTCGCCTTCTCCCTCTTCCTGGCGCTCTTCGGGATCTGGCGGTGGCGGAGCCGCGCGCGCGAGCCGCTGCGCACGCCCGAGATCGTCCACATCGTCGCGCTGGGACTGCTCGCCGCCGTCGCCGGGTTCGCATGGCAGGTCATCGCGGGGTGGGTGACCGGCGTGCCCGACGCGTATCTGGCCACCGAGCTCGCGTGGCGCCGGAACTGGGTGCCCGGCGACGCCGAGTTCGTGCCGTTCGAGCCGTTCCTGTCGGGAGCGGCGTTCTGGTTCGGGACGATGTGGAACCTGCCGGTCTGGCTCGGCTATGCCGCTCTCGCCATCGGGGTGGTGGCGGTCGCTGCAGCGCTCCTCCTGCTGCCCCAGGTCCGCAGGCTCGGTGTCGAGCTGCGCCTGTGGAGTGCCAGCTACCTCGTCTACCTCCTCCTGGTGTTCTTCCCGCAGTCGAGCATCTTCCGACTCCTGCTGCCGCTCTCGCCGCTGTGGGGCGCGTTCGCGGTCCCGCGGTCGCGGCTGTGGCGCATCGGAGTGCTGCTCGCGTGCCTCATCGGGCAGTGGTGGTGGATCTACAACATGTACGCCCTCGGCAACCACACGTGGCAGGTGCCGTGACCGGGGACGACGGATGCCGCTTTCCCCAGGCGTGCCCGTTCACTCATGCCTCACGATAAACTTGAGGCGCAGACCATCGATGAAAAGGAGCCGCAATGGCAGCCATGAAGCCGAGAACCGGAGACGGGCCGATGGAGGCCGTGAAGGAGGGTCGACTCATCATCGTGCGCGTGCCGCTCGAGGGAGGCGGTCGTCTGGTCGTCTCGGTGAACGACGCTGAGGCCAAGGAGCTCTACGACGTCCTGGGGGGCGTCGTCAACGCCGCTTGAGAAGCATTGCGCGAACGGCCGGTCCGAGAGGACCGGCCGTTCGCGTCTGTCCGAGTCGTCTAGGTCGTCGGCACGGTGGTGAGCTGCAGCAGCCCCTCGCCGGTGATGGAGAGGGCGCCGATGACCGCGGGGGAGCTCTGCGTCTCCTGGATCAGCGAGCGGTAGGCGGAGGTCACCGGATCCCTCCGCACGGGGTCGGCGACCGCTCCTCCTGCGAGAACGCGGGGAACCAGGACGGTCCCGCCGGCGCGGACGAGTCGCAGGCCGTGCTCGACGTACTCGATCACCCCGTCGGGGTCGGCATCGACGAGGACGATGTCGTAGGACGCCTCATTCATGCGGGGGAGGACCTCCGCGGCGCGGCCGGTGATGAAGCGAGCGCGTGCCGGCGGGATGCGCGCCTCGGCGAACGCCTGGCGGGCCGCGCCGAGGTGCTCGGGCTCCTTGTCGATCGTGGTGAGAGTGGCGCGCGGGGAGCCGCGGAGCAGCCACAGCCCCGAGACGCCGGCGCCGGTGCCGATCTCGACGATGTTGAGCGCCTGCGAGACGGCGGCGATGACGGCGCACTGGGCCCCGATCGCGGGACTGATCGGCGCCGCACCGAGCTCCAGCGCGTGCGCGCGGGCCCGCGCGATGTGATCCGGCTCGTTCGTCACCTCGTCGACGAACCGCTGGTTCGCGTCGTGCTCTCCCATCGGCATCCCTCCGCCGCCAGCCTACGCGGCGCCGTGGCGCTGGCAGCACAGGCGCGGCGGTAACCTGATCTCATGATCTTCGGCCTCACGATCGAGAAGCTCCTGCTGATCGGACTCGTCGCGGCACTCATCATCGGGCCGGAGCGGCTGCCGCGCTACGCGGAGTCGCTCGCGCAGTTCACCAGGCGGGCGCGGGAGTGGGTGTCGACGGCCAAGACCCGCGTGAAAGACGAGATGGGCGAGGACTTCGACGACGTCGACTGGCGCACGCTCGACCCCCGCCAGTACGATCCGCGGCGCATCATCCGCGAGGCGCTGCTCGACGACGCTCCGGTGCAGACCGTGCGCACCCAGGCGGCGGCACCGGTGCCGCCCACGACGCCCGTGCGATCGCCCTTCCGCGGCCCCGACGACGGCCCGACGCCCTTCGACAGCGAAGCCACCTGATCGGCCGGCCGCGTCAGCGCGGACGGAAGGGGAGGGAGCGGCCCGGCAGGCCTCTGGGGAACCGGGAGAGCGCGGCGGCGATGTCGGCGATGGCGCGCGCGGCCGGATCGTCCGGATGCGCGAGGACCGCGGGAACGCCGGCATCGGCGTCGGCGCGGACCACGGGGCTCAGCGGCACGGAGGCCAGCAGCGGGACCTCGGACCCGGACCCGGACAGGGCCTCGGCCACGGCCGCGCCGCCACCGTGGCCGAACAGGTCGAGCACCGTCCCGTCGGGGAGCGTCATCGCCGCCATGTTCTCGACCACGCCGATGACCCGCTGCCCGGTCTGCCGCGCGACCAGCCCGCTGCGGACCGCGACATCGGAGGCCGCGGTCTGCGGCGTCGTGACCACCAGCACCTCGGCGTTCGGAAGCAGCTGTCCGACGGAGATCGCCACGTCGCCGGTGCCCGGCGGCATGTCCAGCAGCAGCACGTCGAGGTCGCCGAAGAAGACGTCGGTGAGGAACTGCTGCACCGTCCGGTGCAGCATCGGCCCGCGCCACGCGACCGCGCCGAGCGGGGAGTCGCCGCCGCTCCGGCGCAGGAACATGCCGATGGAGATCGTCTTCACGCCGTGGGCGACCGGCGGCAGCATCAGGTCGTCGACGCGGGTGGGCTGCGGCACGGACCCGTCGGGGCCGACCAGGCCGAGCTGACCCGGGATCGAGAACCCGTGCACGTCGGCGTCGATGAGGCCGACCGCGAGTCCGCGTGCGGCGAGGGCGACGGCGAGATTGGCGGTGACGGTCGACTTGCCGACGCCCCCCTTCCCGCTCGTGACCGCGATGACGCGGGTGAGCGAGCCGGGGCCGAACGGCATCTCGCGACCCCGTCCGCCGCGCAGGCGTTCGGTCAGGGCGTGCCGCTCGGCCGGGGTCATCACCCCCACCTCCAGCGCCACGTCCGTGATGCCGGGAACGGATGCCGCGGCGGTGCGCACATCCGTGGCGATGCGGTCTGCGGCGGGGCACCCGACGATCGTCAGCGCGATCGCCACGTGGGCCACGCCCGCGTCGACGGAGATGTCGCGCACCATGTCGAGCTCGCCGATGGGCCGGCGCAGCTCCGGGTCGAGGACGGCGCCGACCGCCGTGCGGACGGCGTCCGCGGGCACCGCGCTCATCGGTGCGTGCCGTCCTGGGCCTCGGGGGTGGCGTCGAGCTTCTCCAGGAGCGTGCGCAGCTCGCTTCGCAGCACGTCGCGGGTCACGACCTGATCGGCGAAGTCGTTTACGGCCATGCGCAGGGCGACCACCTCGCGCGCCAGGTACTCGGTGTCGGCGAGGTTGCGCTCGGCGCGCTGGCGATCCTGCTCGATCTGCACGCGGTCGCGGTCGTCCTGGCGGTTCTGCGCGAGCAGGATGAGCGGCGCGGCGTACGAGGCCTGCAGCGACAGGATCAGCGTCAGCAGGGTGTAGTTGTACTCACGCGGGTCGAACTGCAGCTCCCGCGGGGCGAAGGTGTTCCAGGCGAGCCAGACGATCACGAAGATCGTCATGCCGATGAGGAACCCCGAGGTCCCCATGGCCCGGGCGAACGCCTCCGAGAAGCGCCCGAAGCGATCGCTGGACTGCTGCGGCGTGCGCTGCAGCATGCCGGAGCGGCCGCGCGGCGCGTCGAGGGCCGGCTGACGGGTCGCACGTGCCATCAGCGCCTCCTCCCGCCGCGGGCGCCGCCTCCGGGCTGAGCGCGCGGGGTCGTGGCCGGCGCGGGTGCCGCTGCCGGGCGTCCGCTCTCATCGGCATCGTGCGACCGCCAGTCCTCGGGCAGCAGGTAGTCCAGCACGTCGTCGACGCTGATCGCGCCGACGAGGCGATGCGCGGGATCGACGACGGGGAGCGACACCAGGTTGTACGAAGCGAGAAGGCGCGCGACCTCCGCGGCCGAGGCGGTGGCAGGCACCGGGTCCAGCGTGTCGTCGATGATCGCGCCGAGCCGCTCGTGCGGCGGATAGCGCAGCATCCGCTGGAAGTGCACGGTGCCCAGCAGCCGGCCGGTCGGCGTCTCGTACGGCGGAAGCGTCACGAACACGGCCGCGGCCAGAGCGGGGTGCAGCTCGTGCCGACGGATCAGGGCGAGCGCTTCGGCGATGGTGGCGTCGGCGGAGAGCACGATGGGCTCGCTCGTCATGAGGCCGCCCGCCGTGTCGGGACCGTACTTCAGGAGCGCGCGGACATCCTCCGCCTCCTCGGGCTCCATCAGCTCCAGCAGCTCCTCGCGCTGATCCTCGGGGAGCTGACCGAGCACGTCGGCGGCGTCGTCGGGCTCCATCGCATCGAGGATGTCGGCGGCGCGCTCGTCGTCCAGCGCCTCGAGGATGTGCACCTGCTCCTCCTCGGGCATCTCCTCGAGCGCGTCGGCGAGACGGTCGTCGGGGAGCTCCTCGACGACCTCGAGGAGCCTCTCCTCGGGCAGGTCGAGAAGGGTGTTCGCGAGATCGGCCGGGCGCAGCTCGGAGTAGGTGGCGACCAGCTGCTCGGCGGACTGCGTCTCGCCGGGCACCTGGCTCTCGCGCACCGCATCCCAGTTGGCGAACGTCGTTGCGCCCTTGGCGAAGGGGGAGGCGCTCGTCTTGGGCTTGCGGAGGAAGAGCTGGCCGACGTCCCACTCGCCCAGGCGGTTGCGCTCGATGGCGACGTCCTCGATGACGGCGGTGCCGGACCCGTCGGCGAAGAACACCTTGCGGCCGAGCATCTCGGCCATGACGCGGACCTCGCCGCCGCGCTGCTGGAAGCGACGCACGTTGATCAGGCCGGTGGTGATGACCTGCCCGGTGGCGATCGAGGTGACACGCCCGATCGAGACGAACACGTGGCGCCGGCCGGGGATCTCGACCACGAGTCCGATGACGCGCGGCGGATCGTCCTTGCGATAGATGACGACGACGTCGCGGACCTTGCCGAGGCGGTCGCCGGCGGGGTCGAAGACCGAGCACCCGGACAGGCGCGCGACGAAAACCCTCTGCGTACTCACACGTCTCAGCGTAGTCCGCGTGCCGTGGGAGGATGGGGAGATGACCATCATGGGAGGCCGTCCCCTGAAGGGCTCGGACGCCGTCGGACAGACGGTGGCGAGCTTCCCGACGTACGAGGCGGCGCAGAAGGCGGTGTCGTCCCTCATCGCCGCCGAGATCCCGGCCCGCGAGATCGCGATCGTCGGTCAGGGTCTGCGTTCCATCGAGCGGATCACAGGTCGTCTCGGGTATGCCTCCGCCGCCCGGTCGGGCGCCGTCAACGGACTGCTCCTGGGTCTGCTGTTCTCCGCGATCCTCGTGATCGGCTCGCCGTCGGTGCCGATCCAGGCGTTCGTGGGAGTGCTGTTCGTCGGGATCGCGATCGGCATGCTGATGAGCCTTGTGGCGTATTCCTTCGTGCGCCGCCGCCGGGACTTCGCGTCGGTGATGCAGGTCGTCGCCGACCACTACGAGGTCACCGTCACCGACGGCAGTGTGAGCCGTGCCCGTCAGGTCCTCGGTCCGCAGTCCTCCGCGCCGACGACGATCCCGGCGGCCGCGGCATCCGCACCGGCATCGGCCCCGGCATCGGCCCCGGCATCCGCACCGACGCCCGCCGACGAGCCGCCCAAGTACGGCGAGCGGCTGGCGGCGCCTCCCGAGCGGACCGGGGACGCGGACGACGACGCCGCGCCCGAGCAGGCGCCGGACGTCGCCGCCGACGACCGCGCGGACCGCCCGTGACACCGTGACGGTGTCGACCCCCGCGACCGTCCCGGTCGAGCTGCCGAGCGGGCGGGTCGAGGTCTCGGCCGATCTGCTCGCGCCGCCCTCGGCGTGGGCTTACGCCGCCCTCGCCCACGGGGCGGGCGCCGGGTACCGGCATCCCTTCCTCCTGGGCTTCGCCGACGCGCTGGCCGAGGCGGGCGTCGCGACGCTGCGGTTCAACTTCCCCTACGTCCAGGCGGGGCGACGGATGCCGGGGCCGGCCGCCCATGCGGTCGCGACGTGGCGGGCGGTGCACGCCGAGCTGACCGACCGCGCAGCGGGCGCGCCGGTGTTCGCGATCGGCAAGTCGTACGGCGGGCGGATGGCGTCGATGGCGGCCGCAGAGGGCGCGATCGACCCGGCCGCCCTGGTGTACCTCGGGTATCCGCTCCATCCGCCCGGCAGCCCCGACAAGGCCCGTGTGGCGCACCTGCCCGACGTGCCGCAGCCGCAGCTCTTCGTGGCGGGCTCGAACGACCCGTTCATCGATCCGCACGAGCAGCTCGAAGGGGCCGTCGCCTCGTGCCGGTCGGCCGAGATCTCATGGATCGAGGGCGGCGGCCACTCGTTCGAGGTGAAGGGCCGCAAGCGGCCGCCCGCCGAGGTCGCCGCCGAGCTGGTCCCGCCGATCGTCGCGTGGCTCCGCGCGGCTCACTCCGCGGGCGGACCCACGTAGCGCCCGCGGGGGCGCAGCCGCATGGGTCGCTCGTCGTATTCGTCCACCGCGTGGGAGATCCACCCCGCGATGCGCCCGACGGCGAACACGACGGCGCCGGCGTCTTCGGTCATGCCCGCCCAGAGGGTGAGCGCCGCCAGCGCCAGATCGAGGTTCGGGCGGGTGTCGGTGCGCCGGGCCACCTCCTCCGTGACGGCGTCGACCGCCGCCATCACGTCGGCGCTCTGCGGCGCCTCCCGGAGCAGTTCGAGCATCAGCCGCGCCCGCATGTCGGCCCCGGCATAGAGCGACTGGCCGAAGCCGGGGATGCCGCGCCCGCCGTCGCGGACCGCGCGCGCGATCGCCGGTGCCGGCGCCTGGCCGTCCCGGACGGCGCGCAGGAGCCGGAACGCCGAGCGGCTCGCCGTGCCGTGCAGCGGCGCGTCGAACGCACCGAGCGCGGCCGTCACGACCGCGTAGCCCGACGCGCGCGCGGACGCCGCGACACGGCCCGCGAGCGTCGACAGCGCCAGGTCGTGGTCGATCACGAGGATCAGTGCCGCGTCGAGCAGGTGGATGCCGTCGGCGTCGTCGCGGCCGCCGAGCGCGCGCCACAGCGTCGGCGCGACCGCGCCGGGTGCGCCCTCGGAAAGGAGCGCCGCGGGGAGCCCCGTCACCAGCCGTGCCCCGATGCGCGCGAGCTGCTCCGGCGCCGGATCGTCACGCAGCGGGTCGGTCACCGCCAGCGCGGTCACCCCCGCCGCCAGCCGGTCGAGGGGACGGCTGGCGTCGCCGAGCGCCGCGATCGTGCGGCGCGCGACCTGGACGTCGTCGGCATCCGGCGGGCGCAGCGTGCGGATGCCCCACAGCCAGCAGACGACGTCCTCGAACGACTGCTCGCGTGCAAGGCGCGCCGCAGAGCGCTCGCGGTAGTGCAGCGCGTCGTCCTCCACGTGGGCGAGCCGCGTGTCGAGCACCATGAGCGGGGTCCCGGCCGCCGCCCCGCTGGAGGGCGGGGCGGGGGAACGGCGACGCCGGCCGGCGAACGCCTCCACCTCGAGGGGATCGAACCACGAGCCGGTCGCGTCGCGCTCCCGCGACAGCAGGCCGCGCGAGACGTACGCGTAGAGCGACTCGGGCTTGACCCCGAGGCGCGCGGCCGCCTCGGCGGCCGAGAGCCGTGGCAGGGCGTCCATCGATGTTGATCCGATCAAGATTGACGAAAACGGAATCAAGTCCGACCCTGAGTGTAGCGGCTCGCCGGCACGGCGCCCGCCCGACGGAAGGAGACGACATGAGCACGACGACGCCATCGGCCGCGATCGACGCACCCCGGGGCCTGGCGGGTGTCATCGTCGCCGAGACGGCGGTGAGCGATGTGCGCGGCGCCGAGGGACTGCTGCAGTACCGCGACCGCTCCGCGATCGAGCTCGCCGAGGCCGCCGACTTCGAGGATGCCTGGCAGCTGCTCGTCACCGGAGAGGACCCGACGGATGCCTCCCGCGGTGCGTTCGCGCGTCGGATCCAGGCCGCCAGGACCCGGTGCGCGGACGACGTCGCCGCCGCCGTCGACGCCGTGTCCGCGGCGACACCGGAGGTGATGGCAGGGCTCGCGGCGGTGTGGTCGCTGCTGGCCGCGCGGCGCGGCATCCGTCCTCTCTACGACCTGACCGCCGACGAGCGCCTGATCGACGCGATCGAGCTCGCCGCCTCGACGCCCGTCATCGTCGGCGCGCTGTGGCGCAGGCGGAACGGGCAGCAGCCGCTGCCGCCGCTTTCCGGCCGGGGCCTCGTCGCCGACTACCTGCACCAGGTGACGGGCACCGTTGCGGACGCCGAGAGCGAGGCGGCGCTGACGGCCTACCTGATCTCCGTGATGGACCACGGCTTCAACGCCTCCACGTTCACGGCTCGGGTGATCGCGTCGACGGGAGCGGATGCCGCTTCCTGCCTCGTGGGTGCCCTCGGCGCGCTGACGGGGCCGCTGCACGGCGGTGCGCCGTCCCGCGCCCTGGACGGACTCGACGCGGTCGGCACGGCGGAGCGCATCGAGCCCTGGATCCGCGGGGAGCTCGCCGCCGGCCGCCGGCTGATGGGGTTCGGGCACGCCGTGTACCGGACGTCCGACCCGCGGGCGGAGCTGATGAAGCGGATCGCGAAGCGGCGGGGCGGTGCTCGCGTCGAGCTGGCGCTGCGGTTCGAGGAGACCGCGGAACGATTGCTCGCCGCGGCGAAGCCGGGACGCGCGCTGCACACCAACGTGGAGTTCTGGGCCGCTCTCGTGATGGAGCAGTGCGGACTGCCGCGGTCGATGTTCACCCCGACGTTCGCCTTCGCCCGCACGATCGGGTGGACGGCGCACATCCTCGAGCAGTCAGCCGATCCGAAGATCATCCGGCCGTCCGCGCGGTATGTCGGCCCGCCGGTGCGGGTGCGAGCTGCCTGACGCATCCCGCCGCGTGGCCTGCTAGCGGCCGGCCGCGTAGCCCTGCATGCCCCGCGGGTTGGCGGCGGCCCACAGCACACCCGTGCGGGCATCCCTCCCGACGGCGGAGACGCGACCGAGCGCCCAGTCTCCCGCGCGCGTGACGCGGTGACCGCGACGCTCGAGGCCCTCGATCACGGCATCGCCCAGGCGGGCTTCGGCCACGGCGCCGGCGGGCGTCCACGTGCGGGGCCAGAACGACTCCGGCATCGCGGTCGTGTGCAGCGCCGGCGCATCGATCGCCTGCTGTGGCGCGTAGCCGCCCACGATGATGCGCAGCAGCGCCAGCAGCTGCCACTGATCCTGCTGGTCGCCGCCCGGCGAGCCGATCGCGAACTCCGGCGCCCCGTCGCGCAGCACGAGCGTCGGCGTGAGGGTCGTGCGCGGTCGCCGGCCCGGCATGAGGGACGACGGATGCCCCGGCTGGAGCCACGTCATCTGCAGGCGGGTGCCCAGGCAGAAGCCGAGCGCCGGGATGGTCGGCGAGGACTGCAGCCAGCCTCCCGAGGGCGTGGCGGAGACGATGTTGCCCCAGCGGTCGATGACATCGAGGTGGCAGGTGTCGCCGCGGGTCTCGCCCGACGCCGCCACGCGGGCCTCGCCGGGGGGCACCGTGGGCTCGCCGGTGCCGACCGCGGGCGCGTCGTACGTCTCGCGCAGCGGGGGGCGGAACGGGGTGCCGCCCGCGGGCGACCCTGGCCGGAACTCCGCCGACGCGGTGCCCGCGATGAGGGCGCGGCGCTCGGCGAGGTAGTCCGCGGACAGCAGCGCCTCGAGGTCGACGTCGTCGTCGCCGAACCAGGCGTCGCGGTCGGCCAGCGCGAGCTTCTGCGCCTCGAGGATCGTGTGGGCGCCCTCCTCCTGCGACGGGTCGAGCAGCTCGTCCGCGAGGGGCTCCAGCAGGCCGAGCGTCTGCAGCAGCGCCGGGCCCTGCGTCCACGCACCGGCCTTCGCGACCGTGC
Organism: Microbacterium sp. NPDC056736; assembly: GCF_042790415.1. Lineage (NCBI taxonomy): Bacteria > Bacillati > Actinomycetota > Actinomycetes > Micrococcales > Microbacteriaceae > Microbacterium > Microbacterium sp. NPDC056736. The sequence goes on from NZ_JBHTZE010000013.1 coordinate 11,680, forward strand.
GCCCTCGGAACTCGCGCGTCAGCGCAGGCTCGTACGCCGCATCGAACGCGGCGAAGTCGTCGGCGGTGATGACGGCCGCGTGCGCGCCGCCGTCCGAGTGGCGGTGCGGCTGCGCGAGGAACGCGGATGCCTCGTGGGCGACGGATCCCGTCTTCCACTCCCGGCGCGCGGCGTCGATGCGCGCCGCGCGGCCCACAGGTCCGTCGTCGCGCACGGTGCAGGACGCGTGGACGAGGGTGTCCAGCACCTCGGCGTAGGCGGGGTTGCGCACGATCTCCCCGGCCGCAGGAGGCTCGCCGTCGGACAGCCAGAGGGCGGCGGAGGTCGGCCAGTCGTCGCGGAACAGCTCTGCAACCCGCGCGATCGTCGCCGCGGCGCCGGCGACCAGGGGGTGGCCGTCGCGGGCGTAGCCGATCGCGTACGCGAGCACGTCGGCCAGCTCCCACGTGCCGTGGTCGCGCAGCAGCAGGAGCCACGCGTCGACGGCGCCCGGCACCGCCGCGGCCAGGCCGCCGGCGCCCGGCAGGAGGTCGAGGCCCTGCGCTCGGTAGTGGTCGATGGTCGCCGCCTCGGGAGCGGGGCCCTGACCCATGAGAACCGTCGGCGCGGCCGCGTCGGCGGTCTGGAAGATGCCGACGAGGTCCCCGCCGGGCCCGTTGAGATGAGGCTCGACGACGTGCAGCACGAAGGCCGCGGCGACGGACGCGTCGAACGCATTGCCGCCGCGCTCCAGCACCGCCTGGGACGTCGCCGTCGCGAGCCAGTGCGTCGAGGCCGACATGCCGAACGTGCCGGTGAGGGTCGGGCGCGTCGTGAACGACGGGGGAGGCGTGAAGGACACGTCAGCGGCTGCCGCGCGCGATCCAGGCCTCGACCTCGTCGGCGGTGCGGGGGATCGCCGACGACAGGTTCACGGGGCCGTTCTCGGTCATGAGGATGTCGTCCTCGATGCGCACGCCGATGCCCCGGTACTCCTCGGGGACGGTGAGGTCGTCGATCTGGAAGTACAGTCCCGGCTCGATCGTGAACACCATGCCGGGCTCCAGGAGCCCGTCGTAGTACATGTCGCGCCGCGCCTGCGCGCAGTCGTGCACATCGATGCCGAGGTGGTGGCTCGTGCCGTGGACCATGTAGCGGCGGTGGTGGCCCCCCGCGTCGGCGTCGAGCGCCTCTGCCGCGCTGACCGGCAGCAGGCCCCACTCGGCCACTCGCGCCGCGATGACCTGCATCGCCGCCTCGTGGATCGACCGGAAGCGCACACCGGGCCGCGCGGCGGCGAACGCCGCGTCGGCGGCCTCGCGCACGGTCTCGTACACCCGGCGCTGCACCTCGGTGAAGCGTCCGCTCACCGGCAGGGTCCGCGTGATGTCGGCGGTGTAGAGGCTGTCGACCTCGACGCCGGCGTCGATCAGGATCAGATCCCCGGGGACCACCGCGCCGTCGTTGCGCGTCCAGTGGAGGTAGCAGGCGTGCGGGCCCGAAGCCGCGATCGTGTCATAGCCGACCGCGTTGCCGTCGCTGCGGGCGCGCCGGTGGAAGACGCCCTCCACGACGCGCTCGCCGCGCGGGTGGTCGACGATCGCCGGCAGGTTCGCGACGATGTCGTCGAAGCCGTCCGCGGTGACCTGAACCGCGAGCTCCATCTGACCGATCTCGTACGCGTCCTTGATGAGGCGCAGCTCCGAGACGAAGCGCGTGAGCTCGTCGTGCTCGCCGACCACGAGGTCGCCGTCGCGCTCCTCGAAGTCGTCGATGTGGGCCGTCGGAAGGCCGAGGTCGGCGGCCACGCCCGACAGGGCGGGCCTCGGCCCGATCCAGAACTCGCCGATCGAGGCATCCGAGTAGAACTCGCTCGTCGTGCGATCGGCGCGCTCGCGGAAGTGCAGCGTGACGTCGTGCCCGCCGCCCGAGCGCGGCTCGAACACCAGCACCGCGCCGGGCTCCGAGTCCGAGGCCCACCCCGTCAGATGCGAGAAGGCGGAGTGCGCGCGGAACGGGTAGTCGGTGTCGTTGCTGCGCTGCTTCAGCTCGCCGGCCGGGATCACCAGTCGTCGGCCCGGGAAGGCCGCCGACACCGCGTCGCGGCGGGCTGCGGCGAAGGGCGCCTGGACGCGCGCGGGCGGTGCGGAGTCCGGCCGTTCGGCCCATCCGGTGGAGATGGTGTCGAGGAAGCCCTGACCGAACGGCTGGCGGCGATTGGTGCTCGTCGAGGGCTGCGTCGCGGGGGTGGCCGTGTCGTCGGCTGCGCTGCTCATGCGTCCAGTCTCGCACGGGCGCGAACACCCGCGGCAGGCTCAGCCGGCGGGCTCGTACTGCACGATCAGGGGGCGATGGTCCGACCCCGAGCCGTCCATCGCGCGCAGCACGAGCGAGCCCGATGGGCGCCACCGGTCGGTCGCCATGACGTGGTCGATCGGCGCGCCGAGGATGGCCGGGACGCTGGACGACCACGTGCCCAGCGCGCCGTTGCCGGTCTCGACCGCGGCGTCGGTGCAGTGGCCGAGCGTGCCTCCGTCGATGCCGAGGCCCGACATGTGGTCGACCGTGGCGTTGAAGTCGCCGGCCATGATGACGTCGCCGTCGACGCACTGGTCGGCGAGCCACTGCAGGTCGTCCCGCCAGCTCTGCATGTAGCTCTGCCGCGGAGCCACGGCGTGGACGGCCACGACGATGGGCCCCTGTCCCGACACCGGCATCGCGACGGCGCTCGGCACCGTCGAGGTGTTGCTGGTGCCGTTCTGCGACGATTCGATGACGGCGTAGTCGCCCATCTCGGGGGAGATCAGCAGCGTCGTGGATCCGGCATCCCATTCCGTGGACGGGTCCTCCGCGTGGTGCGCCCACATCCGGTGCCCGAGATCGCGCATCGCGATGGCGACCCGCTCGCCCGTCTCGATGGTCGTCTCGGGAAGCGCCACGATGTCGGCATCCATCGCCACGGCGATCTTCGCGATCGTCTCGGGCGCCGTGGCCGGGCCCGCGGTGTTCCACGTCATGACGCGGACGCTCGTCTCGGTCTTCACCGGCAGCGGGTCGGTGCCGAGGCCTCCGCGGGCTGCGATCACGCCCAGGTTGGCCACGGCCGCGACGCCCGCGACGACGGCGATCGAGAGTGCGAGAGCCCGGATCGGACGCGCGATGGCCAGCAGCAGCGCGACCACGGCGGCCGCGATGAAGACGCCGGCGAGGACGCCGCGGAACGAGACGATCTGCGCGATCGGGAAGACCCGCTCGACGCGGAAGAACGCCGGCCACGTCAGCACCGCCGCACCGATGGCGCACAGCACGGTGAAGAGGATCCCGAGCAGGCGAAGCACGACCGCGAGCCTATGCGAGCAGCCTGGGAGATCCGTCAGCACCCGGGGCGTGGCGCGCGACATGCGCATCCGATCGCCGCGCGCCGCCGCGCTACGCTCGGAGGATGCCGGGACCGCAGCGCTTCGAAGGGCCGAGCGACCTGCACCTGCATTCCGCGCAGTCGGACGGCACCCAGCCGCCCGCCGAGGTCATGGCGTCGGCGCACCGCCACGGCGTGCGCACGGCGGCGCTGACCGACCACGACACGACGTCAGGATGGGCGGAGGCGGCCGAGGCGGCGGCATCCCTCGGCATGAGCTTCATCCCAGGGATGGAGCTGTCGGCACGCCACGAATGGCGCAGCGTGCACGTGCTCGCGTACCTTCCCGACCCGGACGAGCCCGCGCTGCGAGCGGAGACCACCCGCATCCGGTCGTCGCGGCTAGACCGCGCCCGCCTGATGGCCGACCGCATCGCGCGGGACTACGACCTGGTGTGGGACGACATCCTCGCCCAGACCACCGACGGCGCGACCGTCGGGCGCCCGCACATCGCCGACGCGCTGGTGGCGCGCGGCTTCGTGCGCGACCGCGCAGAGGCGTTCTCGGGGATCCTGAGCCCGCGCGGCGACTACTACGTCGCCCTGTACGCCCCCGATCCGGTGACCGCCGTCAGACTCGTCGTGGGCGCCGGGGGAGTGCCGGTCATCGCCCACCCGGCCGGCAGGGCGGGCCTGCTGCCGATGCCGCTGCTGGAGCGGATGCTCGGCGCCGGCCTCGCCGGGTTCGAGCTCGGCCACCGCGAGAACCGCGAGCCCGCGCTCGGGACGCTCCGCGCGCTGTGCCGCGAGCGCGACCTCATCGTGACAGGATCCAGCGACTACCACGGGCTCGGCAAGCCGAACGTCCCCGGCGAGAACACCACCGCGGACGACATGGTGGCCCGCATCGTCGCACGCGCAACGGGAAGCGCCCCCGTCCACCCTTAGGCGGACGGGGGCGCTCCCGTCTCTGCGAGGATCACGCGCTCCGCGCGAGGCGGATCAGGCGAGTGCCCTGGCCTTCAGAGCGTCGTACTCGGCCTGCGTGATGGTGCCGGCGTCCAGGAGCGCCTTGGCCTTCGCGATCTCGTCGGCCGGGCTCGCCGCGGAGCCGCCGGCGACGGACTTGATGTAGGCGTCCTGCGCCTTCTGCAGCTCGCCCGCCTCCCGCGCGCCGCGCTCGGCCATGCCCTTGCCGCGGGCGATCAGGTAGACCAGCAGCGTCAGGAACGGCACGAAGATCAGGAAGATGATCCACAGCGCCTTGAGCCAGCCGTTCAGGTTGCGGTCGCGGAACAGGTCGCCGATCACGGCGAACAGCGCGAAAAGGTAGACGACGAAGAAGAAGATCCAGAGGAACCACCAGATGATGTCCCAGAAGGATCCCCAGAATCCCTGGTATTCGTACGCGGTGGTGACGGCATCGAGGAATCGCACGATACGCCTTTCTTGAATGCGAGGTCACGGCGCGATAGACGCCGTGTGCGCTCACACTAGCGCCGCTGTCGCGCGGACGCCGTCATCGTCACCGGCGTCGTCGCAT
>NZ_JBHTZE010000014.1:0-9440 GCF_042790415.1 Microbacterium sp. NPDC056736
GGCCGCGGCCTCCGGTCATCCGTTCCCCGCCGCCGGGACCGGCCGGAACGGCCCCCCGGAGACCTCCGACACCAGTTCGACGTACTCCTCGCCGCCGACGAGGTCGTCGGTGGAGTAGAGGTCGGCGACCTCCTGCAGTGCTGTGACCAGGTGCGTCTGCGGGACCGCGTTGTCACCCTTGCCGTGCACGCCCTGCCGGGTCGACATCACCGCGGCGAGCCGGGGCAGGCTGTCGGCGCGGTCCTTCCAGAGCGCGTGCAGCGAGCGCGGCGTGGCGTTGCGGCTGCCGTGATGGCCGACCTTGTACAGGTCGATCCGTGCAAGCCGCTCGCGCAGCCGCGGCTCGCCGGGGAGCTGGTCCAGCGTGTGCCGCCAGTTCTCGATCTGGGCGTCGCCGGGGAAGAGCAGCGACAGGCCGCCGATCTCGAGCAGCAGGATCAGGCTGGTGTTGTTCAGGGCGTCGTCGAGGTCGCGGACCAGCCGCGCGGCCGACGCGGTCCGCTGGTCGGCCAGGCGGTCGATCAGCCAGCGGACCGGACCCGGGCCGTGGGTCATGGGCGCCGGGGTGCCGGCGTCGGCGGCGGCGCCCACCATGCGCAAAGAGGCGTCCAGTGCGGTGAGCCAGTACTCCGGATCGTCCTCGCGCTGCTTCGCGACCCGCGGATCCTGGTCGACCGTCGGCGGGCCCAGCACCGTCGCCCGGAGCCCGGGGATCAGCGCCTCCATCCCGGACTCCATGCCCGCGTGGAGATAGCGCCCGCGGCCGTCGCGCGACAGCTCGTCGAGCAGGGCCACGGCCTCGGCGTTCTTGAGCTGGTCCTCCGCGGCCGTCCGCACCTCGTCGTCGAGGCCGGCGAGCCCCGCGAGCCGGGCGACGTGCTCCTGCGCCTGCGCGAGGAGCGCGGCGTAGCGCACCGACGCGCGGCTGAGGCCGGCCGGCGCGGCGCCGGCGTCCGGGCCGTCCGCCGTGGCCGACAGCTCAGGGTCCTCCGTCCACGACCGCAGCACGAGCGTCGGCGCGAGCCGCCTCATGATCGCCGCGCCGGCGTCGACCTCGAATCCCCTGAGGTGATCGCGATGACGGTGGCTCACCACGAGGACGTCGAGGTGGCCGCCGGTGTGCTCCTCGACGAGCGCGGCGACGTCCGCCATGCGGCCGCGGGCCATGCCCTCCCGCGGCGAATGGCTGGTGCCGTAGTCGATGAGGATGTGCCGGGCGGCGCGTCCGTCATCGAGCGGCCCGTCGTACTCGATCGACACCAGGAAGCAGTCGCCGAAGCCGACCTGGTACATGCGCACGCGCGTGCGGACGGCGGCGCTCACCATGTCTCCCCGGAGCTGCGCTCGGTGCGGTGCAGCTGCGCGAACGTCTGCCCGCGCGCGGCGCTGTCCGAGAACCCGAGGCGCCGCGAGGCGTCGTGCCGGCCTGTCCGGGCGAGGTGGTCGAGCCGCCTCTGCTGGCGGCGCCAGTCGTCGAGACGCTTGTGGACGTGCAGCTTCAGGCGGCCGAACTGGTCGAAGATGAGCGTTCCGCCGCCGAACAGCTGGACGGGCGTGCGCGGGTCTATGGCCGGCGACAGCTGCAGCCCCGACTCGTCGGTGAACTCGCGAGCGGTCATCTCGGCCATCTGGACGTACGTCGCCACCGACTCGGGGACGATCAGCCCGTCGGGGCCGATCCGCTGCGTGGGCAGCACGGACTCGATCACGGTGTAGTAGTCCGTCGACACGTCCAAGCGGCGGGCGTTCTGCCACAGGAACCGGAACACCTCGTCGCGGTCGCTGCGCAGGCCGGCGAAGTTGATGCCCAGGTAGTAGGGCGGCAGCTCGGACTCCAGCACGTCGGTCACGCGGTTGGCGGAGCGCTGGATGCCGGCGCGCGCGAATCCCTCGACCAGGAGCTGCCGGTAGCCCAGGTCGTCGTCGGGCGCGACCTCGTTGTCGGCCAGCAGCACGGCGTTCAGCAGGTCGCCGAAGTCGAATTCGACCGGCGGCAGGTAGTCCAGGCCCCGGATCAGCATCGTGAGCAGCTGGAACGCCGCCTTGGCGCCCTCCTCGGCGGCGCGCGCCCGGTCGAGGGTGATCCGGCCGGTCGCCCCCTCGCCGCGGGGCCTGGAGAACAGCGCCTGCAGGCGCTTGACCCAGATCTCGATGAGGACGTCGAAGGCGATCGCCACGAGCACCTCGCCGCGCCGATGCGGCTCGAGGAACTCGGGAAGCTTCGCCCAGTCCTGCGGCGGCGGGTTCAGCGCCGACTGGCGCAGCGCGCCGCGACCCTGGGTCAGCACGCTGCCGATCTGCTCGGCGACCCGGGCGAGCATGCTCCGCCGCAGCGCCTCGCGCTCGACGCGGCTGCGGGGGATCCGGCCGCTGCGGTCGGGCCGCCCGAGCGCCTGCTCGAGGACCGGACGCATCGAGAACACCGACAGCAGCGCCACGATGTCGGCGAACCCCTCGTGGAAGGCCGCCTGGTCGGGCAGGCTCGGCTCGAGGAACCGCCGGCGGAGGCCGTCGAGCACAGCGTGGGTCGTCTCGTGCACCACGACGTCGTGGCTCAGGCACGTGTACACCGCCTCGCCGCGGGGGTCCACCGGAGGCACGTAGCCGAACAGCAGCGCCCTGTCGTCGTAGGAGTAGAACGCGTTGGCCTCCGGGAACGCGTGCGGCACGAGGAAGAGCTGGTGGCTGCGGAAGCCCCACGGCAGCCGGCGCCCGAGCGCCGTCTCGAACGTGGCGAGCGTGCGCGCGGCGGTGGCGTAGACGTGCTGCGCGTGGAAGGCCAGATCGGTGCGCAGCACGTCGTCCGCGGCATCCGCGAACAGATCCTCCCTGCCCAGCGGCGCGTGCTTGACGTAGCGGCCGGTCGCCGTGTCGTAGTCGACGACGTGCAGCCGGGATCCGCGGGGACCGTCCTCCATCCGCGACCACGGCACCTTCACGTTCGCGGTGAGGATGCGCCCGTCGTCGCCGCTCACCGCGGGGTCCTGCGCGATGAGCCGCAGCGTCACGTGCGTGCGCGGCTCGTCGGCGGGCTCGGCGTACTGGACTTCGTCGGCCATGTCGCACCTCCCCAGGGTCTTGGGACCACATTGCAGTGGACCGCCCCGATGCGGAAGAGGGGTGGCGCGCGCACGCTGATACCCGCGGGGCCGGTCGCGCCGGGTGCCAGGTTCCGCGGCGTCCGTCAAGGCGGGTGCGGCCATCCGGCGGCGGGTGCAGGCTGACCCCATGAAGATCGACATCGTTGAGCACGAACCGCCCTACCGCGTCGGCATCGTCATCGGCAGCCTGTCGCGCGAATCCGTCAACCGCCGCCTCGCCGAGGCGCTCCAGCGCCTGGCCCCGCGGGAGCTCGAGTTCTTCGAGATCGGATACGCCGACCTCCCGCTGTACAACCGCGATCTCGACGGCGACTACCCGCAGGTCGCGACCGACTTCAAGGAGGCGGTGGACTCCGCCGACGCCGTGCTCTTCGTGACGCCGGAGTACAACCGGTCCATCCCCGGCCCGCTGAAGAACGCGATCGACTGGGGCAGCCGGCCGTACGGGCAGAACGTCTGGGAGGACAAGCCCACCGGGGTCATCGGGGCGTCACCGGGCAAGATCGGCACGGCCGTGGGCCAGCAGACGCTGCGCAGCACGCTGAGCTACCTGAACGCACGGCAGATGACGTCGCCCGAGGCCTACATCCAGGTCACGCCCGGCCTCATCGACGACGACGCGCGGGTGACCGACGCCGAGACCGAGGAGTTCCTCCGCACGTTCATGCGGAAGTTCCTCGAATACGTCGCGCGCGTGCTGACCGTCATCCCGCAGGAGTGACGTCCGAGCCGGATGCCGCGGCCTCGGCCGCATCCGCCGGCTCGGGGTCGTGCGCCCACGTGGGCGCGAGGGCGCGGATGCGCGCGGCGCGCCACTGCCAGGTCGCCCACAGCATCGGCCACAGGAGCGCGGCGGTGGGTCCGCCGATCACGAGCCGGTCGCGCCAGAGGGTCTTGCCCGGCTGTCCCGGTGCCGGCGCCACGGCCATCTGGTGGTCCCAGACGTCGAGGCTCGCGAGGGGCCCCGTGAGCGGGATGCCGCTGTCGCGGAAGATGCGCACCTCGCCGCCCGGCCCGTCGACGCGCCGTTCGCTCGCGTGGATCAGCTGACGGCCGACCGGCACCGACCCGAACGCCGACAGCTGCACCGGCACGTCATCGCCCGGCGACCACGAGGTCGGCAGCCCACTGGGCACGAGGGGCTCGAGGCCGAGCACCGGACCGTACAGCTCGGCCACCGCCCGTGGCGAGTGCAGCGCCCGCCACGCCGCGTCGGGGTCGCAGTCGATCACGAACTTCAGCAGGATCCGCATGCTCCAGTGTCGCACCCTGTGTGTCGGATGGTCGCGGCTCTCGCGCGCTTCGGCTGAGCACGGGCGGTCCGCGCCGGGGGCCGGCCGAGGACCCGCGATCGTGTCGGCTTAGGCTGGACGGATGCCCGAGAGCCCCTTCGACCAGCAGCGTTACCAGGTCCGTCACGACTGGGGTGTCGAGGGGCTTCGCCGGCTCGCCCCGGCCGACGTCGTCGTGGTGGTCGACGTGCTGCGGTTCTCCACGACGGTGACGGATGCCGTGGCCCGCGGCGAGACCCCGCCGCTCGACGCCTCCGCGCACGCGGTGTCGCTGAACGGTGCGGCCGTCGCGGCGGCGGCGGCCGAGACCGGCGCCACCGTGCTGCTCGGGTGCCTGCGTGACGCCCGCGCGGTCGCCGACGCGGTGCTCGATATCCAGCGCCGTCGCGCCGAGCGCACGAGCATCGCCGTGATCGCCGCGGGGGAGCTCGCCGGCCGGTGGAGCGGAGCGCCGCTGCGGTTCGCCGTCGAGGATCAGCTCGGCGCCGGTGCCGTCATCGAGGCGCTCGGCACGGTCGGCATCGACCACACGTCGCCGGAGGCGGCTGTGGCCTGCGAGGCGTTCCGTGGGTTGCGCGGCGCGGTGCGGCACCTCCTCACCGCGAGCGCCTCCGGACAGGAGCTCCTGGGCCGCCCGGACCACCCGCAGGCGGCGTCGCGCGACGAGGTGCTGAACGCGGCCGCGGTGGATGCGGCATCCGTCGTCCCGGTGCTGCGCGAGGGCCGCTTCGTCGCCTACTGATCCCGCGGCGTCATCGCGGCGAGCCGCGTCGCACGCGTGATGTCGCGGCGGGTCCAGGTGAAGGCGTGGCGCTCGTCAAAACGCGGCGCGCACTTCGCGCAGGAGGTCGGGCGCGTGGCCTTGCGATGGCGGTAGGCGACGTGCCCGGCGGGGCAGACGCCGATCCACGGCGCGAGCTCCACCGCGGTCTCACCGTCGTGCGTGGTGCCACCGACGTAGCCGAGGTCGCGCGCGACCGCCTTCCAGCGGGGGCCGTGCCCGGCCCGGGGGCCCGCCAGCGCATGCGCGACCTCGTGCAGCAGCGTCTGGTGGTTGGTGTCGTCGTCGTACCGCGCGGCGAGGTAGCGCGAGACGCTGATGCGCTTGCGCGAGTAGTCGCAGAGCCCGGCGCGGCGCTTGGCGTTGTCGAACGCGAAGGTCCACGACCCGTCGAGGTGGGCGGCGATCAGGGCCTCGGCCCAGTGCCGCACGCGATGCAGTTCCGACATGACGCGAGACTAGAACGTATCTCCGACACTCGGGCCGGGGCGAGTCAGCTGGCCACCGAGGCCGCCGCGCGGCGCCGGTCGGCCGCGTCGATCGCGAGCAGCGTCGATTCGAGCTGGTCCTCGGTCGCCCCCGACTCCTGCCGGAGGAACAGCGCCCGCTTGAAGTCCTTGCGCGCCGCCTCGAAGTCGCCGGCGTCGTAGTTCACCTTGCCGCGGTGCTGCAGCGCGAACGCGGCGATGCCGGCCCAGCCCTGCCCCTCGGCCTCCTCGGCGCACGTCGTCAGCTCCTGATCCGCCGCGGCGTAGGCCTCGCGCGCCTGCAGCACGGTGGCGTGCAGGATGCGCGCCCGCAGCAGGTCCTTGCGGGTGCCGGCCATGCGGGCCACGCGCACCGACTGCTCCGAGACGACCAGCGCGTCGTCGAGGCGGTCGAGCACCTTCAGCAGCCACACCCGCTCGAGCAGGGCGGGGAGGCTGCGCTGCTCGCCGATCTCCTCCAGCCGCTCCTTGCACTGGCGCGGATCCACCTGCTCGCGGAGGGTGTCGGGATCGTACCCGCGGATGTAGCTCACGTCTGACTCCCTTCGCCGCGCCGATGGCTGCGTCCAGTGTGCCTGGCGCCGCGTGGGTCTCCGTCGTGCCACGCCGAGTCGCGGCATCCGCCCCCTCGTCCGTCCCCGTCCCTCCCCGCCCCTCCCTCCCTCCCTCCCTTCTCCTCTCCTCTCCTCTCCTCTCACCCAGTAACCGCGATCTCGCCGAACGACCATGCCGTCGGCGCCCATGTCGTGGTACCTCGCCGAGTTCGCGGTATCTCGGCGGAGGAAGGGAGGGGAATGAGGGGTCGGCGGAGGAAGGGAGGGGAAGGGCCGGCGGGTGGGGGTCAGCGGGTGAAGACGGATGCCGAGGGCTTGGGCGAGGGCGTCGCATCGGCGTCGGTGGCCACCCGGGCGCCGCGCACGAAGTCGTCGAGCTCGCGGCCCTCGGCCACCTTGGCCGGGTGGGGGCCGGCGGCCATGAGCCGCGGCAGCCACTCGGTCGGAAGCGGGGCGCGCGAGGCCGCGATCACGAGGTTGCCGAAGCGGCGTCCCTTCAGGGTCTGCACCTCGGCGAGCACCACGACATGGTCGAGCACGGCGCGCACCGTGGCGACCTCGCGGCGCGCGAACGCCAGGCCCGCGCCGTCGGCGACGTTGACCAGCAGGACGCCGTCCGGCGCCAGGAAGCGCGCCGCCTCGGTGAAGAACTCCACCGTCGTCAGATGCGCGGGCGTCTGGGCGCCCGAGTACACGTCCGACACGAAGAGGTCCGCCGCGCCGACGAGCCCCGCGGGCAGGCGGCCGAGCGCCTGCCGGGCGTCGCCGATCCGAACCCGCACCGACGCTCCGCGCGGCAGGGGGAGGTTCTCGCGCACGAGATCCCACAGCGCCGGCTCGAGCTCGACCACCTGCTGCCGGGACCCCGGCCGCGTCGCCTCGACGTGCCGCGGGATGGTCAGCGCGCCCGCGCCCAGGTGGATCGCCGTCAGCGGCTGCCCCGGCATCCGCAGCTGGTCGATCACCGCCCCCATGCGCGCGATGTACTCGAAGTGCAGGTGCGTCGGATCGTCGAGGTCCACGTGCGACTGCGGCGTACCGTCGACGTCGAGCTCCCAGCCGCCGCCGAACGGCGCGCGCACGATCCGCGCCAGCGTGCCGTCCGACAGTCGGGCAGTCGGTGCGGCCGGCTCGTCCCTCGCGCGTGCCATGGCCACCACGTTAGCCGCACCCCGTGCCTGCGACGCGCCGGTTTGACACTTCTGCGCGCGAGCGTGCGGACGGGGTTGGCAGAACGCTGAGGAAGCGGCATCCGTCTTCACCGAAACCGAATCGAGACACAGGCGTAACCGACGGAGGGGTTCCGCGCGGGTAGCGTCGGAGGATCACTCCCCGATGAGGGCTGCGCGCACCTCTGCTCCACATCGATGTGCAGCGGAGCCCACACGACATGGAAGGTGCACAGCACATGCTCCACACCGCCAGAAGGCGCTGGCTCACCGGCGCCGCAGCGATCGCCGTCGGCGCGGTCGTCCTCACCGCCTGCGCGAGCCAGCGGGACGAGGGCGGCGCGACCGACGAGGCCGCCGACGTCGACTCGACGTTCATCTTCGGCTCCTCCGGCGACATCGCAGGCCTCGACCCGGCGATGGCGAACGACGGCGAGACGTTCCGCGTCTCGCGGCAGATCTTCGAGGGCCTCGTCGGCGTCGAGCCGGGCTCGGCCGACCCCGCCCCCGGGCTCGCCGAGAGCTGGGAGCAGTCCGAGGACGGCCTCGAGTACACCTTCCAGCTGAAGGAGGGCGTCACCTTCCACGACGGCACGGACTTCAACGCCGAGGCCGTGTGCTTCAACTTCGACCGGATGAACAACTTCACCGGCCTGGCCGCCACCGAGAGCCTCTCGTACTACTGGGGCAAGCTCATGCGCGGCTACGCCGAGACCGGCACGTCGATCTACGGCGGCTGCGAGGCGACGAGCGACACCGAGGCGGTCATCACGCTGACCCAGCCGTTCGCGGGCTTCATCCCCGCACTGTCGCTGCCGTCGTTCGCGATCCAGAGCCCCGCGGCCCTGGAGGAGTTCAGCGCCGATGAGGTCGGCGGCACGGCGGAGGCGCCCGTGCTCAGCGAGTACGCGCAGGGTCACCCCGTCGGCACCGGTCCCTTCAAGTTCGACGAGTGGGCACCGGGCGAATCGGTCACCCTCAGCGCCTACGAGGACTACTGGGGTGAGCAGGGCCAGGTGCAGGAGATCATCTTCCAGGTGATCGGCGACACCACCGCCCGCCGCCAGGCGCTCGAGTCCGGCTCGATCGACGGCTACGACCTCGTCGCGCCCGCCGACCTCGCCTCCCTCGAGGAGGCCGGCTTCAAGCTCGTCAACCGCGAGCCGTTCAACATCCTGTACCTGGCGATGAACCAGGCTGTGCCGGAGCTCGCCGACATCCGCGTGCGTCAGGCGATCGCCCAGGCGATCGACAAGGAGCAGCTCGTCACCCAGGTGCTCCCGGAGGGCACCGAGGTCGCCCGCGAGTTCATGCCGCCCGTCGTCATCGGGTGGAACGAGGACGTCACCACGTACGACTACGACCCGGAGGCGGCCAAGGCGCTGCTCGCCGAGGCGGGCTACGACGAGGCCAACCCGCTGACGCTGCAGTTCAACTACCCCGTCAACGTGTCGCGCCCGTACATGCCCAACCCGGAGCAGATCTTCACGAACCTGGCATCGCAGCTCGAGGCCGTCGGCATCGTGGTCACCCCCGTCGGCGAGGACTGGAACCCCACCTACCTCGACCGCATCCAGGGCGGCGCCGACCACGGTCTGCACCTGCTCGGCTGGACCGGCGACTACAACGACCCCGACAACTTCGTCGGGACGTTCTTCGCCACCCCCGGCAACGAGTGGGGCTTCACGAACGAGGAGCTCACCGCAGCGCTGACCGAGGCCCGCGGCCTCGCGAACGCCGACGAGCAGGAGGCGGCGTACCTCGCCGTCAACGAGCAGATCATGGAGTTCCTGCCGGGCGTCCCGCTGGCGCACCCGGTCCCGACGCTGGCCTTCGCCGAGCGCGTGACCTCGTACCCCGCCAGCCCCGTGCAGGACGAGGTGTACAACATGGTGGAGCTGAGCGAGTAAGGAAGGCAGAGCGGATGGCGCGGCCCCCGGGCGCGGCAAACCCGACGGGGGACCCCCCCCCCCCCCCCGGGCCCCCCCCCCCCCCCCCCCCGACGCCGGTGCGCCTGCGTGCCGCCGAGCGAGTGAAGGAGGACTCATGAGCACC
>NZ_JBHTZE010000015.1:0-7133 GCF_042790415.1 Microbacterium sp. NPDC056736
GCCCGAACCCGCCGGCCGCGGCGGGTTCGGGCCCCTCCGCCGTGCACCGACGGTTCTGCGCGGGCGCTGTTCCACTGGGCGGGACCATCGCGGGGTGAGGGGCCGGTTTGCTTGCCGGGCCTTCGGAACTGGACGGATACTGCCCACATGCGATCCGCCCACAGAGACGAGCCGGTCTCCGTGCTCGACCGGATCCTCGCCATCCTCGAGACCGTCCGGGAGTCCAACGGCTCGACCACCATCACCCAGCTCGCCGTCGCCACCGGCATTCCCAAGTCCACCGTCTCGCGCCTCGTCGCCGATCTCGTGCGCCAGCGGTACCTCACCCGCGGAGAGGACGGCGTGGTCATCGGGCTCCGGCTCTTCGAGCTCGGGGCGCGCGCCAGCACCCCGCGCCGGCTGAGCCTGGCCGCCCTTCCCGTGCTCGCCGAGCTGTCCCATGCCACAGGTGAGCACCTCAACGTCGCCGTTCGGGAGGGATGCCAGATGCTCTCTGTGATCTCCGTCCGCGGCCGGCTGCGGCCGGTGCCGTCCCGGGCGGGGGTTCGGGTGCCGTCGGCGACGACGGCCCTCGGCAAGGCGGTGCTCGCGTTCACGCCCGACGGCGCCGTCATCGACGCGGTGATGGCGGGCTCCGACCGGTACGAGCGCGGCAGGCTCGAGCAGGAGCTGGCGGCGGTCCGCTCGGACGGAATCGCCGTGGACCGCTGCGAGACCTTCCCGGGCGTGGTGGGCGTGGCCAGCCCCATCCTCTCGCCCGAGCGTCTGCCGGTCGCCGCGATCTCCGTCGCGGGTCCGGTGAGCGACATGGATCCGAAGCGGATCGCGCCGCTCGTGCGCCACGCGGCGCTCGCGCTCACGCACAGGCTGGCGTCGCAGGTGGCCTGAGCATGGCAGCGGATGCCTCCACCGACGCGCTCGGCGTGCTCGACCGGATGACGGCCATCCTGGACGCCTTCGACGAGGATGACCGTGGCCTGGGGCTGTCGGAGCTGGCGACGCGCGCGGGCCTGCCGAAGTCGACGGTGTCGCGCCTCGTCGCGACGCTCGTGCGACAGCGGTACCTCGAGCGGGATGGGCGGCGGATCCACCTGGGGCTGCGGCTGTTCGAGCTCGGCCAGCTCGCGGAGGAGCCCCGCGAGCTGCGGATCGCCGCCCTGCCGGTGATGGCAGGGCTGCGCAATGCGACGGGGGAGAACGTCCTCCTGGCGATCCGCGACGGCGGGCAGATGGTGTGCCTCGCCGCGATGCGCGGGCGTGCCGGAACCCCGCTCGCGATCCGGACCGGCGGACGGTTCCCGGTGGCCGCCACTGCCCTCGGCAAGGCGGTGCTCGCACACGCGGAGCCGGAAGACGTCGATGCCGCCCTCGGGCCGGCGCCGACGGCATCCGCCTCCGCCACCGTCATGGATCCCACGCAGATCCGGCGCCAGCTCGCCTCGATCCGCGAAGGGCGGCCGGCCGTCGAGCTGGAGGAGTCCACGGCGGGCGTCTGGGCGGTGGCGAGCCCGGTCTTCGCACCGGACGGGGCGGTGGCGGCGGCCATCGGCGTGTCGGGCGCGGCAGACGCCTTCGACCTCGACCGGGCCGCGGAGGCGGTGGACGCCGCAGCCCTGTCCCTGTCGCGTCGCATCGCGCAGGCCGCTCGCGGCGGGTGAGCGGTCCGGCCTCGTCCGCGCGCGGCGATCCGCGTGGCTCAGGGCTGCGGGCGGGCGGCTCCGCGATCGGTCATCGTCGCGACCACCAGATCGCCGATGAGGCGCCGGTGGGAGTCCTGCAGGGACGGATCGAGCATGTCGCGCCCGAAGATGGCGGCGAAGGTGTGACGGTTGGCGACGTGGAAGCAGGCATAGGCGCTGATGATCATGTGCACGTCCACCGCGTCCACGTCATCTCGGAAGGAGCCGTCCTGCACGCCCCGCTCGATGACCTCCTGCAACAGGGTGATGGCAGTGGCGTTCTCGCGGAGGATCGTCTGGGACTGGCGGACGTGCTCCGCCCGGTGGATGTTCTCGATGCTCACCAGCTGGATGAACGCCTCGTGCGTCGTGTGGTGGTGGTACGTGGCCTCGGCGACCGTGCGCAGGGCGTCGGCGGGGGAGAGCTTCTCGATGTTGATTCCGCGCTCGACCCGCCGGATCTGGGCGTACACGCGCTCGAGGACGGCGAGGTACAGCCCCTCCTTCGAGCCGAAGTAGTAGTAGATCATGCGCTTGGTCGTGCGGGTCCGCGCCGCGATCTCGTCGACGCGGGCGCCCGCGTATCCGTTCGCCGCGAACTCGGCGGTGGCCACCTCGAGGATGTCGTCCTGCGTCCGGGCGGCGCGCTCGGTCGTCCCGCCGTCGCGCAGCTCGCTCGCCTCGTCTCTCATCGCGGGCTCCCTCCAGCGCTGGAGTCCTCCTCAGCGCTGATGAGCGCACGGAAGTGTCGCTCCATCCGTTCCCGATCGGGCGCCACGCCCGTGATGATTCGGAGACTAGCGCACGCCTGACCCACGGCCATCCGTCCGCCGTCGAGCACGGCATGGCCGCGCTCGCGCGCTCGCCGGATGAGCTCGGTCTCGAGCGGCCGGTACACGACGTCCGACACCCAGGCGCCCGGCTGCAGCAGCCCGACGTCGAAGGCGACGCCCGGGTGGTGGAGCATGCCGAGCGGGGTCGCGTGGACGACGCCGTCGGCCTGCGCGATGATCCCGGGGAGGTCGTCCGGCATGGCGGTGGCGACGGTCTGCGAGGGGAAGTGGGCGCGCATGCGCGCGGCGAGGTCGTCGGCGCGGGCGGGGTCGGCATCGAAGAGGTCGAGTCTCGACGTGCCGTGGGAGAGCAGCGCGTAGGCCGTCGCCGCGCCGGCGCCGCCGCAGCCGATCTGCACAACGCGGTCGAACGCCACGCCGGGGAGACCGGCGTCCAGGCCCTCCCGGAAGCCCATCCAGTCCGTGTTGTAGCCGACGAGGCCGCCCTCGTCGAAAACGACGAGATTCACCGCCTGCAGGTGCGCGGCATCCGCGTCGAGTTCGTCGACGAGGTCGACGACGAGCTGCTTGCAGGGATGGGTGATGTTCATGGCGGTGAACCCGGCCGACCGCGCATCGGCGAGGAGGTCGCCGACGTCGGTGGCCGGCCGTCCCAGGGCGATGAGGTCGAGGATGCGGTACTCGTAGTCCAGTCCGAGCGCGGCCGCCTCCGCCTCGTGCATCGGGGGAGTGAGGGATGCCGCGATCCCCTCGCCTATCAGGCCGACGAGGTAGCGCCCCCGAGGCGGGTGGGGCGACGATCCGGGGCGAGGTGTCTGATCGGTCACGTCGCGTCGGAGATCTCGAAGTCGACCGTGGCGAGCGAGGCCTTGACCGGCGCGGAGATGCGCAGCACTTCCTCGTGGGCGGGATGACGTGTGTACGCAGCGAGCCCGTCCAGGTCGTCGAAGTCCGCGACGATCGCGAGCTCGTGCGACGCCGGACCCGCGAGCACGTCTTCGCCGACGCTCATGCTGCGCAGCTCGGGGATCTGCGCGGGCAGCGCCCGCAGGAGCGACATCCAGTGGCGGCGCTCCTCCGCGGTGAACGCGGAGACGAACCGGAACACGGCGACGTGCCGGATCATCGGGCGGCCTCCTCTCGGGCCGCGCGCCGATGCTGATACTGGGCGGCGAGGCGGACCGGGGCGTTGAGCGCGCCGTACCCGGCGTACCCCTCGCGCCGTTCGACGACTTCGAGGAACACCGTGCCGACCGGCTGCGTGTAGAAGTGCAGGAACTCACCGGAGTCGTCCCGGTCGTACATCACGTTCAGCTCCCGGAGGTCGGCGAGCAGCCCGGGCTCGATCAGGTAGCGCGCCTCGATGTCGTCGTAGTAGTTCGCGGGGATGTCCAGCGGCGCGAACCCGCGGTCGCGCGCGGCCCGCGCCAGCGCGAGCACATCGCTGCTCGCGAAGGCGATGTGCTGGGGCAGGATAGCGTCGTCGCGGGCGCCCGACGGCACGAGGTTGAGGGCGATCCGCACGATGCCGTCGGCGCTGCGCAGCACCTGACTGCGCACGAGCCCCACCGGTGCGGCGACCTCGACGGATGCCTCGGCGTGCAGGTCCAGCACCGAGAGGAAGAAGAGCACGGCCGCATCGAAGTGCTGCCACGGCTGGGCGAGGTTGATGTGGTCCACCCGTTCGATGAGTCCCGCATCGGGGTCCGAGGGGCGCCCGAACTCGCCGACCCAGCGAGGTTCGCCGCCGCCGTCCGCGCCGAAGAACACCTCCGACCCGTCCGGGGTGCGCACCCCCACGAGCGGCTCCTCGCCTGCACCCTCCTGTCGCGGCACGTCGGGCGCGAACAGGTCCTCGGCGCGACGCACGGCCGTCGCGGGGTCGCTCACCGAGAAGCCGATGCCGGCGACGGTCGGCTGCCGGTGATCGGTGTCGGGCGCTCCGAGCACGACCCGCGCGGCACCCTGCGACCACAGCTCCACGGCCTTGCTGCGGTGCGCGCCGTGCGAGCGGAAGCCCAGCTGCCCGAGCAGGCGCCGCAGCTCGGGCAGCTCGGTCGTCCTGAGCTCGACGTAGTTGACGTCGGCGGGGGACGCGACGCCCGGCAGCCAGCTCGTCCGCATGCGGGCGGCGCCGCCGCCCGCGCCCGAGCCCAGCGCCGCCGCCGCCTCGTGCTCGAGCCAGCGCAGCGAGCGGCGCCCGTCGATCGCCGTGGCGAGGGCGTCGGTCTGGCGGAACGTGTCGTTGAAGATCTCGAGCGAGACCGGGCCGTCGTAGCCGGTGCGGATGAGGTGCGCCATGAAGGCGCCGAGATCGAAGCCGCCCTCGCCGGGGAAGACGCGGTGGTGCCGGCTCCAGGAGAGCACGTCCATCGTGAGAAGCGGCGCGTCAGCCATCTGCACGAAGAAGATCTTCTCGGCGGGGATGGTTTCGATGGCCTCGGGGCTGTGCCCCTTCGACAGGATGTGGAAGCTGTCCAGGCAGAGCCCGATGGCGGGATGGTCGGCGATGCGCACGATGCGCGCCGCGGTCTCGTAGCTGTCGACGAACCGGCCCCAGGCGAGCGCCTCGTACGCGACCCGGACGCCGAAGCCCTGCGCCAGATCGCCGAGCTGCCGCAGCTGCGCCGCCGCCAGCTGCTCGTCGCCGCTGCGAGCGGTCGCGACGTTGCTGCACAGCAGGATCGTGTCGATCCCCAGGCGGTTCATGAGGCCGAACTTCGCGGCGGCGCGGCGCAGGTTGCGCTCGAGGAGCTCGGGACCCACACCTTCGAAATCGCGGAACGGCTGATACAGGTCGAGGGTCAGTCCGAGCTCGTCCGCCCGCGCCCGGATCTCCTCCGGGGACCGGGGGGAGGCGACCAGGTCGGGCTCGAAGATCTCCACTCCGTCGAAGCCCGCGGCCTGCGCTGCGACGAGCTTCTCATCGAGGGTGCCACTCAGGCAGACCGTGGCGATCGAGGTGCGCATGGCGCCTTTCTGGAGCACCGACGCTGGTGCCCGCGTGATTCTCGGAACAGCATTGCATGGATGTGTACTAACTAGTACGTTCGAAGCGAAGCGCGATCGACGACGATTCAAGCCGCTGGGAGGGGATGCTCGATGGAGAGTCTCGCCGAATGGAACACGAGTCCGGCTCGCCACGACGCGCCGGTGTCCGTGCTCGACCGCATGATCAGCATCCTCGACGCGGTGAAGGACTCGGGCGGGTCGCTCTCGGTCACCGACCTCGCCGCCCTGACCCGCCTGCCGAAGTCGACCGTCTCCCGGCTCGTGGCCGAGCTGGCCGGCCAGCGCTATCTCGAGCGCACCGATGAGGGAGTGACCCTCGGGCTGCGGCTGTTCGAGCTCGGCGCCCGTGCGAGCGTTCCTCGCCGGCTCCTCGGCGCCGCGGCGCCCGTCATCCGTCAGCTGCGGGAGGTCACCGGCGAACGCGTCGGCCTCTGGGTGCAGCAAGGCACCGACATGGTCTCGATCGCGACGGTCGCCGGCCGGGTCCCCATGCTCCCGACACGCGCGGGCATGCGCACCCCGGCGCTGACGACCGCCAGCGGCAAGGCCTACCTCGCGTTCTGCGGCGACCAGGGGATCGTCGATCGCGTGAGCGCGCCGCTCGCCCGTGCCGACGCCGACCACTTCCGCGACGAGCTCTCGCATGTGCGCCACTCCGTCGTCGCGCTGGACATGGGCGAGTCCTATCCCGGCATCCTCGCCGTCGCGAGCCCGGTGCTCTCGAACGACCGTGCCGTGCTCGGCGCGATCTCGATCGCGGGCCCGAGCGGTGCCATGGACCCCGAGCGCGTGGCCCCGCTGGTGCGCGCGGCCGGAACGAACGTGAGCCGCCGGCTCACGGCCGCCTGAGCTCCATGCGCACCGCAGGATGGACCGACTCGGTCACCGTGCTGGACCGCGTGACCGCGGTCTTCGACGCGTTCGGAGAGCACGACGAGGGGCTGGGGGTGTCGGAGCTGGCCCGCCGCGCGAACCTCCCGAAGTCGACGGTGTCGCGCATCGCGGGCGATCTCGTGGCGCAGCGCTTCCTCGACCGCGAGGGCGACAAGCTCTACCTCGGCGTCCGGCTGTTCGAGCTGGCGCAGACCGTCGAGAAGCCGCGCCGCCTGCGGCACCTCGCGCACCCGGTGATGACCGAGCTGCGCGATGTCACCGGTCGCACGGCGAGCCTCGCCGTGCTGGAGGGCGCCGATGTCGTGATCCTCGCGATCGTTCGCGCGGAGGGCGGCTGCGCGCCGCCGGCGAGCATCGGCGGACGCCTGCCCGCTCACGCGACCGCTCTCGGCAAGGTCCTGCTGGCGTTCTCGCGCCGGGAGGGGGTGGCGCGACTCAAGGACGGGCTGCCGCAGCGCACGCCCCGCACGATCTCCGACCCCGCGGTCCTGGCGCGTGAACTCACCGACGTCCGGCGGCTCGGCGTCGCCACCGACACGGAGGAGTGCTCAAAGGACCGCGTGTGCGTGGCATCCGCGATCCTGGACCACGGCGGCGAGCCGGTCGCGGCGATCTCGGTGACCGCCCCCGCATCGGAGGCGGCGCCCGACCGCCTCGCGCCGGCCGTGCGCGCGGCCGCGCTCACGCTGAGCCGCCGGCTGGACACGACGCCTGACGCCTGACCCGCCGGCGACGACGAACGGGGTGGGCGCTG
>NZ_JBHTZE010000016.1:0-5307 GCF_042790415.1 Microbacterium sp. NPDC056736
GGTGCGTCCGATCTTTGAGAACTCAACAGCGTGCACTTGTCAAATGCCAAATTTATTTCTCTGTCGACCAGTTTTCTGGTTGGTGGGGGTCTTTTTTGGATCAATTCATGGATGTCAGTTTGATATTCGTTTTTGGTCATGGTTGAACTCGCTGCTTGTGACCTGTTTTCCCGGGTTGTGGGTGGTATTCATTTTTTATGGAGAGTTTGATCCTGGCTCAGGATGAACGCTGGCGGCGTGCTTAACACATGCAAGTCGAACGGTGAAGCCCAGCTTGCTGGGTGGATCAGTGGCGAACGGGTGAGTAACACGTGAGCAACCTGCCCTGGACTCTGGGATAAGCGCTGGAAACGGCGTCTAATACTGGATATGAACCACGAAGGCATCTTCAGTGGTTGGAAAGATTTTTCGGTCTGGGATGGGCTCGCGGCCTATCAGCTTGTTGGTGAGGTAACGGCTCACCAAGGCGTCGACGGGTAGCCGGCCTGAGAGGGTGACCGGCCACACTGGGACTGAGACACGGCCCAGACTCCTACGGGAGGCAGCAGTGGGGAATATTGCACAATGGGCGGAAGCCTGATGCAGCAACGCCGCGTGAGGGATGACGGCCTTCGGGTTGTAAACCTCTTTTAGCAAGGAAGAAGCTTTTGTGACGGTACTTGCAGAAAAAGCGCCGGCTAACTACGTGCCAGCAGCCGCGGTAATACGTAGGGCGCAAGCGTTATCCGGAATTATTGGGCGTAAAGAGCTCGTAGGCGGTTTGTCGCGTCTGCTGTGAAATCCCGAGGCTCAACCTCGGGCCTGCAGTGGGTACGGGCAGACTAGAGTGCGGTAGGGGAGATTGGAATTCCTGGTGTAGCGGTGGAATGCGCAGATATCAGGAGGAACACCGATGGCGAAGGCAGATCTCTGGGCCGTAACTGACGCTGAGGAGCGAAAGGGTGGGGAGCAAACAGGCTTAGATACCCTGGTAGTCCACCCCGTAAACGTTGGGAACTAGTTGTGGGGTCCTTTCCACGGATTCCGTGACGCAGCTAACGCATTAAGTTCCCCGCCTGGGGAGTACGGCCGCAAGGCTAAAACTCAAAGGAATTGACGGGGACCCGCACAAGCGGCGGAGCATGCGGATTAATTCGATGCAACGCGAAGAACCTTACCAAGGCTTGACATACACGAGAACACCCTAGAAATAGGGGACTCTTTGGACACTCGTGAACAGGTGGTGCATGGTTGTCGTCAGCTCGTGTCGTGAGATGTTGGGTTAAGTCCCGCAACGAGCGCAACCCTCGTTCTATGTTGCCAGCACGTAATGGTGGGAACTCATGGGATACTGCCGGGGTCAACTCGGAGGAAGGTGGGGATGACGTCAAATCATCATGCCCCTTATGTCTTGGGCTTCACGCATGCTACAATGGCCGGTACAAAGGGCTGCAATACCGTGAGGTGGAGCGAATCCCAAAAAGCCGGTCCCAGTTCGGATTGAGGTCTGCAACTCGACCTCATGAAGTCGGAGTCGCTAGTAATCGCAGATCAGCAACGCTGCGGTGAATACGTTCCCGGGTCTTGTACACACCGCCCGTCAAGTCATGAAAGTCGGTAACACCTGAAGCCGGTGGCCCAACCCTTGTGGGGGGAGCCGTCGAAGGTGGGATCGGTAATTAGGACTAAGTCGTAACAAGGTAGCCGTACCGGAAGGTGCGGCTGGATCACCTCCTTTCTAAGGAGCACCTCGACCCGTATGGGTTGCAGGAACCTCAGCAGAGCGGATGTCTCTGCGGGGGCTCGTGGGTGGAACATTTGACATGGCATCAGCGCAGCTGGTTCCTACTAGTACGCCGCGTCCTCTTTGGGGGGTGTGGTTGGAGGGTGGGGGTTGGTGAGCGGGGTGCCTGCACGCTGTTGGGTCCTGAGGGACCGGACGCTGCTCCTGCCGGTTGGTGGGGGTGGGTGTTTCTTCCTCTGGGCCTCCTGGTTGCCGGCTGTTGTCGGTGGTGGGGGGTGCCGCCCGTACTTTGAGAACTACACAGTGGACGCGAGCATCTTCAAGATGACCTTTCGGGGTTGTCTTGTGTAGATGATCTTAAAGATCATTAGTCAATTTCAGCCCGGACTTCGGTTCGGGTTCGATTCTTGATGAACTCATGTGATTTCAAGTCTTTAAGAGCAAACGGTGGATGCCTTGGCATCTGGAGCCGAAGAAGGACGTAGCAATCTGCGATAAGCCTCGGGGAACTGATAAGCAAGTTTTGATCCGAGGGTGTCCGAATGGGGAAACCCCGCTGGGCGGCGTGCCGACCTAGTGACTCCCGCCTGAATATATAGGGCGGGTAGAGGGAACGTGGGGAAGTGAAACATCTCAGTACCCACAGGAAGAGAAAACAACCGTGATTCCGTGAGTAGTGGCGAGCGAAATCGGATCAGGCTAAACCTCATGTGTGTGAGAGCCGGCAGGCGTTGCATGTGGGGGGTTGCGGGACTTTCCTGACCATTCTGCCGAGTGGTCGACGTGACAGAAGCGTATAGACGAACCGTCTTGAAAGGCGGGCCAGAGTGGGTGCCAGCCCCGTAGTCGAAATGCGTGTTCTGACGTGGAGAGTATCCCAAGTAGCACGGGGCCCGAGAAATCCCGTGTGAATCTGTCAGGACCACCTGATAAGCCTAAATACTCCCAGATGACCGATAGCGGACAAGTACCGTGAGGGAAAGGTGAAAAGTACCCCGGGAGGGGAGTGAAATAGTACCTGAAACCGTTTGCTTACAAACCGTTGGAGCACCCCTGGTAGGTGTGACAGCGTGCCTTTTGAAGAATGAGCCTGCGAGTTAGCGATATGTGGCGAGGTTAACCCGGGTGGGGTAGCCGTAGCGAAAGCGAGTCTGAATAGGGCGATTCAGTCGCATGTCCTAGACCCGAAGCGAAGTGATCTATCCATGGCCAGGCTGAAGCGACGGTAAGACGTCGTGGAGGGCCGAACCCACTTAGGTTGAAAACTGAGGGGATGAGCTGTGGATAGGGGTGAAAGGCCAATCAAACTTCGTGATAGCTGGTTCTCTCCGAAATGCATTTAGGTGCAGCGTTGCGTGTTTCTTGCCGGAGGTAGAGCTACTGGATGGCCGATGGGCCCTACAAGGTTACTGACGTCAGCCAAACTCCGAATGCCGGTAAGTGAGAGCGCAGCAGTGAGACTGTGGGGGATAAGCTTCATAGTCGAGAGGGAAACAACCCAGACCACCATCTAAGGTCCCTAAGCGCGTGCTAAGTGGGAAAGGATGTGGAGTTGCTTAGACAACCAGGAGGTTGGCTTAGAAGCAGCCACCCTTGAAAGAGTGCGTAATAGCTCACTGGTCAAGTGATTCCGCGCCGACAATGTAACGGGGCTCAAGCACGCCACCGAAGTTGTGGCATTGACATTATTGGTAGGCCTTCGTGGTCCAGCCGTGTTGATGGGTAGGAGAGCGTCGTGTGGCGAGTGAAGCGGCGGGGTGACCCAGCCGTGGACGCTACACGAGTGAGAATGCAGGCATGAGTAGCGAAAGACGTGTGAGAAACACGTCCTCCGAAAGACCAAGGGTTCCAGGGTCAAGCTAATCTTCCCTGGGTAAGTCGGGACCTAAGGCGAGGCCGACAGGCGTAGTCGATGGACAACGGGTTGATATTCCCGTACCGGCGAAGAACCGCCCCAACCAATCCAGTAGTGCTAAGTGTCTGAATCCCACTGACGGATCCCTTCGGGGTGATGCGGTGGGCCTAGCGCACGACCCCATGCTGAGGCGGTTAGCGTATTAACAGGTGTGACGCAGGAAGGTAGCCCATCCCGGGCGATGGTTGTCCCGGGGCAAGTGCGTAGGCCGGGGGATAGGCAAATCCGTCCCTCATTCAGGCTGAGACACGATGCGGATGAAAAGTGGGTGATCCTATGCTGCCAAGAAAAGCATCGACGCGAGGTTCTAGCCGCCCGTACCCCAAACCGACTCAGGTGGTCAGGTAGAGAATACCAAGGAGATCGAGAGAATCGTGGTTAAGGAACTCGGCAAAATGCCCCCGTAACTTCGGGAGAAGGGGGGCCATCCACTTATATGAGCTTGCCTCAAAAAGGGTGTGGTGGCCGCAGAGACTAGTGGGTAGCGACTGTTTACTAAAAACACAGGTCCGTGCCAAGTCGCAAGACGATGTATACGGACTGACGCCTGCCCGGTGCTGGAAGGTTAAGAGGACGGGTCAGCCGCAAGGCGAAGCTCAGAATTTAAGCCCCAGTAAACGGCGGTGGTAACTATAACCATCCTAAGGTAGCGAAATTCCTTGTCGGGTAAGTTCCGACCTGCACGAATGGCGTAACGACTTCCCAACTGTCTCAACCGCGAACTCGGCGAAATTGCATTACGAGTAAAGATGCTCGTTACGCGCAGCAGGACGGAAAGACCCCGTGACCTTTACTACAGCTTGGTATTGGTGTTCGGTGTGGCTTGTGTAGGATAGGTGGGAGACTGTGAAGCGGATACGCCAGTATTCGTGGAGTCGTTGTTGAAATACCACTCTGGTCACTCTGGATGTCTAACTTCGAACCGTGATCCGGTTCAGGGACAGTGCCTGGTGGGTAGTTTAACTGGGGCGGTTGCCTCCCAAAAAGTAACGGAGGCGCCCAAAGGTTCCCTCAACCTGGTTGGCAATCAGGTGGCGAGTGTAAGTGCACAAGGGAGCTTGACTGTGAGACTGACAGGTCGAGCAGGGACGAAAGTCGGGACTAGTGATCCGGCAGTGGCTTGTGGAAGCGCTGTCGCTCAACGGATAAAAGGTACCTCGGGGATAACAGGCTGATCTTGCCCAAGAGTCCATATCGACGGCATGGTTTGGCACCTCGATGTCGGCTCGTCGCATCCTGGGGCTGGAGTAGGTCCCAAGGGTTGGGCTGTTCGCCCATTAAAGCGGTACGCGAGCTGGGTTTAGAACGTCGTGAGACAGTTCGGTCCCTATCCGCTGCGCGCGTAGGAAGTTTGAGAGGATCTGACCCTAGTACGAGAGGACCGGGTTGGACGAACCTCTGGTGTGCCAGTTGTACTGCCAAGTGCACCGCTGGTTAGCTACGTTCGGGATGGATAACCGCTGAAAGCATCTAAGCGGGAAGCCGGCCTCAAGATGAGACTTCCATACCCTTCGGGGTGAGAGGCTCCCAGCCAGACTACTGGGTTGATAGGCCAGATGTGGAAGCGCAGCAATGCGTGCAGCTGACTGGTACTAATAAGCCGATGACTTGATAACACACCGTTCCATGGTGCTTGCGTCCACTGAGTGGTTCCCGATGTACGGTCGGG
>NZ_JBHTZE010000017.1:0-1623 GCF_042790415.1 Microbacterium sp. NPDC056736
CGCGATGGTAGCGCCCCGTCCCGGGGCTTTCGCTCGTGCTGATCTCGTACCCCCCACCGGCCGGCGTCTGCACCCCCCAACCCGGCTGAGGTCTAGGGCGGTCGCTACCGCGACCGTACCGGTCCGTCCCGGACCTACTCCCCCAGAGTGCTTGCCCGCTCGCGCGTGTGCGCGGCACCTGGTCCCGGGGGTCGATCGCGCAGGGCTCCAGGCCCACCGTTTGCGTGATCGTCTCGGGAGAGATCGTTGCCGAGTGAAGAGGGTCGGCTGTGCGGCACTCCGTCTAACGGCGTTACACCGGGGATCAGCCGGCGGGCAGTGCACCGAGCTGCCAAGGGTAGGTGCGGGTGCCAGCGCGTCACGTCGTCCCGTCGCGCTGGCGAGCCCGGGGAAGGGCGCCTCTGTGGAGTTGTCCAGGGGTGGTCAGTTGCCGCGGGCCGCCCGGTGCTGGCGTGCGCGAGCGGACGCGGCCGACTCGATCGCGAGCCATGCGGGGATGGCCACGCGGGCAGGCCGAGGTGCCGGCGCAGCAGGAGGCCGCGTCGGCGTGGGGTCTTCGGGGATGGCTGCGGGGTCGGTCAGGCAGGACGCGCAGGAGCCATCGGTGAGTTGTCCGGGGTGGCCGCACGAGGTGCAGCGGGGGCCGCGGTATTCGCGACGGGCGGTCACAGGGCTGCGATGCCGTCGATGGGTCCGGGCATGACCCGTGGCATGGGGAACTCGGTCTGTCCGGGGACGTGGGGTGCGGGGGCCGGCCTACCGGCGGCGTCCGCGCGGTCGTGGGCGTCCTGGTGGCGCTGGTCGCGGTAGGCCAGGTAGTCCTCGCGGAAGATGCGGTACGTGCGCCTGCCCAGCTTCAGGGCGGGGATCTCCCCGTCCGCAATCCAGCGGTAGACAGTCATGGGCGTGACGCGCAGCTCTTCAGCTACCTCGGCTACGGTCATGTACTGCGGGAGGGGGGATGTGGCCTCGGTCACGATATTTTTCTCCGTCCGCCCGGGTAGCGTCTTTCCGCAAGTGTTTGACCTGCGGTTTTGTCCACCTGCGGGCGTTTTTTCGTTCCAGATGGAAATATCTGGTCCGCGAAAATTTCCGCAGGTCAGAGGGCAACCATCCGAATGTGGAGAAAATCTGTAGACGCTAGGCGCAGAAAATGTCGACTCAGAGAGACCGTGCTACTCTTCACGAAGCAGCTCACCCGTGGGGTTGCCGCTGGTCTTTCTTAGGGCGACTTCAACGTCCCAGCGGCTCAAGACCCCTCGACAAGACGGGTTGGGCCGCCGTGACCCCCGGTGAGTGTCGATCACCGGGGGTCAACTTCTTGCCTCACCATACACCGGGCTGCGCGTTTCGGACGATCGCGCCCGTACACAAGTCTGTGACAGACCAGACCTATTGCCCTATGTATGCATGTACATTATCTCCATGAGGAATCCACTTGCGGACAAGCTACTTAGCTTCGAGCAAACTACGGCGGACGTAAGGGACACGAGCAGAAAAATCGGCACCGCTGCGGAGTCTCAGGCCACCCTGAACATCGCACTGACCGCGGTCGCGGTGACCGCGCTCATCGTGGCCGCGCTGCTGGTGCACGACACGCGGGTGAACGGCCATGGCTGACAC
>NZ_JBHTZE010000018.1:0-1419 GCF_042790415.1 Microbacterium sp. NPDC056736
CGCGCGCCCTGGCCGTGGGCCTGGTGCTACCGGCCACCGGTGAGCTGACGGGGGTCGTCCCCCACCGGGCTCATGTAGTTCTTGGTGATCGTCAGGGTGTGCGCACCCGATCCGCCGATGACCCCGGAGAGCTGGACGGCCGTGGACGGGGTGATCGGCTGGTACCGGAACCCGTTCTCGGCACCCGGCTGGAGACCGAAGTCGTCCAGCCAGTGGAGGACGTACACACCGTCGGGCTTCGAGTTCTTGGCCGCGGCCGTGTTGCCGTCCGCGTCCGCGGTCAGCCCGTAGTCCTCGCTCATCTCCGACTCCCACGTGAGCGGGGAGCGGGAGTAGACCTTGACCTTGTCGATCTCCGTCTCCCACAGGGAGGGGAAGTCCGCCTCACCCTGCGCGCGGGAACCGGCCGCGTCGCGCAGCTCGAAGATGAGCACGCGCAGGAGGCCGCCGAACGTGGCCATGCGCTGGTTGTAGGCGCCCGCGCTGAGCTGGATCGTCTCCACGTCGGTGTACAGGATCGACCCGACGCCGTTCGGGGTCGGGGAGACCCCGTTGCCCTTGTAGTCGCGGTTGTCCGAGGTGGCCCAACCGCGCTGCTGCACCTGGACGTTGACGGAGGCCGCGTTCGTCGGCGCCGTGCTGTAGACCTGGTTGATCGCGTTGATCGTGATCTTCAGCTTGAACGTCGCGGACGCGTTCCGGTTGGGCAAACTGCCCATCGCGTCGCGCCGCCGCACCTGGATCGGCACCCTGAGCTGGAAACGGTACGAGCCGCCCGTGCCGCCGGCGCCCGCGGTCAGGGTGTAGATGCCGTTCGCGCGGGGGTCGCCGTTGAAGACGAACCCGCCGAACTGGTTCAGGACGCGCAGTTGGTGCCCGGTGAGCGGGCCCATGATCTGCTTGCCGCCGATGTCCTCCACGATCACCGACTGGAGGACCGAGAACGGCCCGTCCGCCTGGAAGGCAACGGTCGCGGCGTTGGACGCGGTCGTCGCGGTGACGCGGATCAGCGCGCCCGACAGGTACCCGTCCACCTGGAACTCGTACGGCTGGAGCGTCTGGGTGGCGGTGTTCTGCGTGACGGTCTGGGTGTAGACCTCGGACTCCAGGGTCCGGGTCCCGGTGACGAACGGGCGAGCGGCAACAACCTGCTGCTCCTTGCCCTTGCCGTTCTTGGACTGCGCCGGAGCCTCGGTCGCGGTCATGGTCATGTGGGTTCCTCCCTCAGTGCCCGACCGAGCGGGCAGAGTTTGTTAAGTAGGGAAACATATTCGGTTGCCTAAGGCAACCAAATGGGAAAGATCAAGGGCCGACCACGCACATCTGCCCCGCCTCCTGCCGGATGTACAGCCAGTGGAACTTGGGCAGGCGCCGCACCACGTCCACCACCAGGTCCGGGTCCACACCCGCGATCTCCCC
>NZ_JBHTZE010000019.1:0-1409 GCF_042790415.1 Microbacterium sp. NPDC056736
TACTACGTCCGCGCGGTGAACTCGGTCGGCAAGATCGGCAGCAACAGTTCGAACTTCACCGTCAAGACCAAGGCGACCGCGCTCGCCAAGCCGGGCGGCCTGAAGTCGTCCGCGGTCACCCGCAGCAGCTTCCGCGTGAGCTGCACCGCGGTGCGCGGCGCGCAGTTCTACCGCTGGTACGTCAACGGCAAGCCCGAGGGCGCGAGCGACAGCCCGTACCGGGACTTCACCGGGCGTCGCGCGAACACGTCGTACCGGGTGCAGGTCGCGGCCGACACGTCCGGCCAGAACCCCGGCCCCATGTCCGGGGCACTCACCGTCAAGACCAAGAAGTAGGAGGAGGGCGACATGTCGATGAAGCCTGATGCAGAGATTTCGATCGCTCTCGCCACGGGAGTGATGGCCTACGGCGCGTACCAGATGGCGCTGCCGCCGGTGGCCGACATCCGGTCGCTGGAGCCGAACAACAAGGACGTGCAGTCCTCGGAGCGGGTGGCCGCGTGGACCGCGGCCGGTCTCGTCTCCCTGGTCGCGCTGCTCACCAAGAGCCCGGCCGTGTTCACCCTCGGGGGGTCGGTGGTGGTGGCCGCGTCCTGGACCACGCGCCATGCGGACAAGGTGGACTCCCTCTCGGGCAAGGCCGCCTCCCTGATCCCGGCGCCGGCCAAGGGCCCGGAGGGTGTGGTGGGCGACCAGGTCGCCAGCGTGCAGCAGCTCCCGACGACGCCGGTCTACGGCGTAGCGGTCTGAGGCGGACGCGGTGGCGGACAAGTACGGCATCCCCCCGGGCGGGGATGCCTACCCCGGCAAGGTCAAGTACTTCCAGGACAACAAGGCTGAGCTGGAAGACGTCGGCATTGCCGTGGCGGTGGCCGAGGGAGGGTGGCCCGAGGACAAGATCGCCGAGGCTGTCTCGGTGGTCATCGCGGAGTCGGGCCGCCACCCGTTCATCTACAACACCTACAAACAGGGCCATTTCGGTCTGTTCCAGATCAGCCGGAGTGCGTGGCCGGACTTCTTTGCCGGGGGCAAGGAGGACTGGACGGTTCCCACCCGGTCCGCGCAGTACGGCTACAAGATCTACAAGCAGCAGGGGTGGGGGGCGTGGCAGGCGTCCCGGCTCACCCACCTTGCGCGCGGCAAGAAGGCCGCGGCCGACCTCAAGAAGCTCTCCGCGGACAAGCGGGCGGAGTACGCGAAGGTGGTCGGCAAGCCGCTCGGGACGATCGCGGACACCCTCCCGGACAGCGGCATCGGTGACGCTCTGGACGACGCGCTCACCCCCGAATGGGCGGATGACGCGGTGGCGGTGCTCAAGGACGCGTACGAGTCGCTGACGACGCCGGCGTTCTGGATGCGGGTGGCGTACGGCGCCGCCGGCGTCGTCCTCATCGCGGGCGGCCTCTTCC
>NZ_JBHTZE010000020.1:0-1409 GCF_042790415.1 Microbacterium sp. NPDC056736
GACGGCACCGGATCAGGGCTCAGGGCGGGGCCCAGGCCCTCCAGCAGCTCCGGCCCGCGACCGTTCCCGGGGTCACGTGGGCGGACGCTGCCCTGGGGACGAACCTGACCTCCACCCACGGCGCCGACACCCCGTCCCTGTTCCTCCAGTCCCCCAGCACGACCGTGAACACGGCCAAGTCGAGCATCCGGCTGCACGGCGGATCCCCGACCGTCAACGCCAACCGGATTGAGGCCGTCACCCAGGTGTTCGAGATCACCGGTTCGGTGACCGCGGCCAACCTCCAGGGCGGGCAGGCGTCCACCGCGGCACCCGGCGCCGGAGGCGGGGTCACGTCCGTCAACGTCGTGTTCCCGACTCCGTTCCCCAGCACGCCCGCGGTGACGATCGACCCCCGGTCCGCGGCCGACCCCTCCGGCACGGTGATTCGTGGCTATGTCGACAGCGTGACCACAACCGGTTTCACCATCCGCGCGTACCGCTCCACGAACGCGCTCACCAACTGGTCATGGATCGCTTACGCCTGACCTAGTGCACACCGCGTAGACAGGATGCACGCACATGAGTAGGGTCCCGGCCATGGCAACCGAGCCGCAGTACAAGAGCATCCGCGTGTCCGTGGACACGCACCAACGCGTGCACGACCTGGCCGCGCGGCTGGGCAAGAGCGCGGATGAGACCCTGCAATTCCTGCTGGGCGACCACACCGTCCGCATCCCCGCCGGGCCCGTGCTCCAGGACCGTTGGGAGGAGGGCGCACGCAAGGCCGGCCTGCCCCTGGCGGAGTTCGTCGTGGTGTGCGTGGAGGGCTCCATGACGTACGGCGCGCCCCCGTCCGGTCTTCAACTGGTGTTCGAGCACGTACAGGCGCTCACCCGGGCCGCGGGCGTCAAGCCGATCCCTGTCAACGTGAAGCCCACACGGCCCCCCGGCCCGTCCACACGGCGTGCACACCCGTGATCCGGCGCGCGCTCACGGCCGTCCTCGCGGTGGCCAGCACGGCCGTGCTGGTCTACCTCGGGGGCGCCGCCCTCACCCCGGCGCCCTGTGCGCCCCCGACCGATCTGCACCAGGAAAGGACGCCATGACCACCAAGAGCGACGGCACCGAGAACCCCCCGGGCACCGAGGCCGCGACCGAGGTCAAGGAGGAGGCCGCCGAGGTCAAGGAGGAGATCAAGGACACCAAGGAGGAGGCCGCCGAGGCACGCAAGGAGGGGGACACCGACCGGGCGGACCGCCTGGAGGCCAAGGTGACCGGCCTGGAGGGGAAGCTGGACACCCTCCTGGGCAAGATCGATTCCCTGATCAGCCGCCCGTTCCACCCCGCGCCCCAGGAGCGCGCCGACGACGCCGGCGCCACCGAGAGCACGGACAAGAAGGGGGCCGGCGCCGAGTCCAGCGACACCT
>NZ_JBHTZE010000021.1:0-1364 GCF_042790415.1 Microbacterium sp. NPDC056736
GGCTTGCCCTTGGTCCGCTTGCGCAGGTCGTACTTCTTGCCGTGGGTGTCGGTGAGGACGAGGTCCGGCTTGGTGAACGGCTGGTTCGGCTCCCGCGTGGACGAGGACTGATCACCATGGCCGATCCGATGAGCTACCCGGAGTTCGCCAAGGCACTGCGGGCCGAGGGCCTGACCGTGGTCGAGGTCAAGACCGAGGGGAAGTCCCCCGCCAGCCACAACCGCAACCACAAGGGGCCCTGGGGGCCCGTGAACGGTGTGATGATCCACCACACCGTGACCAAGGGCAGCGCCAAGACCGTGGAGATCTGCCGCAAGGGCTACGAGGGTCTACCCGGGCCGCTCTGCCACGGCGTGATCACCAAGGACGGCAAGGTGCACCTGGTGGGCTACGGCCGCGCCAACCATGCCGGGCTCGGGGACGACGATGTGCTGCGCGCGGTCGTCGCAGAGACGGCACTGCCCGCGGACAACGAGGCGA
Organism: Microbacterium sp. NPDC056736; assembly: GCF_042790415.1. Lineage (NCBI taxonomy): Bacteria > Bacillati > Actinomycetota > Actinomycetes > Micrococcales > Microbacteriaceae > Microbacterium > Microbacterium sp. NPDC056736. The sequence goes on from NZ_JBHTZE010000021.1 coordinate 481, forward strand.
ACACCGACGGCAACCGGCGCTTCTACGGGTTCGAGTGCGAGAACCTCGGGGACGGCAAGGACCCGTGGCCCGCGGTGCAGCTCGAAGCGATCGAGCGGGCCGCCGCCGCGGTGTGCCGGCACCACGGGTGGAACGAGGGCTCCGTGATCGGGCACCTTGAGTGGCAGCCGGGCAAGATCGACCCCCGCGGGTTCACCATGGCGTCCATGCGCGCCCGGGTGAAGACCCGGCTCACGGGCAAGCCCAAGCCGCCGGCGGACCCCAAGCCCAAGCCCCCGGCCACCAAGCCGCCCGTCGCGACCAGGCCGCCCGGGCTCAAGGACGTGCAGCAGGACGCGCGGCTGGCCCGCCCTTTCAAAGATCCGGCCGAACGGCTGGACCACCCCATCACGTGCCTGTTCACCGCACAGGAAAAGGCACAGATCGAGCGGACCGCGCAGCGCTTCGGCATCTCCAAGGCCGCCGCCGTACGACTCCTCGTACGCGTCGCTCTGGAGTCCGAAACACCCATCACTCCCAAGTGACCCGAAAGAGGCAGACCTGTGATCGACACTCACATGTCACCCGAACCCAACGACGACGACCAGCCGCCGATGTTCCCGGCCCTCTCCATCCTGGAACGCCAGACCCCCCCCGCCCGTTACGGCCGTGAGCCGTTCTGGCGGGCGCCGGTCACCCCCCCGTCCCGGGACGTCTACATCCCGCACTGGAACTGGATCGGCATCCACGAGATCCCCGCCGACCGCGAGGCCCTCACCCTGGACGCGAACGGCGCCTACCTGGCCGCGATCGGCGCGGTGCAGGTGGCGCACTCCCACCTCAAGGAGACCGGCGGCATCCACCACGGGGAGTACCCCTCCCCCCGCCAGGTGCTCCCCGGGTAC
>NZ_JBHTZE010000023.1:0-1154 GCF_042790415.1 Microbacterium sp. NPDC056736
TCCATGTTCAGTGCGAGTACTGCCCGTCGGCGGTGGGGCAGGCCGGGTCGGCACAGGCGCAGTAGGCGCCGGGGGGCTCTTCCTCGGTGGGCACGACGGCCGGCGGGGGGTCGTCGTCGGCCACCTTGCCGCGTAGGGCGGTCAGGAGGTCGGCCTCCGTGGGCACGGGGAGCGGGGTGTCCCGCTGCTCTCGCAGCAGGCGCAGTGCTGCGGTGTACGGGATGCCGCGGGCGGCGGCCAGCTGGCGCGCGGCCTTCTTCTCGCTGGAGCGTTCCTTGGGCATGTCAGTCCTCCACGATGGTCGGTGTGCAGCCGGGTCCGTCGACGGGGCGCGGCTTGCCGAAGCACGGTTCGCCGGCGGGGTGGGTGCAGCCCTTGTCCGCGCGTTCCCGGAGTGCCGCCAGTTCGGCGCGCATGGTGTCGTTGGGGTCGCCGACGTACAGCGCGTACGCGTCGGCCGGCGGTGCCTGGGAGTAGTGCTCATCGGCGCGGCGCTGCCAGATGCTCACCTTCATGGGCCCGTAGTACTGGTGCTGCACGCGGATGTAGCTCACCTGGTGGGTGGCCGCGTGGTACGCCTCCACGAACGGGCCGGGGGCTTCGTCCCAGGATCCCCAGGAGATCATCTCGGGGGGCGTCTGGTCGAAGCGGTAGGCGGCGTAGCAGTAGGGGGCCTGCATGTCGATGCGGGGCATGGTGGCATCGGCCGCGAGCGGCTGCACTTCCATGACCTGGCGGAATCGGTGGCCCTGGCGGAGTCCGAGGTGGTCGGGCTCCTCGGGGCGCCCGCACCCGGGGGCAGAGCAGTGGGGTTCTGTGGGTCGGTCTGTCACGGGAAGTCCACCTCTACGTCGTTTCCCTCGAATGCGATGCTCTGGGTGTTGTAGGCCGATGCGGCGCCGCGCTGGAGGGTGTCTGCGGCGGCCTCGGGTCCGGCGGTGGTCCACGCGCGGATGACTGCGACCATGACGCGTCGCATGCCTTCCAGGGTGGTCGACCGGTGCTCGGTGCGGTTCTTGTAGCCGTTCCAGTTGATCGACGCGGTGACGCTGACCCGGTTGGGTGCGGGGGTGCTGTTCACGCGCTGCCTGAAGCGGGGGATGGTGATCAACCGGTTGTGTGCCGTCTCCAGCTTGCGGAGGTTGCGGGCGGAC
>NZ_JBHTZE010000024.1:0-1142 GCF_042790415.1 Microbacterium sp. NPDC056736
AGGACACCCTCCGCATCGGCACCGCCGGCGGGGGCCTGGCCGTGGCCGAGGGCGCCGGCGCCACCAGCGGCGTGGCCACCCTGGTGGCGGGTGCGGTCACGGTGGCCACCAACAAGGTGGCCGCGAACTCCCGGATCCAGTGCACCGTCCAGTCCCTCGGAACGGTCACCACACCCAAGGCTGTCGGGGTCACCGCCCGGGTGGCCGGCACGTCGTTCACCATCACGTCCGCGGACGCGACGGACACGTCCGTCGTGGCCTGGTTCATCATCTCGCCCACGGCCTGAGCCGTCCTACAGAAGGGGGACCCATGTCCCCGCAGCAGCAGAGAGACCCGGTCCTGGCGCAGCTCGCCACGCTCCAGACCAAGGTGGACGGACTCCGCCGGGAGGTGAAGACGATCGCGGTCACGCAGGACCAGCACGCCAGGAAGATCCAATGGATGAGCGCGGTGGCCCTCCTGGCGGTGGGGGCGATAGGCGGGCCGGACGCCGTGGCCGCGCTCACGGGAGCGGCATGACGACGCCGGCGCCTCAAGTGCTGGACGCGTCCGGGTCGGTGACCCTGGACGCGTCCGGCCACGGCGTGGTCCAGCTGGCCCCTGAGTCGTTCCGGACCTGGCTGGTGACCACCATCAACGTGGCCACGTCGCAGGACCCCACGCAGACCCCCGTCCCGCAGGTGCGGGTGTTCCTGGGGGGCGTTGGCGGACAGCGGGTCGCGCAGTCCTGGATGGGCAACCAGTCGACCGCTACGGGGTCGACGCTGGTGCAGCCCTCCCAGCCGCTCGTGATCGAGTGGGTCAACGGGGTCCCGGGCTCGGTGGCCACGGCGTGGCTGTACGGCACCATGACAATGCGGTAGAGGGGGAGAGTCGTGCAGTTCCAGGACGAACTTGCGGGCGGGATCGTGCTGATCCGGCCCGCGTTGCAGTCTCCGGACTTCCAGCCGGGCACGTCCGGCTGGTGCGTGCGGATCGACGGATCGGCGGAGTTCAACGACATCACGGTGCGCGGGACCCTGGAGTCCGCGAACTACGTGCCCGGGGTGTCCGGCTGGCACCTCGACCAGAACGGGTCAGCGGAGTTCAACGACATCACGATCCGCGGCGGCACGTCGCTCGGGGGTGAGGCGTTCTACTA
>NZ_JBHTZE010000025.1:0-1116 GCF_042790415.1 Microbacterium sp. NPDC056736
GTGCTGGAGCGCCTCGGGGGCGTGGGTGCGGTCGGCGGCGTGCTCGGGGTCGGCATCATGACCTTCGTCCAGTTCGGTCACCTCCTGGGCAAGGTGCCGCCGCACATCGCGCAGATGATGGGTGCCAAGAGCCGTGAGGACATCGAGCGGATCCTGGACCAGCGCGGGGCCGCGATGGCCAAGCAGCGGCCGGCGCCGACCGAGCCGCCCGTCCAGCACGAGCGCGGCCAGGTCCCCACGCCCCGGGTGATGGCCCATGTCTGACGAGGTGCAGTACGACACCGAGGTGTCGTCCGAGGACGCGTACGAGGCTGCGCTGGTGCGGTGCGGCCGGACTCAGCACGCGCTGGTGCTGGCCGAGGCGCGGATCATCGCGTGGAAGCGCCGGTACTCGGAGCTGCTGAAGGTGTGCGGCGAGTGGGAGTCCGAGGCGCTGAGGCTGCGGGAGCGGTACGGCGTGGGGGAGCTGGGGGGTGGGGATGGCCAGGACCAGGGCGCCGCGGGCGGCACCGAGCCAGAGCGTGAGGCTGATCGAGCGGCGTAGGTTCCTCTCCTCGGTGTGGGAGTACGGCGCGGGTGAGCACGTGTCGTTCATCGGCCCGACCGGTTCGGGCAAGACGCGCCTTGCGCTCCAGCTCCTCGCGCGGTCCGTGTCGGATGACCTGACCGGGTACATCACGGTCATGAAGGCCAAGGACAAGACCGTGGGCGAGTTCCTGGCCCAGCACGACCGCTGGAAGCGCACGCTCACGTTTCCCCCTCCGCCGCGTGCTCCGGGCATGCCCAAGGTGAACGGGTGGGTGGTGTGGCCGCACCACACGAACGATCCGGCGGCCGACGAGATCCGGCACGAGCGGGTGTTCAAGGAGATGCACAAGCGGCTGTACGTCAAGGGGGACAACATCATCTTCGATGATGAGGTGGTGTCCCTGGTCCGGGAGATGGACATGAAGCGGGACCTCACCCGGATCTGGACCAAGGGCCGGTCCCTGGGGTCGGGTCTGTGGGGGGCGACGCAGCGTCCGGCCATGGTGCCGCTGGAGATGTACGACCAGGCGCAACACCTGTTCCTGGCGAACATCAAGGACAAGCGGTCGCAGGACCGGTTCGGGGAGA
>NZ_JBHTZE010000026.1:0-1101 GCF_042790415.1 Microbacterium sp. NPDC056736
CGATCCCGTGCGAGGTTAAGCTGAAGAGGCGGAGCCGCAGCGAAAGCGAGTCTGAATAGGGCGTTTAGTACGTGGTCGTAGACCCGAAACCAGGTGATCTACCCATGTCCAGGGTGAAGTTCAGGTAACACTGAATGGAGGCCCGAACCCACGCACGTTGAAAAGTGCGGGGATGAGGTGTGGGTAGGGGTGAAATGCCAATCGAACCTGGAGATAGCTGGTTCTCTCCGAAATAGCTTTAGGGCTAGCCTCAAGGTAAGAGTCTCGGAGGTAGAGCACTGATTGGACTAGGGGCCCCTACCGGGTTACCGAATTCAGTCAAACTCCGAATGCCGATGACTTATCCTTGGGAGTCAGACTGCGAGTGATAAGATCCGTAGTCGAAAGGGAAACAGCCCAGACCGCCAGCTAAGGTCCCAAAGTATACGTTAAGTGGAAAAGGATGTGGAGTTGCTTAGACAACCAGGATGTTGGCTTAGAAGCAGCCACCATTTAAAGAGTGCGTAATAGCTCACTGGTCGAGTGACTCTGCGCCGAAAATGTACCGGGGCTAAACGTATCACCGAAGCTGCGGATTGACACCGTATGGTGTCGATGGTAGGAGAGCGTTCTAAGGGCGTTGAAGTCAGACCGGAAGGACTGGTGGAGCGCTTAGAAGTGAGAATGCCGGTATGAGTAGCGAAAGAGGGGTGAGAATCCCGTCCACCGAATGCCTAAGGTTTCCTGAGGAAGGCTCGTCCGCTCAGGGTTAGTCGGGACCTAAGCCGAGGCCGAAAGGCGTAGGCGATGGACAACAGGTTGATATTCCTGTACCACCTATACATCGTTTGAACGATGGGGGGACGCAGAAGGATAGGGTAAGCGCGCTGTTGGATATCCGCGTCCAAGCAGTTAGGCTGGGAAATAGGCAAATCCCGTTTCCATTAAGGCTGAGCTGTGATGGCGAGCGAAATATAGTACCGAAGTTCCTGATTCCACGCTGCCAAGAAAAGCCTCTAGTGAGATGTAAGGTGCCCGTACCGCAAACCGACACAGGTAGGCGAGGAGAGAATCCTAAGGTGTGCGAGAGAACTCTCGTTAAGGAACTCGGCAAAATGACCC